>NZ_JBITDA010000003.1:0-545628 GCF_044453765.1 Streptomyces sp. NPDC051636 | reverse complement strand
CAAGGGCAGCGTCGGGCACAAGGCAGCCGTGATCACCACCATCACCCTGACCAGCCACCGGACCACGACCGAACCGCCCTAACTTCCCGGTCTTGGGCTTTAGCCACCTCCCCGGTCCGGGTCCCACGTCGAGCAAGACCAGGGGGCCACTCGTGCACATTGCGGGCAGGTCCACAGCCTGCCCGAGTTGCCAGCCAGCGTACGGCCCCCTGATCATGCTCGACCCCAGACCGGGCAGGCCACCGGCCAAACCCGCTCCACCGACCTAGATGATTGAAAGCAGAGGTCACCGGGCAAAACCTCTCCCTATCATGTCCTGGGGCGGAGGGCCTCACAGGCAGGCCCTTTATGGGCTGGGCGGCAGCCCGCGAGGTTGGGGGTCTACTTGGTAGCAACTCACCACTACTCAGGAGACGACTGGGAGCAGTACTGCCTCCTTTTGGCTCGACGTCATTACGGGGCAGACCAGGTTCAGGAGGTCCCGGCTCGACACGGCGGAGACCTTGGAATTGAGGCTTTCACTTTCTGTGGACGAGCGTTTCAGTGCTATGCCCCAGTCGAGCCACTGTCTACTGCTGAACGCTACGAAAAGCAGCGGGACAAACTCTCGACGGACCTCAGAAAGCTGGATACCAAACAGAAGGAACTTCACAAGCTGCTCGGAGATGTGAAGATTCACAACTACATATTCCTGGTGCCCATCTTCGATTCTGCTCAACTCGTTCAGCATGCCAGCACAAAGTCGGATGAGATCCGCGGCAAAGGCCTCCCATTCATCGCAGATGGCTTCAAGGTCACAGTTGCTACTGATGCTATCTACGCCGCAGAGCGAATCGAAGTTCTGGAACGGCCCACGTCTCTAGTCGACGTCGTACCTACCCCTCGCGATGAGGTCGATGACTGGATGGAGGGCAATTCCCAACTTGCCCACGTGGCGCTCAAGAAACTCGCCAAACTCAGGCTGTCCCCGACTGCCCAAAAGACATATCTCGAACAGCTGGTAAATCAGTTCCTTGATTCGGAAAACGCCTTGACTCGCCTGCGAGAAAAGTATCCCGATCAGTGGGAAGCTGCAACAGGGGCGAGAGTGCGCAAGGAGCGCAAACTAGTCCTAGAATATCCCCCTGGAAGCACCAATAGCGCGGCAGACGTCACTACGATCGTAAGGTCACTAAAAGAGGAGTTGGCCCGCCAGGCACCCGCTTTGGACGATGCATTTGTCGATGCCATGTCGTGGGGTTCGATCGCTGACTGGCTCATGCGATGCCCATTGGACTTTGAGATTGAGAGTGCATCATGAGTAATACATCCATCTTGGAGCGTGCTTTCTCGGGCATCACAAGCGGGGTCGTTTTTACGCGACGCCCCGACCCAATCCCTGGCGATCTCCGTACGGGATGGAGGCTGGCTTCAGCTGTCTTGATTCTGAAGCGCTGTCGAGGAAATACAGCCAACCTGGAGCAAATTCACGTACTTGCCTGGGCCCTACGCTCTGCACAGGGACGCAAGGTGATCAAAGAGTGGTTTACCGAGCACCGTAAGCCGAACGGTCTAATCATCCGTCATGATCCCTCGACAACCCGCACAATCAACCTGGCCGTGGCTACAGGCCTTGCAAAGAGGAATGATAACTCCAGCATCTCCCTCACAGAGAAGGGAGAGCGACTCGCTAACAAACTCTGGACCCATCCAGAAATCTTACTGCCTGAGAAAGAGTTCTTATCCACCCTGCCAGCCCGAATCACTCAAAAGTCTGTTAACGACCTATTGGAGTGGAGGTCCTAAGTCGTGAAAATCAGGAAGCTTTCATTAAATGTCCGCACCTCCGGGCCCACATGTGGAACAGATCTGAGTTTTGAGGCAGGCCTCAATATCCTGCGAGCCGACAACTCTAGCGGCAAGTCCACATGCCTGCAGTCAATTATCTACGCACTGGGCCTTGAGGGCATGATGAGCCCTAGTCGGGATATCCCTCTCCCTCATGCCATGACGGACGTTATTGAGGTTGAGGGGAGAGAATACCGCGTAACCGAGTCAAGCGTCGCGCTCGAAATTGAGAACTCTCGGGGTGAAGTTCTAACGATTGGTCGCCCTGTTAAGAGCTCCCGGCACGATACTAGCCTCGTTCGCACCCGGAGTGGGCCAACACTGTCGCAACCTGGCAGCGCCTACACGCAGCGGGATTACTTTGTCCGTCGAGCGGGAGCCGCACAGAGAGAGGCCGGCTTCCACTACGAACTGGCTCGTTTCCTAGGCTGGGATCCTCCACGGGTAACCCGAATGGACGGGAGCGAAGGGCCACTGTATCTGGAATGCCTTTTTCCTTACTTCTTTGTTGAGCAGAAACACGGCTGGTCCGGCGTTCAAGCTCGAATCCCTACATACTTGGGGATTCAGGATGTGTCCAAACGATCAGCCGAGTTCATCTTGGCCATGGACGCCATGGACATGGTGCTTGAAGTGCAAAGAATCGAGTCGGCTATCTCGCTCCTTGAGGCCGATTGGAAAAGCGTGCATCGTAGCGTCTCTGATGTAGCCTCCAGGGCTGGAATTCTCGTGCGTGGAATCCCCAAAAAACCGAGCACTACTTGGCGCAGGGAATATCTAGTTGGCCTAGAGGTGGATTCCGGATCTGGATGGATTTCGCTTGACGACGAGATTGACCGACTCGCGAGGGAGTTGGATGCCCAAGAAGTTCGGCCAGTCGCCTCCGTTGGGGAGGCCGCGACTGAGATTGAAGGAGCCCTATCTAGGAACCAGGAGAGGGTAACCCAGCTCAGTATGGTGCTGGCTTCTGCGATAGAGGACTGGGAGCAGGCGAACAAGCAGCGGCAATCCCTTGAACTGCGCATCGAAGCGCTGGAAGAAGACCTACGCAAACACAAGGATGCCCTTCTCCTTCAGCGCCTTGGATCGCCCGATGACTTGGGTACCGCCTATGAAAACTGCCCAACATGTGGACAGAGCCTTCCCGATGGCTTTGAAATTACCGACTACCCATTGGCGATTGAGGACAACATTGCACATCTAGAGAGAGAACTAGCAACCTTCCGCTCCATGGCACTCGACGCCGCACGGACTGCAGAGATCAGCCAGGCCCGCGTCTACAGGTTGCGCGAAGAGATGGAGGGGTTGCGGGCAGCCATCCGGTCACAAAAGGACGCGCTAGTCAGCCCCAACTCACTGCCGGATTCTTCCCTTCTAGCCGAGCGCTTGCGACTGGAAGAAAAGGTCAAAGCGCTGCGTAGCATCAGGGATTCGATTGAGTCGTCGATTGATGAGCTTGACTCGCTGGCTGCAACATGGCGACGCAATAAGGAAGAATTGGCTGCGCTCAAGGGCAGGGACCTTACGGCTTCTGATGAGGCTAAGATCAGCGCCCTGAGGTCATCGCTCGTCTCTCAGCTTGATGCGTACGGATTTCGCTCACTGGTGCCACAGTCACTCGACATCTCCAAGAAAACATATCGCCCGATTCATGAGGGATTCGATCTCGGGTTTGACTTGTCAGCGAGCGATATGATCCGAGTGATCTGGGCTTACCTTTTTTCCTTCATGGAGGTATCTCGCGAATTCCGTGGACATCATCCGCAAATCCTGATTTTCGATGAGCCGAGACAGCAAGAGGCAGCTCGTGCCAGCTTTCAGCAGCTCTTGGGTCGCGCCGCTGTGAATGGTGCAGCTGGAAGCCAGATCATCTTTGCGACCAGTGAGGAAGAAGACGACTTGGCCTCCATGCTGGCCGGCCTCCCTCACCAGATCAGATCCATCCCGCGAGGTGAAAAGCTGATCAAACCCCGCAGTTTGTAGTTACTACAAGCCGTGGATCGTAGCGCGCACCACCGGTAGACCTGGGTTCATACACAGTACTGAATCCCTCAGGTCTCGTCGAAGTGGTACTCCTTCATGAACTCGCGCACTATGTCGGGGTTACGTCGCATAGCCGCTCGCAGCTGGAAACGCTCGGGGCCGGGTGCCAATGCTCCCCGCCACTTCGGGGCAGCCGTGTGCTCTCACCGTCTAGTCCTCGGCGTCGCTCTTTGGGATAGAGCGCAGGGCTATTCCATCCCAGTACCGTCCAGTCGAGGACCGGCGCTGGACGCCCCCCAGTTTATGCAGGGCCTCATGAAGACTCTGCACTGGGCAGGAGGCGCCTCCGGCCCAGTCTGTCCAAGCACTTCGGAGGGCACCTGCCTGGATTCGAGAGCTCCCGCGAGGAGCAGGTGATATGAACTCACTGATGAACCGCTCAACGGCATCGGCATCTCTAGCTCGACGCAAAGCGGCGACTGCCGTGTCTTCAGCTACTTCCGCCAAAACAGCCTCAAGCTCTTTGACGCGTCGCTCAGCCGCCTCTAGAGAACTCTCGGCTCGCTCAAGTCGGGCTGTGAGACTTTGATCCTTTCGTTCGGCGACGATTTCTTTTCTACGCCTACCTTGATTCCAGGGCTCAGCCGTGTGGTCTTTGAGTAGGTACTTGATAGCAGCGAAGAGGACGTCGACTTCATCACGGGCGTTGCCCAGTAGGAAGTTGCAGGATTGGCAGAGCACGCCGCGTACGACTCCACTGTCGTGACAATGATCTACCGCAAATATTCCGGACTCGAATCCCGAGACGGTAGATGAGCAGATCATGCAAGCGCCTACAGAACGAACGACCCTGGTTTGTTCCAGAGTCAGTCCGTACATGCTTGCCGTCAGTTGCAGGGCTTGTACCTCTGCGCGGCATTTGTCTCCGCAGTAACGAGCTGGTCCAGTGGGAACGAACGCTGTCCCGCACTCTTCACAGTCCTTCGTCCTCATCCTTGGCAGCTACGCCTTCCATGTCCCTGTTGCCGGCAACAGAGCCGACTTGATGCTTCAGACCGCTGACAGCGCGGCCAAGTTAGCAAGCAGCACTGACAGAGCTTGACTTCCCGCCAGCAGCAGGCGCCAACGAGTTCGGCCGATACGGCGGTACGCACCCCTTGGCGGCCGACCGACCCCCATGTCATGTCTCAGCGAGTCCGCAGCCGAGGTTCAGGTCGATGGCAGCCGTGCCAGCCCCGTGCCAGATCCTTGCGGGGAGCCGTGGGGAACACCGGGGAACTAGTCGACCGCGCACCAGAGCCGACACCGCTCCGCCGCAGGTCAGCAGTGTGGCGCTCCCTTGATCACCTCAGCTTCCCAGCTAAGGGCGTGGTTTCTGTGATCGTTGCTCGCTAACGGTTCCTTGGCAGCGGCCAGCGCTCGCCCGGTTCTAAGGGTGTTCGGCACTCCGGTGTCCACAACTGTCCACAGCCGGGGGGAGCCGAGGGAGGTTGTCCCTGTGAACATCTTGGAGAACGCAGCAGCCAGCGTTATTGCGGCATTCGCCCTCTGGTCGGCCCGGCAAGCGAGAAAATCATGGCAGCGCAGCCGGCCGAAGCCCTGTCGGCCGCGAAGCACGCCCACGGGACAGGCAAAATCTTCGGCGCGTCGCGGATACACATCCAACTCATGAGGGGGCAAGACATGGGCCGTGCCGGCGAGATCAATCGGCCAGACCTGCCAGCAGGGCGGATGCGCGACCTCAACGCCGCGCTGCATGAGTTGCACCGGGAAGCAGGGTTTCCCTCAGCCCGCGAGTTGGCCCGCGCCGCCGGCTTGGGGCACTCCACCGTGCACAACCTGTTCACCCGGGACCGGGTGCCACAATATGACCCGTTTATGGCGGTGGTGGGAGGGCTTGCCCTGCGGGCTCTCGCCCATCGTCCCACGGGCGGCTCACAGGAGCAGGCGTTGGACGCCATTTGTGCCCGCCTCGACGACCTGTGGCACCAAGCCAGGTCGGAAGGCTCCGCTCAGCAGACGTGGCAGCCACCCCATAGCGCCCAACAGATCGTGTTGCGCCTCAATCGACGCAACCTACAAGTGCTGCGTGACCTCGGCGATGTCCTTCACCTTCATCACACCGTCCGCTCCCTGTCTCCGAACACTGCAGGGCACGGCTCACCGGCCACCGGTCGCCTGCTCTACCGATTGGATATGGACCGTGGTGACGCGATCCTGCGTGTTCAGACCGCGGGGCCCCTGCTTCTCAGCGCCCTGACCAACGACTACGCCCGCGCGGTAGCAGTTGAGCGGGTCGCCTGGTCAGAGGCAGGCTTCGAGGGACAGCTAGTGCGGTTTCTGTTGGACGCGAACGCCACTCGGGCGATGCCAAGAGCAGGAAGACGCAGCAAGCGTGTCGGCATACGACCTGCTGAAGCAACTGCCTGGTGGGAACGTCATGCTTCCCGTTCCGGGCTAGCGACTGTTGAAGTACGCAGCCGGCCGTTGGAGCCTGTCATCGCCAGACGCGAAGCAAGGAACCCAACCTTCCTCCAGGCAACCCGATTCGAGGGCCTGGCGGTGATCACTGATCCCTCCGCGCTGCAGAGAGCGGTCCTGTCTGGTATGGGTCGCGGACGCGCCTACGGCCTAGGTCTCCTGCGTCTCAGGCAAGCCGGTTCTGATGTCTCACACGCCACGGCACGCGCCCAGGGCACTGCACCATAAGCGCACCAGATCGAGCGGGGAGCAGCGGGGAACCACGGCGAGGGCAGCCAGGCCCGACGGCGCCGCATGCCCGCCGTTTGCCCAGGTCAGCGCTCAGCTCGGCCGCGAATGATCGCAGCTTCCCAAGCTAGGGCTCCGAACAGGCCACGTCTGGCCGGGTGAGGCAGACTCTGCAGGCCAGCCGCGATCAAGCTTCCACTCATCTCACCAGGCCTGCCAGCTGGATTTGCAGGTTCTTGAGCCGTCCGTAGGATTCGATCACCTCAGTCTCGAACGACCCGGGCCAGTTGACCTTGGAATGCCATGAGTATGGAACTCCCTCCTCCTTCCACCTCAGATGGGTCACGCGCCATGAGTTGTAGTGCTCGATGAAGGCCAAGAAGGAGTCCGGCATCTGGTCACCCAAGATGAGGTGCGTCTTTGATGAGAGGAGGTTCTGGATAGCCTCATTGCGAGGCATGAACTCGTGATCAACCCAGAACAACCAAAGGTCTCGTTCCTCCAGACTGAGCGGCCTGCCGGCCGCGAACACGTAGTTGCGTCCGAGGGTTTCGCAGAAGTCATGGAATGCCGACCGTCCCTCCTTGACTAGGAACAGGAGCGGTCCATAGAGCTGCTCCAGTTGGTTCTCTACGTGGGTGAGCCTTGCTTCGGCCTGCCTTCGCCTCAGATCCGCCCGGGCGGACAGCACATGATTGGCGATCCAACCGCCTGCGGTGACTGTCGCAGCGATCAGTGCTGCCAGGAAGGTCGTATCCATGTCATCAGATTCTGGGGCACGTCACCTGGTCGGTCCACCTCCGAGGCCCTGGCGATTTGTTGCCCGTCCGTCTCAGTTTCCGTCTCAGTCAGCCACGTTCACCTTCGTTCAGGACGGGCCCAAGTCGCCCTCTGTCACCACCCACCACCACAGTTGGAAAGATGCCCAGGCTCGGTGGGGGGCGCCAGCCAGCTGTTGGGATAAATGGCGCTCGGCAAGAGGTAGCGAGAGTGCGGAATCCAACGGAGCAGTTGAGCTACCTCCACCAGCAAAAGAGGTCGCTCGCAGTGAAGCAATCAGCGGGACGAAAGCGGCACGCCGCGCGTGCCCTTCATCTTTCTCTCGCCTGCGGCGACTATGGAGGCGTTCATCTGTCGCGTACCGTTGTCCAGTAGAGCCCATCCCAAATCAGGTGTGTGGGAAGCGTCGTGCGGTGATCAACTCGAGCCCACCGAAGCTGGCTAGCCGTCACCCCTGTTGCATCGCTGAGGTTTGCGCCTCTCAGATCTGCAAATGTGAGCCGTGCTCCACTCAGTCCACTGTTTTGCAATTGAGCTCCTCTGATATCTGCGAAGTGCATCCTGGCTTTGGTCAGATCTGCATGGTCGAGCTGTGAGTCACTCAATTGCGCAAACTCCAATCTGGCGTGGGTCAAATTTGCGCGCTGCAGATGTGCTTCAGATAGGCGAGCCCACCTCATCCGCGCCTTGATAAGCGAGGCCCGCGGCAGCCGAGCCTCGGTCAGGTTTGCCCATGACAGTCGCGCTTCAGAGAGCCTCGCGTAATGCAACTCAGCCCGAACCAAAGACGAGCGCTGAAGTTGTGCCCTGGTCAGAAAGGACCGACGCAGAACGGCTGCTGACAGGTCCGCCCGTTTTAGATTCAAGGAAGTGAGATCGGCGTCTCGCAGGTCGAACCCCTTGAAATCCAGCATGTTGCGCCGCGGACGCCGGCGCCGGCCGAGGGCGGTAAGAGCTGCCTGGACATCAGAGGCAATCTTTTGGCGACTTACGAGCCGGGGCGCCCACGTGATGGACCACCGAATGCAACCTTCCCTTTCGCTTGTGCGGCTGAAGATGAAGTCGGTGAGCACCTCGACGACGTTGTCGTGGTGAGCAGCGGAATCAAATGAAACATGTTCAAGAGCGTGGATTCCGCCAATGCGTAGGTACAACTCATCATCAGAGGCCAGCCGTTCCAAGGCTTTGGCGAAACGTTCGGTGAACTGACCGCGGCGAGAGAGCGCGTAGGTGCGTGCGGTGTACGACAGGGCGATAAGAGCCCCAACAGCCGCCAGAGCTTGAACGAATGCCAGCCGCCATTGCCCCAAGGCGGTCGCCTTTTCACCCTCTGTCAACTCCTTCCACAGCGCTTCGTCCAGTGGCGTCCACCAGAACAGCGGCCAGATCCACTTGAAGAACGCTGCGATTACAAGGGCTACTAGGGCACCCCTCAAGGACATCGCCGCCCAGCGTCGAGTCCGGGCGGTGATCGGTGGCCGTCGGACGCCTGGCATGACATCATGGGAACATAGGTAACTAAATGTCACCAATCGGACTTCAGGGGTAGGTGTGCGGCGACCTTGGTTGAGCGATTGGAGCAACGATGGATAGCGCCCTGACGCGCCTGCTCCAGGAGGCCAAGGAGCAGCGCGGATGGACGATCAAGCATGAGAATGGGAGGGTCCCGCCGCGCATCCTGATGGCCTGCGCTTGCCCTGGTGGACACTGGAGCGTCGCGTATCCTCATTGGAGTCGACGAGACGTTCGCCGCCACCGCCGTTTCCTGCGTCAGACGGTTCCATGCTGGTAGCTCAAGAGGAGAGCCATGCCGAAGGCATACAGGCAGGCCGCACATGGAACGCTCGCGGGCTCGACGTTGACCGGTCAACAGTTCGATTCTTTCGCAAGCCGACTACTGGACGCCCTGGAGAGGGCGACAGGGGGTACCGGCGTGCACTTTGCGGCATCGCGCTATGACCAGACATTCGATGTGGTCATGTATCTCACCTCACCCACCCCTGAAGGGGCGAAGGTGCTCTTCAAGCGGAAAGTGCGCCAGGCACTTAAGGTGGCCACGCTGGGTGACGCCACACCTGCTGTGCGAATTCAGTTCAACGCATCCAATGCAGTTGCTGCAGCTTAAGCCGGCCGACGCTTGGGCAGAGTCACTGGCGGGGGCATGAATGATCATCAGCGGAAGCCACGGCCCTTGTCCAGATGCCGGCTCACGTAGGTCCGCGCGCCCTCGACCACTCCAAACGGCTCGCGGATCCGTAGAGCGACGGTCAGGGCGCTGTGGACTATCTGTGGACGAGCTATAGCCAACCAAGCATCTGTGAGACCGTGACCAGCAACGTGGCCTGAGAGTCAAGCGGCCTCCGGAGCCGCTTGCCTAGTTGTTGGCATCCCGAGAGGGAGTGGGGTGCCCCCTCTTGGAGGAGCGGCGCACCCTGGCTAGTACTCACCGTCGTCCCGCAGCTCCTGGGTTACCTCGTCCACCTTGTCTGGGCAGTAGGCCTTCACGCCCATCAGCAAGAGCTCGTTCGCCTCGGGCTTTCTCGTACCCCAGTCCCCGCCCGATGGGTACAGACCGCCCTCGCTGAAGAGGAACGCGACACTGTGACCCTCGGCAAGCCCGTCGCACCACATCTGTGGGAACTCGATGAGCTCCCCGTCTGCCGGCTGAGTCTCCTGCCAACTCTGCCAGGACGTGAGGTGCACGGCGTCAAGGAACTTGTCTTCCTTCGCAACGTCGGCGTCGGCTTCGCCTCGGCGGTGGGCTTAGTGTCGTTGCCACCGCAGGCGGTAAGCGAAGCCGGAGTTACCAGTACCAGTGCAGTGAGTGCGGTGCGGTGCGGTGCGGTGCGGTAGAGCATGGTCGCCCAGGCGTGTGTGATGTACACATGATCACTGCCGTGAAGGCAACGTGAAGGTAAGGTGTTCAAATTGTGACACGGCGGCCACTGTGTGCAGCAGGGAGACGCGACAGCCATCGCCAGACCATGCGACGCTCTGAGCAAGGTCGGGTGACTTGAACGGCCTTCTCTCGTAGTTCGGGACGAAGAGGTCCGTGCCAGACCCGTGCCAGATCGTGCGGGGAACCACGGTGAACACCAGGGAACGAGTCGACCACTCGGCGGGCGTCAGCAGTGCTCCGCTGCAGGTCAGGTCCGGAGCAAGCTCTAGATGCCCTTAGCTTCCCAAGCTCATGGCCTCCGGAAACCGGATCATCTCAGCGTCCCGCGCTCCAGGACTTGCCTATCGTCAGGTCCGCTCGTGCTGCCTTGTGGAGGCTGTTCAACGCGTCAATGAGCGCAGGACCAAGCTCATTACGGCGGGCAGCGGGCACGCCAGCTGGTTCGCGAGCGCACTTCAGCAAGGCCCAAAGGCGCTCATTGGCCGTCGCTGCCGCCTCGGAAGCCGCGTCCTCCGCCAGCAGGACAAGCCCTTCGAAGAGGACCGAGCGTCGGGTCTCTGCCGCCTCCATCTCCGCGAGCGTCTCGGACGGGTCATCGCCCTGCTCACGGGCTTCGAGTACCCGCCCGGCGGCCCGTGCCGCTTCCTTGACGCAGGAGACGTACTCCACGTAGGTGTCGAGTTTGCGCTCATCCCACCGTGTGGCCAAGGCTTGCCGGAACTTGGCTCGCTCAGCCAGGGTCGTAGCGAAGAACGACGTGACCGCGCCCAGCAGGACGCCAACCAAGGTGATGATCTGACTCGCCATGTGGATCAAGGTAACGGGCGGACGGCTCCTTGAGCCTCACTCATCGCACACTGAGGAACTAGCGAGCCGGACCGTCTCAGTTTCCGTCTCATTCAGCCCCATTCACGACTGTTCCAAGCGGACCGAGAGCGGACCCCGCCTCGGCGGCCGACCGCGCATGAACCCAGGTGAACGCCCCTGCACACAGCCCACCACCCCACCAACACACTTGGAAAGCGTGCGTCTGCTTTCGCGGCGGCGCTCTGCTCGGTGCGCGGCCGGCGCTGGCAGGTCTCTCCTTAGACGGTGTCCTATGTGGTGAGGCGGACGAGTCGCTTGTAGCAGCACAGGGCTGCGGCCAGGCCGAGAAAGGCCAGGTAGTTGCGGGGATTGCGTTCGTAGCGGGGACTGAGTCGGCGGTAGCCGGACAGCCACGAGATCGTCCGCTCGATCACCCACCTTCGGCGACCCAGCCGTTCGCTGGACTCGATGCCTTTGCGGGCGATGCGCACGCCGATGCGCCTCGACCATGGGCTTCAGCCCCTCGCTGTCGTGGGTGTTGGCGGCCGAGACACCGACGACCAGAGGCAGTCCGTTCGCGTCCGACAGGATGTGCATCTTGGAACCCGACTTACCCCGGTCCACGGGGCTCGGACCTGTGAGTTCGCCCCCTTTTTAGCCCGCACGTGAGCGGAGTCGAGGACCACGCGCGAGACGTCGATGAGGTCGGCGTCATCGAGACGGTGCAGCACCGCCTCATGCAGCCGGCCCCACACCCCGGCCCGTGACCACACCAGGAACCGGCGGTGCGCGGTCGACTTCGATATCCCGAAACACGGCGTCAGAGCCCGCCAGGCACAACCGCTGACCAGCACGTAGATGATCGCCGCGAACAGCGTCTCGTCAGGCGTGTCCTGCGTTCCGCCGCCCTGCGGCCGCACCTTCGAAGGTGGGATCAGCGGCTCGGCGATCTCCCACAGCCCGTCCGGAACAATCCAACTCCCGTACCCCGCCCATAGAAGGTCCCGGGCCGTACCCGGGCCGCCCCAGACAGAGCCGGGGATGCAACTGCTCTACGGAGCTGGACACCTCGGAAGCCGGCCCCGCGTCTGAGACCTTAGCCATGCCCACTGACAACGCACCCCCGAGCATGACCTCGACGCCGTGCGGACTGCACCACAAGCGCACCAGATCAAGCGGGGAACAGCGGGGAATCACAGTGAAAGCCAGTGGGCCCGACGAGGCTCCAGTCCGTTCGTTCGCCCAGGTCAGCGCCCCAACCGGCCCCAGGTGATCGCAGCTTCCCAAGCTGGGTGCTCCAGTGGCATGGTCACGGCCAGGCCGTCACAGGTTGCTCTGGTCGACGACACAAGCCGGTAGCGTGGCTGGGCCGGTGGGGGTGCAGCGAGACCCACGTGCGCCTGATCAGCGAACCCGCCGGCGTGGCTGACTTATCGTCGTGGTTGAGAGCTCACGAAGATCACGGTGTGCGTGAGCGCTCGGGCCCTGTCAGTTCCTGGTCAGCGTGCGGGATACACCAGCGACGACAGTTGTGGTGAGGAGCCAGCCGACGGCGATCAGTAGGTAAGACAGCCACTGTGCTACTCCTGTCCAATGCCATGCGCCGCGCTGTCCGAAGTCGCCGATAGGGAATAGCAAGTCGACGGTGTAGATGAACGCATTGAACGGCGCGCCTTCCCCAGGCTTTGTCTGGATCGGCGTGTGAGTGCTGAACACCTCAGTGCCGAGGAGCGAGAGCGCAGCCAGCCAGAGGCCGGCGAGCCAGGGGCGATAGCCGTACCCGACGGTGGCATCGAGAAGATACCCCCACGCGCGCCCGGCTGGATGCAGGGAACGACGGCGGTGGCGCTGCTTCTCCAGGAGCACGCGGCGGGCATCGCCGTCGTGGCCCACGGATCGGTACCAGCCCGCCAGCTGCTCGTACGGCTGAGGCGCATAACCCGGGGACCGGCGAATCCACGCCAGCCGCTGGGCCACGTCGTCCCGCCGGGACGTCTCGTCGGGCAGGATGGAACCGTAGGTGAAGCCCTCCAGCAGCACCTCGTCCGGCCAACTTCGCTCACCATCACGCAGATACGCGACCTGGGCCGCCCGCAGGTCCACCACTCCGACGGGCGGTGCGGCGGTTGTGAAGTCGAAGTCCTCCGCCTGCATGCGTATGCCGACGAGTGCGCTGTCGCCCTCGGCACTGAGAATCGCATCCTCGAACGTCAGCAGGTCCGAAATCCGGGCTCCGCGCAGCCGTATGGTCCCTACCGCGCTGAACCCCTGGGACAGGTCCGCCACCGTGGCTGCCATGTTGTCCGCGGCCAGCGCCACGCCCCCAGGGTTCTCCAACCGTGCCCCCTGCATGAACAGGCCACCAGGCAACTCAGCACCCAGCAGTCGTATCCCGCCACGCGCGATGAAGCCCTTCTGACAGAAGACGCCGCCGCCCATGACCAGGCCTCCTGCGAACACCGCCCAGTCCCCGGACGCTGATATCTGCGCCCCGTTCAGGTCCAGCTCGCCAGCCACGTGGGCGTTGATGAGCGAAAGACGGCCCGATTCCATTACGGACCCGTTCAGATCGAGATGCCCCTCGATCCGGGCCAGTCCGGCATCCACTCCGGGGACATAGCTGTCCGTGATCCGGATCGTTCGCGACGACGCTCCATAGAAGCTGACTGCATGTTCGAACCAGCATTCCTTCAGCCAGAAAGCGTGGCTGATCTCCGCACCGGCCAGGTCGAGGCAGCCAGTGATCCGTGCGCCAGCGAGGTGCAGGGAAGCGACGCCGGCGGACCCCGCCGTGTTGGCACCCAGCAGAAGCGCAGACACGACCGCGGCGCGGACCGTGCGCTCGGGTTCCCAGCGGGCCCCCATGTCGGGATCGTCGCGCTCAGGCGTCCCAGTGCGCAGATCCACCAAACGCCCCTCGGGAAATGCGTCCCACAACTCTCGTTCAGCGCCCGTCAGTTCGCCATAGATCAGCACCGGTACAGGTTACGAGCTGTTCCAGACTCGGGATGGGGCCGGGAACGACTACGGCGGAACCCGCGTCGAGGTACCGGTACGTCGGAGGAGTCGAGGTTTCGTGTTCGAGGTAGTACGTGAAGGACTCGCGGCTCCGAGAGTTGAGGAAGAATCCGACTCGCTGCGCCTTGCGGTCGACGACGGTCGGCCCGAACGGCATCCCACTGCGAAAGAGCCGGTCGTACATCTCCAATCCGAGGCGCTGGTCCACGCTCAAGACGTCGAAGAAGCGCCCGGTCGGGAGCAGTACGGGCATCCGTGGGTCGTCCGCCCAAATCTGCTGGCCCTCGACCGGGTTGTCCGCCGCTGCAGACAGCCATTCCATGCCCCGCCTGGTCATCCTGTGCTCGGTGCGATATGGGCCTGCGTGGCCCGCACCGGATCCACGCTCTCCGGCTCGCACAGCTCCAAGTACTCCCGCCAGACCCGGGCGGTGTCCTCGCTGAGCTCACTCAACGTACGAGGTGACGGACGGCAGACGTGGTGCGCCGGCTTTCTGCGTAGGCGGGTGGTTGACGAACGTCCTCCGGCACACCTGAGCGTTGGCGCCCATCACGAGGTTCGGGCGTGCGGTGTCCTTGCCCCGGGAGCGGCAACCGGCCTGCCGGCGGCGGCGCCGCTCGCGTGACCGACCTCGGAGACGCGCGTCATGGTGCGCCCCGCCGGCGTGCTTCATGTGGCCGTCGGCGGTACCGTCCGGCAGCCGCGACCGCCGTGGCGGCCACCGCCGCGCCCGTCAGGGACAGCCACGGGGGCGCCGGCCCGGAGGCGGTGACCGTCCGCAGCGCGGTGATGAGCAGCCAGCCGCTCGTGGCACCCAGGATGAGGCCGACTGCCCCGTCGATGTCGGCGAGCGGTCCGGGCGCGGGCGGCGGCGCCGTGCGGCCCGCCGCCGCGCGGGAGGCGGCCAGCGGCACCGCCAGGGCGAGGACGGAGAGAAAGGCGATCAGCGGGGTCTGCAGATAGCCGGGGGCCGGGACGTGATAGGTGAGTGCCTGTACGGCCGCCAGCCCCATCAGCAGCGCTCCGAGGAACGCCGTCTGCAGCAGGGCCAGCCTCTGCTCGCGCTGGTTGAGCCGGCTGACGATCGTCGTCTCGGTGATCCGGACGATCTCACTCACCTGCTCCCGGAGGTCGCTCAGATAAGCACAGTCGTCCTCCACGATGCGCCGGAAGCGGGTGCCTGCGCGCCGGTCGGCGTCGAACATGCAGTGGGGCCTGACTTCGGCGGGCATTGCGACGGCCTCTTCCATGGAGTGGAGCGCGATCTCCACGGTGCGCAGCGCCGACCGGCGCAGGGTCAGGGTGCGGACCAGGCCGGTCTCGCCGACTTGCAGGTTCTTCAGCAGGGCCTGGGAACGCAGCAGTGCCTCGAAGAGCACGGCGGAGTCGTTCTCGATGAACTGCCGGTGCAGTCCGGCGAGCTGGTCGCACTGTGCGGCCAGCAGGCGCCGGAGTTCGCCGACGTCGCGGCCTTCGAGATAGGCGGCCATCTGGCGGCTCATCTTCCCCGCGTGCACCAGGTACCGCACGAACGGCGCCAGCGTGTGCCGGTCGGGGGGCTGCCAGAGCCACTCGTCCAACAGGTCCTCGGCCTCTGTTGCGGCGAGCGCGGCGATACGGCGGTCCCGTGCCGGGGCCCGGCCCGGCCGACCCGGTTCGGGATGCCACACCAGCAGTCCCTCAGCCGTGCGCTGCCATCGCCGTTGCCAGGGCCCGTTCCGCAGGCCGGGGATGTCCCGGGCCAAGAGGGCGGCGGCGGCCGTGACGGCGCCTTCGGACGCCAGAGCGCCGTCCCCGTCCGGGGAGCCTGCGGACCGGGAAGTCCGGGCGTCGGCGAGTGCCGTATAGACGTGGTGCAGGCCGAGCAGCCGTTCGGCGGAGAAGTGCCCGAGGTGTTCGGACCACTGCCTGTCCAGGTCCTCCCAGCAGTCGGTCTCGTCCTCGCCGGGGGCCAGCATGGCCATGACCCCCAGCAGATCGTGCTCGACGAACAGGAACGACTGGTACACGGAGGGCCTGCCGGTGTCCGGTGCCCGGGGGCGTTCACGTGCCCGTATCAACAGCGTCCCGCCACCGCGGGTGCGGGCGAGCTCCTCGGAGAGTTCCTCCTGGGTCGGGAAGGAGCTGTTGAGGTGCCAGCGCGCCAGCGGGGCGTGCATGGCGAAGTGCTCGCTGTTCTCCCAGAGCTGCCGCACCGCGTCGACCGCCTGCGGGTCCTCGGGATCGGCGACGGCCAGGACGAGGAGCGCCCGGCTGTGCAGCACAAGGTCGGCCACCGGGTCAGTCACCGAGGCCGTGAGCATGTTCCGGCAGGTGCTGTGCGCTACCGGGTGGTTGGGCGGACACGTCCTTGATGAAGGTGCCGACCAGCGCGAGGGTGTCCGCGGGTGCCTCGGTGAGCTGCTCGGGTTCGGGGTCTTGGGCCAGAGCGGGCCGGGCCATGGGCGGGGACGTGAGCTGCAGCAGGCGCGCGTACGCGTCCTGGGCGTCGGCCAGCGCGCCCTCCTTGAAGGCGGACGCCAGGCTGTGGATCTCCTCGTTCACGCGAGACCATGCAGCGGCGCTCAGCCGGTCCCACTCGTCGGGAGCGTGCATGAAGGACAGGACTTCGACATGCAGCGCGTCCCAGGCGGCGGACCGGTCGTCATCAGGCAAGGTGCGTCTCCTTCGGAGGACTTCAACGGGCTTCGGAATCCGCGGGCTCAGGTGTGGCGGGCCGCGTCGGGCCGAAGTGGACATACGTGGCCCAGAGCTGAGGGGCGCGCGGTACGGTTTGCCGGACCTCGCGCACGGCGTCGTGGAGGGCCAACGCGGGGTCGATCCGGTTCAAGGGCCGGGTACCAGCCGTCCCCGGGGTGAACAGGCGCCGCGCGACGCCTGCCGCGATGTGATCCCGTGCGGGCATGAGCGAGCTCACCACGTGGGGGAAGCCCGCGACCTGGAAGGCCGCCCCCAGGTGGGCGACCTCGTTGACGAACCGGTGGCCCGCAAAGCCGCCGTGGCAGGTGAGCAGCAGGCACCCGACACGCCCGCTGCCGAATCGGCGCGCCCTGATCTCTGAGACGCTCAGCCGCGCGTCGTGGAGGAGGAGTCCGGAGCCGCTGGGGTTGTCTGCGGTCGCGTCGGTGTGGGCCGTGATGACGGCCCAGGCGTTCCGGCCGAGTTCTTCTGCGACCCCGTCGGCTTCGGCGGACTTGTCGACCAGGGGCTGGACGCCGTACGCGGCGGCGATGCCGATGGCTGCCCGCCCGGTGGCCTTGAGAGGGCGTTGTCCCGGCGTGTCCCGCATCGCGACGATGGTGATGGACCCGCCCGACTCTCCGTCCATACGTGCGCTCTCGTCTGCCCGCCGGCGTGCCTGGCGCAGCATGCGCAGCGTGGGAGTGTACGAGGAGACGACCCGGTCGATCGCGCACGCCCCCGTGGCGGGGTCGAGGGCGGCGTGCAGAGGGAGCAGGGTCAGGCGGCCGGTCGGACACCAGTGGAGCCGAGGCCAGCACGACGTCCGCGGCGTCTTCGGGTCCCCGTATCCAAGGCGGGCCAGGACGGGCCCGACGACGTGCCCCCACAACCACTCCTGGACCCCCGCGAGACGGTCGGACCGACCGGCCTCGTCGTCGTCCCACCACAGGGCCACCTGCTCGTCCACCGCCTTGGGCGTGACTCCGGGCAGTGGCACCTCCTCGACGTGGTCCTTGCCTCCCGTGGTACGGATGATGAGGGCGTCGGAGCGGTGGTCGCTTACGTTGACCAGCACTGTGGGGTCGGGATCCGGGACCGCTGAGGTACCCGCCGGGGCGGGTGAGCGGAAGGACTCGAAGCCGGGGAGCCTCTGGACGCTCTCGAGTACGGCGGTGTTCTTCGCGCGCTTCGTGGACTGCGCGTCCTTGCCGTCCCAGTCGTCGGGGTCCCCGGGCAGGCCGGCTTCGTGCCGCCGGCGGTCCTCGGCCCGAAGGTCCTCCGCCAGGCCGGGGTGGCAGCGGTCGAGGGCGTCCAGATCCCAGTCGTCGGCCATCTGGGCCAGCAGGATCCCGCGGCCTTCCTCCAGCCGCTCGACCGCGTCCTCGGGACTGCGGAATTCGATCGCCGCCGCGGCGGCGTCGGTGACCAGGTCCTCGAAAAGGGTCAGCGCGTGCTCGCGGTCGGCTGGTTCGAGGTGGGTCTGGCTCATGGCCCCGCGGATCTTCAGAGCCTTGCGATAGGCGTCCTGGGAGGCCGGCCAGTTCTTCTCCTCAGCGGCGAGCCGCCCCAGGGCGCGGGCGGCGGTCAGCCGTACCTTGAGCTGCCCGGCGGAGGCAGCGACCACTTCCTTCAGGAGCGCGGCGGCCTCCTGCCGGAAGCGCTGCGGATCCTCGGCGATCTCGGCCTTGTACTGCAACGTGTTCGCCAGGTCGATTCGGAAGACGGGGTCGTCGGGGATCTCCGGTCGGCTGCCCTCGACGCACTCCCGGCCGAAGGCAATCGCATCGTCGAGGTCCTGAACGCGGCGGGACACGTCGTAGCGCATCCGCAGGGCGTTGGTCAGTACTGCCAGGAACCGGAGCCGGCCCCGGCCGCTGGTCGGGCCGATCCGCACCGACTCGCGGGCGGCGTCGACCGCCTTGGACAGCTCGGCGTCCGAGCCAGGGTTCACGAGCCGCTGCGCATGGGCGTAGTTGGACAGGGCAGCGGCGTGGTGATCGGTGCCCGCAGCGGTGTCCACCGCCCGCGCGAGGGCCGCGACCGCGTCGACGATGTCGGAGTGGACGTCGAAACGCTCGTATCGGCGCAGCAGTACGGCACCGAGCGTGGTCGCCGCCAGATAGCGCAGGTACCGGTCCTCGGCCGTGCTCAAGAAGGCGTCGGCGAGCTCGGCTTCCTCAACCGCAGCCGGTATGAGGGTAGAGTCACCGACGCGGGACACGCGTGCCTGCAGAGCCCGCGCGAGGATCAAGCGGTAGCGGGCGCGCAGCAGGGGGTCGCCGCCGGGACGCAGAAGCATCTCCCGGAATATCTCCACACCGAGGTCCCGTCGGCCGTCAAGGTTGAGCTCGGCGGCGAGCAGCACGGCCTTGCCCAGATCGTTCATGACGTCGTCCTGGTCGGATCCCTGCCGTGTCACGGGGTGATCGGCCAAGGCGTACAGGGTGCGCAGGAAGCCTTCCAGGAGCCGCCGGTCTTGGTGGCGGTCGAGTTCCGCGACGAGGACGGAGAGGTGGGCCCGTAAGGCCGTCACCACATCGGCTTCGGGTGCCGGTGGCGGATCCGGTGACGGTCCGCGCGAGGCCCGGACGGAGGCGACGTCGGGCAGGGCGGCCTCGGGCACCGCCAGCCCGGCCCGCTCGCCGAGGGCGGCAAAACACCAGGCCGCGGACGCCCGATCGAGATGGTCGCCGTCGTCGTCAGCGCTTCCGAGGTACCGATACCAGTGGAAGAGGCCCAGCAGGTGCAGAGCCGCCGCCGACTGCGGCGTCAGCGGATCGCCGTCGCCGGGCCGCGGCCGCTGGTCCACCGAGCCTGCCGCTCCCGGCAGACCGGCAAGAACCGTCCGGGCCGAAGCCGCGGCCGCGGCGAGTGCGTCCGGGGCGGTCAGAGCAGAAGCGTCCTCGGCAGCCAAGGCGGCGTCAAGTCGTTGCCGTAACGCTGATGCGGGGTCCAATCCGGTCAACATCCCCTCCTGTACCGGCGGAGACAAGACGAGCTACGAACAAGCAGATTATTGCCTGGAGGCCCGACTGGATGAGCAGATGACCATCACGGCTGCTCCGGCGCAGAGTTGCACGGAGGCGCAGGCCCGGCACGTGCGATCGCACCCACGGGCCTCGCCCCGCGCCGCGTCCACCGCCCCTGCAGCCCAACCGATGCCACACAGGCAGGAGGAACCGGCAGTCGCCTCGCGGGACGGGCTCAGGGGCCTTCAGCAGGACAGCGATCTCAACGCTCCCCATCGGGCCGGATCGAGCCGGGACTCGTCGTGCAGGGTGTGGAAGCGACCGGCCTCCTCGCGCCCGGCAGGATCGCCGCCCAGCGCCCGTACCGAAGCGATCGCATACTGCCGTTCCCGCTCGTCGGCGAAGAGTCGCTGCGGATGGGTACGCGAGACATCCACGGTGGTGCGCAGACCGTGCGCGGCCGACGTCCGAACGACCGGGCGGAAGGACACCGTCCGCAGCACGAACGCGCTGGCCCGTACGGGTCTCCTGGCACCGTCCAGCAGTGCCGTGAACGTTCGGGCGCCGACATGGCTTCCGCCGCCCGTCAGCGTGATGAGGCCGACCTCGGCGAGCGCGCGGCTCAGCCCGGGGCTGGGTGAGCCCTGTTCCAGGTCGTCGTGAAACCGGCGTCCAGGAAAGAAGCTCGGTCCACGTCACCCGACACGCTCTTCGGCAGACGTGCCGGCATCCTCACGACGAGCGATCCTCCGCACGTCACACCGGGCCTGAAACGGCCATCCGTTGATTACGGCTCCCGCCCAGGACTCGAACCTGTAGCCAAGCGCCGACCGCCTACCGGTTCAATCGGACAACCGTCTGGATCACAAGCTGCCCGCCGCCGACCATCTGTTCCACCCGCCCCCATGCTCCGTGTTCCCCGCCGGGGGCACCCTGTATGAGGTGCCCACAGACCCCGTCACCAGCGGAAACGCTGAGAGCGGGGTCTTCGCGTATGTGCGGGCGTATGCCGCTCGGAGCGGCCGTGTGCCGGGGTCCCTGGACGTGGGCATCACCGTGTCAGAGGCGTGCGCTTTGATGAGCGGGCGACCGCTCAAGACGTTGCTCGGCAGCGCCCGAGACAGCCGTCCTCCGTGAGCACTGCCGTTCCCCGGCCGTCCTGAGCCCTGGGTGGGCCAACCGCTGCCACTCCTTTAATGACCACTGGCCCGAGCAGGAGTCGATGGCCTCGATGGGGAACGGATCGGGCGACGAGTAGGCAATCGTTTTCTCGGCCGCCGGCGCCTACGTTCGCGGGTTCGATCACGAATCGCCTATGAGCCCCTATCCAGAGGAGGGACCGTGGCCCGGAGTGCTCGATGAGGTTCCCGGCGTCTTCCGGCCGTACGTTGATGAGCCAGCGTTCCCGGATGAGGCCGGGGTGCCTCTCGCCACTGCGTGCATATGGCGAGAGACGCGAGACGACGGCTGGAAGACAGGGACGATCGACTTTCCCGACGGGCGACGGAAGACCGACGGCGCCGGGTACCTCTTCCTACTGCTGGTCGATCGCTCGCCGGAAGCCTTTCAGCGGTGGGCCGAGGACTACTACGGGGTCCCGGTCGCCCTGGAGGCCGTTGGTCACGTTTTTTCGTCGCGCCCTCTGACCGAAGGTGTGGTCAGCGCGTTGGCCTCAGAGATCACCCTGGCCGACCTGGTGGAGGACATTGCGGAAACCGGCTGTCCGATGGGCTGAGGCCGTCACTCGTAATCGCGAAGCAGGACAACACCTGCTCCGCTGGACGCGACGGGGTGTGCCGACACCAACTCCGCCGCCAGGGGGCGGAGTTCCTCAGAGGGCGGCTGGGCCATGGTCAGCAGGTCCGCAGCGAGTTGGTTCACCATCGGCAGGGTCCGCACCAGCTCGGGCGACGGCTCACGGGCTGTCAGCTGCGTCAACGCCGCGTCAGCGACCTGGCGGCGCTGGGCATGGGCCCTGGCGACCTCGATCTGAAAGTGCCTCCGCCGTTCCGCGGACAGCGGCTCCGGCCCGCGGTCCGGCCGGCGCCGGTGGCTACTCGTGGGCGTTGCCATACTCTGAGGGTCAACGCTCTGAGGGGCAACCATCCCGCTCCGCTGCACGTCATCGGCCCTCCAAGACAGCGAGGAATACACCGATATTCGCGCTGCGCTCTGTCCACAGCTTGTGGGCTACGTTACCTCAGAGATTCGAGTACACCCAAGGTGACACTGTCCTACAATGCCCTCATCGACGCGCCGGTGGGGCTCCGAGGACGCCAGACGAGGAGTGGGAATTGCTTCAGCTGAATGAGATTTACCTGGGCGACTGCCTTGAAGGGCTGTCCAACATCCCTTCCGGAACCGTCGACACCATCATCTCCTCTCCTCCGTACAACATTGGGAAATCGTACGAATCACGCAAGCAGTTGGACGAGTATCTCGCAACCCAGCGTGAAGTGCTCCGTGAATGCCATCGCGTCCTGAAGGACACAGGATCGATCTTCTGGCAAGTAGGGGTCTACGCGGACAAGGGGATGCACATCCCGCTCGACGTCAAGTTCTTTCCGATTCTCGAGGAATTTGGAATGATTCCGCGGAACCGGATTGTTTGGGTTCGCCCTCACGGCCTCCACGCCAAGAACAAGTTCTCTGCGCGACACGAGACGATCCTTTGGTTCTCGAAGGGGGAGGAGTACAAGTTCTTCCTCGACGAGATCCGAGTTCCCCAGAAGTATCAGAACAAGAAATCGTGGAGAGGGGACAACAAAGGTCAACTCACCTGCAATCCCCTCGGCAAGAATCCGGGCGACATCTGGCTGTTCCAAAATGTAAAGCACAACCACGAGGAGCAGACGATCCATCCCGCTCAGTTCCCCGAGGACATGGTGGCTCGCATGCTCCTGTCGACCACCAAGCCGGGCGATACGGTTCTGGACCCCTACATGGGTGTGGGAACGGTTGCTGTGGTGGCACGCGACCACGGGCGCAATTTTTTCGGTGCGGAACTGGACCCGCAATACCATTCCATTGCCCTGCAAAGGCTTTCGGGCGAGCCTGACTCTGAAGGAGTTTTCCCCAACCTGAAAACGTTGAGGGACTACGCTGAGCGCACGGGCGAGCCTGTGGAGAAATTCCGGTTCCAGGTACAGGTAGGGAAGAAGCCTACAGAGCGGGGTAAGTCTCGCATGTTTGACGAGGCACACCACCTCGTCGAGCTTGACAAAAGGCTGGAAAGCGAGGAAACCGCCTTTGGTGAGCGGATTCGCGGCGAATCCGATGGGCTTCCGAAGTTGCCCAAGCAGCAGCCGGCGGAAAGCGACTCGGAGCCTGTGGGGCTCTTCTAGACAACTGTGGGTGGACCCTCGTGACGGACCCACCCACGAGGTCTACTGAAGCTTCATTCCAATGGAGTGATGGCCGCCAGATTCCCTCCCACTCGCGTACGCTGGCGCCAAGCCACTCGAAAAACTCTGCTTTCGACCGAGATGACACTTCTCGAAGTCCGGCCCGAGTAAACATTCCACGAGGCTGTGATTCTGGTGGAGTTTGCAGGGATCTTCAGCCCGACAAGCCGGATTGCCAGATCCAGTTCAAGAGCGCTGAACACGGCTTCCATTTGCGCTGTTGCCTGCTCGAAGTACAAAGTACTTTGTGAGGCTGGAAGGCATCCGCTCTTTGTGACGATGATCAGCGCCTTGGGCCTCGAATTCATGCCCGCGAGAGTCCAACCGTTGCCTGCGACCACTTGACTTCGGTTGATGTTGTTCCACAGGAACGGGTAGTTGGAAAACTGCCACTCCGCCAGAACGGAGTTCTTACCCGCATCCCAGTCATTCCCGAACGCCCTCAGAGGTTCGGGAACGGCAATCTTGCTCCACCCATATTTCGCGGCATTCTCGGTGAGAATTTTGTTAGTGGCCTTCGGGTCAAAGATGGCCTGCCCATTCAATCCCTCCTGACCGCTCGGCTGCAACTGCAAGTCGATCCTGGAGATGACGTCCTCTATTTCCCCCCACTCCTGCCTCCCTTCATACTCGAAGAATTCTTCCGCCCCAAAGAAATCGCGCACTTCGAAGTGCATTGAGCCCCCTCCCGCCAAGTGGATCACCGAGCAGGGATGCTACCGGAGGACACCTTGATTCGTACTACAAAGGTGTGATTCGAGTGGCTGCCGGCAAGACGAGGGCGTGGAGGCTCAAGGTGCGGGCGCTGAGTCGAAACGCGCGTAGGGTCCGGACGCGCAGGGTCCCGCATTCAACCGGCGGGATTGCTCAGGACTGACTCAGCTCGTACCGGTACGCCGCGGCACCCTCCTCCGAGGGCAGCAGCAGCGGCTCAGTTCGGCACGCAGCAGGTCCGCGTCGCCCGGCGGAAGGAGCAACGATGTCCGCCAGATCTCTGATCCGTACATTCCACGTTGCCGGGTCCGGGAACACCGACAGCCGCGGTACCAGGTCGCGGAGCGGTGAACGGCCATGTCCCTCTACGCGACGCGAAGTCTCGGGGCCGGCACCATCGACGAACAACGGCACAATCCCCTTGGGCACTTCCATCCATAAGACCTGCGCGTACGGGCACACATACGCCGTCGATGCCATGCCCGACGTTCCTGACCTCCGGTCCGGAGGACGGAGAGCGATCGGGAAGAAGTCCGGGAAGGCGGAACGGCGGCAGCCGTGGTCCTGGGGCGAGCGGGGTGCCCGCTGATCATGCCGCACCTCGAGGGACTGTCCGTCTGCGTCAGGTACGACCGTGCCGGGGCACCGGCGGTCCGCAGTCCGGGTCGTACGCTGGTCGTGACATTGGTTACGGCCTTCCGTCCGTTCGACAGGTGACCGGCATGGATTCGCTCGAGGACTGCGCCCGCATGCTGCACGCTCTTTTGCGGGCCAGCCACCTGTCCGCGTTCGAGGAGCTGCCCGACCTGGTGGCTCGGCACGCGGGCGGGGCCGGGTTGCACCGGGCGCGCTTCTACTTGGCCGATCTCCAGGAGATGGTGCTGCGGGAAGCGACCGGGCGGGGCCTGGACGCCGGAGCCGGCGGGCAGGAGTTGCGTGTCGACGCCACGCTGGCGGGCCGGGTCTTCCGCAGCGCGCAGTCCCACGCCGTGCCCGTCGAGGGCCGTGTCCAGCACTGGCTGCCCGTCCTGGACGGCACGGAACGCCTGGGGGTCCTGCGGGTCGAAACGGATCATGAGCCGGATGATCAGACGCGGGCATCGATGGAGGACCTGGCGTCGTTGGTGGGCCTGTTGCTGGTCTCCAAGCGTCACCACAGCGACTCCTACGCCCGCCTCACCCGGGTCAGCCCGATGTCGGTGTCCGCGGAGATGCAGTGGACGTTGATGCCGCCGCGTACGTTCGCCAACAAGAGGGTGACCATCGCTGCGGCGATGGAGCCGGCCTACGCCACCGCGGGCGACGCCTTCGACTACGCCCTGGCCGGCGACACGGTCCACCTGGCGGTCTTCGACGCCATGGGCCACGACACCTCAGCGGGCCTGACCGCCAACCTCGCCATGGCCACCTGCCGCAACCAGCGACGCCGGGGCCGCAACATCCCCGAGGCCCGTGAGGCCATCGAGGCCACTTTGATCAAGCAGTTCGGCCAGTCCCGCTACGCGACCGCGGTACTCGCCGACCTCGACCTGGAATCCGGCGTGCTGACCTGGCTCAACTGCGGCCACCATCCGCCGGTCCTGATCCGCGGCAGGCGCTGGACCACCCACCTCGACTGCGCCCCGGTCCACCCGTTGGGAACAGACCTGGGCCTTCCCGGGACCTTGTGCCGGGAACAGTTGGAGCCGGGGGACCAGTTTCTGCTGTACACCGACGGCATCATCGAAGCGCGCGACGCCAAAGGCCACCAGTTCGGCCGCGACCGCTTCGTCGACTTCGTCATCCGCCACCAAGCCGACGGTCTGGCCGCCCCCGAAACGCTGCGCCGGCTCGTCCGCGCCGTACTCGACCATCACAACGGGCACCTCAACGACGACGCCACCGTGCTGCTGTGTGAATGGCACGGTGGCACCGAAACAACCTCACCCGTCCAGAACGAGGGCGTGTCCGGGCCCGGGTCGCCGGTGAGTGCCACGTGAAGCCCGTCGCGGTCACCGCCACAGGCTGCTGACCCTCACATTCCCCGTATCCCCTGCATCCCCCTGAGCAGAGCGGACAGCCCGCCGATCATTGCCAGCGTGAGGATGAGGCGCCGGACCCGGTGGTCCGGGATCCTCGGGGCGAGGGCGCGGCCGATGGTGGCGCCCGTGAGGAGCGCGGTCGCGGTCACCGTCCAGGCCGTGCCGGTCAGGCTCGGCAGTCCGTTGGCGGCCACCGAGAAGAGATTCACCATGATCCCGTAGAACTGCGCGTTCGGTACGAACTCCCGGACCGGCCAGCCCGCGTTCACCGCGTACAGGGAGTAGGGCGGGCCGCCCACGCCGGCCGCAGAGTTCATGAAGCCGCCCATGGCGCCCGCGGTGACCGCTCCCCTGGTGCCGTTCAGGGCGGGCAGGCGCGTGCCGCCCATGACGACGGCCACCGCCACGGTCACCAGGACGCCGACGCCCGCCAGCAGGACCGGTTCGGGCAGTCGGGCGGCCGCCCAGGAGCCCGCGGGGACAGTGCAGGCGGAGGCGAGGACCAGGGGGATCATCGCGGTGAGGCGCACCCGTCTCCAGCCCGCCGTCAGGCCCGCGACGCTGATGACACCGGCCGCGTAGTTGGCGAGCACCACCCCCTGGGCGGGGCCCAGGAGTAGGGCGAGCGGGGGGGGACCGCGATGAGGGCGAAGCCCATGCCCGTGAGCCACTGCACGGACGCGCCCAGCACGACGATGCCGCCCAGGGCCAGCAGCAGTTCGGGCGAACCGGCGCCTGCCACCGGCGTCTCCTCCGGTTGTCCGGGGTGATCCCGGCATCCTCCGCAGAGGGGGCCCGTGGAGGCAATGGCGTCAGGCGGATCGCTTGCGGGAGGCCGTCTTCTTGGCCGGGGTCTTCTTGGCCGTCGCCTTCTCGGCCGTCGTCTTCTTCGCCGCCGTCTTCTTCGCGGTCGACTTCGCCGTGGACTTCGCGGTTGTCCTGGTTGCCGCCGTCTTCTTCTCCGCTTGGGCCGCCGGCTTGGACGTCGACTTGCGGGCGGGGGCCGTCGTCTTCTTCGCGGCGGTCTTCTTGGCGGTGGACGTCGTCTTCTTGCCGCCCGTCTCCTTGGGGGCGGCGGGGCCGAGGGATCTGACGTCGGCCGCCTCCTCGCCGCGGGACTCCTTCGCCGCCCGTACGCTCT
This sequence comes from Streptomyces sp. NPDC051636, assembly GCF_044453765.1. Lineage (NCBI taxonomy): Bacteria > Bacillati > Actinomycetota > Actinomycetes > Kitasatosporales > Streptomycetaceae > Streptomyces > Streptomyces sp. NPDC051636. The sequence continues at coordinate 518,674 of NZ_JBITDA010000003.1, read as the reverse complement.
TCTCCAGTGCGGCCATCAGGTCGAGCACCTTGCCGCCGGAGGGCGGGGAGGGAGCCTCCGGCGGGGTCTCGCCGGCTGCCTTGGCCGCGATGACCTCCTCCAGGGCCTCGCGGTACTCGTCGTGCAGGTCCTCGAGGTCGACCTCGCCGAGGGTGTCCATCAGTGCGTCCGCCAGGTCCAGCTCCTTGTCGCGGACCGTGACGTCCACGTCCGGGGCGACGCCCTCGGGGGCACGGACCTCGTCCGGCCAGAGGAGTCCGTGCATGGCGATGGCGTCCCCGACCACGCGCAGCATGCCCAGCCGTTCCCGGCCGCGCAGCGCGTACTTGGCGATGGCGACCTTGTTGCTGCGCTTAAGCGCCTCCCGCAGCAGTGTGTACGGCTTGGCCGCCGGGGCGCCGCTGGCGGCGAGGTAGTACGCGGCGTCCATCTGGAGCGGGTCGATCCGGTCGCCCGGCACGAAGGCGACGATCTCGATCGTCTTCGCGGTCGGGAGCGGCAGGTGGGACAGGTCCTCGTCGCTGATCGGGATGATCGTCCCGTCCGCGTCCTCGTACCCCTTGCCGATCTCCGCCTGGCTGACCTCGCGGTCCTCCAGTTCGCACACCTTGCGGTAGCGGATGCGGCCGCCGTCGTCGACGTGGATCTGACGGAAGGAGATCGAGTGGCTCTCGGTGGCGTTCACCAGCTTGATCGGGATGCTGACGAGGCCGAAGGAGATCGCGCCGTTCCATATGGATCGCACGTGCAGCACCTTTCCGCCGTTTCGTCATGTTTTGTCGTAATCCGCGTGGGATTCTCATCGTATGACGCCGATCACAGAGGTGGAGGGGCGGAGGGTCGCGCTCAGCAACCTCGAGAAGGTGCTGTATCCGGCGGCCGGCTTCACCAAGGGGGAGCTGCTGCACTACTACGCGACGACGGCGGACGCGCTGCTGCCGCATCTGCGGGACCGGCCGGTGTCCTTCCTGCGCTACCCGGACGGCCCGGACGGCCAGGTCTTCTTCAGCAAGAACGTGCCGCCGGGTACGCCCGACTGGGTCACCACCGCCGAGGTGCCGCGGTCGGAGGGGCCGGCGCGGATGGTGCTGGTGCAGGATCTGGCGTCGCTGATGTGGGCGGCGAACCTGGTCGCGGAGTTCCACACCCATCAGTGGCTGATCCAGGATCCCGGCGAGGCCGACCGGCTCGTCTTCGACCTCGATCCCGGGCCGCCGGCGAGTGTGGTGCACTGCTGCGAGGTGGCGCTGTGGCTGCGGGAGCGGCTGGCGGCGGACGGGATCGAGGCGTACGTGAAGACCTCCGGGTCGAAGGGTCTGCATCTGCTGGCGGCGGTACGGGGGGCGTCGTCGGAGCGGGTGTCGGAGTACGCCAAGGGGCTGGCGGTGGAGGCGGAGCGGGCCATGCCGCGGCTGGTGGTGCACCGGATGACGCGGAGTCTGCGGCCGGGGAAGGTGTTCGTCGACTGGAGCCAGAACGCCGCGCGGAAGACGACGGCGACGCCGTACACCGTGCGGGCGCGGGCCGAGCCGATGGTTTCCGCGCCGGTTACGTGGGAGGAGGTCGGCGAGTGCCGCTTTCCGGAGCAGCTCGCGTTCCGGGTCGAGGACATCGCACCGCGGTTGCAGGACTTCGGGGACCTGTTGGCTCCGGTGCTGGACGCACGACGTGCCCGTCCGTTGCCGTGACCGCGGGGGTGTCGCTCACCCGCGCTCGCCGGGTGCCGCGCCGCGCCCACCCGTGCCGCCCGGGGGTCCCCCCGGGCCCTTGAGGCGCCCTTGAGGCACTGGTGGAGGCGCGACTGCCCGCAGCTGCGCGGGCTTGACGGCACCCCCGGCCGCACGAGTGCCCCCGGCGACGCCGGCCACGGCGACTGGTGAGCGCCGGTCCGCGTCAGCCGGCCCGTCCGGTGTTCGAGGACAAGTTCAGAGCTGTCGTGTCCACGTCCCCCGGTCCCGGGCCATCGCGTGCAGCGCCTCGACATCCGCCGGCTTCAGCACGCCCCCCAGCCGCGCCAGCCCCTCGACCTCCGTCTCCCGGATGACCCGGACCTCGCGCGGCGGCACCGGTATCGACACCTCCGTTGGGCCGACCAGGACCAGGACGGGGCGGACCTCGGCGGTCAGGGCGTACGACGCCCGGTCGGCGTCGGCGCGGACGCGGCGGAGCAGCGGCAGCGGCTCGTGGCGGCCGAGGGTGACCACCAGGTCGGTCACGTGGACGCGGTGGCGGCGGGCGTAGAGGGTGTGGACGGCGAAGAGGCCGCCGGGGCCGATCACCAGGTGGTGGATACGGTCGCCGCCGGGCAGCGGGACGGAGTGCAGGGCGTGCCAGCCCGCGCCGTCCAGCCGGTCCAGCGCCTCGCCGACCGCCTGCTCGGCGGCGAGGGCCCGGCGGCGGGGGTCGGGGCGGAGGCGGTGCGGTGGTGCCGGGTCACGGTCGAGGGCGATCAGCAGTGCCTCGCCGGGGCGGTTGGGGGCCAGGTCGTCGTCCGGGTGGAGCGTGAGGCGGGCGAGCTCGGCGGGGGTCGGGACGGGTGGCGGGCCCACGGTGACCGGGCCGGTCAGGAAGGGCTGGAGGGCGTGCAGCACGTCCTGCCTGCTCTCCTCGCTGAGCAGGTTGACCCGGCCCGCCTCGCGGTCGTACCAGGCGATGTTGCTGCCGTCCGCGCGGCAGACGTACAGCCTTTCCTGACCGTGCCGCCAGGTCGGCACGACGCGCAGTCCGCTCATGCGCCATCACCCCTCGACCATGGGAACAGGCGGGGTGCTCCAGGGGCAAGAACCCGGTTACCTTTGACAGCGGTGGCGAGCGGAGTGGGGGAGGCGCCGTTGCGGACCCGCGGGAGGCAATCCGACGTACCGGCTCCGGACACCCCGTGGAGCGAGATCGTGCCGGGCCTGTGGATGGGCGGGCACGAGTTCCGGGGGGCCTCGGGGCAGCTGGAGTTCGCCGTCGTACGGGACGAGTTCGATCTCGTACAGACGCTGTTGCGGCTTCCGGGGCACGGCCCGGACACGGACGTCGAGCACCACGTGTGGCCGATTCCCGACGGTCCGCTGGACGGCACGCAGCTCGCCGGTGTGATGCGGCTGGCCCGGGCGGTGAACGAGGCCCTGGACGCGGGGCGCAAGGTCCTCGTCCGCTGTTACCACGGGTACAACCGCTCGGGTCTGGTCGTCGCGCACGCGCTGATCCGGCGGGGCCGTTCCGCCGAGGACGCGATCCGGCTCGTCCGCGCCCGCCGTTCCCCCTGGGCGCTGCACAACGAGCTGTTCGTCGAGTACCTGCGCGCGGGGCTGGCCACCGCCCGCCTTCTGGAGGAGCTGGCCGAATAGCGGAGGTCCGGGCGCGGGAGCCGCAGGACGAGGGGACCGTTTCTCCGGACGGATCTCCGGACGAATAGGGTGTGCTGGGCCGTTTGCGGCCCGCACCACCGAACGATTCGAGCCACAGGAGCACCGTGCCCCGCCCCCGCCCGAACCGCACCGCTCTCGTCGCCGGCGCCGTCGCCCTCGTGGCGGTGACCGCGGCCGGCTGCGGTGACACGGGCGGCCTGCGCGGCGCCGGGGCAACCCCGACCGCGATCAGCCCCGCCAAGCTCTGGCCGGATCTGCGGCCGGCGTCCAGTCCGGCCTGGCCGTACGACGAGGGGAGCACGGAGACCGTGAAGGGCGTGGGCGTGCCCGGCGACGACATCCGCAAGGCCGATCCGGTCGCCGTCGTCGGCGCCGAGATCGCGGCGCACCCGGACGACTACGGCAGCAAGGGCCCGTACCACGCGACGGCGGCCCGGACGGACGAGTGCGGACCGGGCGGGGACGGGCGGCGGTGTCCCCTGCTGAGGGCGTACTACCGGGACCTCACCGGGGACGGGCACGACGACATGACGCTCGGGTTCCGGCTGTATCCGACCAACCAGACGGCCGTGCGCGTCTACACCGTCGAGCACCACAAGCTGGTGCAGGTGCTGGCCGACAACGACGCGATCATCGGGGTCGAGCTGGCCGGGCGGACCGTGATCGTCCGCTCCCCGGCCGGGATCACGGGCTACGAGTACCGCACCACCTGGGCCTGGGACCCGGAGCGGCGGGCGATGGTCTTCTCCCGCGACGAGTTCCTGCGCACCGGCGCGCGCAAGCACGCCACCCGTATGCCGTCGCCCGCACCCACCGCCTCCCCGTCGGCGTCCGGCTCGGCGAGCGCCCGATGAGGCCCGCGCTCCCCCGGTGGGCCGCCACGCTCGCCGTGAAGACCGCCGCCTTCATCACGGTGATGTGCTGTGCGCTGGCCGCGCTGCTCGGGGTCCTGGTGCACGTCTCGGTCACCGACCAGACCGTCGGCCAGGCCCGCGACCAGGCGCTGGACCGGCTGACCGACGCGACCGAGGCCTACCAGGCCGGGGACGCGCTGCTGCCGGGCGCCGGCGTGGACCCCGAGGGACTGCCCGCGCCGCTGCGGGCGCTGGCGGCGGCCGGGGAGCGCGGCACGATGGTCGCCACGCACCGCGGGCGCCCCACGATGTGGGCGGCGGGCCCCGCCGGCGGCGGCCGGGCGCTCGCGGTGGAGGTCGACTACTCGCAGCAGGCCGGCACCATCGCCGGCCTGGACCGGGCGATCCTGTGGTCGTCGGTGCTGGCCATCGGGGCGACGCTGCTGGTCGGCGCGTTCGCGGTGACCCGGGTGACCCGGCGGCTGCACGGCACCGCGCGGGTGGCCCGGCGGATCAGCGCGGGCGACCTGGACGCGCGCGTGAACGACCCCCGTACGCAGGACCGGACCCGCCCGCAGGACGAGGTGGCCGCGGTCGCGGCGGCGCTGGACACCATGGCGTCGAGTCTGCAGAGCAAGCTGCTGAGCGAGCAGCGGTTCACCGCGGACGTGGCCCATGAGCTGCGCACCCCGCTGACCGGGCTGCACGCGGCGGCCGAGCTGCTGCCGCCGGGGCGTCCGACGGAGCTGGTGCGCGACCGGGTGGCGGCGCTGCGCACGCTCACCGAGGACCTGCTGGAGATATCCCGCCTGGACACCGGCCGGGAGCGGCTGGAGGCGGACAGCGAGGAGCTGGGCGCGCTGGCCGAACGGGTGGTGCGGGCGTCGGGTACGGACACCGAGGTGCGCGTCGCACGGGACGCGCGGGTGGAGACCGACCGCCGGCGCCTCGAGCGGGTGCTGGGCAACCTCGTCGGCAACGCGCACAGGCACGGGCGGCCGCCGGTGGTGCTGACGGTGGACGGCCCGGTCGTCACCGTCCGGGACCACGGGGACGGTTATCCGGACTACCTGCTACGGCACGGCCCGCAGCGCTTCCGCACCGAGGGCGGCGCCACCGGTCACGGGCTCGGACTGACCATCGCGCTGGGCCAGGCGGAGGTGCTGGGGGCCCGGCTGACCTTCGTCAACGCGCTGGACGGCGGGGCGGTGGCGACCCTGGCACTGTCTCCGGCACCGCCGCGTCCGGGTGCCGTCCCCGATGGCGCGGTGTGACGGGCGACCGAACCTGACACCCCGACAAACAAGACAACACGAACAACACAAACAAGGCACACGAGACCCCCTGTTTGGGTAAGTTCCGGACATGACCAAGGCCGGAACCACCGTGGCAGCGGCGCAGACCCCCGCACCCGCCGTACGCCTCCCCCGGCGCCGTGGCATCGAACTCGCCCTGATCGTCCTGGCGGTCCTGCTGTCCGTGTACGGCTACTGCGCCGTGGGCCTGGCCAGGTACGGCACCGTCCCGCCCGGCGCCGCCGGCTACGGCGCCGGGCTCGGCGTGCTCGCCCTGCTCGCGCACATCGCCGTCCGCCGCCGCGCCCCCTGCGCCGACCCGCTCCCGCTGCCGATCGGTGTGCTGCTCAACGGCCTCGGCCTGGTCCTGATCTACCGGCTCGACCTGGAGACCCCGGGCGACCGGGCGGCGCCCACCCAACTCGTGTGGTCCGCGCTGGGCGTGGCGCTGTTCACCGTGGTCGTCCTGCTCCTGCGCGACCACCGGGTGCTCCAGCGCTACGCCTACGTCTGCGTGGCCGCCGCCCTCGGCCTGCTCACGCTGCCGATCCTCTTCCCGGCGGTGAACGGCGCCCGCATCTGGATCCGGATCGCCGGATTCTCCATCCAGCCGGGCGAGTTCGCGAAGGTGCTGCTCGCGGTGTTCTTCGCCGCGTACCTGGCGGCCAACCGCAACGCGCTCGCGTACACCGGCCGCCGTATCTGGTGGATGCAGCTGCCCACCGGCCGGGTCCTCGGCCCGATTGTCGCCATCTGGCTGCTGAGCGTCGGCGTCCTGGTCCTGGAGCGCGACCTGGGCACCTCGCTGCTGTTCTTCGGCCTGTTCGTGGTCCTGCTGTACGTCGCCACCGGCCGCACCGGCTGGATCGCCGTCGGCCTGCTGCTCGCGGTGCTCGGCGCGGTCGCGGTCGGCCGGCTGGAGCCGCACGTGCACGGCCGCATCCAGGACTGGCTGCACCCGTTCGCCACCATCGACGCGGGCCAGGGCCCCAACCAGCTCGCGCAGTCGCTGTTCGCGTTCGCGGCGGGCGGCGTCCAGGGCACCGGCCTGGGACTCGGGCACTCCATCCTGATCGGCTTCGCGGTCAAGTCGGACTTCATCCTGGCGACGGCGGGCGAGGAGCTGGGCCTGGCCGGCCTGTCGGCGATCTTCCTGCTGTACGCCCTCCTCGTGGAGCGCGGCTACCGGGCGGGGCTCGCGCTGCGCGACCCCTTCGGCCGGCTCCTCGCGGTCGGGCTCGCCTCGATCGTCGCCCTCCAGGTGTTCGTGATCGCGGGCGGGGTGACCGGCCTGATCCCGCTGACCGGCTTGGCGATGCCGTTCCTGGCGCAGGGCGGCTCGTCCGTCGTCACCAACTGGGCGATCGTGGCCCTGCTGATCCGGGTGAGCGATTCCGCCCGGCGGCAGTACGACGGGCAGGGGGCCCCGTGACCAGGTACATCCGGTACGCCGCCGCGTTCTGCGCCCTGCTGCTGGCGGCCCTCCTGGTGAACGCCGCGCGCGTCCAGGTCGTCCAGGCCCGCTCCTACGACGACAACCCGGCCAACCGCCGCCCCGCCATCGCCCGTTACCAGCAGCCGCGCGGCGACATCCTGGTCGGCGGCGAGCCGGTCACCGGTTCGCGGGACAGCGGGGAGCAGCTGCGCTACGAACGCGCCTATCCGTACGGCCCGTTGTACGCCCCGGTCACCGGCTTCGCCTCACAGAGGTACGGGACGACGCTGCTGGAGCACGCCGAGGACGCCGTGCTGTCCGGTACCGATCCGATGCTGTCGCCGCTGCCGCTGTGGAACGACGTCACGCGGGCGCGGAACCCGGGCGGGGACGTCGTGACGACCCTGAACCGGGACGCGCAGGAGGCGGCGTACGAGGGCCTGGGCGCCCGCAAGGGCGCGGTGGCCGCGATCGAGCCGGCGACCGGCCGCATCCTGGCCCTGGTGTCCACCCCGTCGTACGACCCCGGCGAACTGTCCGGCAACGGCGAGGCGGTGGCCTCGGCCTGGGACCGGCTCAACGCCGACCCGGAGAAGCCGATGCTCAACCGGGCGGTGAGGCAGACGTATCCGCCGGGGTCCACCTTCAAGGTGGTCACCGCGGCGGCGGCCCTGGACGCGGGCGTGGTCAGGGACCTGGACGCGCCGACGCTCTCCCCCGACCCCTACACCCTGCCCGGCACCCGCACGAGGCTGACGAACGAGTCCGACGGCTGCCGGGACGCCTCGGTGCGGATGGCCTTCGAGTGGTCGTGCAACACGGTGTTCGCCAAGCTGGGCGTGGCCACGGGTGCCGGGAACATGCTCTCCACGGCCCAGGCCTTCGGCTTCAACGACCGGCGCCTGCGCATCCCCTTCTCGGTCGCGCCGAGCACCTTCGACTCCGGCGCGGACCGGGCGCAGCTGGCGCTGTCCTCGATCGGGCAGTACAACACCCGGGCCACGCCGCTGCAGATGGCGATGGTCGCGGCGGCGGTGGCGGGTGGCGGGCAGTTGCGGCCGCCGTACCTGGTGGAGCGGACCACCCGCGGGGGAGGCGAGACGGTCGCGGCGTACGGTCCGCGTCCGCCGCGCCAGGTGATGCGGCCGTCGACGGCCGTGCGCATGCGGCAGCTGATGACGGACGTGGTGCGGGAGGGCACCGGCCGCAACGCCGCGATCCCCGGCGCCACGGTCGGCGGCAAGACCGGCACCGCCCAGCACGGCATCGGCAACTCCGGGGTGCCGTACGCCTGGTTCGTGTCGTGGGCGCAGGCCGACGACGACCTGGAGCCGAAGGTGGCGGTCGCGGTGGTCGTTGAGGACGCCTCGGCCGACCGCGGTGACATCAGCGGCGGTGGCGACGCGGCGCCGATCGCCAAGGCGGTGATGGAGGCGGTTCTCGGTCCGTGAGACGGGGGGCCGCGGCCCGGATGGCCCGACCTGCCGTTCGGTCATGACCACACCCGCAGCCGCCCATGAACTCGCCCAGGTCACCATCGCACGCCGCAAGTACCCGCTGAACTCACCCAGTTGAAGGACTTCACCGACGCGCGACCGAGTACGCGTTCACTCTGCGGACGTCGTTCAGGCCGAGGGAGGCGCAACCTGCGGTCGGCGGTTGATCGCCGCGAGGTCGATGTCGATGGGGAACGGGACCGTCAGCCCGAGCTTGTCGTGATGGATGCCGGTGGGCACGTACGCCTTGCTCGTCGGGTCGAGTTCCCATGCGGCGGAGTCTGCCCGGCACAGTCAGCGTACCCGGGTGAATATGCCGAGCCGCCCGTCGATCGATCATCCGCTGAGGCGTTGACCCTCTTCGATCGCCTTCTCCACCTCCGCCACCCGCTCCCGCTCCTCCACCGCGAACCGCTCGGCGTCGAGCCGCTCGGCGATCTCCTCGTCCTGGGCCATCAGCAGATCCAGGTTCGAGTCGCCCAGCTCGAAGACGCCCATGTCGACATAGGCCTCCTGAAGCCGCTTGCCCCACAGGCCGATGTCCTTGACGCAGGGGACGATGCGGCTGAAGAGCAGCTTGCGGAACAGCTGGAGGAACTCGGAGCGCTCGCTCAGCTCCTCCGCCTCGGCCTTGGGGATGCCGAAGTTCTCCAGCACCTCCACGCCCCGCAGCCGGTCGCGCATCAGATAGCAGCCCTCGATCACGAACTCCTCGCGCTCGCGCAGTTCGGCGTCGGTGAGCTGCTTGTAGTAGTCCCGCAGGGCCATCCGCCCGAAGGCGACGTGCCGGGCCTCGTCCTGCATGACGTAGGCCAGGATCTGCTTGGGCAGCGGCTTGTCGGTGGTGTCCCGGATCATGCCGAAGGCGGCCAGGGCGAGCCCCTCGATCAGCACCTGCATGCCGAGGTAGGGCATGTCCCAGCGGGAGTCGCGCAGGGTGTCGCCGAGCAGCGACTGGAGGTTGTCGTTGATCGGGTAGACCATCCCGATCTTCTCGTGCAGGAACCGGCCGTAGATCTCGGCGTGCCGGGCCTCGTCCATGGTCTGGGTCGCCGAGTAGAACTTGGCGTCCAGGTCGGGTACGGACTCCACGATCCGCGCCGCGCAGATCATCGCGCCCTGCTCGCCGTGCAGGAACTGGCTGAACTGCCAGGAGGCGAAGTGCTGCCGCAGCTCGCCCTTGTCCTTGTCGGTCATCTTCGCCCAGTACGGCGTCCCGTACAGGGTCATCGCCTCGTCCGGGGTGCCGAGCGGATCGTAGGGATCGACGTCGATGTCCCAGTCGATGCGCTTCTGCCCGTCCCACTGCTTGTCCTTGCCCTTCTGGTACAGGGCGAGCAGGCGGTCCCGGCCGTCGTCGTACTCCCAGCTGAAACGGGCGGAGCCGCTGGCCGGTATCTGCCAGTGCGGGTCGCCCGGGTCCTTGGCGTAGAGGTCGTTGGTCGGCATACCTCGCAGGCTCACACGTAGACGGTGAGTCAACAAGTGGTGCGGAGGGGATTGACGACCTTACTGACAGGCAGTCTCATAAGAGCCGCAGGAGATACGACCCGGGGCAACGAGGTGGGACAGCCATGACGACCGTGACGGAAGCCGACGCGCCGGCGGGACTGCGCGACGCGCTCGGCCTGCTCAAGGACCGGGAGCAGGTGGCCGAGCGGCTGCTCGCCTCTTCCGCCAAGCACTCCTTCGACCCGGACAAGGAGCTGGACTGGGACGCGCCCTTCGAGGAAGGCAAATGGTTCTGGCCGCCGGAGCTGGTGTCGCTGTACGGCACGCCGCTGTGGCAGCGGATGAGCGAGGAGCAGCGCATTCTCCTGTCCCAGCACGAGGCGGCGGCGCTGGCCTCGCTCGGCATCTGGTTCGAGATCATCCTCATGCAGCTGCTGGTCCGGCACATCTACGACAAGGCGGCGACGAGCGCGCACGTCCGGTACGCGCTGACGGAGATCGAGGACGAGTGCCGGCACTCGAAGATGTTCGCCCGGCTGATCTCCCGGGGCGACGCGCCCTGGTACCCGGTGAGCCGGGCCCACCAGAACCTCGGCCGCCTGTTCAAGACGATCTCCACGACCCCCGGCTCCTTCACCGCGACGCTGCTCGGCGAGGAGGTCCTGGACTGGATGCAGCGCCTGACGTTCCCCGACGAACGCGTCCAGCCCCTGATCCGGGGCGTCACCCGCATCCACGTCGTCGAGGAGGCCCGCCACGTCCGTTACGCCCGCGAGGAACTCCGCCGCCAGATGATGACCGCCCCACGCTGGTCCCAGGAGTTCACCCGGGTCACCTCCGGGGAGTTCGCCCGCGTCTTCTCGGTCGCCTTCGTGAACCCGGAGGTGTACACCAACGTGGGCCTCGACAAGCGGGAGGCGATGGCCCAGGTGAAGGCCAGCGGCCACCGCCGGGAGGTCATGCAGACGGGCGCCAGGCGCCTGACGGACTTCCTGGACGACATCGGGGTACTGCGGGGGGTCGGCCGACGGTTGTGGAGGTCCTCGGGGCTGCTGGCGTAGCCGCCCCGGCCGCGGCCCCGCAGGCGCAGGTGAGGTGGACCCGCCCCGGCCGCGCAACCCCCGCCGCCCGGTTACCCTGCGGTTCATGACCCCCGCCGCTGCCACCCCCGCCTACCGCCGGCTCAGCGTCGAGGAGCGCCGCGGTCAGCTCCTCGACGCCGCGCTGTCGCTCTTCGCGCACCGCGCTCCCGAGGACGTCTCGCTGGACGACGTGGCGGAAGCGGCCGGAGTCTCCCGCCCGCTGGTGTACCGGTACTTCCCGGGTGGCAAGCAGCAGCTGTACGAGGCGGCCCTGCGCTCCGCCGCCGAAGAGCTCGAGCAGTGCTTCGACGAACCCCGCGAGGGCCCCCTCCTCCCCCGTCTGGCCCGCGCCCTCGACCGCTACCTCACCTTCGTCGACGAGCACGACGCCGGTTTCAGCGCCCTCCTCCAGGGCGGCAGCGTGGTCGAGACGTCCCGGACGACCGCCATAGTGGACGGCGTACGCCGGGCCGCCGCCGAGCACATCCTCAGCCACCTCGGCGTCACGGAACCGGGCCCGCGCCTGCGCATGACCGTCCGGATGTGGATCACGGCGGTGGAGGCCGCCTCCCTGATCTGGCTGGACGAGGACAAGCAGCCGCCCGCCGACGAACTGCGCGACTGGCTGGTCGAGCAGTTCGTGGCCGTCCTCACGGTGACCGCAGGCCGAGACCCGCAGACGGCGGCGCTCGTCGCCGCCCTGCCCGAGGATGGCTGAGACTGGTCCCGTGAAGAGTCAGGACACCCCCTTCGAGGGCGGCCCCATGGACGGGCGCGTCCTCCCCGTACTGCTGGGCATGACCGGCCACCCCCCGAAGACGTACCGCATCCCCGTCCCGGACCCGCACGGCGGCCCGCCCACGGTCCTCGTCTACCGGCGCGTACCCCGGGGTCAGAGCAGGCGTCCGGGGCTGGCGCAGGGGTGGAAGTACGCGTACGACCCGGAGGCCAAGCCGGGCGGCAAGATCAAATGGCCCTGGTCCAAGCCAGACGCCACGCCGACCGGCAAGCCGGGTGACGCCGACGGGTGACACGGTTGCGCCGAACCGCGCACATCCGGCGTGCACTCCGCGCGAGCCCCCCTCATGCTCGCGGTGCGGAAAAAAGAAAGGCGGATGATCCGCCTACCGCACCGGAGGTGATGACGTGTCAGGAAGGCTTCTGTGCCTGGTATGTACGGCAGCGGTGGCGGCCCCGGCCGTCCTCGCCCCCGCACCCACCGCAACCGCCGCCCCGGAACCGCACCGTTCCGTGGCCCAGCTGCTGACGGACCTTCAGCGGCTGTACCGGCAGGCCGAGCAGGCCACCGAGACCTACGACGCCACCGAGGAGAAGCTGAAGCGGCAGCGCGCCGAGGTCGACCGGCTGAACCGGGAACTGGCCCGAGCCCGCCTGTCCCTGCACGACAGCCGGGCCGCCGCCGGCCGGCTGGCCCGGCAGCAGTACCAGGGCAGCACCGGCATCTCCCCGTACGTACGCCTGCTGCTCGCCCGCGATCCGCAGCACGCGCTCGAAGAGGGCCATGTACTCGGGCAGTTGGCGCGGCAGCGGGCCAAGACGGTGGGGCGGCTGGTGGGCAGCGAGAAGCGGAGCGAGCGGCTGGCCCGGCAGGCCCGCAAGGCGCTGGACGAGCAGCTCACCCTCGCCGGGCGGCGGAAGAAGGCCCGCGACGACGTACGGGGGCGGCTCGGCGAGGTCGAGAAGCTGCTCGCCTCGCTCAGCGCGGAGCAGCTCGCCGCGCTGGCCGAGTTCGAGCGGGACGGGATCGCCGACGCGCAGAAGAAGTTCATGACGGCCGGAGCGCTCAGCGGCGAGCGAGCGCCCTCCTCCGCGGGTGACCGGGCGGTGCGCTATGCGGTGCGGCAGCTCGGGAAGCCGTACGAGTGGGGTGCGCAGGGCCCGAAGACGTACGACTGCTCGGGGCTGACCTCCGAGGCCTGGGGGCACGCCGGAACCGCGATCCCGCGCACCAGCCAGGAGCAGTGGGACAAGCTCAAGCACATCCCGCTCGGCGAGCTGCGCCCCGGGGACCTCGTCGTCTACTTCCCCGAGGCCACGCACGTCGCCCTCTACCTGGGCGACGGGATGGTCGTCCAGGCGCCCCGGCCCGGCGCCAGGGTGAAGGTCTCCCCCATCGCGGCCAACCCGGTGCTCGGCGCCGTGCGCCCCGACCCGGGCGGGGAGCCCCTGCGGCGGTACACGCCGCCGACGCTCCCCGAGCACGCCACGGACGGGTCGGACGAGGGCTACGCGCCCGCCGCGCCGGAGACCTCCCTCAGGTAGGCCTCGGTCTTCTCCGGGTCGTAGAAGAAGTTCTCGAAGTCCGCCGGATCGTTGAACGCGTTGGCGAACCGGTCGGCGACCGGCTGGAGCTGCCCGGCGGCGCCGATGAGGTTGAGGATGTGCTCCGGCGGCGGGGCGAGCATGGCGTTCGTCCACTTGGTCACGTGCTGGGCGGTGTTCCAGTAGCGGTCGAAGGTCTGCTGCATCCACTCCTCGTCGAAGGGCTTGTCGCCCTGCTCCAGGATCGAGGCGAGGTAGGCGGCGGCGCATTTGGACGCCGAGTTGGAACCCTGGCCGGTGATCGGGTCGTTGGCGACGACCACGTCGGCCACGCCGAGCACCAGGCCACCGCCGGGCAGGCGGCCGATGGGGTTGCGGACGGTCGGGGCGTAGCGGCCGGAGAGGGTGCCGCCCGCGTCGGTCAGTTCGACCTTGGTGGCCCGCGCGTACTCCCAGGGCGTGAACCTCTCCATGAGTTCCAGGGTCAGGGAGAGGTGTTCCGCCGGGTCCTTGACGCCGTTGAAGACGTCGAGCGGGCCGCCGGGTATGCCCTCCCAGAACAGGATGTCGGCGGGGCCCGAGGTGGTCAGCGTCGGCATGACGAACAGCTCGCCGACGCCCGGGACCAGATTGCAGCGCACCGCGAGGAAGTCCGGGTGCTCCGGGTGCGGGCCGAGCCCGTGCACGTACGAGACCGCCAGCGCGCGCTGCGGCTCGCTGTAGGGGGACCGCTCGGGGTCGCGGGCGAACATGGACACCAGCTCGCCCTTGCCCGCGGAGACCAGCACCAGGTCGTAGGTACGGGAGAAGTAGTCGAGGTCGGAGACCGCCGCGCCGTGGATGACCAGCTGGCCGCCGCGCTGCGCGAACGTCTCCATCCAGCCGGCCATCTTCACCCGCTGGTCCACCGACTGGGCGTACCCGTCGAGCCGGCCCACCCAGTCGATCGCGCGCTGGGTCGGGCCCGGGTCGTGCGAGCCGGGGGCGGCGACCGAGACACCGAGTCCTTCGATCTTCGGGGCCTGGGACTCCCAGAAGTTCAGCTGGAGGTCGCGCTCGTGCTGCAGTGCCGTGTGAAACATGCACTGGGTGGACATGACCCTGCCGGAGCGGATCTCGTCCGCGGTCCGGTTGGACATCAGGGTGACCTCGTACCCGTGCGACTGGAGGCCGAGGGCGAGCTGGAGGCCGGACTGGCCGGCTCCGACGACGAGTATCTTCCGCATGCGGGGAACTTCTCCTACTCGGGGGTTTCGTCGAGCGCGTGGCCGACGAGGGCCAGGAGGGTCTCGATCACCGAGATCCGGCGGCGCGCATCCATGATCATGACAGGTATGTGCGCGGGGATCGTGAGGGCCTCCCGCACGTCCTCCGGCTCGAACAGCTCACTGCCGTCGAAGTGGTTGACCGCGACGACGTACGGCAGCCCGCAGCTCTCGAAGTAGTCCAGTGCCGGAAAGCAGTCCTTCAGGCGGCGGGTGTCGGCCATCACGACGGCGCCGATCGCGCCGCGCACCAGGTCGTCCCACATGAACCAGAACCGCTGCTGGCCCGGCGTGCCGAACAGGTAGAGCACCAGGTCGTCGTCGAGCGTGATGCGGCCGAAGTCCATGGCCACGGTGGTGGTCAGCTTGCCGGGCGTGGCGGTGAGGTCGTCGGTGGCCTCGCTCGCCTCGGTCATCAGCGCCTCGGTCTGCAGGGGCGTGATCTCCGAGACGGAGGTGACCAGTGTGGTCTTGCCGACGCCGAAGCCGCCCGCCACGACGATCTTCGTCGCGATGGGGGCGCGGGTGCGGTCGGTCTGCCAGGACCTCAGGTTCTCGTCGGGCTCGACGAGGGGGGCGCCCCCGAAGGGGGCGACGGCGTCAGAGACGACGGAGTCCACTCAGCACCCTTTCCAGCAGAGCGCGGTCCGGCCGGCCGGTGCCGTGACCGGTCCCGGTTCCGTACACACGGATCTTTCCCTGGTCCGCGAGGTCGCTCAGGAGGACGCGGACCACGCCGAGCGGCATCTTCAGCAGCGCGGCGATCTCGGCCACCGTGCGCATACGGCGGCACAGTTCGACGATGGCCCGCATCTCCGGCATGACCGCCGACTTCAGCGAGCCGTTCGTGAGCTCCCTGCGCTCCTCGGGGGCTTCGAGCGCGGCTGTGCTCGCCACGAACGTCTCCACGAGCAGGACATGGCCGAAGCGGGTACGGCCGCCGGTGAGCGAGTAGGGGCGGACCCGGGCGGGTTTGCGGTCGCCGCCGCGTATCGGCAGCCTGTTCGGCGTGCTGCTGCTCATCGGGCGCTCCCCGTCGACTCGGACTCCAGGGACTTGCGGAGCTCGCTGCGGAGTTCGGGGGTCAGGACGTGTCCGGCACGGCCGACGAAGAGCGCCATGTGGTACGCCACCACGCTCATGTCGCACTCCGCGGAGCCGTGCACGCCGAGCAGTGAGCCGTCGCTGATCGACATCACGAACAGGCTGCCCTCGTCCATCGCGACCATCGTGTGTTTGACCCCGCCGAACTGCATCAGCTTCGCGGCGCCGACGGTGAGGCTGCCGATGCCGGAGACGATGGTGGCGAGGTCGGCGGAGGAACCGCGTGGGCCCTTCCCCGGGCCTGACGCGCGGGATGCGGTGTTGTGGCTGGGGTCGGAGGACAGGAGCAGCAGGCCGTCGGAGGAGACCACGGCGACGGACTGGATGCCGGGGACTTCCTCAACCAGGTTGGTCAGCAGCCAGTGCAGGTTGCGGGCCTCACTGCTCAGTCCGAAGGTACTGGGCGCGGTCAACTGCTTGCCTCCTCGACTGTGCCCCCCGTGGCTTCTTCCGATGCGGCGATCTCCGCCTCTACGTGGCGGTAGCCGGCCTCCGCTCCCCGGTGGAATCCGCCCAGCCTGCGGCGCAGGGCCTCGGCATCGACCGTGCCGGTCCGCTGGCGCGGGGCCTGGGCGGGTGTGGTGATCTTCGGGGTGCGCTTGGGCAGGCCCTTTGCGGTGACTGGTTCGTCCTCGGTGCGAGTGTGTTCCGCCTCGGCTTCGCCTTGGGCCGGGTCGGTCCCACCCGCACCGTCCGTGCGGCTTTCCTCGTCGGATGCGGGTGGCCCTTGCGGGGCTTTCTCGCCGTCGGCGGGCTCGGGCTCCGGGGCGGGCTCGGGGGCCGGCTCCGGTTCCGGGGCCGGGTCGGGTTCGGGGAGCAGGAGCTCCATCGTCGTCTCGGCCGGGGTCTCCGGGGGCGCCTTCGGCTCCGGAGACTCGTGTACCGGCTCCTCCGCCTCCGGTGCGTCCCGTACCGCCTTCTCCGCCAGGATCACCAGCGGGTCGGTGTCGGAGGAGCGGCCGGGCAGGACGTTGGAGTTGACCTCGGCGTCCGCGCCCGGGAGGGAGAAGGTGTGGGTGTCGCCCGACACGGTGGCGGGGGCGGGGACGGCTGCCGCCGGGGGCTCCGCCAGGAGGGATGCCGGCAGGACCACGACCGCCGCCACGCCGCCCTGCTTCTGCTCGCGGAGCTGGACGCGGGCGCCGTGGCGGTGGGCGAGGCGGGCCACGACGTACAGGCCGAGGCCGAGGCCGTCCTCGCCCTCCTGGTCGTAGGGCGACTCCGGGTCGAAGCCGGCGAGGCGGGAGTTGAAGCGGTCGAGGCGTTCGGCGGTCATGCCGATGCCCTCGTCCTGGACCGACAGCATGACCTCGCCGCTCTCCAGCAGCCAGCCGGAGACCTCGACGGGCAGGTCCGGCGGGGAGAAGGCGGTGGCGTTCTCCATGAGTTCGGCCAGCAGGTGGGAGAGGTCGTCGGCGGCGAAGCCCGCCACGTGCGCGTGCGGGGGCAGGGCGGCGATGCGGACCCGCTCGTAGCGCTCGATCTCGCTGACCGCCGCCCGGACGACGTCGACCAGCGGGACCGGGCCGTGGTGCTGCTGGACGTGCTCGGTGCCGGCGAGGACCAGGAGGTTCTCGCTGTGCCGGCGCATGACCGTGGCGAAGTGGTCCAGTTTGAACAGCGTGGCCAGGCGCTCGGGGTCGTGCTCGCGCTCCTCCAGGCCCTCGATGACCGCCAGCTGGCGCTCCACCAGGCCGAGGGTGCGCAGGGCGAGGTTGACGAAGGTGCCGCTGATGCTGGTGCGCAGCCGCTCCAGCTGGGCGGCGGAGTCGGCGAGTTCGGCGCGCAGTTCCTCGCGCGCGTCGGCCATCCTCTGGCGCTGCCCGACCAGGTGCTTGCGGTCGGTCTCGAGGGTGGTGACACGCTCGTGGAGGGCGACGGCGTGCGCGTGCAGGGCGTTGACCGAGCGGACGACCTGGGCGAACTCGTCGTCGCGGCCGGTGAAGACGACCGGTTCCTGCGTCGTCGGGTCCTCGGCCTCCGCCAGCCGTGCCGAACCCCGGCGCAGGACGGACAGCGGGCGGGTGAGGGTGCGGGCCATGGCGGTGGCGATGCCGACCGCCACCAGCATGAGGGCGCCGAGGACGGTGATGCGGATCTCCAGCGCGGTGACATCGTCGTCGCGGAGCTTCGCGAGGTCCTTGGTGCGGTGGTCGTAGAGAGCGGACTCCGCGCCCCGCATCAGGTCGACGCGGGCGGACAGGGCCGCGTCCAGCTTCTTGGTGCTGGTGGCGAGGTCGCTGTCACTCAGGGTGGGCCGGTCGGTGAGGGAGGCCAGGTACGTGTCGGCGGAGTTGACCTCGGGGCCGGTGACCGTGGAGTCGTACGAGGTGACGGCCGCCTTGGGCGCGGTCTCCCGGAAGTCGGCGAGGGCGGCGTCGGAGCGCAGCCGGGCCTGCTGGGCGGCGGCGGTGAGGGCGTCGCGCTGCTTCCTGTCGGCCGCCGAGGAGGTGGTGGTCGTGGTGGCCAGGCCGGTGACGGGGTTGATGACCGTCTGCTTGCTGGTCGGCACGTCGAGGGCCGCCAGGAGCAGGCCGCGGGCGGCGGCGGACTGCTGCACGGCGGAGTCCAGCTCGGCGAGCGCGTACGCGCCGGAGCCGGCCCGCGGGGGCATCTGCTCGGCCAGTTCCTCGGCGAGCCGGTGCAGTTCGGTGATGGCGGCCGAGTAGGCCTGGTGCGTCTGGAGGGCCGTGCTCTTGCCGGTGAGCGCGGCGCGGCGCACGGCCTGGATGTCGTCGAGGTCCGTACGCAGCGAGCCGGGCGTGTCGGTGTCGGCGCGCAGGTCCTCGACCTGCCGGTCGACGCGCTCGCTGCGCTGCTCGGAGGGCGCCTTGGACTTGGGGCGGCCGGCCGCGACGTAGGAGGTGACCTCGTCGCGCTCGTCGGCGAGCGAGTGCGCGAGGGCGAGGGCGTCCTGGGTGCGCTGGGCGAGGGTCACCAGGTCCTGGGAGTCGCTCAGCTGCCCGGAGGCGGCGAGCACGGACGGGGCTCCGGCCCCGGCTATGGCGGCGGCCACCACGGCTACGGCGACGATCAGCCGGTTGCGTACGTGGGTCGGGCGGCCGGTGCCGACAGGGGTGCGCTCGGCACCCCCCTCGGAGGCCGTCTGCTTGCCTGTGCGCCGAGGCCGCGTCTTCTGCACCGGTGCTCGCATTCCTGAACTCGTCCAACCAAGGGCCCGGGTGGCGGTCCGTGACATCGGTGCCAAGTGGTGCGTACACCCGGTACGGTCCGTCCCCGACCCTCCCAGTGCCGGTGGTCAGTGGTCGCGCATCACCTGGCCCGCCACCCAAAGGAGTGAACATCGGAGGAGAGTTGGCGGGCAAGTTCCAGTGGCGTGTGC
Organism: Streptomyces sp. NPDC051636; assembly: GCF_044453765.1. Taxonomy (NCBI): domain Bacteria; kingdom Bacillati; phylum Actinomycetota; class Actinomycetes; order Kitasatosporales; family Streptomycetaceae; genus Streptomyces; species Streptomyces sp. NPDC051636. The sequence goes on along the minus strand of NZ_JBITDA010000003.1, from coordinate 499,706 downwards.
AGGGGCCTTGCGCGGCGGGCCGGTTGGACGCGGGCGGCGGGCTTTGGCAATATTCGCCACCACGCCTTCCCGGAGTGCGCCATTCCCTCCCAAAACAGGCGTCTGACCTGCGGGGAGGCGGGAATTCCGCGAACGTTGCCAGCCTTCGGCGGCACTTGTGAAGGGATCGTGCAGATTGGCCGAATGCGAACTGAACTCGTTTCGGAACCCGGTGACGCGACCCGCCCCAACGAGGACTTCGCCGCAGTCGGGCTACCAGCCTCCGGACAGGGCGGTTGCGTGGTCGTCCTGGACGGCGTCACCCCGCCGAGGGACGGGACGGGCTGTCTGCATTCCGTCCCCTGGTTCACCGCACGCCTCGGCGGCGCACTGACCGAACTGACCGTTTCGCGCCCGGATCTGACGCTGACGGACGTACTCTCCCGGGCGATCCGTCGAACGGCCGACGCACACGTGGCCACCTGTGACCTTTCTCACCCGCGCACGCCCCAGGCGACGGTGGTCCTGGCCCGCTGGACGCCGGACACCGTCGACCACCTGGTCCTCTCCGACTCCGCCCTCCTCGTGCAGTCCCCCGACGGCACCGTCACCCCCGTCCTGGACGACCGCCTCGCCCGAATCCCCCGCGCCTGGCTGGCCGCCGACGCCCTCTGCGACGTTAAGGCCCGCAACAAGGAGGGCGGCTTCTTCACCGCCGCCGCGGACCCCGCCGTCGCCGCCCGCGCGGTCACCGGCGCCCTCCCCCGCCACGAGGTCCGCGCCCTGGCCGCGGTGACGGACGGCGCGGCCCGCTGGGTGGAGAAGTTCCGCGAGGGCGACTGGACGGCCCTGTTCGACGTCGTGCGCAAGGAGGGCGCGCGGTCCCTGGTCGACCGCATACGGGGGCTGGAGGCGGCGGACCGGGAGGAGCGGGCGTTCCTCGGCCGCAGCAAGACGCACGACGACGCGACGGTGGCGTACGTGGAGCTGTGAGGCGGCGCCCGCTCCTACCTGCCGCTACTTCTCCATGACCTGGTTCAGCTCGTGCAGCAGCCGGGCCAGCTCGGAGACCTCCCGCCGGTCCCAGTGGGCGAGCTGGCTGACGTACCGCGCCCGCCGGGCCAGGCGGACCTTGCCCACGCGGCCGCGGCCCTCATCCGTCAGGGTCACCAGCCAGGCCCGTCCGTCCGCCGGATCCGGCTCGCGGGCGATGAGGCCGAGCTCCTCCAGGGCGCGCAGCTGGCGGGACATGGTGGCCTTGCCGACGCCGATGTAGGCGGCGAGTTCCGTGGCGCGCTGGCGGCCGTGCTCGTCGAGGCGGACGAGGAGCCCGTACGCGGCCGGTTCCAGGTCCGGGTGGACCTCACGGGCCATCTCCCCCTGGTTGGCGCGGGCGCGCCGCAGAAGCACCGTCAACTCGCGCTCCAGCGCCAGGAACTCCTGGTCCGCACCGCTCGGCGTCACCTCGGCGGCGGGGTGTCCGCCGCCGTTCGCGTCCTCGTGCACGTCAGCACCTCTGCTCGGTTTCCCGGTCCTGAAAGTTTCTGCCAGAAATTCGTCATCGCCGCAGCTCCGCAAGTATTTCGCAGGCGTAGACCAACGGCGACATCCGGAGCCCCTTCCACGCCGTCATCTACGTGCGTAGCTTCTTCAGCAGGCAATTAGTGGCATGCCCACGCCAGTGGGTCATTCGTGGTTCCCCACCTCCCCCCACCTCATCCCGGAGGCACGTCATGCCCGCGCACAGACCCCCTTCCCCCCGCCCGCGCGCCCGCACGGCCCTCGCGGCCGCCCTGCTCACGGCCGTCTCCCTCACCCTGTCCCTGTCCACCGCGCACGCCGCGAGCACCCCCACCCGCGGCTCCGCCCACATGGGCATCGGCGTCCTGGCCCACGACGGCCAGGACGGCACCCCCAGCACCGGTGACGCCACCCAGACCGAGGGCGTCGACGTCTCCGCCTACCAGGGCAACGTCGCCTGGTCGACCCTGTGGAGCAGTGGGGTCAAGTGGGCGTACACAAAGGCGACGGAAGGCACGTACTACACGAACCCGTACTTCACCCAGCAGTACAACGGCTCCTACAACATCGGCATGATCCGCGGCGCGTACCACTTCGCCACCCCGGACACCACCAGCGGCGCCACCCAGGCCAACTACTTCGCCGACCACGGCGGCGGCTGGTCAAGGGACGGCAAGACCCTCCCCGGCGTCCTCGACATCGAGTGGAACCCCTACGGCGCCGCCTGTTACGGCAAGTCGGCCGGCGCGATGGTCAGCTGGATCGCCGACTTCCTGAAAACGTACAAGGCGCGTACGGGCCGGGACGCGGTCATCTACACGGCCACCAACTGGTGGACGCAGTGCACCGGCAACTACGGCGGCTTCGCGTCCGCGAATCCGCTGTGGATCGCACGGTACGCGTCCGGTGTGGGGACGCTGCCGGCGGGGTGGTCGTACTACACGATGTGGCAGTACACCTCGTCCGGGCCGACGGTCGGGGATCACGACAAGTTCAACGGCGCGCTGGACCGCGTACAGGCACTCGCGAACGGCTGACCGTACGGCGAAGGCCCGGGCCTCCCTCAGGAAACCCGGGCCTTCCCTTTCCCATGGCGTCCGTCACGCCGCCACGGGAACCTCGGGCGTCGCGTCGCTGGTGGCCGGCGCGAGGGCCAGTTCCAGGACCTGGCGGACATCGGTCACGGTGTGGACGTCGAGCTTGTCCAGCACCTCGGCCGGGACGTCGTCCAGGTCGGGCTCGTTGCGCTTGGGGATGATGACGGTGGTCACCCCGGCGCGGTGCGCGGCGAGCAGCTTCTGCTTCACGCCGCCGATGGGCAGGACGCGGCCGGTCAGGGAGACCTCGCCGGTCATCGCCACGTCCGTGCGGACCAGGCGGCCGGACAGGAGCGAGGCCAGGGCCGTCGTCATCGTGATGCCGGCGCTCGGGCCGTCCTTGGGGACCGCGCCCGCCGGGAAGTGGATGTGCACGCCCCGGTCCTTGAGATCGGCGACCGGGAGTTCGAGCTCGGCCCCGTGGCTGCGCAGGAAGCTCAGCGCGATCTGCGCGGACTCCTTCATCACGTCACCCAGCTGACCGGTGAGCGCCAGGCCCGCCGCGCCCGTCTCGGGGTCCGCGAGGGACGCCTCGACGAACAGGACGTCACCGCCGGCCCCGGTGACCGCCAGGCCGGTGGCGACACCGGGGACGGCCGTACGGCGCTCGGCCGGGTCCTGGGCGGACTCGGGCACGTGGTGCGGCCGGCCGATCAGGCCGCGCAGGTCGCCTTCGCGGACGGTGAACGGCAGCTCCCGCTCGCCCAGTTCGTGCCGGGCCGCGACCTTGCGCAGCAGCCGGGCGATCGACCGCTCCAGGTTGCGCACGCCCGCCTCGCGCGTGTACTCGCCGGCCAGCTTGCGCAGCGCGCTCTCCTCGAGGTTGACCTCGTCCCTGTCCAGACCCGCCCGCTCCAGCTGACGCGGAAGCAGGTGGTCGCGGGCGATGACGATCTTCTCGTCCTCGGTGTAGCCGTCCAGGCGGACGATCTCCATGCGGTCGGCCAGCGCCTCCGGGATGGCCTCCAGGACGTTGGCCGTGGCCAGGAAGACCACGTCCGACAGGTCCAGCTCCACCTCCAGGTAGTGGTCCCGGAAGGTGTGGTTCTGGGCCGGGTCCAGGACTTCGAGGAGGGCGGCGGCGGGGTCGCCGCGGAAGTCCGATCCCACCTTGTCGATCTCGTCCAGCAGCACGACCGGGTTCATCGAACCGGCCTCCTTGACGGCGCGGACGATCCGGCCGGGCAGCGCCCCGACGTACGTACGCCGGTGGCCGCGGATCTCCGCCTCGTCGCGGACGCCGCCGAGGGCGACGCGGACGAACTTGCGGCCCATGGCGTGCGCGACGGACTCGCCGAGCGAGGTCTTGCCGACGCCGGGCGGGCCCACCAGGGCCAGTACGGCACCGCCGCGCCGGCCGCCGATCACGCCCAGGCCGCGGTCGGCGCGCCGCTTGCGCACCGCCAGGTACTCGGTGATCCGCTCCTTGACGTCCTCCAGGCCCGCGTGTTCGGCGTCCAGGATCGCCTTGGCGCCCCGGATGTCGTACGCGTCCTCGGTCCGCTCGTTCCACGGCAGTTCCAGGATGGTGTCGAGCCAGGTGCGGATCCAGCTGCCCTCGGGCGACTGGTCACTCGCCCGCTCCAGCTTGTCGACCTCCTTCAGGGCCGCCTCGCGGACCTTCTCGGGCAGGTCGGCGGCCTCGACGCGGGCGCGGTAGTCGTCGGACTCCTCGCCGTCCTTCTCGCCGTTGAGCTCGCGCAGTTCCTTGCGGACGGCCTCCAGCTGGCGGCGCAGCAGGAATTCGCGCTGCTGCTTGTCGACGCCCTCCTGGACGTCCTTGGCGATGGTCTCGGCGACGTCCTGCTCGGCGAGGTGGTCGCGCAGCTGCTGGGTGGCGAGCTTCAGACGGGCGACCGGGTCGGCGGTCTCGAGCAGTTCGACCTTCTGGTCGGTGGTCAGGAACGGCGAGTAGCCGGAGTTGTCGGCGAGCGCGGAGACGTCGTCGATGGCCTGGACGCGGTCCACGACCTGCCAGGCGCCGCGCTTCTTCAGCCAGCTGGTGGCGAGCGCCTTGTACTCCTTGACGAGTTCGGCGATCTGACCCGGCAGCGGGTCAGGCACGCTCTCGTCGATCCTCGTGCCCTCGACCCACAGCGCCGCACCCGGCCCGGTGGTCCCCGCGCCGATCCTCACCCGGCCGCGGCCGCGGATCAGGGCGCCCGGGTCGCCGTCGGCGAGCCGGCCGACCTGCTCGACCGTGCCCAGCACACCCGTCTTGGCGTACGTCCCCTCGATGCGCGGCACCAGCAGCACCTTGGGCTTCCCCGGCTCGGACCGGGCGGCGGCCTGGGCGGCCTCCACCGCGGCCCGCACCTCGGAGTCACTCAGGTCCAGCGGGACCACCATCCCGGGCAGCACGACCTCGTCGTCGAGCGGCAGCACAGGCAGGGTGAGCGGTGTGGACGCCGTGGACTCAGCAGTCATGATCTCCCCTTAGGCAGTCAACTTGAGCTATGCCGACTCAATGCTCGTGAGCCTTCCATTGTTCCCCAAGGGGTGTTCGCTCTGAGCGATCACCGAGTGGCCGCAGCTGCCGCTCCTCCGGCTACGGTTCTCCTCCGAAAAGCGGTTGCGGGGCGCCGCCGCATTCCCCGTACCGATGACCGGCTGGCGGGCGGGAACCAGGCCGCCCGGTCCCTGCTCGTCCGCCATGTCTTCGCAAGGGCATCGCCGCACCACCGCAACGGCACGCACAGGAAACCGCCGAAACTGCCAGTCGGTTCCGAGCGAGGCGGGGGCTGCCTCATGGGCGGGGCAGGGGAGCGCGGGCGCAGGCCCGGAAGGCGGGCGGTCATCACGGGGGTCGCCGTGGCGGCGGCCGGGGCGGCGATCCCGGTGGTCGCGAAGGCGGCGGGGGCCGGTGACGGTTCGTCGACCCCGACGAGTACGAGTACGTCGAGGGCGAGTCCGTCGAGTACGTCCAGGTCGAGTACGTCGGGCATCGGCACGGGCTCCACCGCCCGGGCGCGCCGCTCCGACCCCCGCCCGAACATGCTCCTGGTGCTCACCGGCGACCAGCCCAAGGACACCGACTGGGCCATCCGCCGTACCGTCGACTGGCTCGGCGGACACCGCGTCACCTTCGCGCTGGCGCACACCAACACGCCGCTGTGCGCGCCCTCGCGCGCCTCGATCATGTCGGGCCGCGACGCCCGCGACCACGGCGTCCTCGACACCCGCCACCCCTGTCACCCGGACCAGCGCACCACCGTCCAGCGCCGGCTGCACCAGGCCGGTTACCGTACGGGCCTGTTCGGCAAGTACCTCGACTACTGGCACCACCCGGCCCTGGTTCGCGTACGTCGCCACGCGCAGCGCGCACGAGTTCGACGTCCCGGAGCGGAAGTACGCCCACGCGCGCGTGCCCGAGTGGCAGGGCCGCCCGTCCGTGTTCGAGACCGGCCAGGCCGACAAGCCGCCGTTCCCGCGCGCGGCGCGGCACACCTTCGCCGCGGGACGGGCGCTGCGCACCCGCCAGTTGCGCACGCCGCTCTCCGTGGACGACGCCGTGCGGGACTTCCACGACAAGCTGCGCGCGCCCGGCCGGTCGGAGACCACCCTGGTGCTGTTCACCAGCGACCACGGCATGTGCTGGGGCGACCACGGCTGGCTGCGCAAGTCGGTGCCGCACCGGCCGAGCCCGGAGGTGCCGTTCCACCTGTCCTGGCCGGCCCGCGGCCTCGGAGGACAAGCAGCCGATCCACACCTGGGCGACGTACGTCGGCAAGGCCGAGCAGTACACCGAGTACTACCGGACCGCCTCGACGACGACGGCCGGCCGAGGGGCCGCGGCGAGGTCCTCTTCCGCGAGTACTACGACCCGCGCACCGACCCCTACCAGCTGACCAACCACCTGTACGGCGCCAGTCCCGCGCAGAAGCGCGCCCTTGGCATACCCGGGCCGGCACGTCGGCTGACGGCGGCCGGGGCGGCGAAGAGTCAGGGCGTGCGGGGCTTCGCGGTGCGGGTCCACTGCCAGCGCCTGACCAGCGGCCAGGTGCTCACGCCTACGGCCAGGGCGATCAGGTGCCCCCAATTGGTCATCGGGTCGGTGAACGCGATCAGATCCGCCCCGAGCATCCCACCGACCAGCACCAGCAGCGGCCAGCGCAGCCACGGGGTGAGCAGACCGGCGAGGGCGCCGACGCTGGTCGCGACGCCGAAGCTGATCCCGTAGTCCAGGCGGTGCAGCGAACTGTCCGGCAGGTGCCCGGCCAGGACCGCGAGCCCGACGGGCACCTCGGTGCCCAGAGTGGCCAGTATGTGCCCGAGCAGGAAGACCCCGGCGGTGCGCAGCCCGCCCGTCCGTCGCTCCAGCGCGGTGAGCACGAGCAGGAAGCCGAGCGCGTACGGCGACAGGATCCCGCCCGCGATCCACAGCGCGCTCGCCGGCAGCACCAGCACGGGCGTGCGCAGCAGGTGGGCGACGTCCGTGCTGGAGGCCTGGTGGAGGGCGTGGACGAGGTGCGGGTCGGCGTGGGTGGTGATCAGGGAGGTGAGGACGAGCACGGTCGCGTAGCCGAAGGTGAACGGCGTGCCGGTGGGGGTGGGGAGCAGCCGCCAGGGACGGAGGCGGGAGGCGCCGCCGGTCGGGGCCGCGAGGAGGACGGCCGCCTCGGCGTCCGGCGCGGGGGCCGCCGGCCCGCGCTGGCGCGGCACTCCGTCCAGCAGGCCGGCGACCTCGGGGGCGGGTAGCCGGCGCTCCTCGGAGAGGGGCGTGCACGAGGCCGTCGCTGCGGCCCTCGCGGTCCGATCCACGGTGAGGCGCTCCTTCCGTCCGGCCCCACCCTTCGTGTCCCACGGGTCGCTGTCTATGACCGACGCCACGCGAGAACGGATTCACAGCAACCTCTCAAGCTCTTCTCGAGTCCGCGGCCGGGCCCTACGAGGACAGGACCTGCGGCACCGGGCCCACGGCACCCGGAAGCGTCGGTGCGTCGCCCAGCACACCCGGCGGGGAGCGCGCGGGAAGCGCGCGGCGCGCGTCCGCGAGCCCCGTTTGTCACCCGTAATTCCCGTGGCGGCAAAGCCCGGTTCGGGCAGGATGACCTCATGACTGCCACCTACGACATCCCCGTGGTCCTGGACCGTCGCGAGGGCCCGTACGGCGAGGTGGTCCTGCGCCGGCACGGTGGGCTGCTGCAGATCATCGCCAACGGCTGCTTTCTGATGGACACCTCCGACGGCCGCTCGGAGCGGCTGCTCGTGGACGCCGCGTACGGCGCGCTGGACGGCCGGCCGGAGCCGGACGTACTGATCGGCGGCCTGGGCGTCGGCTTCTCGCTCGCGCACGCGGCGGCCGATCCCCGCTGGGGCCGGATCACGGTCGTGGAGCGCGAGCGCGCCGTCATCGACTGGCACCTCGACGGTCCCCTGGCCGAGCTGTCCGCCGCCGCCCTCGCCGATCCCCGGACGCGGATCGTGGAGGGCGACCTGGTCGCGTACGTCAATGAGACATCCGCCACGTACGACGCCCTGTGCCTGGACATCGACAACGGCCCCGGCTGGACTGTCACCGAGGACAACGACAGCCTGTACTCGCCGGCCGGACTGGCAGGTTGCGCAAGGCTGTTGAGAGCGGGCGGGGTGCTCGCGGTGTGGTCGGCGCGGCCCTCTCCGGAATTTGAAGGTACTTTGCGGAATGCCGGGTTCCAGCAGGTGCGTACCGAAGAGATCCCCGTTGCCCGGGGCGTTCCGGACGCCGTGCACCTCGCCGTACGACCTGGATAGCGAGGGCGACGCGACTCCCCGTAATGTGCTTCCCTGACGCGGATCATTCAAGCGTCAATCGCAACCATGCGCAGACCGAGGAATCACCCCACTGGTTCCGGAAAGCACACTCAGGGGCGGGCGATGGAGCAGACACACACCTCCCACAACGGCGCGGCGGCGGCCACCCCGGGCGCACAGCGCCGGGTCCTGGTGGTCGAGGACGACCCGACGATCGTCGACGCCATCGCGGCCCGGCTGCGCGCCGAGGGATTCCTCGTGCAAACGGCCGGTGACGGGCCGGCCGCCGTCGACACCGCCGAGGCCTGGCAGCCCGATCTGCTGATCCTCGACATCATGCTGCCCGGCTTCGACGGCCTGGAGGTCTGCCGCCGCGTGCAGGCCCAGCGGCCGGTGCCGGTGCTGATGCTGACCGCGCGCGACGACGAGACCGACATGCTGGTCGGGCTGGGCGTCGGCGCGGACGACTACATGACCAAGCCGTTCTCGATGCGCGAGCTGGCGGCGCGGGTGCACGTGCTGCTGCGCCGGGTGGAGCGGGCCGCGCTGGCCGCCGCCACCCCGCGCTCGGGCATCCTGCGCCTCGGCGAGCTGGAGATCGACCACGCCCAGCGGCGCGTCCGGGTGCGCTCCGAGGACGTCCACCTCACGCCCACCGAGTTCGACCTGCTGGTGTGCCTGGCGAACACCCCGCGCGCGGTGCTCTCCCGGGAGCAGTTGCTGGCCGAGGTCTGGGACTGGGCGGACGCCTCCGGCACGCGCACGGTCGACAGCCACATCAAGGCGCTGCGCCGGAAGATCGGAGCCGAGCGGATCCGTACCGTGCACGGCGTGGGCTACGCCCTGGAGACCCCGACGCCATGAGCGACGGGCCGGCCGCACGGAGAGGCTCCGGTGATCCTTGGGGCGGCGTACGCCCGTTCTCGATCAAGACCAAGCTGGGTGCGCTGGTCGTCATCTCGGTGCTGATCACCACCGGGTTGTCGATGATCGCGGTGCACACCAAGACGGAGCTGCGCTTCATCACGGTCTTCTCGATGATCGCCACACTGTTGATTACGCAGTTCGTGGCGCAGTCGCTCACCTCGCCGCTGGACGACATGAACGCGGTGGCCCGGTCCATCTCGCACGGCGACTACACGCGCCGGGTCCGGGAGAACCGCCGGGACGAGCTGGGCGACCTGGCCCAGACGATCAACGTCATGGCCGACGAGCTGGAGGCGCAGGACCGCCAGCGCAAGGAGCTGGTGGCGAACGTCTCCCACGAGCTGCGCACCCCCATCGCGGGCCTGCGCGCGGTGCTGGAGAACGTCGTCGACGGCATCGCCGAGGCCGACCCCGAGACCATGCGGACGGCCCTGAAGCAGACCGAGCGGCTCGGGCGGCTGGTGGAGACGCTGCTCGACCTGTCCCGGCTGGACAACGGCGTGGTGCCGCTGCGTCAGCGGCGGTTCGAGGTGTGGCCGTACCTCTCGGGCGTACTGAAGGAGGCCAACATGGTCGCCTCCGCGCGCGCGGGCATGGCGTCCGGCTCCGGCAGCCACACCCGTACGGACGTCCACCTGCACCTCGACGTCTCCCCGCCGGAACTGACCGCGCACGCGGACCCGGAGCGCATCCACCAGGTCGTGGCGAATCTCATCGACAACGCGGTCAAGCACAGCCCGCCGCACGGCAGGGTGACCGTGAAGGCGCGGCGCGGGCCGCAGCCGGAGTCGCTGGAGCTGGAGATCCTGGACGAGGGGCCCGGCATCCCCAGGTCGGAGTGGCGCCGCGTGTTCGAGCGGTTCAACCGGGGGGCGGCGCCCCGTCCGCACGGTCCGGGCAGTGACGGCGGTACGGGGCTCGGCCTGGCGATCGCGCGCTGGGCCGTCGATCTCCATGGCGGCCGGATCGGCGTGGCCGAATCCGAGCGGGGTTGCCGGATTCTGGTCACCCTTCCGGGAGAGCCTTCCGTGCCAAGTTGACGTAAAGTTCGAACCGGAGCCACAAGATCCACGAGCGTCCCGGCTGACGGACACGTGTGATCAGGGTGAGGCCCGCGCCATGTCGCGTCCGGGCCCGGGTGAAGGCACCCCTTCCACAGGTGAACCACGCTTGTTTCCCGCCATATCAACCCCCGAAACACGGTTTTTGATGTGACTTACGCGACGATGAACGGGCCCGGCCTGACCTTCGCGGTCTTGGAGGCGTAGCCTTTATTCCCGCTGTCCATCACCTTGTGAAGCGGAAGAGGGCGGTTGCCGCCGTGTCGCCACAGTCCCCCAGTAACTCGAGCATCTCGACCGACGACCAAGCGGGGAAGAACCCCGCGGCCGCGTTCGGTCCGAACGAGTGGCTCGTCGATGAGATCTATCAGCAGTACCTCCAGGACCCGAATTCTGTAGACCGCGCCTGGTGGGACTTCTTCGCCGATTACAAGCCCGGCGCCGCGGCCGCGGGGGCCGCGGAGACCCCCACCGCTGCCGCTCCGGCCCGGACGGCGGCTCCGGCCGCGCCCGCTCCGGCGCCCGCGGCCCCGAAGCCCGCGGCGAGCGCCCCGGCCGCCGCCCCGGCGCCCGCGCAGCCCGCCGCGCCCGCCAAGCCGGCGCAGGCCGCTCCGGCCGCCGCTGCCGCCAGGCCCGCGCAGCCCGCTCAGCCGAAGGCGAAGGCCCAGCCCGCCGCCGAGGGCCCCGAGGTCGTGACGCTGCGCGGCCCGTCCGCCGCGGTCGCCAAGAACATGAACGCCTCGCTGGAGCTGCCGACCGCCACCTCGGTCCGCGCGGTTCCGGTGAAGCTGCTGTTCGACAACCGCATCGTCATCAACAACCACCTCAAGCGGGCCCGCGGCGGGAAGATCTCCTTCACGCACATCATCGGGTACGCGATGGTGCAGGCCATCAAGGCCATGCCGTCGATGAACTGGTCGTTCGGCGAGAAGGACGGCAAGCCGGTCCTCATCAAGCCGCCGCACGTCAACCTGGGCCTGGCCATCGACCTGGTGAAGCCCAACGGCGACCGCCAGCTCGTCGTGGCCGCCATCAAGAAGGCCGAGACCCTGAACTTCTTCGAGTTCTGGCAGGCCTACGAGGACATCGTCCGCCGCGCCCGCGACGGCAAGCTGACGATGGACGACTTCACCGGCGTCACGGTCTCCCTGACCAACCCCGGCGGCCTCGGCACCGTCCACTCCGTCCCGCGCCTGATGCCCGGCCAGTCGGTCATCATGGGCGTCGGCTCGATGGACTACCCGGCGGAGTTCCAGGGCACCAGCCAGGACACCCTGAACAAGCTCGGCATCTCGAAGGTCATGACGCTCACGTCGACCTACGACCACCGGGTCATCCAGGGCGCCGCCTCCGGTGAGTTCCTGCGCCAGGTCGCGAACCTGCTGCTGGGCGAGAACGGCTTCTACGACGACATCTTCGAGGCGCTGCGCATCCCCTACGAGCCGGTCCGCTGGCTGAGGGACATCGACGCCTCGCACGACGACGACGTCACCAAGGCCGCCCGCGTCTTCGAGCTGATCCACTCCTACCGGGTCCGCGGCCACGTCATGGCCGACACCGACCCGCTGGAGTACCGCCAGCGCAAGCACCCCGACCTGGACATCGTCGAGCACGGCCTGACGCTGTGGGACCTGGAGCGCGAGTTCGCCGTCGGCGGCTTCGCCGGCAAGTCGATGATGAAGCTGCGCGACATCCTCGGCGTGCTGCGCGACTCGTACTGCCGCACCACCGGCATCGAGTTCATGCACATCCAGGACCCCAAGCAGCGCAAGTGGATCCAGGACCGCGTGGAGCGCCCGCACTCCAAGCCGGAGCGCGAGGAGCAGCTGCGCATCCTGCGCCGCCTGAACGCGGCGGAGGCCTTCGAGACCTTCCTGCAGACGAAGTACGTCGGCCAGAAGCGCTTCTCCCTGGAGGGCGGCGAGTCCGTCATCCCGCTGCTGGACGCGGTCCTCGACAGCGCGGCGGAGTCCCGCCTGGACGAGGTCGTCATCGGCATGGCCCACCGGGGCCGGCTCAACGTGCTGGCGAACATCGTCGGCAAGTCGTACGCGCAGATCTTCCGCGAGTTCGAGGGCAACCTCGACCCGAAGTCGATGCACGGCTCCGGCGACGTGAAGTACCACCTGGGCGCCGAGGGCACGTTCACGGGCCTCGACGGCGAGCAGATCAAGGTCTCGCTCGTGGCCAACCCCTCGCACCTGGAGGCGGTGGACCCGGTCCTGGAGGGCGTCGCGCGCGCCAAGCAGGACATCATCAACAAGGGCGGTACGGACTTCACGGTCCTGCCGGTGGCGATCCACGGCGACGCGGCCTTCGCGGGCCAGGGCGTGGTGGCCGAGACCCTCAACATGTCGCAGCTGCGCGGCTACCGCACCGGCGGCACGGTCCACATCGTCATCAACAACCAGGTCGGCTTCACCGCGGCCCCCGAGTCCTCGCGTTCGTCGATGTACGCGACGGACGTGGCCCGCATGATCGAGGCCCCGATCTTCCACGTGAACGGCGACGACCCCGAGGCGGTCGTGCGTGTCGCGCGGCTGGCCTTCGAGTTCCGCCAGGCGTTCAACAAGGACGTGGTGATCGACCTCATCTGCTACCGCCGCCGCGGTCACAACGAGTCGGACAACCCGGCCTTCACCCAGCCGCTGATGTACGACCTGATCGACAAGAAGCGCTCGGTGCGCAAGCTGTACACCGAGTCCCTGATCGGCCGCGGCGACATCACCCTGGAAGAGGCCGAGCAGGCGCTGCAGGACTACCAGGGCCAGCTGGAGAAGGTCTTCACCGAGGTCCGCGAGGCCACCTCCCAGCCGCTCGCCCCGGACTTCCAGGAGCCACAGGACGGCTTCCCGGTCACGGTCAGCACGGCCGTGTCCACCGAGGTCGTCAAGCGCATCGCCGAGTCCCAGGTCAACATCCCCGAGCACATCACCGTCCACCCGCGGCTGCTGCCGCAGCTGCAGCGCCGGGCGGCCATGGTCGAGGACGGCACGATCGACTGGGGCATGGGCGAGACCCTCGCCATCGGCTCGCTGCTCCTGGAGGGCACCCCGGTCCGCCTCGCGGGCCAGGACTCCCAGCGCGGCACCTTCGGCCAGCGCCACGCGGTGCTGATCGACCGCGAGACGGGCGAGGACTTCACCCCGCTGCTGTACCTCTCCGAGGACCAGGCACGGCTGAACGTCTACAACTCCCTGCTCTCCGAGTACGCGGCGATGGGCTTCGAGTACGGCTACTCGCTGGCCCGCCCCGACGCGCTGGTGATGTGGGAGGCGCAGTTCGGCGACTTCGTCAACGGCGCTCAGACGGTCGTGGACGAGTTCATCTCGTCGGCGGAGCAGAAGTGGGGGCAGACGAGCGGCGTAGTCCTCCTCCTCCCGCACGGCTACGAGGGCCAGGGCCCGGACCACTCCTCGGCCCGCCCGGAGCGGTTCCTCCAGCTCTGCGCCCAGAACAACATGACGGTCGCGATGCCCACGCTCCCGTCGAACTACTTCCACCTCCTGCGGTGGCAGGTGCACAACCCGCACCACAAGCCGCTGGTCGTCTTCACGCCGAAGTCGATGCTGCGTCTGAAGGCCGCGGCCTCGAAGGCGGAGGAGTTCACCTCCGGCCAGTTCCGCCCCGTCATCGGCGACGACTCGGTCGACCCGGCCGCCGTCCGCAAGATCGTCTTCTGCGCCGGCAAGGTCTACTACGACCTCGAGGCCGAGCGTAGGAAGCGCGGTGTGACGGACACGGCGATCATCCGGCTGGAGCGCCTGTACCCGCTGCCGGGTGCCGAGCTCCAGGCGGAGATCAAGAAGTACCCGAACGCCGAGAAGTACATCTGGGCCCAGGAGGAGCCGGCGAACCAGGGTGCCTGGCCGTTCATCGCCCTCAACCTGATCGACCACCTGGACCTGGCGGTCGGCGCGGACCTCCCGCCGGCCGAGCGACTGCGCCGCATCTCCCGCCCGCACGGCTCCTCCCCGGCCGTGGGTTCCGCGAAGCGGCACCAGGCCGAGCAGGAGCAGCTGGTGCGTGAGGTGTTCGAGGCGTAGGCCTGTCGGCGCCTCGGCACGAAGGGCCCGGCCCCGGGTCGTACGGATCTCGTACGGACTCGGGGCCGGGCCCTTTCGTCCCCCCGGACGGCGCTCCCGTCGGGGGTCTACTCCTCGTCCTCGTCGTCGAGCCGGGCGAGCCAGGTCGCCAGCCGCTCGACGGGCACCTCGAAGTCCGGGTTGAGATCCACGAACGTCCGCAGCTGCTCGGCCAGCCACTCGAAGGTGACCTCCTCCTCGCCGCGCCGCTTCTCCAACTCCTCGATGCCGCGGTCGGTGAAGTACATGGGGTCCCTCTCCTGCGTGTGTGCCGTGTCCGGGCCGTCGCCCGGTCCTCCTGGGCACAGCCTATGCGGGGCGGAGCACGGCACCTGAACGAGTGTCTTGACTTCCCCGGGCCACGATATATCGTGTTTCACGGAAGACACGATATGGCGTGTCGCAATCCTGCCCGAGGAGGGCCCCCATGTCCGAGTGGTCCATCGCCGAGCCCACGAAGCTCACCTTCGACACCCCCGTGAGCGACCTGCACGTACGCATCGTCAACGGAACGGTGAACGTCGTGGGCACGGACGAGGGCTCCGCCCGCCTCGAAGTCTCCGGCATCGAGGGCCCGCCCCTCGTGGTCACCCAGCAGGGCGGCACGCTCTCGGTGGCCTACGAGGACCTGCCCTGGAAGGGCTTCCTCAAGTGGCTCGACCGCAAGGGCTGGCGGCGCAGCGCGGTCGTCTCCCTCGCGGTCCCGGCCGACACCCGCGTGGAGGTGGGCGTGGTAGGCGCCGGTGCCGTCGTCTCCGGGATTCGCGGCCCCTCGGTGGTCAAGGGCGTCACCGGCGACACCACGCTCGTCGCCGTCTCCGGCCCGGTGCGCGCGGAAACGGTGTCCGGCAATCTCGAAGCGCAGGCCGTCGCGGGCGACCTGCGGTACAACTCGGTCTCCGGCGACCTGACCGTCGTCGAGGCCTCGGGCTCCTCCGTGCGGGCCGAGTCGGTCAGCGGCTCCATGATCCTCGACCTCGACCCGGACGGCCCCACCGACGTGAGGCTGACCAGCGTCTCCGGCGAGATCGCCATCCGGCTCCCGCACCCGGCCGACGCCGAGGTTGAGGCGAACACCGCGAGCGGCGTCATCTCGAACGCCTTCGACGGACTCCGGGTGCACGGCCAGTGGGGCGCCCACAAGATCACCGGTCGCCTCGGCGCGGGCACCGGCAAGCTCAGGGCCACGACGGTCTCCGGTTCGATCGCCCTGCTGCGCCGCCCGCCCAGGGAGGACGCGGAAGAGGACACCCCGTGGGACACCGCGCCACCGCGTCCGCGGGAAGCGACGACCGACACCCCCCGCGCCACGGCGGGCACGACGAGGACGACGGATCCGGCACCCGCCGACGAGGCACCCACCGTCCCGGCACCCGGACCGCAGCACGACGCGGGAGACAATTCCGTTTCCGGCCCGGGCGACGCCGGCAACGCCCCGGCCGACGGCACGACCGACAAGAAGGTGCTCTGACATGCCCCCCGTCTTCGCCCACGGCCGCCTCCGCCTCTACCTGCTGAAGCTGCTCGACGAGGCCCCGCGCCACGGCTACGAGGTCATCCGCCTTCTCGAAGAACGCTTCCAGGGTCTGTACGCGCCGTCGGCGGGCACCGTCTACCCCCGGCTGGCCAAGCTGGAGGCCGAGGGCCTGGTCACCCACACCACCGAGGGCGGCCGCAAGGTGTACGCCATCACGGACGCCGGCCGCGCCGAACTGGCCGACCGCAGCGGCGAGCTGGCCGACCTGGAGCTGGAGATCCGTGAGTCGGTCGCCGAACTCGCCGCCGAGATGCAGGCCGACGTGCGCGGCGCGGCGGGCGACCTGCGGCGCGAGATGCGGGCGGCCGCCTCCGAGGCCAGACGCGGCGGCAAGCCGGGCGCCGGGGACCACGGCCCCTTCGGGGAGTACGGCGACCTGGGCGACAAGGAGGCCTGGCGCGTCGCCAAGGAGGAGATGCGCCGGGTCAAGCAGGAGTGGAAGGAACAGGCCCGCCGCGCCAAGGACGAGAGCCGCCGGGCCCGCGAGGAGGCCCAGCGGGCCCGCCGCCAGGCCCAGGAGGCACAGGCGCGGGCGCGGGCCCAGGCCCAGGAGGAGATGCAGCGCATCGCCCGGCGGGTCCAGGAGCACGTCCAGGACCACTTCGCACGGGGTGACTGGCCGACGGGGGTCCGGGAGGGGCTTTCCGAACTCGCCAAGGAGTTCGGGGAGTTCGGGAAGGACTTCGGCAAGGAGTACGGGAAGGACTTCGGCTTCGGGCGAACCGGCCCCCAAGGCGGAAGCGGCACCACCAAGTCCGCCCCCGCCCCGGAGTACTCCCCCACGCCCGAGGACTTCCCCGCCGGCTACGAACCGGCCTGGGCCCACGAGGACCCCACCGGCGACCCGGCCCGCGACCTGGACCGCCTGCTCGACCGCTTCCGGGACGACATCCGGGACGCGGCCCGCGACCACGGGGTCACGGCCGAGCAGCTCCGCGACGCCCGCCGGCATCTGTCGACGGCGGCGGCGCACATCGGCGCGATACTGCGCGGACCGAAGGTCTGAACGGCGGGGCGGCTCAGCCGTTGGTGAGGACGATCTTGCCGAACTGGTCGCCCGACTGCAGCCGTTCGAAGCCCTCGCGGGCGCGGTCGAGGGGAAGCACCTCGTCGATGACGGGGCGGACCCCGGTGGCGGCGCAGAAGGCGAGCAGGTCCTCCAGCTCGTCCTTGGTGCCCATCGTGGAGCCGACGACCTTCAGCTCCAGGAAGAAGATGCGGGTCAGTTCGGCGTGCGAGGGGCGGTCGCCGCTGGTGGCACCGGAGATGACGAGGGTGCCGCCGGGCCGCAGCGACTTCACCGAGTGGGACCAGGTGGCGGCGCCGACGGTCTCGATCACGGCGTCCACCCGCTGCGGCAGCCGGGCCCCCGACTCGACCGCCTCGACGGCACCGAGTTCCAGGGCCCGTTTCCGCTTCGCCTCGTCCCGGCTGGTGGCGAAGACCCGCAGCCCGGCCGCCTTGCCGAGGACGATCGCGGCGGTGGCCACCCCACCGCCGGCACCCTGGACGAGGACGGAGTCGCCCGGCCGTACCCCAGCGTTGGTGAAGAGCATCCGGTACGCCGTCAGCCAGGCGGTGGGCAGGCAGGCGGCCTCCGCGAAGGAGAGCTCCTTGGGCTTGGGCAGGATGTTCCAGGTGGGCACGGCGACCTGCTCGGCGAAGGTGCCCTGGTAGCGCTCGGTGAGGATGGAGCGGGGTTCCTTCGGGCCGACGCCGTGGCCGGTCTGGCCGATGACGGAGTGCAGGACGACCTCGTTGCCGTCCTCGTCGACGCCGGCGGCGTCACAGCCGAGGATCATCGGCAGCTTGTCCTCCGCGAGGCCGACGCCGCGCAGGGACCAGAGGTCGTGGTGGTTGAGTGAGGCGGCCCTGACGTTGACGGTGCTCCAGCCGGGGCGGGCCTCGGGGGCCGGGCGCTCCCCCAACTCAAGGCCGGTGAGCGGCTGGTCGCGGTCGATTCGGGCGGCGTAGACAGCGAACATGGGCTTGACGATAGGTTCCCGGCCGGGTCGGCGGAACCATGGGGCTCTGTGACACTTGCCCTCTTGCGCACAGCCACGAAGGTGCAGCACGCGGCGGTTTCTCCACGCGGGCCGGCCGTCTCGGCCCGTCCGGCGTCCGAGGACGAGGCCGTTCAGGCCGACGCGGGGAGGGCTGGGAGCGGCAGCCGCCAGAGCGCGGCCACCTCGAAATCACCCGAACAGGCGGGCAGGCGGGCAAAAAAATGGTCCCGCCCGAACGGACGGGACCATTCGGGCCTCACCGACGGGCAACGCCCTCCGCCCGAGCAGCGGCGGCGACGGCCGCGGTCACCGCGGGGGCAACCCGCTCATCGAACGGCGAGGGAATGACGTAGTCGGCAGCAAGGTCGTCCCCGACGACCGCGGCCAGCGCCTCCGCCGCCGCGATCTTCATCCCCTCGGTGATCCGAGAGGCCCGCACCTGCAGCGCACCGGCGAAGATCCCGGGGAACGCGAGCACGTTGTTGATCTGGTTGGGGAAGTCGGACCGCCCGGTCGCCACGACCGCCGCGTACTTGTGCGCGACGTCGGGGTGCACCTCCGGGTTCGGGTTGGCCATCGCGAACACGAAGGCACCCTCGGCCATGGAGGCCACCGCCGCCTCCGGGACCGTACCGCCGGAGACGCCGACGAAGACGTCGGCGCCGGCCAGCGCGTCCTCCAGCGAGCCGGTGATGCCCGCCTTGTTGGTGAACCCGGCCAGCTCGCGCTTGACGGAGGTCAGGTCCTCGCGGTCGGCGGAGACGACGCCCTTGCGGTCGGCGACCGCGACGTCCCCGATGCCGGCCTCGACCAGCATCTTCGCGATGGCGACACCGGCCGCGCCGGCGCCCGAGATGACGGCCCGCAGGTCGCCGATCGACCGCCCGCTCAGCCGCGCCGCGTTGCGCAGCGCCGCCAGCGTCACCACGGCCGTACCGTGCTGGTCGTCGTGGAAGACCGGGATGTCCAGCCGCTCCTGGAGCTGCCGCTCGATCTCGAAGCACCGCGGGGCCGAGATGTCCTCGAGGTTCACACCGCCGAAGGAGGGGGCCAGCCGGACCACGGTCTCGACGATCTCGTCGACGCCCGTGCAGTCGAGCGCGATCGGCACCGCGTCCACGCCGCCGAACTGCTTGAACAGGATCGCCTTCCCCTCCATCACCGGAAGGGAGGCCTGGGGACCGATGTCCCCGAGCCCGAGCACGGCCGTACCGTCGGTGACGACGGCGACCACCGACGACTTCCACGTGTAGTCGTCGACCAGCTCGGGCTGTTCCGCGATCGCGGTGCACACGCGCGCCACACCGGGCGTGTACGCGAGGGAAAGGTCGTCCTTGTCACGGATCGGCACGGTGGCCTGCACGGCCATCTTGCCGCCGCGGTGCAGCGCGAACGCCGGATCGAAGGAATCGAGGGGCTCTGCGCCGCCGTCCTGATCCGTATTGCCGTCGCTGCGAGGATTGACGATCTCCGCTGCCACTTCGTTTTACCCCTTAAGTATTCATGGGTTGAGGGTTGACCACTCCTGGTGAGGGGTGGGCGGGACCGCGTACGACCCGATTGACTGATGCGTACGGGTGCACGCGACGGGCGCGCCGCACACGCGCCCTGAGCCCCGGATGAGGGGTGTAAAGAACCTTCTTACCGGACGGACGGCACCGACGACGAGTCCATTAGGTGCAAGGTCACATCTCCGCGCTCGATGCGGCCTCGCCCGGGACTCGACGACGATCACATCGTGAGATGCGCCGAAGATTCTCCGGCCGAACGGCTGGATGCCCGCAGATATGGGGCCGTAGGTGCCGAGCATGTGCCGACCTGATGCGGTTCGGGGGTCACCCGTTATCCGATTTTGACATAGCGAGCCACCTGAACGGCGTAGTCCGAATGGCAAGATGCGGTAAACCCACGAGGTCGCGACACCCGAAGGTGTGTGTTCTCGTCGACCCATCGGCATCTCCACCCATCCGCCGGAGGAACCCACCATGACCGCAAGCTCCACCCGTCGTACCACCGCCGCGCACTCCCGCCTGGCCGCGGTCGGTGCGATCGCGGTCGCAGGCACCCTGCTGCTCACCGGTTGCGGTGACCAGACCAAGAACGACAAGGACTCCGGCAGCGCCTCCACCAGCTCCGCCCCGCTCGCCGACAAGCTCCCCCAGGACATCCGGAGCAAGGGCGTCATCAAGGTCGGTTCGGACATCGCCTACGCCCCGGTGGAGTTCAAGGACTCCTCCGGCAAGATCGTCGGCCTCGACCCGGACCTCGCGGAGGCCATGGGCAAGCAGCTCGGCGTGAAGTTCCAGTTCGACAACGGCACCTTCGACGCCCTGCTCACCGGTCTGCGCTCCGGCCGCTACGACATCGCGATGTCGGCGATGACGGACAACAAGAACCGCCAGGAGGGCGTCGACCCGGACACCGGAAAGAAGGTCGGCGAGGGCGTCGACTTCGTCGACTACCTGACCGCCGGTGTCTCGATATACACGCGCAAGGGCGACACCCAGGGCATCGCCACCTGGTCCGACCTGTGCGGCAAGAAGCTCGCCGTGGAGCGCGGCACCGTCTCGGAGGACCTGGCGAAGTCCGAGGCGAAGAAGTGTCCGAGCGGCAAGAAGCTGACCATCGAGGCCTTCGACGACGACCAGCAGTCCCAGACCCGCCTGCGCTCCGGTGGCGCGGACGCGGCCTCCTCCGACTTCCCGGTCGCCGCCTACGCGGTGAAGACCTCCGGTGGCGGCAAGGACTTCGAGATCGTCGGCGACCAGGTCGAGGCGGCTCCGTACGGCATCGCCGTCGCCAAGAGCGACACCCGGCTGCGGGACGCGCTCCAGGCCGCGATGAACGCGGTCATCAAGAGCGGTGAATACCAGAAGATCCTCGAGAAGTGGGGCGCCGAGGACGGCGCCGTCAAGGAGTCCGCCATCAACGGCGGCAAGTGACCGCGGTCCGCAGCGGGCACTGAAAGGCAATACCCGTGACTGACATCGAGAAGACGGCCGGGGAGCAGGACACTCCCCCGGCCGGCCCGGAGGCCATCAGGGCCATCCCGGTCCGGCACTACGGACGATACGTTTCCGCCGTCATCGCGATCGCGCTCTTCGCCGCGATCATCTACGCGTTCGCCCAGGGCCAGATCAACTGGAACGCGATCCCGGACTACTTCTTCGACGACCGGATCATGACCGGTGTCGGCAAGACACTCCTGCTGACCGTCCTGTCGATGGTGATCGGCATCGTCGGCGGCATCATCCTCGCGGTGATGCGGTTGTCGAAGAACCCGGTGACCTCGTCGATCGCCTGGTTCTACATCTGGTTCTTCCGCGGCACCCCGGTCCTGGTCCAGCTGTTCCTGTGGTTCAACCTGGGCCTGGTCTTCCACTACATCAACCTCGGTCCGCTCTACAAGGACGAGTGGTCGGACTTCATGACGCCGCTGCTGACGGCGCTGCTCGGCCTCGGCCTGAACGAGGCCGCGTACATGGCGGAGATCTGCCGCGCCGGCCTGCTCGCGGTCGACGAGGGCCAGACCGAGGCCGCGCACGCGCTGGGCATGAGCCACGGCAAGACGCTGCGGCGGATCGTCATCCCGCAGGCGATGCGGGTGATCGTGCCGCCGACGGGCAACGAAGTGATCAACATGCTGAAGACGACCTCGCTCGTGGCGGCCGTCCAGTATCCGGAGCTCTTCCGTTTCGCCCAGGACATCGGCCAGAACTCCGGCGCTCCGGTGGAGATGTACTTCCTCGCCGCGTCCTGGTACCTGATCATGACGTCCGTCCTCAGCGTCGGCCAGTACTACGTCGAGCGGTACTACGCGCGCGGCTCCAGCCGCAGCCTGCCCCCCACTCCGTGGCAGAAGGTCAGGGCACACCTGACGACCTTCTCGAGCAGGAAGGTCACGGCATGACCGACAAGCTGAGCAAGACGGACCCGGCCCCGCAGCCCGCGTCCGTCCCGATGGTGAAGTCCGAGGGCGTCCACAAGTCCTTCGGTCCCGTCGAGGTCCTCAAGGGCATCGACCTCGAGGTGAAGACGGGCGAGGTGTTCTGCCTCATCGGCCCCTCCGGCTCCGGGAAGTCGACCTTCCTCAGGTGCATCAACCACCTCGAGAAGATCAACGCCGGCCGTCTGTACGTCGACGGCGAGCTGGTCGGCTACCGCCAGAAGGGCGACAAGCTCTATGAGCTGAAGGACAGCGAGGTCGCGCTCAAGCGCCGGGACATCGGCATGGTCTTCCAGCGCTTCAACCTGTTCCCGCACATGACGGCCGTCGAGAACGTCATCGAGGCGCCGGTCCAGGTCAAGGGCGTCAGCAAGGCCCAGGCCAGGGAGCGCGCGATGCAGCTCCTGGAGCGCGTGGGCCTCGCCGACAAGGCCGGGAACTACCCCTCGCAGCTCTCCGGCGGCCAGCAGCAGCGCGTGGCGATCGCCCGGGCCCTCGCGATGGACCCGAAGCTGATGCTCTTCGACGAGCCGACCTCGGCCCTCGACCCGGAGCTGGTCGGTGACGTCCTCGACGTCATGCGCGACCTCGCCGAGTCCGGCATGACGATGGTCGTCGTCACCCACGAGATGGGCTTCGCCCGCGAGGTCGGCGACAGCCTGGTCTTCATGGACGACGGCGTGGTGGTCGAGTCCGGCCACCCGCGCGACGTCCTGACCAACCCGCAGCACGAGCGGACGCAGTCGTTCCTGTCCAAGGTGCTCTGACGCTTCGCCGGGAAGGGCGGTACGTGTGACGCGTACCGCCCTTTCGCATGCCGCGGGCGCTCTTCAGCGCGGGCCGGACGCTCTCCGGGCGGTCACTTCAGCGCCAGCACCATCGTGTCCGAGGGCGAGCACCACACCGGGCGGGCCTCCGCGAAGCCCCGCTCGCGCAGGGTACGGGCGTGCCACGCGGCGGACGGCGTGTCCCCGTCGGCATGCTCCCCGTAGATTTCGAAGCGACGCGCCGTCGGCCCGGCCAGGACCGGGTCCTGGGCCGCGAGCTGCCACCACTCGGACCAGTCCGGGGCATCCGCGGCCTTGGCCTGATCCATGCGGGCGTGGCGCTGGGCGCGCTCTGCCGCGTTGATCCTGGGCGTGGTGTCGTCGATCATGTGGTCCGCGTTCATGAAGACACCGCCGTCGCGGACGAGACCCGCGACCTGACCGTAGAGGACCGCGAGGGGTTCGCTGTGCAGCCAGTGCAGGGCCGTGGCGGTCAGGACGGCGTCGTAGGAGTCGTACGGCAGCTTCGCCGGCCAGTCCGGGTCCTTGAGGTCGGCCGTGACGAGGGTGACCCGTTCGTCGTCCGCGAAGGTGCCCTCGGCGATGGCGAGGAGGGCCGGGTCGAGGTCGACGCCGACGCTCGTGGCACCGGGGAGGCGGGCGAGCAGCCGGGCGGTGATGCTGCCGGTGCCGCAGGCGAGGTCGAGGACGCGCGGCGCGGTGCCGACGACGGCCTCCACCATGTCGAGCATGATGCGGAAGCGTTCCTCGCGGTCCGGCATGTACCACTCCTGCTGGCGGTCCCAGCTCTCCTGCCAGGCGGTCCAGTCGGTTCCGGTACTGGTGGTCATGGAAACCCCGTCTCCCTCACCCGCGTAATACCCTGAAAGCACGATCGGCTCTTACCCGACCGCAACCGCAACCATAGAGCGCCCCCGTAAGGACTACAAGTGGAACTGGCCTATTACTCGGATTACGCCGTACGTCTCGTCAACAGCGAGGAACCGGCCCGGGGCAAGGACATCCTGACCTCGGTCGAGGCCGTCCGCGACCTGTTCGGCGCCAACTCCTCGGCGGCCCGCCGCGCCACCGACGCCGACGTCACGCGCTTCCGCTCGGTCCGGGCCCGGCTGCGCGCGGTCTTCGAGGCGGCCGACACCGGCGACGAGACCCTCGCGGTGGACCTGCTGAACTCCCTGCTCCTGGAGTTCCCGGTCAGCCCGCAGGTTTCCGGGCACGACTACCGCGACGAGGACGGCCGCCCGCTGTGGCACATGCACCTGGCCGACCACCCGTCGAACGCCACCGCCGGCTACGCCGCCATCGCGGCGATGGGCCTGGCCTTCCACCTCACCGAGTACGGCGTCGACCGTCTCGGCCTGTGTGAGGCCGCCCCCTGCCGCAACGCCTACCTCGACACGTCCACCAACCGCTCCCGGCGCTACTGCTCGGACCGCTGCGCGACCCGAGCCAACGTGGCCGCCTACCGCGCCCGCAAGCGCCTGGAGGCAGACCGGTCGGAGAAGACCGGCCGCACGGCCGACAGCGCCCAGCGCACCACCGCCAGCGGCGAGCGCTGATCGGCCCTGAGCGGCCGGTAGCGCAGGCGGACCCGCCCGAGGATCAGATCCTCCGGCACGGTCCCGTAATCGGTGCTGTCCCCACCCGCGAACGCGTTGTCCCCCAGCACCCACCAGCCGCCCTCGCGCAGCTCCACGGCACGCTTGACGACGAGCAGGTCCTGCTGGAAGGGATGGCGCAGGACGACCACGTCCCCCGGCCTGATCCCGGCCCCGTACTGCACCACGAGCTGGTCCCCGTGGCAGAGCGTGGGCACCATGGACGGCCCGGTCACCTCGGCCAGGCCGAAGAGCGGGACGGCCCTCCCCCGTTCGGTCTGCTGCGACAGCTCCGGCATCACCGGCACCTCCCCGGTCCGTTCCTCCACCAGTCCCAGTCTGACCCTGGACTTTTGTCCTAAGCCCTGGGGGGCACTCGCGAAAACACGTTTCGCAGGGAGTAATGTCCCACCTGAGAAGACGATCACGAGGAAGGAATGCTCCATGCTTTCCCGCCTGTTTGCCCCCAAGGTCAAGGTCAGCGCGCACTGCGACCTGCCCTGCGGCGTGTACGACCCGGCCCAGGCCCGCATCGAGGCGGAGTCGGTGAAGGCCGTCCAGGAGAAGATGGCCGCCAACGACGACCCGCACTTCCAGGCGCGTGCCACCGTCATCAAGGAGCAGCGCGCGGAGCTCGCCAAGCACCACGTCTCCGTGCTCTGGAGCGACTACTTCAAGCCCCCGCACTTCGAGAAGTACCCGGAGCTGCACCAGCTGGTCAACGACACCCTGAAGGCCCTCTCGGCCGCCAAGGCGTCCACCGACCCGGCGACGGGGCAGAAGGCGCTGGACTACATCGCCCAGATCGACAAGATCTTCTGGGAGACCAAGAAGGCTTGATCTTGAATCACGCATCTTGATCTGCAATTTCCTTGGTTGCAAGGTCTCCCTGTCCGCACCCGGTCCGCAGGCCGCCGAGCACGGCGTCCATGACGGTCCGGGTGCGGTCGTCTTCGTCAGGCCGAAGATGCGTGGATCCGCAGCGTGATGACGGCGGACGCGTGGCCGAGGACCAGCTGGACCTGCTTGACGCTCGCCCCGCCGACGACGAGGGCGGAGGCGAAGAAGGGGCGGGTCGTGGGTCACCATGTGCGGCAGCTCGACGGGCTTGCGGCCCTCGCGCGCGGCTGTCGCGTTCCCCGCTGCCTGGAGGGTCCTGCGGGCGCAGTTCCACTCCGTCTTCCAGCGACGGTGGTTGAGGGGCTCTCCCTCCTCCATCGTGAACAGCCACTCCTTGGAGGGGCGTGCGGCGAGGTGCACCAGAAGAGCATCGGTGACGACCTCGCCGACCGGGACGGTACGCCGAGACTGGCGGCCTTCGGCGGGCCGATCCTGCCGGACTGGAGGCGTTGGCGTTCGACGCGGACCGTGCCGGCCCCGAAGTCGACGTCCGACATCTTGAGGCCGAGCAACTCGCCCATGCGCAAGCCTGATCCGGCGAGCGTGACGACGGCCGCGCGGATGTACGGCGGCATCACGCGGGCCATGGCCCCGACCTGCGCGACCGTCGGTGGGGTGACCTCCTCGTCCGGCACGGGCGGGAGGGTGATCCGGCGGCACGGGCCGGCGACGACGACCTTGCCCTCTGCGACCGCGGTCATGAGGCGTACGAGCACGTCGCAGACGTTGCGCACGCTGCCGGGCCGGGCTGCCCGGACAGGCTCTTGAACACCACCTGCGTCGTTACGCCATATCGCCGCCATGGTGCGGGCGGGACAACTGAGACAGGCGATGACGGCGTCGTGCTTCCCGCCGCGCGATCGGCGGGAAGCACGACACGTCGACCGTGGCATCCTGACGAGGTGACCCGCGAAGACCTGGTCCGCCTGCGCCGGACCCGCGACCGTATGGACCGCGAGTACGCCGAGCCCCTCGACATGACCGAGCTCGCGCGCACCGCCCTGATGTCCCCCGGACACTTCCAGCGCAGCTTCCGCAAGGCCTTCGGGGAGACGCCGTACAACTACCTCATGACCCGCCGCATCGAGCGTGCCAAGGTCCTGCTGCGCCGCGGCGACCTCAGCGTCACTGAGGTGTGCCTCGCCGTCGGCTGTACCTCTCTCGGCTCCTTCAGCTCCCGCTTCACCGAGCTGGTCGGCGAGACCCCGAGCGCGTACCGGGCGCGTTCCCACGAGGAGAGC
The DNA here is from genome assembly GCF_044453765.1 of Streptomyces sp. NPDC051636. Classification (NCBI taxonomy): domain Bacteria; kingdom Bacillati; phylum Actinomycetota; class Actinomycetes; order Kitasatosporales; family Streptomycetaceae; genus Streptomyces; species Streptomyces sp. NPDC051636. The sequence goes on along the minus strand of NZ_JBITDA010000003.1, from coordinate 473,287 downwards.
GCGGTGATCCCGTCCTGCGTGGCCCGCACCTTCACCCGGCCCCGCCGGCGTCCCTACTGACCGGCACACCCCCGGCCCTCCCGGCTTACACTGGTCTCTTCCCAACAGCGTTGCCCGTCAAGGTCATTGAGCGAACATCGGGGGAGCCGTGGCAACCGCACTCATCTCCGTCCTGAGCGAGGACCCGGTCAAGGACGCCGAGTCCCTGACCGACTGGCTCAGAGGTGAGCCGGCGCTCGCCGGCAAGGTCCGGCTGACCGGTGGCCCGCCGGAGCCGGGGCAGTTGGGCACCGCGCTGGACACGGTGACCGTACTGCTCGGGGCGGGCGGCCCGCTCACCGTGCTCGCCTCCTGTCTGCGCACCTGGCTCGCCCAGCCGCGCCGCAGCGACGTACGTCTGAAGGTTCAGCTCGACGAGGGGCGCGTCGTCGAGATCGACGCCAAGCGGGTCGACACCGAGGACGTGGCGCGACTCCTGCGGCAGGCCCGCGAGGAGGGCCCGGACCAGGGCGCACGGGACTGACGTGCGCCTCCCCGACCCCCACCGCTCCCGGGTCGTGCTGATCGGCGCCAGTCGCTACTCCGACCCCGCCCTGCCCGGCCTCCCGGCCGTCGACCGCACCATCACCGACCTGGCCGCACTCTTCACCGACCAGTACTACGGGCTGGTCCCCGACAGCCACTGCACGGTGCTCCTCGACGAGGGCGACCTCAGGTCCGTCGGCGGGCGGCTGCGGGCCGCCGTGGCCGAGGCGGAGGACCTGCTCCTGGTGTACTACGCGGGGCACGGCCTGGTCAGCGCACGGCGCCACGAGCTGTACCTGGCACTGCCCGACAGCGAGTGGGCGGCGCCCGAGTTCAACTCCCTGGAGTACGACAAGCTGCGCGACGCCGTGCTCGACAGTCCCGCCGAGACCAAGGTCGTCGTCCTCGACTGCTGCTTCTCCGGCCGGGCCGTCTCCGACTCCCTCGCCGGCGGCGAGGGCGAGCGGATCGGGCAGCTGGAGGTGGCCGGCACCTACGTGCTCACCTCGGCCCAGCGCGACCAGGTCGCCCTCGCGCTGCGGGACGAGGACCACACCGCGTTCTCCGGCCGGTTCATGCGGCTGCTGCGCGAGGGCGTGGTCGGCGGACCCGAGCTGCTCACCATCGACGACCTCTACCAGCGGCTGCGCGCGATCATGGAGGCCGAGGGCCTGCCCACCCCGCTCAACCGCGGCGCCGGGACCGCCCACCGGATCGCCCTCGGCATCAACCGCGCCTTCGCCACGACCGCCGGACCAGAACTGCGCAGACGGCACGTCGCCGCCGTCGAACAGGGCAAGGCCGGGGACTGGAAGGGCGCCGCCGGGCAGTTGCAGAAGATCCTCGACGAACAGACCCGCATCCTCGGCCCCGAGGACCACGACACCCTGCGCACCCGCCAGTCCTACGCGCACAGCCTGGGCGGCGCCGGCACCCCCGTGGAGGCCGCCGGACTGCTCCGGCAGCTCCTCGCCGACCAGACACGGCTCCTCGGCCCCGACCACGAGGACACCCTCCGCACCCGCCAGTTCCTCGCCGTCAACCTCGGCGAGGCGGGGCACCGCGACGAGGCCATCGGCATGCTGCGGGTACTGCTGGCCGACCGGGGCCGGGTGCTGGGCGCCGAGCACCCGCACACCCTGCGCACCCGCCACATGCTGGCCCGCAACCTCGCCCTGACGGGCGGGCGGGACGAGGCGGTGGCGTTGCTGCGGCAGCTGGTGGTGGAGCGGGAGCGGGTGCTGGGGGTGGAGCATCCGCATACGCGGAGGGCTCGGGAGGATCTGGCGGGGGTGGAGGAGGGGGTGGAGTGATGTCCGAGCGGTTCACCGAGGACGCGCAACTCGTCGTGGGGCACGCGGAGCGCCACGCCCGCGCGCTCAAACACGACTATGTCGGCACGGAGCACCTCCTCCTGGGCCTGGTGGAGACAGCCGACCGGGCCGGTACCGGAGAGGAGATCGAGGCCCTTCTCGGTCTCTCCTCGCTCCAGATCCGCGGCTCGGTGGTGGGGGCGCGCGGCCTGGGCACGAGACACGCCCCGCAGGTGCTTCCCTACAGTTCGCGTGCCACGGCCGTACTCGAGCAAGCGCCTCTGGAGGCCGAGCGACTCGGAGCCGACGGCGTGGAACCGGTGCACATCCTCCTCGCCCTGACCGCCGTGGGCGGTGGCACGGCTGTGGACGTCCTGCAGGCGAACGGGGTGGACGTCGACCGGGTACGGCGGTCGGTGGTCGGGGAGCTGCGGACCAGCCGTACCGAGCCCCCCGACGCACCGGGCCTCCTCCACAGCGTCACCCGCGTACTCGTCCCGCGACCCGTCGTCGGCCGCGCCTCCGAGATCGACCGGGTGATCCAGGTCCTCACCCGCCACCACCGCAACGTCCCCCTCCTCATCGGGGAGCCCGGCGTCGGCAAGAACGCCGTGGCCGTCGGTGTCGCCTCGGCGATCGCGGAGGGACGCCTCCCGACGGCCCTGCGGGACCACACCGTCCGCGCACTGGACCTCGGCACCACCCTCGCCGACCCGCAGCACCGGGCCCGGGGCGGCGCCCTCATCGCCGACCTGCTGGACGAGTTCAGGAACAACCCCCACGTCGTCCTCTGCCTCGACGGCGCCCTCACCCCGCTGCACCTGCCCGACGGCATCACCACACCCCTGAGTCTGTTCCGTCCCCTGCTCGACATCCCCGACGTCTTCGTCTTCGGCGACTGCGAGCGGGCGCAGTACGAGCGGCGGGAGCCGGATCCCGGCCTGGACCGGCTCGTCCAACCGGTGTTCGTGGCGGAGCCGTCCGACGATGACGTACGGGACATCCTCCGCACCGTCGGCAACCGCCTGGAGAACCACCACAACGTGATTTTCTTCGACAACGCTCTGGAGGCCGCCGCCGCCCTCGCCCGGGACCACGTCCCCGACCAGTCCCTGCCCGGTTCGGCGATCGGTCTGCTGGACGAGGCCGCGGCGCTGGTGCGGATGCGGGCCGCGCGCTCGGACACGCCACCGGACGTGATCCCGGCCGTCAAGCAGCGCCACGTCCACGCGGCCCTCGCCGCCTGCTCCGGCATCCAGACCCCCGCACCCCGTCCCGCCCCCGCCCCCGAAGCACACGACCCCTCCGTCTGGGCCATGAGCTGAGGCAGCGCTCCCGGCCGCTCCGGAACTACCGTGACCCCCATGGACCTGAAACTCGCACAGTGCTTCATCGCCGTGGACGACCACGACAAGGCGCTCGCCTTCTACGTGGACGTCCTGGGCCTGGAAGTCCGCAACGACGTCGGCTTCGAGGGCATGCGGTGGGTGACCGTCGGCTCCCCGCTCCAGCCGGACGTGGAGATCGTGCTGGAGCCGCCCGCCGCGAACCCGGACACCTCGCCCGCCGACCGGGAGGCGATGGCCGAACTGCTCGCCAAGGGGATTCTGCGCGGGGTCATCTTCACCACCCGCGACTGCGACGCCCTGTACGCGCGGGTCCGGGATGCCGGCGGCGACGTGTTGCAGGAGCCGACGGACCAGCCGTACGGCGTGCGCGACTGCGCGTTCCGGGATCCGGCCGGAAACATGCTGCGGTTCATCGAGCGGGCGGACGCGTGACCATCCGCTGGACGTACGCCTTCGTCGACCGGCCGGCCGAGCACCTGGCGCGGGCCCGGGACTTCTGGACGGCCGTCACCGGGACCGGGCTGTCCGGACCCCGCGGGGAGAGCGGCGAGTTCGTGACGCTCATCCCCGAGGCGGGGACCGACGCCTGTGTGAAGGCGCAGGGGGTTGCCTCGGGCGACGGCGGCGCGCACATCGACCTCTGCGCCGAGGACGTGGCCGCGCTGGTGAAGTCGGCCCGCGAACTCGGTGCCGATGTGGTCGCCGAGCACGACGGGTGGGCCGTACTGCGGTCGCCCGCCGGGCAGTTGTTCTGCGCGGTGCCGTGGCACGGTGAGTCGGTACGGCCGCCGGTGGTCGCGGGCAGCCGGCTCGACCAGGTGTGCCTGGACGTGCCGCCCTCAGCGTACGAGGCCGAGTCCGCCTTCTGGGCGGAGCTGACCGGCTGGGAGCTGCTGACCGGATCGCTCCCGGAGTTCCGGGTGCTCCGGCCGCCGCCGGGCCTGCCGGTCCGTGTCCTGCTCCAGCGGCTCGGCGAGGAGCGGCCCGCATCCGCACACCTGGATGTGGCCTGCGCGGACATCCCGGCGAGCCGGGCACGTCACGAGGCCCTGGGCGCGTCCTTCGTCGCCGACGGCACCCACTGGACGGTGATGCGCGATCCGGCGGGCGGGGTCTACTGCCTGACCGGCCGGGACCCGCAGACGGGCGGGCTGCCACCGGCGTAGGTCATCCCCAGGGCTCCACCTCCACCACGGCCTCGACCGGCACGGGCCCGTACACGTGCGGGAACTCCTCGCCGCCCGGCTCCATGGCCTCGTACTTCACCGGCACGCCGACCCGGCCGGGGTCGACGACCAGGACCACCAGGTCGTCGGGGCCGTCGGGGCCGTACAGGAAGGCGGCGACGCGCGGGAGTTGTTCGCGGGTGGAGAAGTGGATGAAGCCCTGCTCCTGGAGGGTTTTGCCGCGGGTCGCCATCTCGTAGGTGCCGCGCTCGCGGGCCGCTTCCCACACGGAGCGTTCGGTGATGTGCAGGATGTACGGCAGTTTCGTCATGCGGCCACGCTACGGGGCGGGCTCGTGCCCCGGCGGATCGTTTTCCGGGGGCGCCGGGGGGTGGGGCCGCTCCTCGGGGCCGCCGGGTTCGGCGCTGGCCGGGCAGTCGGGGTTGCGGCAGGGCCCGGGGCCCCACACCGGGACCCAGGCACCCAGCGTCTTGTGCCGTCGGACGACGGTCTCGACGGGCTGTCCGCAGACCGGACAGGCGTGTTCCTCGCTGCCCATGTCCTCAGGGTAGGGCGGCCGGGGGTTCAGCGCTTCCTGGTGTACGTCCGTACGAGCACCCCGTTGCCGAACGTGCGCACCGACTCCAGCGCGAAGTCCGTGACGGTGAAGCCGGTGCCGAACATGGGCATGCCGGAGCCGTACACCTGCGGGTAGGTCTTGATGACGAGTTCGTCGATCTCGTCGAGCAGTTCGCCGGCGAGCTGGGAGCCGCCGCAGAGCCAGATGCCGAGATCGCCGTCCTCGGCCTTCAACTCGCGGATCCGGGCGACCAGGTCGCCGTCGATCACGGTCACGTTCGGGTCGGGCGCGGTGCCGAGGGTACGTGAGGCGACGTACTCTCGCAGGTGGCCGTAGGGGCTCGTGACGCCGGCGTCGAGCGCGATCTGGTAGCTGGCGCGGCCCTGGATCACGGTGTCGAAGTGCCGGTTGCCGGTGTCCGCGATGCCCAGCGGCTTACGGGCGTGGGCCGCGGTGGTCTCCGGGTACGCCGAGGTGAGGTACCCGACGAACTCCTCGTCGAGGAAGGCGAACATCGACGAGGCGTCGCCGTGCGGGTCTCCGATGAAGCCGTCGATGGAGCAGGCGACGAAGTAGGTGAGCTTTCGCAAGCTGGTCTCTTTCCGTAGGCTGCGACGTGCTGCCGCGACCACTCCAGTTGTAGTACTTCGCTTGTCGTGGTTGCAAGGGGGTTCAGGCAGGCATGGCAAGTGGGAGAGGAGATTCCGCATGGCCGGTAACCCGGAGCGCCGGGCCGCCCTCGTGGACGCCGGCACCGAGGTGCTCGCCCGGAGCGGAGCGCGGGGGCTGACGTTCCGCGCGGTGGACGCCGAGGCGGGCGTGCCGGTGGGCACCGCGTCGAACTACTTCACCGACCGCGACGACCTGCTGCGCCAGATCGACGCCCGGATGCACACCCGGCTCGCGCCCGACCCCGAGGTGCTCGCCGGGCTGATGGCCGCGCCCAAGGACCGCACACTGGTCACGGCCCTGATGCGCGACCTCATGGGCCGCGTGACCCGCGACCGGACGGGCTATCTCGCCCTCCTGGAGCTGCGCCTGGAGGCCACCCGCCGCCCCGGGCTGCGCGCCTCCTTCACCGAGTCGGTGCGCGCCGAGCTGGAGTACGGCATGGACTTCCACCGCCGGGCCGGACTCCCCGGCGGCGACGAGACCGTAGCCGTGCTCTACCTCGCCATGCTCGGCCTGATCCTGGAACACCTGACCCTGCCGGGCGTTCTGGAGGGGGTGCTGCCCGGCACGGGTGTCCCCGACGGTCTGGTCGAACGACTCGTGACGACGATCGTGCCGGAGCGCTAGCACGGCCATGGCCGATAGCCGCCACAGCCGCGTAGCCGACGCAGTCGCGAAGCCGCGAGCGGGGGAGCCCCCCGTCAGCGCCGGGCCGCGCGACCCACCCGCCGGCCCGGCCCACCGCACCCGTCGGACCACCGGTGGCACAACCCCCGTCGGCAAAAGGGACGAGCCCCGCACACCGTGGGGATGTGCGGGACCCGCGGGGCCGGAGCCCCCGGTGACGGTGCGGGGTCAGGAGCCGCACGGTCCCGGAGACTCCGGGGTCTTCACACAGCCGCCTCAGCCGCTGCGCCGCGTCACGAACTCGGCCGGCGCCGGCGGACCCCCGCCGCCTCCGGTTCCGGAACCGCACGGGCCGGCTCCTGGATCGCCCGGGCCTTCCGGTCGGCCGAGGCACGGGCGCGGCCCAGGATCGCCGCGGTCCCGTGCCCGTCGAGCGGGCCCGGCCTGCCGTCACCGGCGGGCCCTCGCCGTTCGTACGGTTCGAGCACCCCGCCGGGCAACGGTGATCCCCCGGAGCGCCGATCCGTCTCCGTCATCAACTCGGCCATGGGTCCCTCTCGCGGAGTCCGCGGACGGTGGCGTTTCCGCCCCGACTGAGCCCGTACCCGGAGGGTCTACCCGCGCCGACGGGCGGGAACACTGCCGCGAACGTCACCTCCAGCGACCGATCTCGACGTTCTCCAGCACCCCCAGCGCGTCCGGTACCAGGACCGCCGCCGAGTAGTAGGCCGTGACCAGGTACTTGATGATGGCCTGTTCGTTGATGCCCATGAAGCGCACGGACAGGCTGGGCTCGATCTCGTCCGGGACGCCGGCCTGGCGCAGTCCGATGACGCCCTGTTCCTCCTCTCCCAGACGCATGGCGATGACGGAGCTCGTCCGCGCCTCGGTGACCGGGATCTTGTTGCACGGGAAGATCGGCACTCCGCGCCAGGTGGGGATGCGGTTGCCGCTCATCTCGATGGTCTCCGGGACGAGTCCGCGCTTGTTCAGCTCGCGCCCGAACGCGGAGATCGCGCGGGGGTGGGCGAGGAACAGCTTGGTGCCGCGCCGGCGGCTGAGCAGCTCGTCCATGTCGTCCGGGCTGGGCACGCCGTCGTGCGGCTGGATCCGCTGGTCGTACTGGCAGTTGTTGAGCAGGCCGAACTCGCGGTTGTTGATCAGCTCGTGTTCCTGGCGCTCCTTCAGCGCCTCGATGGTGAGCCGCAGTTGCTGCTCGGTCTGGTTCATCGGCTGGTTGTAGAGGTCGGCCACGCGCGTGTGGATGCGCAGCACGGTCTGCGCGATGCTCAGCTCGTACTCGCGCGGGCCGGCCTCGTAGTCGACGAAGGTGTGCGGGATGTCCGGCTCGCCGCTGTGGCCGGCGGCGAGGTCGACCGCCTTCTCGCCGTACTTGTTGGTGCGCTGCCGCGGGACCGAGCGCCGCCGCTCGACGTGCTCGCGCAGGGAGCCGGCGCGTTCGGCGACCTGCTCGAAGTCCTGGCGGGTCAGGATGAGCACCGTGCAGGCGGTGTCCGCGCGGGCGGTGTACTCCCAGATGGCGTCCGGATCGAGCAGCGCCTGCTCGCCGAAGTACGCGCCGTCGGCGAGGACACCGAGGACCGCGTCGTCGCCGTACGGACCCGTACCGGCCTTCTCGACCCTCCCGTGGGCGAGCAGGTAGACCTTGTCGGTCCGGCTGCCGAAGGAGGCGATCACCTCCCCCGGGGCGAAGTCCCGGCGGTGGCAGCGCCGAGCCAGCTCCGAGAGCACCTCCTGGTCGTCGTACGACCGCAGGGCCGGCAGTTCGGCGAGCTCGCCGGGGATCACCTCGACGCGGTCGCCGGTCTTGACGAAGGTGATCCGGCCGTCACCGAGCGCGTACGTCAGTCGCCGGTTGACGCGGTACGTCCCGCCCTGCACGTTCACCCAGGGCAGCATCCGCAGCAGCCAGCGCGAACTGATCTCCTGCATCTGGGGCGCGGACTTGGTGGTCGTGGCCAGGTTCCGCGCCGCCGCGGTGTTCAGACTCTGCTGCGGCCTGCCCTGTTCCCCGCGGACCTCTTCGCCTACCGACATAGAGAATTGCCCTCCCGGTCATGTTCCGGCACCGAACTGCGCCGGGCATCGCTCTCACAGCCAGGCTCCCATTACGGAGCGTATCGATGCCATTACCCAAAAGAGCGGGATTGGATCATCGCACTACCGGGCAAACAGGGAGATCCCGTCCATCACGCGACACCATCCGCCGGGATTGTGGGGGTTGTCCGGATCGGCTCGCTCAGTGTGCGAACGATGTAGTCCGGGACGTCCGGTTTCGGTAGAAGCAGCCGTACGAGGCGGCCGCGACCGGCCGCCGCACCAGCACAGCGCGAAGGAGGCGTCCATGGCCTCACCCATGTCCGCGAGCGGTTTTCTGGGCGCCCTGAGAGCCGAGGGGCTCACCGTCGTCGAGGTCGGCGACTGGGCACACCACAACCGCGACCACAAGGGGCCGTGGGGGCCCGTCCACGGCGTGATGATCCACCATACGGCGACCGAGGGCGGCGAGCGGACGGTGGCCCTCTGCCGGGACGGCTACGCCGACCTGCCGGGCCCGCTGTGCCACGGCGTGATCACCAAGGACGGCACCGTCCATCTCGTAGGCCACGGCCGCGCCAACCACGCCGGGCTCGGCGACGACGACGTACTGCGCGCCGTGATCGCCGAGAAAGGACTGCCGCCGGACAACGAGGCCGGCACCGACGGCAACCGGTACTTCTACGGCTTCGAGTGCGAGAACCTCGGCGACGGCCAGGACCCCTGGCCCAAGGCCCAGCTGGACGCCGTCGAGAAGGCCGCCGCGGCCGTGTGCCGCCACCACGGCTGGACGGAACGCTCGGTCATCGGCCACCTGGAGTGGCAGCCGGGGAAGGTGGACCCGCGGGGGTTCACGATGGGGTGGCTGAGGGGGCGGATCAAGGAGCGTCTGAAGGAGTAACGGGGAAGGTTCCCCCGGGCGACAATGAACCGGTGACCAGCCCCGACGCCGCCCTGCGCCCCCTTCTCCCCTCCCCCCTCCAGGAGGTGGCCGACGACCGGTTCGCGAGCCACGGGATACGTCTCCTGCTCAAGCGCGACGACCTGATCCACCCGGACCTGATCGGGAACAAGTGGCGCAAGCTGGTGCCGAACATCGAGGCGGCGGGTGGCCGCACGATCGTGACCTTCGGCGGCGCGTACTCCAACCACCTGCGGGCCACCGCCGCCGCGGGCCGCCTCCTCGGCCTGACCACCGTCGGCGTGGTCCGCGGCCAGGAGCTGGCCGACCGGCCCCGCAACCCGTCCCTGGCCCGGTGCGAGGCCGACGGCATGCGGCTGCACTTCGTCGACAGGTCGACGTACCGCCGCAAGGCCGATCCCGAGACTCTGGACGCCATCCTGGGCACCCTCGGCGCCCGGGACGCGTACGTCGTCCCGGAGGGCGGCAGCAACGCCGAAGCCGTCCGCGGCTGCCAGGCCCTCGGCCGGGAACTGCGCGGCCGCGCCGACGTCGTCGCCCTCGCCTGCGGCACCGGCGGCACACTCGCCGGTACGGCCGCCGGCCTCGCCCCGGACCAGCGCGCCCTGGGCATACCCGTCCTCAGGGGCGGCTTCCTGACCGCCGAGATACGAACCCTCCAGGAGCGGGCCTTCGGCGCCCGCCGCGGCACCTGGTCCCTGGACGACCGCTTCCACTTCGGCGGCTACGCCCGCACCACCCCCGGACTCGACGCCTTCGCCGAGGACTTCGAGACCCGCCACGGCCTGCCCGTGGAGCGTCTGTATGTCGCCAAGTTGCTGTACGGACTCGTCACCCTGGCGGGCGAAGGCGCCTTCCGGCGCGGGACGACGGTCACCGCCGTGGTCACCGGCCGGCCCTTCCCGTAGCCCCCGCGCCCGGACCGCACCCGGCACCGCCCCTACGCCGCCTCCCGGTACGCCGCCGCCTCCTCCAGGTCCAGCCTGCGCAGCAGTGTGCGCAGCATCTCGTCGTCGATGTAGCGGTGGTCGCGCAGGCGGACGAACACCTCCCGCTCGGCGCTGATCATCTCCCGGGCCAGGCGGCGGTAGGTGTCGTCGACCGTCTCCCCGGTGACGGGGTTCACCGCGCCGAGCCGCTCCCAGACGGCGTTGCGGCGGCGCTCCAGGACCGTGCGGAGGCGGTCGGCGAGGGGCGGGGGCAGGAGGTTGCGCTCGTCGGAGAGGAGCTCGTCGAGGCGCTGCTCGGCGGCCCGGGAGGCCTGCGCCTGGGCATTGGCCTCGGCGAGCGTCTCGGCCTGTGCGTCCCGGCCGGGGAACTTCAGCAGACGGATCAGCGGGGGCAGGGTCAGGCCCTGCAGGACCAGCGTCCCGATGACCGTCGTGAAGGTCAGGAACAGGATCAGGTTGCGCTGCGGGAAGGCGCCGCCGCCGTGCACCGTGAGCGGGATCGAGAAGGCGATGGCGAGGGAGACCACGCCCCGCATCCCGGCCCACGCGGTGACCATCGCGCCCCGCCAGGTGGGGTTCGGCTCCCGTTCCCCGACCCGCGCCGACAGCAGGCGCGGCAGGAAGGCCGCCGGATACACCCACACGAACCGGGTCGCGACCACCACCAGGAAGACGGCCACCGCGTACCAGGCGGCGTCGGCACCCTCGTACTCCCCGAGGCCCTTGAGGACGACCGGCAGTTGCAGGCCGATGAGCGCGAAGACCGCGGACTCCAGGACGAAGGCGACCATCTTCCACACCGCCTCCTCCTGCAGCCGGGTGGCGAAGTCGACCTCCCACGCGCGGTGCCCGAGGTAGAGGGCGACGACCACGACCGCGAGGACGCCCGAGGCGTGCAGCTGCTCGGCGACGCCGTACGCGACGAACGGGATGAGCAGGGAGAGGGTGTTCTGGAGCAGTGGTTCCTTCAGGTGTGTGCGCAGCCAGTGCAGGGGCGCCATCAGGACCAGGCCGACGCCGACGCCGCCGACCGCCGCGAGCAGGAACTCGCCGATACCGCCGGCCCAGGTGGCGCCCGCGCCGACGGCCGCCGCGAGGGCCACCTTGTACGCGGTGATCGCGGTGGCGTCGTTCAGGAGGGACTCGCCCTGGAGGATCGTGGTGATCCGGGAGGGCAGGCCGACCCGGCGCGCGACCGCCGTCGCCGCGACCGCGTCCGGCGGCGCCACCACCGCGCCCAGCACCAGCGCGGCGGGCAGCGGCATCCCGGGGACGATCAGGTAGGCGGCGCAGCCGACGACGAAGGTCGCGAAGAGCACGTATCCCACCGACAGCAGTGCCACCGGACGCAGCTGGGCCCTGAGGTCCAGGTAGGAGCTGTCGGTCGCCGACGTGTAGAGCAGCGGGGGCAGCAGGAGGGGGAGGACGACCTCGGGATCGAGGGTGTAGTCCGGCACCCCGGGGACGTACGAGACCAGCAGTCCGGCCGCGACCAGCAGCAGCGGGGCCGGCACCGGCGTCCGCCGGGCCGCCGCGGCGATCGCGGCGCTCCCCGCCACCAGCAGCAGCAGCGGCATCACGTCCATCGTCCTCGCCCGCCCTCTTTTTCCGCGCGGTCACCCGCGCGCCCGTCGTAATCTGGCAATCATGAAACAGTGCACGCACGCCGACGCGCTGTCGCACCCGGAACCCGAGCCGCTGAGCGAGACCTGCCTGCAGTGTCTCGCGGAGGGCACGCACCCGGTGCAGCTGCGGAAGTGTCTGACCTGTGGCCACGTCGGCTGCTGCGACTCCTCGCCCGGGAGGCATGCCACGGGGCACCACGAGAAGTCCGGTCACCCGGTGATGCGGACCTTCGAACCGGGCGAGGACTGGCGGTGGTGCTTCGTCGACCACGTCCTCGTGTAACCCTGTACAGGTGAGTCGACCCCGGCGCCGATCCCGACGGTTCGAGCGTCTGACGTCTGGGTACGTCAACCCGGCGCGCGCTCTTCCCAATTGGGCCCGCTGGACCTCTAGACACGGAGCGTATCCAGAGTTTTACTGTGAGTGACGCCAGGGGGTTGGGGTCCCGGGGACAGGAACGTTCGGAGCGCGATAGCGTCACCGCTGAACCATGTATCGCGTTACCCCGAGGGGCGACCCTCGGCCCCCCTGAAGCTTGTACCACCATGGAGGTGAGGGTGTCCCAGATCGCAGGCGAGCCCGCGACCCAGGACTTCGTGGAAGTCCGGCTGCCGGCTGCGGGTGCCTACCTGTCGGTGCTGCGGACGGCCACGGCCGGTCTCGCCGCCCGCTTGGACTTCACCCTGGACGAGATCGAGGACCTGCGCATCGCCGTGGACGAGGCCTGCGCGATCCTGCTCCAGCAGGCCGTGCCCGGATCTGTGCTCAGCTGTGTCTTCCGGCTCGTCGACGACTCGCTCGAGGTCACGGTCTCGGCACCCACCACGGACGGCCACGCGCCCTCGCGGGACACCTTCGCCTGGACCGTGCTGTCGGCCCTGGCGGGCAAGGTCTCGTCGGCCGTCGACGAGGACCGGACCGTGTCGATCAGCCTCTACAAACAGCGCGGCGCGGGACCCGGGCCGGCGTGAGGAACGGGGACGGGCCGGTGCGGGACGAAGAGCGCGGCACACGGGAGCTGCCGGCCGGGGGCGCGGGCTCTCCGGACGGTTCCCGACGCATGCGGGACGGCATCGACGGGATCCCGGAGCAGGCCAGGCCGCACCCGGAGGACCACTCCGCGGAGGCCGGCTTCCCGGACGACGGGCAGCGGGATCGGGAAGGTGCCGTGCAGAGCGCGCCTCTGGAGCGGCGGAGCGGGGTTTCCCCGGCCCGGACGGAGGCGAGGGCTCGGGGAAGGGCGACGGGCGGGACGATGAGCGAGCACGAACGGGACGACGACGAGCTGGGCGCGCAGGCCGCGCCGGCCCTGCAGGGTGTGCAGCACGACCCCCAGGACCGCAGTGGAGCGCGCGCGCTGTTCGTCGAGCTGCGGGCGCTGAGGGAGGGCAGCCCGGAGTACGCGGAGCTGCGCAACCAGCTGGTCCGTATGCACCTGCCGCTCGTGGAGCATCTCGCGCGCCGCTTCCGCAACCGGGGTGAGCCGCTGGACGACCTCACCCAGGTCGCCACCATCGGCCTGATCAAGTCGGTCGACCGGTTCGACCCGGACCGGGGCGTGGAGTTCTCCACGTACGCCACCCCCACGGTCGTCGGTGAGATCAAGCGGCATTTCCGCGACAAGGGCTGGGCGGTCCGCGTTCCGCGCCGGCTGCAGGAGCTGCGTCTGTCGCTCACCACGGCCACGGCCGAGCTGTCCCAGCAGCACGGGCGCTCGCCCACGGTCCACGAGCTGGCCGAGAAGCTCGCCATCTCCGAGGAGGAGGTCCTGGAGGGCCTGGAGTCGGCGAACGCCTACTCCACCCTCTCCCTGGACGTCCCCGACACCGACGACGAGTCCCCGGCGGTCGCCGACACCCTCGGCGCGGAGGACGAGGCGCTGGAGGGCGTGGAATACCGCGAGTCCCTCAAGCCGCTGCTGGAAGACCTCCCGCCCCGAGAGAAGCGGATCCTTCTCCTCCGCTTCTTCGGCAACATGACCCAGTCCCAGATCGCCCAGGAGGTCGGCATCTCCCAGATGCACGTCTCCCGTCTCCTGGCCCGAACACTGGCCCAGCTGCGGGAGAAGCTGCTGGTGGAGGAGTAGGCGCACGGCACACACAGCGGGCGGCGCGATGGCGTCGCCCGCAGCCGTACGGTCAGCCCGCCGAACCCCGGCGGGCTATCGCTTGGTCTCCTCCGCCCGCCCCGGCCCCTTGATGCCAAGGGCCTCCGTCGTGGCCGGGTTGACCAGCAGCACCAGCGCGGCCACCGCGACGACCGCGAGGGCGATGCCCACCGGGATGGCGGCGCTGTCGGCCTTCAGGAGGTTGTAGGCGATCGGGAGGGCCATGATCTGCGTGACCACGGCGGGGCCCCGGCTCCAGCCGCGCCGCAGCAGCAGGCCGCGCGCGGCGAGCAGCGGCAGCAGGGCGAGGACGACCAGGGTGATGCCCAGGGTCACGGCCTGCCGCCGGTCGTCCGGGTCGCCGGTGATGCCGAGTACGAGCATCCACACACCCCCGACCGCCAGCGCGGCCCCCTCCAGCGCGACCAGCGCCGCCGCGCAGGTCAGCCGGCGCGGACGGGGGCCGTCGGTTTCGGCGGGGGTCCGGGAGGTGGGGTTCTGCTCACTGCTCACCCCTGAAGGGTAGCCGTCGCCCCGCACGCCGGGTGTCCAGGTTCACGCCCCCTGCTCTTACCGGATCCCCACCTCGGTCTGGGCCCAGTACCGCCCAGTAGGTACCCTGCAACTCATGCGTGCACTTCTCGTGGTCAATCCGGCGGCAACCACCACAAGCGCACGTAGGCGTGACGTGCTGATCCACGCCCTGGCGAGCGAGATGAAGCTCGAGGCGGTCACCACCGAGTACCGCGGCCACGCACGCGACCTGGGCCGGCAGGCGGCGGACAGCGACGACATCGACCTGATCGTGGCCCTCGGCGGTGACGGCACCGTCAACGAGGTCGTCAACGGCCTCCTGCACGCCGGCCCCGACCCGGACCGCCTGCCCGGCCTCGCCGTGGTCCCCGGTGGCTCCACCAACGTCTTCGCCCGCGCCCTGGGCCTGCCCAACGACAACGTCGAGGCCACCGGCGCCCTGCTGGACGCCCTGCGCGAGGGCCGCGAGCGTGTCGTCGGCCTCGGCCTGACCTCCGGCACGCCCGGCACCGAGGACGAGGCGGTCCCGTCGCGCTGGTTCACCTTCAACGCGGGTCTCGGTTTCGACGCGGGCGTGGTCGGCCGGGTCGAGCAGCAGCGCGAGCGTGGCAAGAAGTCGACGCACGCGCTGTACGTGCGTCAGGTCGTCCGGCAGTTTCTCGGCGAGCCGCATCGCCGGCGCGGCACGATCACGCTCGAACACCCCGGCGCGGACCCGGTCACCGATCTTGTGGTCGCCATAGTCTCGAACACGTCGCCTTGGACCTATCTCGGCAATCGCCCGATGTACACGTCACCTAAGGCTTCGTTCGACAAGGGTCTCGACGTACTCGGTCTCAGTCGCCTGTCCACGGCCGCGGTTGCCCGGTATGCCACCCAGTTGCTCACTTCGTCCCCCGAGCGCGGACCCCACGGCAAGCACGCCACCTCCCTGCACGACCTGGACCAGTTCACCTTGCATTCGAAGGTGCCACTCCCCCTCCAGATGGACGGCGACCACCTCGGAGTGCGCACCAGCGTGACGTTCACAGGCGTACGCCGTGCACTGCGTGTGATTGTGTGAGTGGAACCGGCCAAAGTCCTTTCACTCGAACGTTTAGGCCAGGATCCACCCCATGGAAGTACGGCTGTGACCTAGTCGACACCGAGGAATCAAAAAAAACTTTCCGGAAGGGGTTGTATCCGCCGCTGAGGTTTGCGAGTCTCTACGTGGCGATCGGGACGGCCCGCAACACCGGCCTCCACTGATCACCAGAACCCCTCTTCAAAACCAAGGACCACGCCGGGGAAGACTCGGCGGTCGGCCCTTCACTTGTTGAGGGATTCGTGAAAGCGTTCACATTCACAAGCAATCTGCATGTAATACCAAGGAGAGGTAGCAGCCATGGACTGGCGTCACAACGCCGTTTGCCGCGAGGAAGACCCCGAGCTCTTCTTCCCCATCGGCAACACCGGTCCTGCGCTGCTGCAGATCGAGGAAGCCAAGGCCGTCTGCCGTCGCTGCCCGGTGATCGAGCAGTGTCTGCAGTGGGCGCTCGAGTCCGGCCAGGACTCCGGCGTCTGGGGTGGTCTCAGCGAGGACGAGCGCCGCGCCATGAAGCGCCGCGCCGCCCGCAACCGGGCTCGTCAGGCCTCCGCCTGACCATCCACCCCTGCTGACAGCCTGAGCTTGGCGGCGCGTACAGCGAGTACGCATCTCCCGCCCCCGAGCCGCAGCGCGCAGTACCCCGATGCGCTTAGCAAGCAGCAACGAGCTTCAGCCCCGGATCACCTGTGATCCGGGGCTCAATGCTGTCCGGCTACTTCTGCGCCCGCACCGGAATGTCGAGGATCACCCGCGTCCCCCGCTCCGGCGCCGGAACCATGTCGAAGGTTCCCCCCAACTCCCCCTCCACCAGGGTGCGTACGATCTGCAGGCCCAGGTTGCCCGAGCGGTGCGGGTCGAAGCCGTCGGGCAGGCCGACCCCGTCGTCCTGGACGGTGACCAGGAGGCGGGCCTCCTTGGTGGTGCCGCCGCGCACCGCGGAGACCTCGACGGTGCCGGTGTCGCCCTCACGGAAGCCGTGCTCCAGGGCGTTCTGCAGGATCTCGGTGAGGACCATGGACAGCGGGGTGGCGACCTCGGCGTCGAGTATGCCGAAGCGGCCGCTGCGCCGGCCGGTGACCTTGCCCGGCGAGATCTCGGCGACCATGGCGAGCACACGGTCGGCGATCTCGTCGAACTCCACACGCTCGTCCAGATTCTGGGACAGCGTCTCGTGCACGATCGCGATGGAGCCGACCCTCCGCACGGCCTCCTCCAGCGCCTCCCGGCCGCGCTCGGAGTCGATGCGCCGGGCCTGGAGGCGGAGCAGGGCGGCCACCGTCTGGAGGTTGTTCTTCACCCGGTGGTGGATCTCCCGGATGGTGGCGTCCTTGGTGATCAACTCGCGTTCCCGGCGCCGCAGTTCGGTGACGTCCCGGAGCAGCACCAGCGAACCGATGCGTGTTCCCTTGGGCTTGAGCGGGATCGCCCGGAACTGGATCACCCCGTCGTTCGACTCGATCTCGAACTCGCGCGGCGCCCATCCGCTGGCGACCTTGGCCAGCGCCTCGTCCACCGGCCCCCGGGTGGGGGCGAGTTCGGCGGTGGTCCGGCCCAGGTGGTGGCCGACCAGGTCGGCGGCGAGGCCGAGGCGGTGGTAGGCGGACAGGGCGTTCGGCGAGGCGTACTGGACGAGGCCGTCCGCGTCCAGCCGGATCAGGCCGTCGCCGACGCGCGGCGAGGCGTCCATGTCGACCTGCTGGTCGGGGAACGGGAAGGAGCCGGCCGCGATCATCTGCGCCAGGTCCGAGGCGCTCTGCAGGTACGTCAGCTCCAGGCGGCTCGGGGTGCGCACGGTCAGCAGGTTCGTGTTGCGGGCGATGACGCCGAGGACGCGCCCTTCCCGTCGTACGGGGATCGACTCGACCCGGACCGGGACCTCCTCGCGCCACTCCGGGTCGCCCTCGCGCACGATCCGGCCCTCGTCGAGCGCCGCGTCCAGCATGGGGCGGCGGCCGCGCGGAACCAGGTGGCCGACCATGTCGTCCTGGTAGGAGGTCGGACCGGTGTTGGGCCGCATCTGGGCGACCGAGACGTACCGCGTGCCGTCCCGGGTGGGGACCCACAGGACCAGGTCCGCGAAGGAGAGGTCGGAGAGCAGTTGCCACTCCGAGACCAGCAGGTGGAGCCACTCGAGGTCGGAGTCGTCGAGGGCGGTGTGCTGGCGTACGAGTTCGTTCATGGAGGGCACGTCTGCGAGCGTACCCGGGGGCTCGGACACGGCCGAAAAAACACCCGCGGGCCGCGGCGCCTGGGAGGGACCCTCAACCCTCCCGGCACCGCAGCCCGGAGCAGCATCGGCCGTGGGGTGTGCGGTCCCGGTCGGCCGAAGGATGAGGAGCCGGGGCAGTCAGGGCAGAGAGCTCCGGTTCCTCGGTCCGCCTTCCTGTGCGGGGAAGACGGAAGAGTGCGTCCTACGCATTGTGGACTAGACCACAAGGTGTGTCCATGTGTCCATGCGTGTGGAGTTGTAACAACGTGACGTCTGGAAGCCTAGCCCGCCCAGGTCATGTACGGGGCCAGATGGTCATGGCAATTTCCGCCGGCCCCTCCAGTTCCTCCCGGCCGGCTCCGTCGCGCGCCTGCTGGGACATGCCCTGGAAGACGGCGGCGGCGCGGCGGCATCGGTGCCGGGCGGCAGGTCACCGGAGACGATGTCGGCCCGGATGCGGTTCTCGATCGCGGAGATGTCGGCGTTGCGCTGCCGGCGCAGGGCGTCGTCGACCTCCGGGCTCGTGCAGTTGGTGGCCGCGTGGATGACCAGGCAGCCGTAGGGATGGTCGGGGTCGGTGAACTCCGCGGCGGCCTCCCGCAGCAGCCGTCCTCCAGGGCGTGCTGGGCGAACGCCCCGTACGTCCCGCCGTAGACCCGCACGACCTCCTCGAACAGCGACCGCTTGTCGCCGAAGGCCGCATACAGGCCGGGGGCGCCGATGCCCATGATCCTGGTGAGGTCGGAATCCGAGGTCGCCTCGTAACCGCGCTCCCAGAAGGCGCGCACCGCCTTCTCCAGCGCGGTCTCACGGTCGAAGGAGGGGGGCGGCCGCGCGGCTTGGAGACCGTCCTGACCTGCTCTTTCGTCTCGCCGAGCTGCTGCACGCCGGTCGAGGACGGCTGGGCGGGGCGACGGAAACATACGGCGCTGGGCAGGGTGGGCGAGACGGCCGACGTCGCGGACGTGGCGGCCTTCCTCGCCTCCGACGCCGGCGGTGGGTGACGGGCAGCCGGGTGGACGCCACGGGCCGGCTCGCTGACGCAGGCCGGGTCCTGGGGGTACCATTCTGCTGGATTGGTCTAAACCACACAGCACAGATCGGCAGGCCCCAGCGTGGAAGTTGTCATCGTTCCGGACGCCGCGTCGGGCGGCGAGCTCATCGCCGAGGCCATCGCACAGCTGCTGCGACGCAGGCCCGACGCCCTGCTCGGCGTGGCCACCGGCTCGACCCCGTTGCCCGTCTACGAGGCCCTGGCGGCCAAGGTGCGTTCCGGCGCCGTGGACACCTCGCGGGCCCGGATAGCGCAGCTCGACGAATACGTGGGGCTGCCCGCCGAACACCCGGAGTCCTACCGCTCCGTACTCCGGCGGGAGGTCCTGGAGCCGCTCGGGATAGGGATGGACGCGTTCATGGGCCCGGACGGCACCGCCGAGGACGTGCGTGGCGCGTGCGAGGCGTACGACCGGGCGCTCGCCGAGGCCGGCGGCGTGGACCTGCAGCTGCTCGGGATCGGCACCGACGGGCACATCGGGTTCAACGAGCCCTGCTCCTCGCTCGCCTCGCGCACGCGCATCAAGACGCTCACCGGGCAGACCCGGATCGACAACGCCCGCTTCTTCGACGGCGACATCGACCAGGTGCCGCACCACGTCATCACACAGGGCATCGGCACGATCCTGGAGGCCCGCCACCTGGTGCTGCTCGCGACCGGCGAGGGCAAGGCGGACGCGGTCGCCGCGACGGTCGAGGGGCCGGTCGCGGCCGTCTGCCCGGCCTCGGCGCTGCAACTGCACCCGCACGCCACCGTGGTCGTCGACGAGGCCGCCGCGTCCAAGCTGAAGCTCGCGGACTACTTCCGGCACACCTACGCCAACAAGCCCGACTGGCAGGGCATCTGAAGCATGGACTAGACCAGGGATGGTCACAACGGTATACAGAGGAGATCACGGAGCGTGCGGGCTGGCGCCCGACGCGCTGAGCCGTGCCACGATGTGAGCCGTGGCCGATGGTGTGTCGGTCGCTTGGGCACCCGGAGCCGGGAAGGCAGAGCATGAGCACCGACGTCAGCAGTGCGGAGAACGAGAGTGGCGCCACCGTCCGTACCGCGCGCGTGCCCAAGTACTACCGCCTGAAGAAGCACCTGCTCGACATGACGGAGACGCAGGCGCCGGGCACCCCCGTCCCGCCCGAGCGCACGCTGGCCGCCGAGTTCGACACCTCGCGCACCACCGTCCGCCAGGCCCTGCAGGAGCTGGTCGTCGAGGGCCGGCTGGAGCGGATCCAGGGCAAGGGCACCTTCGTCGCCAAGCCGAAGGTCTCCCAGGCGCTGCAACTCACCAGCTACACCGAGGACATGCGCGCCCAGGGCCTGGAGCCGACCTCGCAGCTGCTGGACATCGGCTACATCACCGCCGACGACTCCCTCGCCGGCCTGCTCGACATCACGGCCGGCGGCCGGGTGCTGCGGATCGAGCGGCTGCGCATGGCCAACGGCGAGCCGATGGCCATCGAGACCACGCACCTGTCGGCCAAGCGCTTCCCGGCGCTGCGCCGCAGCCTGGTGAAGTACACCTCCCTCTACACCGCGCTCGCCGAGGTCTACGACGTCCACCTCGCGGAGGCCGAGGAGACCATCGAGACCTCGCTGGCCACCCCGCGCGAGGCGGGTCTGCTCGGCACCGACGTGGGTCTGCCGATGCTGATGCTCTCCCGGCACTCCCTGGACCGGGAGGGCAAGCCGGTGGAGTGGGTGCGGTCGGTGTACCGGGGGGACCGCTACAAGTTCGTGGCGAGACTGAAGCGGCCGCAGGAGTAGACGGGGCCCGTCTTCAGGTCCGGACCTTCACAGCGGGCCCCCGAAATCGACATACCGATATGCGGACGAGGTCTTCCACTGCCGTGACACCGTCCCCTAGATTGCCTGCGCATTACACAGGTGATCAGTGAGGGGACGGAGCCACCAGAGATGTCAAATGCGCCGGATACGACAAGATCGGCGGTGGTGACGCCGCTGCGCGTCCTCATCGCACTCTGCCTGATCGCGCCCTTCGTGGCGATGCTGTGGGTCGGCTCCTACGCCAAGGCCGACCCGGCGTTCATGGGCATCCCGTTCTTCTACTGGTACCAGATGCTCTGGGTGCTGATCTCCACCGCGCTGACCATGCTCGCCCACCAGCTGTGGCGGCGTGACCAGCGCGCCCGCCGGACCGCGAAGGGGGGTGCGGCGGAATGAAGGACGGCGTGAACGGCGTCGCGCTCGGCGTCTTCATCTTCTTCTTCCTGGCCGTCACGGTCATGGGCTTCCTGGCCGCGCGCTGGCGCAGGGCCGACGACGAGCACAGCCTCGACGAATGGGGCCTGGGCGGGCGGTCGTTCGGCACCTGGATCACCTGGTTCCTGCTCGGCGGCGACCTGTACACGGCGTACACCTTCGTCGCAGTCCCGGCGGCGATCTACGCGGCGGGCGCGGCGGGCTTCTTCGCGGTGCCGTACACCATCCTCGTCTACCCGCTGATCTTCACGTTCCTGCCCCGCCTGTGGTCGGTCTCGCACAAGCACGGCTACGTGACGACCTCGGACTTCGTGCGCGGCCGCTTCGGCTCCAAGGGCCTGTCGCTGGCGGTGGCGCTCACCGGCATCCTGGCGACGATGCCGTACATCGCGCTCCAGCTGGTCGGCATCCAGGCAGTGCTGGACGTGATGGGCATCGGCGGCGGCGAGAACACCAACTGGTTCGTGAAGGACCTGCCGCTGCTGATCGCATTCGGCGTGCTGGCCGCGTACACGTACTCGTCGGGCCTGAGGGCCCCCGCGCTGATCGCGTTCGTCAAGGACGCGCTGATCTACATCGTCATCGCGGTCGCGATCATCTACATCCCGATCAAGCTGGGCGGGTTCGACGACGTCTTCGCCAAGGCGGCCGACGCGTTCAGCCAGGTCAACCCGGCGACCGGGAAGCCGCGCGGCGCGCTCGTGCCGGCTCAGGCGGGCCAGTGGACGTACGCCACGCTGGCGCTCGGCTCCGCGCTGGCGCTGTTCATGTACCCCCACTCGATCACCGCGACCCTGTCCTCGCGCAGCCGTGAGGTGATCCGCCGCAACACCACGATCCTGCCGCTGTACTCCCTGATGCTGGGCCTGCTGGCGCTGCTGGGCTTCATGGCGATCGCGGCCGGAGTCAAGGTCACCAACGGGCAGCTGGCGATCCCGCAGCTGTTCGAGAACATGTTCCCGGACTGGTTCGCGGGCGTGGCCTTCGCGGCGATCGGCATCGGCGCGCTGGTGCCGGCGGCGATCATGTCGATCGCGGCCGCCAACCTCTTCACCCGCAACATCTACAAGGACTTCATCAAGCCGGACGCGACACCGAAGGAGGAGACCCGGGTCTCCAAGATCGTGTCGCTGCTGGTGAAGGTGGGCGCGCTGGTCTTCGTCCTGACCATGGACAAGACCGTCGCCATCAACTTCCAGCTGCTCGGCGGCATCTGGATCCTGCAGACCTTCCCGGCCATGGTCGGCGGCCTGTTCACCCGCTGGTTCCACCGCTGGGCGCTGCTGGCCGGCTGGGCGGTCGGCATGGTCTACGGCACGGTCGCCGCGTACGGGGTGGCCTCGCCGACGCAGAAGCACTTCGGCGGTTCGGCGAAGGAGATCCCCGGCATCGGCGAGATCGGCTACATCGGTCTGACGGCGTTCGTGCTGAACGTGGCCGTCACGGTGGTCCTCACCTTCGCCCTGAAGGCCCTCAAGGCCCCCGAGGGCGTCGACGAGACCAGCCCGGACGACTACACGGCGGACGCGGGCGACCCGGGGGTGCAGGTGGAGCTGCCGCCGGCGACGGCGGGCAGCGCGCACTGAGCCGTACGCGACCGACGGGCCGCCGGGGAAATCCGGCGGCCCGTCGTCGTACCCGTCCGGCACACTCGGCCTCATGGACATCGTGATCCGGCATGCGGTCCCCGACGAGTACGACGACCTCGGTGAGATCACCGGCGAGGCCTGTCTCCAGGACGGGCTCCTCGACTTCGGGAGAACGCCTGGTACCTCGGCGAGCTGAGAGACGTGACCCAGCGGGCGGCCGCCGTTGAGGTGCTGGTCGCGGTGGCCGACGGGAAGGTGCTCGGCGGGTCACCTTCGTGCCGTCCGGCGGGCCCATGTCCGACATCGCCGGGCCGGGAGAGGCCGCGATACGGATGCTCGCGGTCGCCCATGCGGCGCGCGGCCGGGGCGCCGGGGAGGCCCTCGTCCGCGCCTGCGTCGACCGTGCGCGGACCACGGGTTGTGTACGGATCGTCCTGTCGACCCAGCGCGCCATGCACTCCGCCCACCGCATCCACGAACGTCTCGGCTTCGTGCGCACACCCGAGCGGGACGGGAATCCGCTCCCGCACCTGGACGACATCACTCTCCTCACTTACGAGTTGACGCTATGAAGCCGACGCAACACAACATCTGGGGGTGACACCGCGACCCGGCACAAGATGTATGCTCATGCTCGCTGTCGCCGCAGGGGAATCCGGTGCGAATCCGGAACTGTCCCGCAACGGTGTACTCACACCCGTATGCCCGCATACCGGTGCTGAGGGTCAGTCCGAGGACCTGCCGACAGCGTGCCCGGCCGTCCGGTCCGGGTGACCTGACGTCCGGGCCTCGTGGAGTGGGCCGGTGGACGCGACGCCGCGTGCGCTCGCGCTGCCCCCTGCCCTCCGCCAGGCCCCCGTGCCCAGCGAGGGAGTGCCCCACGTGACCATCGCGCCAGCCGAGCCGGCTTCAGCCACCCCGGCGACCGAGGCGACCCCGGTGGAGTCCGACGGTCCCGGTGCCGCGCTGCTGCGGACCCTGACCGAGCTGACCGCCGACCTGCCCGACGCCGACCCCGGCCGGGTCGCCGCCGCCGCGCTGCGCGGCCGCTCCGCCCGAGCGGACGAGTCGGAACTGCGCGAGCTGGCCACGGAGGCGGCAGCCGGCCTGATCTCCGAGGACCCCGTCTACTCCAAGCTGGCCGCCCGGCTGCTCACCCTGACCATCCGCGCCGAGGCCGCCTCGCAGGGCGTGACGTCCTTCACCGAGTCCGTCGCCGTCGGCCACCGCGAGGGGCTCATCGCCGATCGCACCGCCGAGTTCGTGCGGCTGCACGCCGGGCGCCTGGACGCCCTGGTCGACACCGGGGCCGACGACCGCTTCGGCTACTTCGGTCTGCGCACGCTGCACAGCCGCTACCTGCTCCGGCACCCCATCACCCGCAAGGTCGTCGAGACCCCCCAGCACTTCATGCTGCGCGTCGCCGCCGGTCTCGCCGAGGACGACGCCCCCCGCTCGGTCGACGAAGTGGCCGCGCTGTACGGGCTGATGAGCCGCCTGGACTACCTGCCCTCCTCCCCCACGCTGTTCAACTCCGGCACCCGGCACCCCCAGATGTCGTCCTGCTACCTCCTCGACTCCCCCAAGGACGAGCTGGACTCCATCTACGACCGCTACCACCAGGTCGCCCGGCTCTCCAAGCACGCCGGCGGCATCGGTCTGTCGTACAGCCGGATCCGTTCGCGCGGCTCCCTGATCCGCGGCACCAACGGGCACTCCAACGGCATCGTGCCGTTCCTGAAGACCCTCGACGCCTCCGTCGCCGCCGTGAACCAAGGCGGCCGGCGCAAGGGCGCGGCCGCGGTCTACCTGGAGACCTGGCACTCCGACATCGAGGAGTTCCTGGAGCTGCGCGACAACACCGGCGAGGACGCCCGCCGTACGCACAACCTCAACCTCGCGCACTGGGTCCCGGACGAGTTCATGCGCCGGGTCAACGCGGACGGCGTCTGGTCCCTGTTCTCCCCGGCCGATGTGCCCGAGCTGGTCGACCTGTGGGGCGAGGAGTTCGACGCCGCCTACCGCAGGGCCGAGGAAAGGGGCCTCGCGAAGAAGACCATCCCGGCCCGCGACCTGTACGGCCGCATGATGCGCACCCTCGCGCAGACCGGCAACGGCTGGATGACCTTCAAGGACGCCGCCAACCGCACCGCCAACCAGACGGCCGAGCCGGGCCACGTCGTCCACTCCTCCAACCTGTGCACGGAGATCCTGGAGGTCACCGACGACGGGGAGACGGCGGTCTGCAACCTGGGGTCGGTCAACCTCGGCGCGTTCGTGAGCGACGGGGACATCGACTGGGAGCGGCTGGACGCCACCGTCCGCACCGCCGTCACCTTCCTCGACCGCGTCGTGGACATCAACTTCTACCCGACCGAGCAGGCGGGCCGCTCCAACGCCAAGTGGCGCCCGGTGGGACTCGGCGCGATGGGCCTGCAGGACGTCTTCTTCAAGCTGCGGCTGCCCTTCGACTCACCCGAGGCCAAGGCGCTCTCCACCCGTATCGCCGAGCGCATCATGCTCGCCGCGTACGAGGCCTCCGCCGACCTCGCCGAGCGCAACGGTCCGCTGCCGGCCTGGGAGAAGACCCGTACCTCCCGGGGCGTGCTGCACCCGGACCACTACGGCGTCGAGTTCACCTGGCCGGAGCGCTGGGCGGCGCTGCGCGAGCGGATCGCGAGGACCGGCATGCGCAACTCGCTGCTGCTGGCCATCGCCCCCACCGCCACCATCGCCTCGATCGCCGGCGTGTACGAGTGCATCGAGCCGCAGGTCTCCAACCTGTTCAAGCGCGAGACGCTGTCCGGCGAGTTCCTCCAGGTCAACGCCTACCTGGTGAAGGACCTGAAGGAACTGGGCGTGTGGGACGCGCGGACCCGTGAGGCGCTGCGCGAGTCGAACGGCTCGGTGCAGGACTTCGCCTGGATCCCGGCCGGCGTACGGGCGCTGTACCGCACGGCCTGGGAGATCCCGCAGCGCGGCCTGATCGACATGGCCGCGGCCCGGACCCCGTTCCTGGACCAGGCCCAGTCGCTGAACCTGTTCCTGGAGACGCCGACCATCGGCAAGCTCTCCTCGATGTACGCGTACGCCTGGAAGCAGGGTCTGAAGACGACGTACTACCTGCGCTCGCGCCCGGCGACGCGCATCGCCCGCGCCGCCCAGGCGCAGGCCCAGCCCGGGAGGACCATCCCCGTCCAGCAGGTCGCCGATCCCGACGCGGTCGCCTGCTCCCTGGAAAACCCCGAGTCCTGCGAGGCCTGCCAGTAACTCCCACCCGCCACCCGACCACCACCTCTGGAGGACGGCGCCTCGCGCCGACAGCAATGACTCGTAACACCAACCTGCTCGACCCGGGCTTCGAGCTGACGCTCCGCCCCATGCGCTACCCCGACTTCTACGAGCGCTACCGGGACGCCATCAAGAACACCTGGACCGTGGAGGAGGTCGACCTCCACTCGGACGTCACCGACCTCGCGAAGCTGACCCCGGGCGAGCAGCACCTGATCGGCCGCCTGGTCGCGTTCTTCGCGACGGGCGACTCGATCGTCGCGAACAACCTGGTGCTGACCCTCTACAAGCACATCAACTCTCCCGAGGCGCGCCTGTATCTGTCACGGCAGCTCTTCGAGGAGGCCGTGCACGTCCAGTTCTACCTGACGCTCCTGGACACCTATCTGCCCGACCCGGAGGACAGGGCCGCGGCCTTCGACGCCGTGGAGAACATCCCCTCCATCCGCGAGAAGGCCGGGTTCTGCTTCAAGTGGATCAATGAGGTCGAGAAGCTGGACCGGCTGGAGACACAGGCCGACCGCCGTCGCTTCCTCCTCAACCTGATCTGCTTCGCCGCGTGCATCGAGGGCCTGTTCTTCTACGGCGCCTTCGCGTACGTCTACTGGTTCCGCAGCCGGGGTCTGCTGCACGGCCTGGCGACCGGCACCAACTGGGTGTTCCGCGACGAGACGATGCACATGTCGTTCGCCTTCGACGTGGTGGACACCGTCCGCAAGGAGGAGCCGGAGCTCTTCGACGACGAGCTCCAGCAGCAGGTCACCGACATGCTGCGGGAGGCCGTCGAGGCCGAGCTGCAGTTCGCGCGCGACCTGTGCGGTGACGGCCTCCCGGGCATGAACACCGACTCGATGCGGCAGTACCTGGAGTGCGTCGCCGACCAGCGCCTGACACGCCTCGGCTTCGCTCCCGTGTGCGGCTCCGAGAACCCCTTCTCCTTCATGGAGCTGCAGGGGGTTCAGGAGCTGACCAACTTCTTCGAGCGGCGTCCGTCGGCGTACCAGGTGGCGGTGGAGGGCACCGTCGACCTGGACGAGGACTTCTGACCCCTTCCGGTCCGCCGGGTCTCCTGGTTCTCCTGGGCCTCCCTGATCTGCCGGTCGACGCGCCGGTCGTGCGCGATGCCGATCAGTGCCGGGAGGACCATGAGGACCAGGATCCCGAGGACGACGATCATTCCGATCAGGGCTTCTGTCTGTG
Organism: Streptomyces sp. NPDC051636; assembly: GCF_044453765.1. Classification (NCBI taxonomy): domain Bacteria; kingdom Bacillati; phylum Actinomycetota; class Actinomycetes; order Kitasatosporales; family Streptomycetaceae; genus Streptomyces; species Streptomyces sp. NPDC051636. The sequence continues at coordinate 446,208 of NZ_JBITDA010000003.1, read as the reverse complement.
CGGTAGTCATGACACCACTGTGGCGCTGAACACGCCTTACCGTGAGTGGCAGGACTGCCGCACATCTTCAAATTCCTGCCACTTCGGAGGCACACTGGCAGCATGCTGAAGAACGTGGCCGCCGTCCTTCTCGACGGCGTGCATCCCTTCGAGCTCGGCGTCGTCTGCGAGGTGTTCGGCATCGACCGCAGTGACGAGGGCCTGCCGGTCTACGACTTCGCGGTCGCCTCGGCCGAGGGCCCGACGCTGGGTACCAACTCCGGGTTCACGGTCTCGACGCCGTACGGCCTGGAGCGGCTGGAGGAGGCCGACCTGATCGCCGTACCGGCCGGGGACACCTACGTGAGCCGGACGTACCCGCCGGAGCTGCTCGCCGCGCTGCGCCGGGCCGTCGAGCGGGGCGCCAGGGTGCTCAGCGTCTGCTCGGGAGTCTTCCTGCTGGGCGCGGCCGGGCTGCTGGACGGGCGGCGCTGTGCCGTGCACTGGCGGCACGCCGACGAGCTGACTCGGCGCTTCCCGCGCGCGGTCGTCAAGCCGGACGTGCTCTACGTGGACGAGGACCCGGTGATCACCTCGGCCGGCACCGCCGCCGGGATCGACGCCTGCCTGCACATCGTGCGCAAGGAGCAGGGGCCGGAGGTCGCCAACAAGATCGCCCGGCGGATGGTGGTGCCGCCGCACCGGGACGGCGGCCAGGCGCAGTACATCGAGCGGCCGCTGCCGAAGAGCTCGTGCGACACCGTCGGCGAGGTGCTGGCGTGGATGGAGCAGCACCTCGACGAGGAGGTCACCGTCGAGCAGCTCGCAGCCCGCGCCCACATGGCTCCGCGCACCTTCGCCCGCCGCTTCCAGCAGGAGACGGGCACCACCCCCTACCGCTGGATCCTGCGTCAACGGGTACTGCTGGCACAGGAGTTGCTGGAGGGCACGGACGAGACCATGGACGCGATCGCCTGGCGGACCGGGTTCGGCACAGCGGCCGCGCTGCGCCACCAGTTCGTCCGGACGCTGGGCACGACCCCGAACGCGTACCGGCGCGCGTTCCGGGGGCCCGAGGCCGCCTGAGCGCGCACCGGTATCGGCCGGCGTCACACCGGGTGCGTCACCACTCCCGGGGCTTCAGCAGCAGCCGGTGCGGGCGCAGCGTGATGCCCACGCGGGTCGCGTCGTTCGACCCGCTGACCTGCTCGAAGCGGTACTTCGACGACACCACCGCCGCGATCAGGGTCAGCTGGGCCATGGAGAAGTGGTCGCTGGGGCACTTGCGGTTGCCGACGCTGAACGGGCTCATCGCGTGCTTGGGCACGTCCTTGACCCGGTCCGGCAGCCAGCGGTCCGGGTCGAACTCGAGGTGGCCCGCGTAGGAGCGTGCGTCGCGCTGGATCGCGTACGGGCTGTAGACGATGTCCGCCCCCGCCGGAATGCGATAGCCGCCGAGCGCGGTGTCGATCACCGCCCGCCGCGTCAATATCCATACGGCGGGACGCAAACGCATGGCCTCGACGACGAGATTGTTGGTGTGGGTCAGTTCGCGCACGTCGTCGAATCCGACGGGGCGACCACCGGTCACGGATTGGACCTCGGCGCGCACCTTGGCGGCGTGTTCCGGGTGTTCGGCGAGCACCTGGAGGAGCCACATGATCGTGGAGGCGACAGTTTCGCTTCCGGGGGTGAGTATCGCGACCACCTGGTCGTGGATCTCCTGTTCCCCGATGGGGTCACCATTTTCGTCCTTCGCCTCCAGCAATGCCGTCAGCAAATCGTCCGGCTTTTGACCAGATGCCCGGCGTTCGGCGACGATCTCGTCGACCAGGAGATGCAAATCGGCCAGCCCCCGGTTGAATTCGAGGTTGGCCGGCAGCGGCAGCCGGTAGAGCGGCCCGAGCGGGACGACCATCCGGCGGTACATCCCCCGGAAGACGGTGGCGAGGGCGACGCACAGCCGCTCGGCCCGCTCGTCCATGTACTCGCCGCGCAGCAGGCAGCGGGCGGCGATGCGTACGGCGACCCGGAAGGACTCGGAGGTGCAGTCGATCGTCGCGCCGGGCTGCCAGCGCTCGTTCAGAGCGTGCGCCTCCTCCTCCATGATCGGCCCGTACGCGGGGATGGCGTCGAGCTTGAAGGCGGGCTGGATGGTGCGCCGCTGGCGGCGGTGCCGGGGACCGTTGGCGGTGGCCACGCCCTCCTTGCCGAGCAGGCCCTCCAGGGACTCCCACAGCGGTCCGCCGATCTTGTAGTCGGGGCTGAGCGCGAGTGCGCCGGTGAGCTCCGGGGTGGTGACGGCGTACACCGTCTTGGGCCCCAGTTTCAGGCGTACGACGTCACCGTGGTCCCGCAGCCGGGACATGAAGGCCAGCGGATCTCGGACCAGCTTCCAGCCGTGGCCGAGTACCGGGACGGCGCCCCCGGCCAGGGGCGGTTCACGCAGTTCCGGTGCCTCGGGCGTCGCGGGCGACGGGGGTGCCCCCCGGTCGAGCGAAGCCGAGAACCCGGAGGAGGATTCGACGGTCATTTCTCACCTGCCGCTTCGTTGTTGACGTACGGGGGCGTGGACCGGTCGTCCCAGCTGTCGACCATGTACCGGCCGGACTCGTGATGGAACCAGTAGACGGAACTGAACCAGTTCCGCATATTGCCGAGGCAGGCCCGTACGGCGACGCCGAGTTCCTTTCCCCACAGCGTGCCGTCGTCGAGGTCGTCGGCGAACCGTAACGCATCGTGCTCAGCCTCGAGGAAATCGGTGACGCACTCCTCGACACGCCGCCGGATTTCCCCGACCGCCTCTTCCAGGGTCAGCCCCTGATGGGTGATCAGACTGATTCCGAGATTGTGCACCTCGTCGCCCGCGATTTCCTTCGGCAGCGAGCAGAGGTCGTTGTACCACGCGGCGAATTCCTGGCTCAGCATGGCCGGGCGGCGATATGCCGGGTGTTTCCGCACGGCGTCCGGGAGTTCGCGTCCCGCGCTCGGCTCCAGCAGGTCCGTCCATATCCAGTGGGCGAACGTCAGGCGCCGCAGGGCGAGGTATTCCTCGACCTCGGGGACATATCCTTCGGTGCGGTTGCGGAACTCCCGGTCGTACGCCTCGATCACCTGGTCGAAGTGCCGGGCGAACCGTGCGTTCCAGGTGCTGGGCAGGAAGGAGTACAGCCGCAGCACGCTGTCCGCGAACCCGGCGACCAGGGGGTCCGGGTGACGCAGGTGGTGCCTGGGTGAGTCGAGGGCGGTGTGCAGGCTGAACCTGAGCCGCCGCCAGGCGCCCGCGCGGCCGTGGACGATGTCGCGGTCATGACGGTCGTCCCAGACGAAGAACCAGGCGCTGTAGTCGGCTATGGCCTGGAGCACCTCGTCGGGGGCACCGAGGTAGTACCCCGCCATGAGGTCGGTGTAGCACAGTCCGTCGGCATATTCCGCAACCTTGTCGGCCGGCATGAGCCGTTTTTCGAGCAGCCACAGGCGGGTCTTCTCCTGAAGCTTTGGCCAATACGGGTGCAGATGTCGGGTAAACGCCTCCTCGATCACCGGAAGGGCGAGCGAGGGTGGAACCGCAACCGCAGTCGGTGTCGATGTGGTGCTGTGTGGGAAAGCATGCACGAACAAGCCCCTCTCAGCCGCCAGGAACGCACGCCCCTCCCGCTGTGCCGGGCGTGCGCCGTTGCGTATCCCCGCACTTCTATTCAGCACTACAACTGACCAGTCTGGGAACGGATTTGCCCCACTCACTACCCCAAGATGCCGGGAACCTTGCGACGAACAAACGAACGACACCCGGTCGGGACAGATCCTGACCGGGCGTCGTCGCTGCTCTCGTGCGTTTCCCGCACCTCTCGGGCGGGGTCTCAGTCGTTTGCGACCACGGGATAGCGTGGCTCGTTCTCAGCCATCTGCCGCAGCGCGTCCTTGCGTTCACGCTTGGAGAGGCGGTCGATGTAGAGGTAGCCGTACAGGTGGTCGGTCTCGTGCTGCAAACAGCGTGCGAAGTAGCCGGTGCCGCGCACCTTGATCGGGTTGCCCTTCTCGTCCTGCCCGGTCACCTCGGCGTAGTCGGGCCGGGCGAGCGGCGCGTACGCCGTGGGGACGGACAGGCAGCCCTCGTTGCTGTCGTCCAGGCGGCGCCTGTCGGCCGGCAGGTCGACCAGCTTCGGGTTGCACACCACGCCGACGTGCCGCACGCCCTCGTCGTCCTGGCAGTCGTAGACGAAGACCTTCAGGTCGACGCCGATCTGGTTGGCGGCCAGGCCCACGCCCTCGGCGGTGCGCTGGCTGGCGAACATGTCGGCGACCAGCTGCTCGAGCTCCTCGCCGAACTCGGTGACGTCCTTGCACTCCTTGTGCAGCACCGGGTTGCCGACGACCGTGATGGGCCGCGAGGTGCCGCGCTCGCGCCAGGCGGTCTCGCGCTCCTCGCAGTCCTCCGTGTCGACGACGAAGCCCTCCTCGTCGACGGGGAGCACGCCCGCGTGCTGCTGATCGGTGTCCTGCTGGGCCATGACCGACGTACGCCTTCCTCGGAAAAACTGGGTGCACAACACAGGTGTGATGCTGATACAGGGTACGGCGAACGCTCAGCAGACCTCTTCCAGATCCCGCCAGTCCCGCGAGTCCGGGCTGTCCGCCACCCAGCCGTCCAGCAGCCCCCTCACCAGCGAGGCGGGCGCCGCGACACCACACTCCCGCTCCGGCACCCACAGCTGCCCGTCCGTACGGTGGCCCAGCGGGCCCGGGTGTCCCGGCTCGCTGTGGTCGTGCGGGTCCAGATGGACGCCCTCGCCCTCGTCCGAGGGCATGCGCGACTCCGAGCACATCCGGCACAGCAGCCGCACGGAGGACGACCAGTCCTCGGCGGCGAAGCCGGCGTCGGCGGCGAGCTGCTCCAGAGCGTCCCGGTCGGCCTCGGTGGCCGCCTCCAGCAGGACCACCCAGGTGGGCACGGGCGAGGGCGCCCACAGCTCGATCTCGTCGAAGACGGGGTAGGCGTGCCCGGTGGCCGTGGTCCGCTCGCCGTGCGGCACGCCGTCGTGCAGGACGACCTCGCCCCAGCGGCGCCCGGACGAGGGAAGCGGAATGGACAGCACCTCGATCCGCGCCGGATCGAGCCTGCGGCCCCACACGACCTCGGCCTCGCCCTCCGGCGACAGCCGCACGGCCGCGCTGCCCAGATCCATCCCGAGCGGCTCGCCGGAGGCGGTGGCTCCGCCCGGCACCCTGAGGCCGTAGGCCTGCCAGGCGCGGCGGGCCAGCGGCCAGTCCTGCAGGGCGGTGGCGGCGATGCCGACGTTCCACCAGTCGGGTGCCCCGGTCTCCCGGTCGAGCAGCGCCACGGCCCTGAGGCCGGCGGCCCGGGCCTGCTCCCAGTCGTGCCGGAACTTGTGCAGCAGGGCGAGGTTGAACCAGGACTCCGACAGCCAGGGCTCCAGGTCGGCGGCGCGCGTCAGCAGCTCGCCCGCGTCCTCGTACCGGCCGTCCCCGATCAGCGTGAACGCCCGGTCGGTGGCCTGCCGCCAGGAGGCGGAGGGCCGGTGCCGTCCCTTGCCGAAGATCCTCACGATTCCCGCCTGCCAGTTCCAGATCCGCACAGTGGGCTGGCTTGTGCCCCCGGACGCCCTCTCCCTCGCATCCAACCACGTACGGACGCAGGGGCGCTCATTACCCATGGGTTACCCAGCCTGCGGCAAGGTCAGACTGTCCCGGGACAACACCCGGGCGAGCGACTCCACGACCTCGGGCGCGTACTCCCCCGCCGTGCCGAGGCGCAGTTCCTCCAGCGCCTTCAGCGGGCCGCCGGGGCCGGCGGCCCGCACCTTCTCCTCGTAGGCGTTCACGGCCCGCACGATCCGCGCGGCGACCGGCTGTTCCGGGTAGGGGTCGGCCTGCCGCTCCACGACCACGGCGACCGCCGCGTCCACCCCGGTCTGCCGTACGACGGCCCCGCCGAGCAGCGCTATGCGCCGCTGTTCCTCGGCGGGCAGCACGGCGGTGGCTCCGGCCGGCACCGGGTCGACCAGGCTCAGCTGGCCGATGTCGTGCATGAGGGCCGCGTACTCCAGCACGGTCAGCTCGGGCCGGGTCAGCCCCAGGTCCCGGCCGACGGCCCGGCTGAGCGCGGCGACCCGGTGGGCGTGCCCGGCCGGGGTGTAGCCGGCTATCTCGGTGGCCCGGGCGAGGGAGGCGATGGTCTGCCGGTAGGTGGTGCGCACCGCCGCGTACCGCCGCAGCGACTGCTGGGTGAGCAGCAGCGGCAGGCAGAACACGGGCAGCGCCCACAGACCCGCGACGGCGACGGCCAGCGCGATCACCGCCCCGGTCGCGCACACGGCGGACCCGATCCCGATGAGTCCCCGCAGCTCGTCCCTGAGGAGCGGCCCGAACGGCCACCGGCTGCGGGAGTGCGCCAGCGCGGCGGCCAGCACGGCGTCGCACAGCGCGGTGAGGGAGAGCAGCGCGAGCAGCAGCAGGGCGTAGGCGGGACCGCCCCAGGTCTCGAACACGCCCCGCCTGTACAGGGGTTGGAAGCAGACGGCGGCGAAGCCGACGGTGAGGACTCGGCGGGCCAGGTGATCGAGGGTCGGTGTCCGCCCGCTCCAGATGTGCGGCACGCTGCCCAGCAGGGACGCGGCGAGGACGACGGCGACGACCTGGGCGGCGTCGTGCCGGGCGGCCTGTCCTGCGTCGGCCCCGAGCAGCGCGTACGCCAGTGCGCCCGCGGCGCCGAGGGGTGCGGCCTCCCTGACCTGGGCGCCGGTCCAGCGGGTGAGCTCGCCGACGGTGACGAGGAGGCCGAAGGCGAGGGCGGTGCCGCGTTCGTCGATGCCGGTGCACAAGGTGACCGCGAGGCAGAAGGCGGCGGCGAGGGCGGCGCAGGCGTGGATGAGGCGCAGCGCGGTCATCGCCGCGCCCCGGCCCGGCTGGGGAAGGCTGCGGGCGGTGCCGTCGTGCCCTCCGGCTCGTCGGCGGTGACCGCGGGATGCCAGCCGTGCCGTCCCAGGGCCCGGACCAGCGCGGCGACCATCCGCGGGTCGAACTGCGTCCCCGCACACCGCTGAAGCTCCTCCAGGGCGGCCGGGACGGGACGGGCCCGGCGGTAGGAGCGCGTGGACGTCATCGCGTCGAAGGCGTCCGCGACGGCGACGACCCGGGCGCACTCCGGGATCTGGCCGCCGACCAGCCCGTACGGGTATCCGCTGCCGTCCAGCCGCTCGTGGTGGTGCAGGATCGCCGCCCGCGCCTCGCCGAGGAAGGAGATGCCGCGCACCATCTCGTGGCCGTACTCGGGGTGCAGCTCGATGATCCGCCGCTCCTCGGGGGTGAGTGGCCCGTCCTTGCGGAGCAGCCGGGTGGGCACGCCCAGCTTGCCGACGTCGTGCAGGATCCCGGCGAAGCGCAGCACCTCGACGCGCTCGTCGTCCATGCCCAGCTCGCGGGCGATCATCACGGACGCCTGTCCGACGCGCTCACTGTGCCCGCGGGTGTAGCCGTCCTTGATGTCGACGGCCTGCACCAGCGCGCGGATGGTCGCCTGGTGGGCGGCGCGCTCCCGGTGGTACTGGGCGAACACCCACCAGGACACGCACATCGGCAGCAGCACGAGCAGCGCGGCGACCGGACCGTACGGGCTGCGCCACAGCACGGCCATCATCAGCCCGGCCAGCCCGTGCACCCCGATCGGCGCCAGGGACCGCGACAGCAGCCCCTGCCAGGCCCGGCGCACCGGTACCCGCTCGGCCACCGCCAGGATCCCGCCGTCGAGCGCGGCCAGCACCAGGCAGAAGGCCAGCACGGCAGCCACGGCGGGCAGCAGGACGTACGGGAAGTCGGAGGCGACCACCGCGTCCCGGCCGCCCAGCGCCCAGTGCACCCGGGCCGCGCCCCACACGGCGAGCGCCAGCCGGGCGGCACGCCAGATCCGGCGTGCCGGCGCGGGCCGGTGCTCCACGCGGGCCAGCAGGGCACCCGGCAGCGGTACGAACGCGGCGGCGGGCGGGGGCAGCAGGAACACCCCGGCGAGCAGGACGGCGTAGACGGGGTGGGACGCGCCCGCGAAACGCCGCCGGACGGCGTGCTCACAGGCCGCGTACAGCGCGGCGAGCAGCGCGACCGCCCACCACGGTGCGTGGAGCGTCGGCAGTCTCAGCAGACAGAACAGCGCGAGCACGGCGGCACAGCCCACATACCCGCGCGCCCGTGCCGGAACCGCTTCCATGACCCCTCCCCCGACATGCCTGTCCGGCTCCGGAGCCTAGGCCTGGTGTCGGGGGGTTCGAGGGCTTATGACCCGAGGATTCGCACATTCGGGTGATGACCGCGGGGTCAGGAACGGATCAGGACTCCTGGGGAGTGACCTGTGTCGCGGTCACGTCATGCTCGGGCACCGCCTGGCCGGAGCGGATCAGCTCGATCCGCCCCATGACCTTGGCGCGCAGGTCGGTCGGCACGTCGTCGTGCCCGCAGCACCGCTTGACCAGCTTCTTCACGGCCTGCTCGAGTCCGTACTTCTCCAGGCACGGCGAGCACTCCTTGAAGTGCTGCTGGAACTTGTCGCGATCGACGTCCGGCATCTCACTGTCGAGGAACTCGTACAGATGGTCGAGTACCTCACTGCAGTCCGTCTCGTGCGGCTCTCCGCAGCTCATGAGCCCGAGCCTTTCGCTTCGTTCGACTCTCCGGCGCCGGCCGGGACCAGTCCGCGCTCACGGGCGTAGTCCTCGAGCATGCCGCGCAGTTGACGGCGGCCCCGGTGCAGCCGGGACATCACCGTACCGATGGGTGTCCCCATGATGTCCGCGATCTCCTTGTACGCAAAGCCCTCCACGTCCGCGAGATAGACGGCGATGCGGAACTCCTCGGGGATCGCCTGCAGCGCTGCCTTCACGTCCGAGTCGGGCAGGTGGTCGAGCGCCTGGGACTCGGCGGAGCGCAGACCGGTCGACATGTGCGACTCGGCACGGGCGAGCTGCCAGTCCTCGATCTCCTCGGCGGCGGAGCGCTGCGGCTCACGCTGCTTCTTGCGGTAGGAGTTGATGAAGGTGTTCGTGAGGATCCGGTACAGCCACGCCTTGAGGTTGGTGCCCTCGCGGAACTGGTGGAAGGACGCGTACGCCTTGGCGTACGTCTCCTGCACCAGGTCCTCGGCGTCGGCCGGGTTGCGCGTCATGCGCAGGGCGGCCGAGTACATCTGGTCGAGGAATTCGAGCGCGTCCCGTTCGAAGCGCGCGCTGCGCTCCGCGGTCGACTCCGCGCTGACGCCCTGGCCCTCGGGCAGCTCCGCCTGGCCGTTGTCGGTCCCTGCGTCCGTCCCAGTGACCGGACCCACCTCCTCAAGATCGCGCGTGAGGCCGAAACCGGTCCCACTCGATTCGGAGGATAGACGACGACCGGTGCCTGCCGCCGCTCGAATAGGAGCGGTCCTGGCCGCGTGCAGCACTGTCCAGTCCAGGTCAGTACGACTGCTGCGGCCCGGGCAGAAGGTCGAACCCATGCGGCGGACTTCCTCTCCTACGACATCCGTGCTGGTCGTTCAGCACGTCTGTTCGCCACAACAGTGGTGCGGAGCCCGGCATTCCCGGCCGTCAGCCCAGTGACGAGGTCCACTCGACGACCGCGTCGGTGATGACCTCCAGTGCCCGGTCCTGGGTGATCTCCGCGCGCTTGGGCACGGCGAAGCCGTGATCGCCGTACGGCACCTCGACGATGTCCGTCCCGCGGGGGAACTCCTCCGGCTTCCCGAACGGATCATTGCCCCCCTGCACGACGAGCGTGGGCACCCCGGCCCCCAGCAGCTCGTCGACGCGGGACTTCTCGGGCCTGCCCGGCGGATGGAGCGGGAAGCTGAGCGCGAGGACGGCGTGCGCCCCGAGGTCCTCGGCGGTACGGCAGGCGACGCGGGCCCCCGCACTCCGCCCGCCGGAGATGACCGGCACCCCCGGCTCGGCGAGCGCGGGCCACACCCCGCGCCACCCGGCGTCCAGCGTCTTCGGCGCGGGCGCCACCTTCTTCCCGGCCACCCGCCAGGGCTGCTCGACGAGCGCGACGGTGACGCCGTGGGCGGGCAGCACCCGGGCGAGCGCCCGCAGGTCCCGCGCTTCGATGCCGCCGCCCGCGCCGTGGCTGACGGCCAGGACCAGCCTCGCCCTCTTCGCCCGGTGCCAGGTGACCCGGGCGTCGCCCGCATCGGTACCGATGATCTCGCTCGGGCCGCCGGTCGGGTTCGTCACATCCGTCACGTCAGAAGAGTGTGCCCTCCTCCGGCCCCTCCAGCTCCTTCAGCAGCTCCGGGCCGTTGTTGCGGACGTTGCTGACCGCCGTCGAGACCGGGTAGGCCCGCATCAGCCCCGCAGGCGGCGGTGCCAGCAGCTCCCGCAGGTCGTCCGCGTCCGCGCGGGAGGGATCCAGCCAGGTGTCCCAGCGGTCCGGCGTGAGCATCAGCGGCATCCGGGGGTGGATGTCGGCCAGCGCGTGGGGCCCCTCCGCCGGCGCCACCGCCAGCGGCGTCCGCTCCGCCTCGGCCGTGATCACCGAGCACGTCGCCCACCAGGCCTGCGGATGGTCGTCGGGCAGGGTCCGGTCCCGCCAGAACTCGTACAGCCCGGCCATCGCGAAGACCGACCCGTCGGCGGGCAGCACGAAGTACGGCTGCTTGCGCGGCCGCTTCTTCCTGCCCTCGACCTCCAGGTCCCGCTCCTGCCGGCCGGTGACCCACTCGTAGTAGCCGTCGGCCGGCAGGATGCAGCGCCGGGCGGCGAAGGCACGCCGGTAGGACGGCTTCTCGTGCACGGTCTCCGCGCGCGCGTTGATCATCCGCGCGCCGCCCTCCGGCGACTTGGCCCACGAGGGGACCAGGCCCCACTTGAGCCTGCGCAGCTGGCGAACCGGGCGTTGGTCGTCGGCGTCCTTCAGGGGACGGTCGAGGACCGCGTAGACCTCCTTGGTCGGAGCCACGTTGAAATCCGGCTCCAAGGTCTCCTCCGGCTCCCACTTGTCGATTTCAAAGATTCCCGCGAGATCCTCGGGCCTACGACTCGCCGCATACCGTCCGCACATACGTGCCACACTGCCAGACTCCGTACCAGGACAGGGAGCGACCGCCGAACATGCAGAGCACCGCCGCCACCGCGCTGCCCGACCTCTGGGGCCGCCTCGTGGGCACCCAGCCCGACCCGAATCTGTGGGTGGTGCTCGCCACTCTGGTCGCGGCGCTCGCGGTGGTCGTCCCGCACACCCTGTGGCGGGTCTCCCGCAACGCGATCACCATCGCCCACGAGGGCGGCCACGGTCTGGTGGCACTGCTGACCGGCCGCCGGCTCACCGGGATACGCCTGCACTCCGACACCAGCGGCCTCACCCTCAGCCGGGGCAAGCCGCACGGCATCGGCATGATCCTCACCGCGTCCGCCGGCTACACCGCTCCCCCACTGCTGGGCCTGGGCGGCGCCGCCCTGCTGGCCGCCGGCCACATCACACTTCTGCTGTGGGCGGCGACCGCCCTGCTGGTGGCGATGCTGGTGATGATCCGCAACGCGTACGGGGCCCTGACGGTGGTCTTGACGGGGGGCACGTTCCTGCTGGTGTCCTGGTTGACCGGACCACAGGTGCAGGCGGCGTTCGCGTATGCGGTGGTGTGGTTCCTGCTGTTCGGCGGGGTGCGGCCGGCGTTCGAGCTGCAGGCGAAGCGGGCGCGCGGCGGCGCGGGCGACTCCGACGCGGACCAGCTGTCCCGCCTGACGCACGTACCAGCAGGCCTGTGGCTGTTCCTGTTCCACGTGGTGTCACTGTGCTCGCTGATCGGCGGAGGACGTTGGCTGCTGGAAGTGTGACGTTCCCCGAAGGGGCGGCGTCCGTTCTCCCGCGCGGGTGCGACCAGCCCCGACGAGCCCGCAGCCGGACAACGGCCAGGACCGCCCCCCACTAAAGTGGGGCCCATGGCCCCGAACGACGCACACACCGCCCTCTGGCCCGCCCCGCACGCGAGCGGAGCCGTCGACGCGACGGTCCACGTGCCCGGGTCCAAGTCGGTCACCAACCGTGCCCTGGTGCTCGCCGCCCTCGCCTCCGAGCCCGGCTGGCTGCGCCGCCCGCTGCGCTCCCGCGACACGCTGCTCATGGCGGGCGCCCTGCGCGCGATGGGCGTGGAGATCGAGGAAGGGGTGGGCCCGGACGGCACGGGCGAGGCCTGGCGGGTGCTCCCGACGGGCCTGCACGGGCCGGCCACGGTCGACGTCGGCAACGCCGGCACCGTCATGCGCTTCCTGCCGCCCGTCGCCGCGCTGGCCGACGGCCCCATCCACTTCGACGGCGACCCGAGGTCGTACGAGCGTCCCCTGAACGGCGTCATCGACGCGCTGCGCGTGCTCGGCGCCCGGATCGACGACGACGGCAGGGGCGCGCTGCCGCTGACCGTGCACGGCGGCGGCGCGCTGGACGGCGGCCCGGTGTCGGTCGACGCCTCGTCCTCGTCCCAGTTCGTGTCGGCGCTGCTGCTGTCCGGCCCGCGCTTCAACCAGGGCGTAGAGGTCCGCCACACCGGGGCGACGCTCCCGTCGATGCCGCACATCCGCATGACGGTGGACATGCTGCGCGCGGTCGGCGCCCAGGTGGACACCCCGGAGTCGGGCGGCGAGCCGAACGTCTGGCGGGTCACCCCGGGCGCGCTGCTCGGCCGCGATCTGACGGTCGAGCCGGACCTGTCCAACGCCCAGCCGTTCCTGGCGGCGGCGCTGGTCACCGGCGGCAAGGTGCTGATCCCGGACTGGCCGTCCAGGACGACCCAACCGGGTGACCGGCTGCGTGAGATCTTCACCGAGATGGGCGCTTCCTGCGAACTGACCGACTACGGCCTGGTCCTCACCGGCTCGGGCTCGGTCCACGGCATCGACGTGGACCTGGGCGACGTCGGCGAGCTGACCCCGGGCATCGCCGCGGTCGCCGCCCTCGCCGACTCCCCCTCGACCCTACGGGGCGTGTCCCATCTGCGCCTGCACGAGACGGACCGGCTGGCCGCGCTCACGAAGGAGATCAACGAGCTCGGCGGCGACGTCACCGAGACGGCCGACGGCCTGCACATCCGCCCGCGCCCGCTGCACGGCGGGATCTTCCACACCTACGAGGACCACCGCATGGCGACGGCCGGTGCGATCATCGGCCTGATGGTCGACGGAGTGCGGATCGAGAACGTGGCGACCACCGCCAAGACCCTGCCCGACTTCCCCGAGCTGTGGACCGGGATGCTCGGGAGCGACAGGGCGTAGGGGACTCGCTATGCGCCGCTACGGCAAGCACACCGACGAGGACGACATCCGCTCCCGCCCCAACCGGAAGGGCAACCGGCCCCGTACGCACATTCGGCCCAAGCACGAGGACGCGGCCGAGGGCATGGTCCTCACCGTCGACCGGGGTCGCCTGACCTGCCTCGTCGAGGACCGGGTGGTCATGGCGATGAAGGCCCGCGAGCTGGGCCGCAAGGCGGCGGTGGTGGGCGACCGGGTGGCCCTGGTCGGCGACCTGTCCGGCAAGAAGGACAGCCTCGCGCGGATCGTCCGCATCGAGGAGCGCACGTCGGTGCTGCGCCGCACGGCGGACGACGACGACCCGTACGAGCGGGTGGTGGTCGCCAACGCCGACCAGCTGGCGATCGTCACGGCCCTGGCCGATCCGGAACCCCGCCCCCGCCTGATCGACCGCTGCCTGGTCGCGGCCTTCGACGGCGGCCTGGAGCCGCTGCTGGTGATGACCAAGTCGGACCTGGCATCACCGGACAAACTGCTGGAGCTCTACGGCCACCTGGACATCCCGTACGTCGTCACCAGCCGCGAGGAGCTGCAGAACGGGGACGCGGCGGAGCGGGTGCACGAGCAGCTCGACGGAAAGATCACGGCGTTTGTCGGCCACTCGGGCGTCGGCAAGACCACCCTGGTCAACGCGTTGGTTCCAGAGGACCGGCGCCGATTGACGGGACACGTCAACGCGGTCACCGGCCGCGGTCGGCACACGACGACCTCGGCGCTGGCCCTGCCGTTGGCGGGCTCGGACGCCTGGGTGGTCGACACTCCCGGCATCCGTTCCTTCGGCCTCGCCCACATCGACCCGACCCGCGTCATCCACGCCTTCCCCGACCTGGAGCCGGGCACCGAGGGCTGCCCGCGCGCGTGCGGTCACGACGAACCGGACTGCGCGCTGGACGCCTGGGTGGCCGAGGGACACGCCGACCCGGCGCGGCTGTACTCCCTGCGCAGGCTGCTGGCCACGCGTGAGCGCAAGGAAGGCGACTGAGGGGCCGCGTTGTTTGGAGGAGCAGGGGCCCGGTAAGTGCATAATCGCACCGAGCCGGACTACGGGAGGACAGCACATGGCGTGGCTGCTGGTCATCGTGGCCGGAATGCTCGAGACCGGTTTCGCCGTGTGCCTCAAGCTCTCCCACGGTTTCACCCGTCTGTGGCCCACGATCGCCTTCTGCTGCTTCGCCCTCGGCAGCTTCGGCCTGCTCACCCTCGCCCTGAAGAAGCTCGACGTGGGGCCCGCCTATGCCGTGTGGACCGGCATCGGCGCGGCGGGCACCGCGATCTACGGCATGATCTTCCTCGGCGACCTGGTGTCCACCCTGAAGATCGTCTCCATCAGCCTGGTCATCGTCGGCGTCATCGGCCTGCAGCTGTCGGGCTCGGCGCACTGATCGCAAGCAGTCCGGGGCGACCACCGGCCCGCTCACGCCGCCAGTTGCCGTGGCAGGGCCGTGCGCACCAGCTCCGCCGCCCCGCCCTCCCCCGGCGGAGCCGAGACGCAGGACAGCGCGAGCCGTACGACCAGCTCGCAGGACCGGACCAGCTCGGCGGTGTCCGCCGGGTCCGCGCCGGGCCCGGCCAGCACCGCCACCGCCCGGTCCCGCACGATCCGCACGAAGTCGCCGGGCGACGGCAGTGGGCCGTCCGCCCGGCGCTGCGCGGGTACGGCGGAGGAGGACGGCACGGCGGACAGCGCCGGCGAGGGCAGGCGCTCGCTCCAGCAGCCGGTGAGCATGGCCCGCACCAGCGCGTTCTCCCGGGCGGCCGACGCCATCCACTCGGCGGTCGCGGTGAGCCGCTCACGCGGGTCGGCGTGCGCGGCGAGCGCCCGCTCCACCCCGGCGAGATACCCGTCGGCCTCTCTGCGCACCAGCGCCCGCGCCAGGCCGTCCTTGCTCCCGAACTCGTTGTACAGCGTCTGCCGGGACACCCCGGCCGCCGCCGCCACGTCCACCATCCGCACGGCGGACCACGGCCGGTGCGCAAGCGCCGTGTAGGCGGCGTCCAGTAGGGATTCCCGCGCTGCAGGCATCATCGCCTCCCTCGGGCGAGCGTCTCTGCGCCCAGATTTGACGCGCACACAGGCACTGTCAAGGGTCCGCGAAGGCACCGGGGGCGCCCTCGCCCCCTTGCGCGCGTCCCCGACGGCTGCCACGTCTGCGGGGCGGCGGCGCCGCTTGAGCGACACGGCGACGCGCGGGCACACCGCATGAGCGGCATAGCCCATCCCGGTCCGGAGCACCCCGTACGCCCCCGGTAGCCCCACCGCACCCCACCCGGATACCGTTCACCACATGCCCGACTACCTCGACGACCTCCGCCTCGCCCACGTCCTCGCCGACGCGGCCGACGCCGCGACGACGGCCCGCTTCAAGGCCCTCGACCTCAAGGTGGAGACAAAACCGGACATGACCCCGGTGAGCGAGGCGGACAAGGCCGCCGAGGAGCTCATCCGCGGCCAGCTCCAGCGCGCCCGCCCGAGGGACGCGATCCTCGGCGAGGAGTACGGCATCGAGGGCACCGGCCCCCGCCGCTGGGTGATCGACCCGATCGACGGCACCAAGAACTACGTACGCGGCGTCCCCGTGTGGGCGACCCTGATCGCGCTCATGGAAGCGGGCGAGGGCGGCTACCAGCCCGTCGTCGGCGTCGTCTCCGCCCCCGCCCTCGGCCGCCGCTGGTGGGCCGCGAAGGGCCACGGCGCCTTCACCGGCCGCAGCCTGTCCTCCGCGACCCGCCTGCACGTCTCCCGGGTGTCGAAGCTCGCCGACGCCTCCTTCGCGTACTCCTCGCTCAGCGGCTGGGAGGAGCAGGGCCGCCTGAACGGCTTCCTCGACCTCACCCGCGAGGTCTGGCGCACGCGCGCGTACGGCGACTTCTGGCCGTACATGATGGTCGCCGAGGGCTCCGTCGACCTCTGCGCCGAACCCGAGCTGTCCCTGTGGGACATGGCCGCCACCGCGATCGTCGTCACGGAGGCCGGCGGCACCTTCACCGGCCTCGACGGCCGTCCGGGCCCGCACAGCGGCAACGCGGCCGCGTCGAACGGCCTGCTGCACGACGAGTTGCTGGGGTATCTCAACCAGCGCCACTGAACAGCAAGGGACGATCACGCACGCCCTCAACTGGCCGCGCACGCCCCCTTGTTGACCCCTCCTTTACCTGCGACCCTGAGAGCACCCCCACATGTGAACTTGTGAATCGATGAACCATGTCCTTCACGGGTTCGTCGGATTCGTAGGAGGTGGCTCCATCCCATGCTCGTCCGCGACGCCATGAGCACAGTGGTCCTCACCGTCGGCCCCGCCCACACCCTCCGCCAGGCAGCCGCCCTGATGTCCGCCCGCCGGGTCGGCGCCGCCATCGTCCTCGACCCGGACGCCGGCGGCATCGGCATCCTCACGGAGCGGGACATCCTCAACTCCGTCGGCCTCGGCCAGGATCCGGACACGGAACGCATCCACGCCCACACCACCAACGACGTCGTCTTCGCCACTCCGACCTGGACCCTGGAGGAGGCCGCCCGCGCCATGGCCCACGGCGGTTTCCGCCATCTCGTCGTCCTCGACCGCGGCGAGCCCGCCGGGATCGTCTCGGTCCGCGACATCATCCGCTGCTGGGTGCCGGCCCGGCAGCACGTCGTACCGGCCTGAACACACCGGCGGGCCGAGCCCCGAAAGGGACTCGGCCCGCCACCGGTGTGCGTGCGTCAGCCGCGCAGGGCCGCGACGGCCACCTCCAGCCGCTTGCCGAAGTCGCCGTCGGCCCGGCGGAAGTTGTCGATCGCGCGCTCGGCGATGTCGTCCCGCGAGACCTGCGCGAGGGAACCCGCCAGGTTCTCGACCAGGCGCTCCTTCTCGTCCTGCGACATCAGCCGGTAGAGGTTGCCCGCCTGGACGAAGTCGTTGTCCTCGGCGTGCACCGGGGTCTCGTGGCCGCCGGTGACGCCGGAGACCGGGACCGGCTGCCAGAGCGGACGGTCGGTCTGGAACGGGCCGCCGAAGCTGTTCGGCTCGTAGTTTTTCGCGCCCTTGTGGCGGCCGTCGTACAGGTAGCCGTCACGGGAGTTGGTGCGCGCCTCGGTGGCGTGCGGGCGGTTCACCGGCAGGTGGTCGGCGTTGATGCCGACGCGGTAGCGGTGGGCGTCGCCGTAGGCGAAGAGGCGGCCCTGGAGCATCTTGTCGGGGGACGGGCCGATGCCCGGCACGAAGTGCGCCGGGGAGAAGATCGACTGCTCCACCTCGGCGAAGATGTTCTCCGGGTTGCGGTTGAGCTCCAGCTTGCCGATCTCCATCAGCGGGTAGTCGCCGTGCGGCCACACCTTGGTCAGATCGAACGGGTTGAAGCGGTAGGTCGCCGCCTCGGCCGCCGGCATGATCTGGACGGACACGGTCCACGTCGGGTACTCGCCCCGCTCGATCGCCTCGCGCAGGTCACGCTGGTGGGAGTCGGGGTCCTCACCGGCGAGCTTCGCGGCCTCCTCGGCGGTCAGGTTCCTGATGCCCTGGTCGGTCTTGAAGTGGTACTTGACCCAGAAGGCCTCGCCGGCCTCGTTGTTCCACTGGAAGGTGTGCGAGCCGAAGCCGTCCATGTGCCGGTACGACGCCGGGATGCCGCGGTCGCCGAACAGCCAGGTCACCTGGTGGGTGGACTCGGGTGACAGGCCCCAGAAGTCCCAGACGTTGTCCGGCTCCTGCGAGCCCGTGTACGGGTCGCGCTTCTGGGTGTGGATGAAGTCCGGGAACTTGATGGCGTCCCTGATGAAGAACACCGGGGTGTTGTTGCCGACGAGGTCGTAATTGCCCTCCTCGGTGTAGAATTTCAGCGCGAAGCCGCGCGGGTCGCGGACGGCGTCCGCGGCACCGAGGCTGCCGGCCACGGTCGAGAAGCGGAGGAAGACCTCGGTCTGCTTGCCGGTCTCGGAGAGGAACGCGGCGCGCGTGTACGGGGTGACATCGGCGGTGACCGTGAAGGTGCCGTAGGCACCCGCGCCGCGGGCGTGCACCACACGCTCCGGAATGCGCTCACGGTTGAAATGGGCCAGCTTCTCCAGAAGGAGCTGGTCCTGGACGAGGACCGGGCCGCCTACGCCCGCGGTCTCGCTGTTCTGGTTGTCGGCCACCGGTGCACCGGCCTCCGTCGTGAGCGGTCCCTGCGTCACGTACGCCTCCTGCGTCACTTCTGTCTGATCCTGATACTTGGCCAGAGCCAGCCTCGATCCTACATTGGACGATGTCTAAGTCAAGCTGGGTTCCAAATTCACACCTGTTCGGAAACTGGTCACCTTGCTGTTAAGCTGTCCGCATGAGTGACCTTCTGGAACGGCTGCGCGGACGCGGATGGCGGATGACCGCGCAGCGACGTGTCGTGGCCGAGGTCCTCGACGGCGAACACGTCCACCTGACGGCCGACGAGGTCCACGCCCGGGCCGTCGCCAAGCTGCCCGAGATCTCCCGGGCGACCGTCTACAACACCCTCGGCGAGCTGGTCTCCCTCGGCGAGGTGCTCGAGGTCTCCACCGACCAGCGGGCCAAGCGGTACGACCCGAACGCGCACCGGCCGCACCACCACCTGGTCTGCGCCCAGTGCGGCGCGATCCGGGACGTCCACCCGACCGGCAACCCGCTGTCCGACCTCCCCGACTCGGAGCGCTTCGGCTTCACGGTGTCGGACGTCGAGGTGACGTACCGCGGGGTGTGCCCGAACTGCGCGTCGGCCTGAGAGACGCCGGAGACACCTCACGAAGCCCCGGCCCCCATGGGCGCCGGGGCTTCGTGCTGCGCACGGACGAACGGACGACGTACGGACGGCGCACGGAGTGCCGCACACGGAGTTTCTGGCTCCGACGGGCCGCCAGATGGTCGACGGCACCCACCAGTCCGTTCCGCACTCCGCCAGGAGACTCCGGGGGAGAGCCGTACCCGAAACTCGAAGCGACCGACCCGCCGCCGGTTACGCGCTGGGCCTGCTCATGGGCTCCCTGCCCCTGGTCCGCGCCGCCCCGGAGCCGCTCTTGGACGCCCTGTACCTCGTACCGAAACTGGCCCTGCTGCCGGTCTTCCTGACCATGTTCGGCCTGGGCGAGGGCCCAGGTGGCCTCGGTGGTGGACACGGTGCTCTTCTTCGTCTGGATCTCGACCGTGTCGGCGGTGATCGCCTACCCCCTGCAGAAGGCGCTGACCGGCCACGCCCGCGGCCTCTCCGAGATCCGCTCCCAGCAGCTCGGCTCGGCCGATGTCCTCACGGCCTACGGCCGTACGCTGCTGCACGACGACGTGCACGCTGGGGTGCCCTGCTTCGGGCCTGCATCCGTACGGTCGATACGTACGTCGCCGACGACTACAAGGGGAACGCGGCCTTCGTCACTTACCTGGCGAAGCTCCTGAAGACGGATGCGGCCTCCTCAAGGCCACCTCGTCCCTCCGCATGGACTGGGAGATCCGCGGCGCACGGCCACCCGCCTGAAGCGGTCGGCCACAGACCGTGACTCCGCACACGCCGAGGGCCGGAACCCATCTCTGGATTCCGGCCCTCGGCCTTCAGTAGCGGGGACAGGATTTGAACCTGCGACCTCTGGGTTATGAGCCCAGCGAGCTACCGAGCTGCTCCACCCCGCGTCGTTGAGCTCGACATTACGTGAAGGATGCGGGAGGAAGCAAATCGCTTCCTGCGGTCCAGCCCGTCCGGCGTTTGGACGCGAGAACACCGGGCTCCCGCTGCAACCCCGGCGACCAGTCACCCCGCACCGGCACGGCGCAGCGTCACGCCGACAGCTCCTGCCGCAACGCGTCCCGCAACCGCGCCGCCCGCTTCGCCACCTCCGCCGGCCCCAGCGCCACCGCTCGATCGGCCCACCGCTGCCCGACCGCCAGCTCCCCCCGACGCGCGTAGACAAGGGCCAGCCGAAGCGCCGCCCGCCCATGCCCGGCATCCGCGGCCCGCTCCCACCACACCGCCGCCTCCGGCTCACTCCCCTCCCGAGCCAGCAGCAGCCCCAGATTGAACGCCCCGTTCCGCGACCCGGCCTCGGCCGCCTCGCGGTACCACCGCGCCGCCTCGACCACGTCCCCCCGGGCCGCCGCCAGCATCCCGACCCGCACCTGCGCCCGCCGATGCCCCTGCAGCGCCGCCCGCTCGTACCACTCCTCGCACTCGGTCTTCTCGTGCACGACCTCACCCAGCTCGTGCGCCGGCTCCGCAGGCCGCCGCGCGTCGAGCACGGTCGCCAGCCGGTACGCGGCCTCCGCGCTCCCGCCGCCCGCCGCGCACCGCAGATGCCGCTCGGCCTCCTGCTCGTCGCCCTCCCGCAGCCGCGCGATGCCGACCTGCAGCGCCGCCTCCGTGTGCCCGGCGGCCGCAGCCTGCTCGTACCAGCGCAGCGCTGCGGCCTCCTCGCCCCGCCCGGCGTACAGGATCCCCAGGTTGAACGCTGCGTCCACGCTCCCGGCCTCGGCGGCCTTGGAGAACCACGGCTCCGCGCCGGCCGTGTCGCCCCCCTGCAACAGCAGGATCGCGAGCGCGTTCGCCGCCTCCCGGTGCCCGGCGTAGGCGGCCCGCCGGTACCACTGCTCGGCCTGCGCGGTCCGTCCCTGCTCGGCGCAGAGCAGTCCGAGGTTGTAGGCGCCGTTGTCGTCCCCGGCGTCCATCGCCGCCCGGTACCACCGCTCGGCGGTCTGCGTCTCGCCGCGCTCGGCGTGCAGCGCGCCGAGCGCGTTGGCCGCGTTGCCGTCGCCGTCCTGCGCGGCTCTGAGCCACCACACGACCGCGCTCTCCGTGTCCCCGGCGTCGCGCAGCAGGAAGCCGAGCGCGCAGGCGGCCCGCGCCTCGCCGTCCTTGGCGGAGGTCAGGTACCAGCGTCCGGCCTCCTTGAGCTCGCCCCGCTTCTCCAGGATCGCGCCGAGGTGCAGGGCGGCCCGCCGGTGTCCGCGCGCGGCGGCCTGGCGGTACCACTGCTCGGCCTCCTCGACAGCGTTGTCGGCCCCGGCCCCGTCCTCGGGCGCGCCGCCGCGGTCCAGCGCGCGCGCCAGCCGGTAGGCGGCCTCCCGGTGGCCGCGCTCGGCGGCGGCCCGCATCCATCGTTCGGCTTCGGTGTCCCCGCGGTGCTCCAACAGGTCGGCGAGGGCGTATGCGCCCAGCACGTGGCCCTGCTCGGCGGACTGACGCAGCCAGTACTCGGCGGCGGGCTCGTCACCGCGCTCGCGGTGGTGGCGGCCCAGCGCGTGCGCGGCTGCCGCGGAACCGGCGACGGCGGCGATCCGCCACCAGCCGGCGGCCTCGTCGGCGTAGCCGCGCTGGTGCAGCAGGACGCCCAGGTTGTTGGCGGCGGCCCGGTCACCGGCGGCGGTGGCGGCGCGCAGATGGTGTTCGGCTCCGTCGAGGTCGCCGCGGCGCAGCAGCATGGCCCCGAGGACGCTCATCGCCTCGACGTCCCCGGCCTCGGCGGCGAGCCGCTGACGTGCCTCCTCGGCGGCATCGGCGGCCTCGCCGGCCTCGTCGCGGTCGGCGGGCTGCACAAAGTCGGCATCCTGCTCATAGCCGGCAGGCTGCACAAAAGGCCCTGTCTCCAACAGAGTTGCCTTGTCCCCCATAACGTCCATCGTCGCACCACCTGCAACCTGGGTACACCCGGTATACCGCAGCCTGTGAGGTCACTTCAGCGTTTTGTCGACATGCCCACAGAGAGACAAGTCAAACACAAATCGGCCAACTCCCCACGGCGGCACGGCGACTTACTGCGCTGGTACATGCGTTCGCCGCCCGACCGCACACCACGAAGGCCCGGATCCATGGAGGATCCGGGCCTTCGGTTCAAGTAGCGGGGACAGGATTTGAACCTGCGACCTCTGGGTTATGAGCCCAGCGAGCTACCGAGCTGCTCCACCCCGCGCCGTTGCTTTGCAACCGTATCACGGCGCGGGGGGCTACTTGATCAGCCGCTGCCGCCGCCGGTCTTGTCGGCCTTGGACTGCGCCGCCTCGGCCCGCTTCAGCGCGTCCTCGAGGTCCTGCTGCGCCTTGGCGTACGCCTCCCAGTCCGGCTTCTTCAGGGCCTCCTGCCCGGCGTCGAACGCCTTCTGGGCGTCCTGGAGCGCCTCCTGGACCGTCGGGTTGCCGGAAGTGGGCGGAGTACCGGTGTTCTCGTCCGGTGGCGTGCCGGTCGAGGGCTTGGCTCCGAAGACCACGTTGAGGGCGTCGTCGAGGGTGTTCTCGAAGGCGGTCTTGCCCTCGTAGGTCACCAACACCTTGCGCAGCAGCGGGTACTTGAGTCCGCCACCGCGTACGTAGACCGGTTCCGCGTACAGCAGGCCGCCGTCGAGCGGCACGGTGAGCAGATTGCCGTACTCGATGTCGGAGTCGCCGCCCTTGAGCAGCTTGATGGACTCGGCGATCTTCTGTTCGGAGTTGAACTGACTCTGCACCTGTTTGGGTCCGTCGACCGTCGTACTGGTCGGCAGTTTCAGGATGCTGATCTTGCCGTAGTCGCTGGTGCCCGCCTCCGCGTCGACCGACATGAAGGCGCTGAGGTTGTACCGGCCGTTGGGCGTGAACGTCGTCGACAGCGAGAAGGCCTGCGACGTCTGGCCGGGCATCTTCATGCTCAGGTAGTACGGCGGCACCGCGTTGCCCGACTTGTTGGTCGGGTCGTCCGGCACCTGCCACACCTCGCTGCCGGTCAGGAAGGTCTGCGCGTCGGTCACGTGGTAGCGGGTGAGCAGCTCACGCTGGACCTTGAACAGGTCCTGCGGGTAGCGCAGATGGGCCATCAGCGAGCCCGAGATGGCCCCCCTGGGCTTCACCGTGCCCGGGAACGCCTTCATCCAGGTCTTCAGGACCGGGTCCTTGGTGTCCCACTGGTAGAGCTTGACCTCACCGGTGTACGCGTCGACGGTCGCCTTCACCGAGTTG
Source organism: Streptomyces sp. NPDC051636 (assembly GCF_044453765.1). Lineage (NCBI taxonomy): Bacteria > Bacillati > Actinomycetota > Actinomycetes > Kitasatosporales > Streptomycetaceae > Streptomyces > Streptomyces sp. NPDC051636. The sequence goes on along the minus strand of NZ_JBITDA010000003.1, from coordinate 423,032 downwards.
CGGATGTAGTTGACCTGGTTCTGCTGGGCCACCACCGCGCGGTTGTCGTTGGTCGCGGTCAGCGAGTCGGCGGTGGTGTCGCCGAGCGTCGTACGGGAGGCGTACGGGTATCCGTTCGTCGTCGTGTACGCGTCGACGATCCACTGGATGTGTCCGTCCACGACCGCCGGGTAGGCGTCGCCGTCGATGGTCAGCCAGGGGGCGACCGCCTCGACTCGCTCCTTGGGCGTGCGGTTGTACAGGATCCGCGAGCCCTCGCCGATCGCGCCCGAGTAGAGGATCTGCGGCTCGCCGAAGGCCACCGCGTAGGCGGCGCGGTTGACCGGGCTCGAGAGGCTGACCCCGCTCTTGCCCCGATAGCTGGTCATCTTCTCGCCGTCGTCGTCGGAGTAGTCGATCTCCTTCTGGGGACCGCCGACGATCGAATACGTGGTCGTCTTCTCGCCGTAGTAGACGCGCTGCTGGTACGTGCCGAGGTCACCGGTGGACGGCAGGTCGGACTCGGTGAAGACCGGACGGCCGTCCTCCGCCTCGGTGCCCTTGGCGGCGACCACGCCGTACCCGTGGGTGTAGCGGAAGTGGTTGTTGATCCAGTTCTTCTTCGGCAGGCCGTCGAGGTTCAGCTCGCGCAGACCGATGACGGTGTCCTGGTCCTTGCCGTCCTTGGTGTACCGGTCGACGTCGAGGTTGGTCGGGAAGCCGTAGTAGTTCCGCATCTGCTGCAGCTGCTGGAACGTGGGCGAGACGATGTTCGGGTCGAGGATCCGGAGGCTCGCCGCCTTGCCGACGCCGTCGCGCAGGGTGGTCTTGTCCTTGGTGCTGCTCTTGCCCGCGTACTCGGAGACCTGCGCGTCGTCGATGCCGTACGCCTCGCGCGTGGCCTTGATGTTCTTCTGGACGTACGGCGCTTCCTTGGCCTGCTCGTTCGGCTGGACCTGGAACTTCTGGACGATCGCCGGGTACAGGCCGCCGATGAGGATCGCCGAGAGGACCATCAGGCCGAAGCCGATCACGGGCAGCTGCCAGGTGCGCCGCCACAGGGTGGCGAAGAACAGCAGGGCGCAGATGACGGCGATGCAGAACAGGATCGTCTTGGCGGGCAGGTAGGCGTTGGCGTCGACGTACCTCAGGCCGGTCCAGTTGCCGGTGGCCTTGAAGTCGCTGGACTTGACCGCCAGCCCGTAGCGGTCGAGCCAGTAGGCGACCGCCTTCAGGGCGACGAAGACGCCGAGGAGCACCGACAGGTGTCCGGTCGCGGCGGCCGTGGCGCGGGCGCCCGGGCTGGTGACGCGCAGCCCGCCGTACAGGTAGTGGGTGAGCGCGGCGGCGATCAGGGACAGGATCGCGGTGGCGAAGCCGAAGCCGAGCAGGAACCGGTACCAGGGCAGGTCGAAGGCGTAGAAGGAGACGTCGAGGTGGAACTGGGGGTCCTTCTGGTGGAAGGGCACGCCGTTGACCCACATCAGCCAGGTCCGCCACTGGCCGGCCGCGGAGGCGCCCGCGATCAGGCCCACCAGGGCGGTGATGCCGAACAGCAGCCACCTCTTGTACGGCGCGATGCCCATCCGGTAGCGGTCGAGGCTCTGCTGCTCCATGGACATGGCGCTCAGCGGGGGCCGCAGGCGGTGGGCGAGCCAGATGTTGAAGCCGACCGCGGTGGCCATCAGCAGCCCGAAGACGAAGAACAGACCGGTCTTCGTCCACAGGGTGGTGGTGAACACCGACGAGTAGTGCACCGAGCGGTACCAGAGCCAGTCCGTCCAGAAGCCCGCGAACATGGTGAACGCCATGCCGAGGGCGGCCAGGACGCCCAGCGTCAGGAGCAGGGTCCGGGCCCGCCGGGACGGGCGGCCCACTGTGATCCGCGGCCCCGTCGGGCCTCCGCCGCGGTCCGGCATCTGGAAAGCCAAGGTGCGCACCTCGAAGTTCGCTGTCGATCCGTCAGGCCCTCGTGTTCGCGGACCCGCCGTGGCCCCCCGTGATCGCGGGCCCACACCTATGCAACTTACTCACGCTTTACTCGGTTCCCGATTCCGGCCGGGAACGAGGCAGGATTGTGACCATGTCCAACACTCCCATGGCAGCGAGCCCGCTCACCCGGGCCGTACTCGAGATCGACGAGTACGCCTCCGGCCTCGGCTGGGACCAGCCCGCCCGCCTCTTCGCCCTCGTAGACACCGCGCGGCTGCAGGCCCAGGAACCCTCGCTCGCGGCACAGCTCGGCCTGCAGGACGAGCCGGAGACCACCGGTCTCACCCCGATCGAACAGGACGAGATTCCAACGGACCGGCCGCTCGACGAGTTCCTCGGCACCATCGCCTGGCCCGACGCGGTGGCCGGCTGCGCGCTGACCGTCGAGCGTCTGATGCTGCCCCCGTCCGCCGAGGCCCAGGTCCCCGAGGGCCTGACCGAGGCGAAACTGGCGAAGTGGGTGGCCGCGCACCCCGAGCGCCAGGAGGTCCGCATGACGGTCGCGGTGCTGCGCGACGGCACCCGCGAGTCGGCGCTGCGGCTGCGCGAGAAGGACTCCCCGACGGAGGTCCTCACCGGCCCCGACCTGGTGCCGGGGCTGGCCGAGGCGCTGACGGCGACGTTCGAGGACTGAGCTCCCGGGCGCGGGCGCCCTGGGTCAGCCCTTGGTGGTGCACTTCGGCAGGTCGGCGGTGTCGCCGCCGCGGATGTCCTTGAGGGCCTTCAGGGCGTCCTGGATGGTGTTCACCTTGACCAGCCGGAGCCCGCCCGGGGTGTCCTTGGCCGCGGACGCGCAGTTGTCGGCGGGCGTCAGGAAGTACTGGGCGCCCTTGTCACGCGCGCCGACGGTCTTCATCTCGATGCCGCCGATCGGCCCGACCTTGCCGCCGTCGTCGATGGTCCCGGTGCCGGCGACGAACTTGCCGCCGGTGAGGTCGCCCGGGGTCAGCTTGTCGTAGATGCCGAGGGCGAACATCAGGCCTGCGCTGGGGCCCCCGACGTCGGCGAGCTTGATGTCGACGGTGAACGGGAAGGTGTGGTCGGTCCCGGCGGAGATCCCGACGATGGCGCGCTTGGCGCCGCTGTCCTGGGAGGTCGTCGTGGTGATCGTGACGTCCTTGCTCGTGGTCGCCGTCCGGTTCTCCTTCTCGGCGGCGGCCTGTTCCTTCGCCGGGACGATCCGGAAGACGACCTTCTGCCCGGGCTTGTGCTTGGTCACCAGCTTGGCGACGTCGGACGGCTGCCTGACCGCCGTACCGTCCACGGCCTTGATCACGTCACCGGCGTGCAGCCTGCCCTCGGCCGGGGAGTCCTTGACCACCGTGGAGACGATCACCCAGGACTTCACCGGGATGCCCAGTTCCTTCAGCGCGGCGACCTTGGCGCTCTCCTGCGACTGGGTGAACTCCTCGGCGTTCTCCTGGGTGGACTGCTCCTCCGTCTTGCCGTCCGGGTAGAGGGTGTCGTGCGGCACGACCTTGTTGTCGTGCGCGAGCCATCCGTAGACCGCCTCCACCAGGTTCATCTTGTAGTCGGCGCTGGTGACTCTGACGGTGGTCATGTTGAGGTGCCCGGAGGCCGCGTACGTCTTGTGCCCGGAGATCTGCAGCACCGGCTCGCCGCCGTGGTCCCCCAGGGTGTTCACCGTCGGCCCCGGGGACATCTCCGAGTACGGCACGGGGATGAACACTCCCGCGCACAGGAGCGCGATCAGCATCAGGGTGGAGGCGAGCATCGTCGCAGTGCGGCGTGGCATGCCTCGACAGTACGGGACGCCTCTGTCAGCGCACCGTCAGGGCACCCTTGTAGCGTGCCCGTCAAGTGCCGGAGTGGACCTCTCCATGGCCTCGCGGAAACGGGCGTATCCGTCCAGCTCGGGACCATCGCTCCGGGCCCTCCGCGTCCGGTTGGCCCAACTGCCCCACAGACCGGCGCCGATCGCAGCCATCAGCGGAATCAGCAACCAGGCGAGCGCCGCCATGCCGACCTCCCAACACCGTGTGGCATCCGCAACTGACTGATCAGCAGATTAACCATCCGCACTGACAACGCTCACGGCAGGGGTGCGGTTACGCAACCGGGAGGCGGCGCGGGGCTCAGCAGGAGCCGACCCACTCCTCGGTGCCGTCGGAGAACCTCTGGTGCTTCCAGATCGGCACCTCGTGCTTGAGGTCGTCGATCAGCTTCCGGCAGGCCTCGAAGGCCTCCCCCCGGTGCGGACACGCCACCCCGACGACGACGGCGAGGTCCCCCACGCCGAGGTCACCCACACGGTGCACGGCCGCCAGCGCCCGCACCGGATACTCCGCGACGACCTTCTCCGCGATCCGCCGCATCTCGGCCTCGGCACTGGGATGACACGAATACCCCAGCGCGTCCACGTCGGCACCCTCGTCGTGATTCCGCACGGTCCCCACGAACAGCGCGATTCCCCCGGCGGCGTCGTCCCCGACGGCCTGGAAGACCTCGTCGACGGAGAGCGGAGTCTCCCGAATGCCGATCAGCTTGATGGGGTCCTGAGCGGCGTGCTCTCCGGGATGGTCATTGGTGGGTGCCATGGGTCCATCGTGCCGCACGGCGGAGACGACGGGAAATAGCGCTATCACCTGGCACGCGCGCGTGACTGTCCGGAGTCTCCTACAGGCCTCGTCGTCCCCGGCGGGCTGCACGGGATGCAGGGGCGCAGCCCCCGGCGGGGTCGAAGGGGCGGAGCCCCCGGCGGGGTCGAAGGGGCGGAGCCCCTGGAGACGGGAACGGGTAGGGGCGGCAGGGGCGAGAACCCCTCAGATCCGCCGCCGCGCCTTCCGAGCCCGCCGGACCACAGCCGCCGCGCCCAGCAGAGCGACCGTCGCCCCCGCCGCGCCCGCCGCCGTCGCGTCCTTCCGCCCCAGCCGTCGCCCGGCAACGGTGTGCCGCCCGGAAACCTCCTCCAGCAGCTCCTCGAGGACCTCCTCGTTGGTCCACTTCGGCCGCCACCCGGCGTCATGGAGCCGGCTCCCGCTCACCACCCAGGGGTACATCGTGTACGCGAGATCGCCCGCGGGAGAGGGCGTGAGCCCGATCCGGTGCAACCGCGCCGCCGCCCCGAGGGCGACCGCGGACGGCAGCTCCATCCGCCGGATCCCGCTGAGCTCCTCGACCTCCTCCTGCTCCAGCCACCCGTCGCACCCGACGGCCAGCTCCCCGTCGACCTTCTCCAGGACGGCGTACTCCAGCGCGCTGCACAGGTCCTCGACGTGGCAGAACTGCCACGCCGGCCGCGAACCGGCCACGACGAGCAGCCGAGGCGACTCGAAGTACCGGGTCAGCGCGGTGTCGGTGCCCCCGACCAGTACCGCGGGCCGCACGACCGTGACGTTCAGCCCCGGATGCGCCCGCGGAGCGCGCCGCGCCAGCCGCTCGATCTCCAGCAGGTCCCCGACCCCGGTCGCCTCGGCCGTCGCCCGCAGTTCCGCGTCCTCCGACAGCGGCAGCTCGTTGTCGGGCAGCGCCCCGTAGACCATCGCGGAGGTGCACAGCACCACGCGGTGCACCCCGGCCGCCGCCGCGGCGGTCAGCACGGTCTGCGTCCCCCGCACGTTGTAGGCCGTACGCGCCGCCGGATCGGTCTCCAGGTCCAGGTCGAGCGCGAGATGCACGACCACGTCGGCACCCCGCAGCTTGTCCGCGATCGCCGGGTCCCGCACGTCGAGGATGTGCCACTGCGCCGCCGCGCACTCCCCGCGCCGCTCGTCGATGGCGACGACCTGCTTGACCTGGCCGGACGCGGCGAGCCGCGCGGTGAGCAGTGCGCCGACCCCGGTGGCGGCGCCGGTGACGGCGACGACGGGTCGGCGCGTGGCGGGACCGGTTGAGTGGTTTCGCGCTGCGCGAACCTGCGGATCTGGGGAACTCACCAGGCGTCTCCAGCGGTTGTCTTCAGTACGGGCGCGAGTGACGCGTGCGTACCAGGTGGCATCCATCCTGCCGCAGGCCGACTGTCGGCGAAGCACCGAGGCCCTATCGGGTCCGGGTGTCTACGCTGGGTGGTGTTGTCGGGCAGCCGCGCCGCCGGAGGAAACCGGTGGCCTTACCAGCCGAGGAATCCCGTGAGTGACACCCCATTCGGATTCGGCCTTCCGCCGGAGGAGCCGGAAGACGGCGACGAGGGCAAGAAGAAGGACCAGGAGAGCGGTGGTGGGCAGGGACCGGCCAACCCGTTCGGTTTCGGGCCGTCCGGCGCCGGCGCCTTTGGCGGTTCCGGCGCGGACAATCCGCTCGCAGCCATGTTCGGATCGCTGAACCCCACCGACCTGGGCGCCGCGTTCCAGCAGTTGGGCCAGATGCTCTCCTACGAGGGCGGCCCGGTGAACTGGGACATGGCCAAGCAGATCGCCCGCCAGACGGTCTCCCAGGGCACGTCCGACGGCGTCAAGGACGCGAGTGTCGGCCCCGCCGAGCGCACCGCTGTCCAGGAGGCCGTCCGCCTGGCCGACCTGTGGCTGGACGACGCGACGTCCCTGCCGTCCGGTGCCGGCACCGCGGTGGCCTGGTCGCGCGCGGAGTGGGTCGAGGCGACCCTGCCGGCCTGGCAGGAGCTCGTCGACCCGGTCGCCGAGCGCGTCGGCGCGGCCATGGGCGATGTCCTGCCGGAGGAGATGCAGGCCATGGCGGGCCCGCTGATCGGCATGATGCGCTCGATGGGCGGCGCCATGTTCGGCACGCAGATCGGGCAGGCCGTCGGCGTGCTCGCGGGCGAGGTCGTCGGCTCCACCGACATCGGTCTGCCGCTCGGCCCGGTCGGCAAGGCCGCGCTGCTGCCGGTGAACATCGAGGGCTTCGGCAAGGACCTTGGCGTGCCGAAGGACGAGGTGCGGCTCTACCTCGCCCTGCGCGAGGCCGCCCACCAGCGTCTGTTCGCGCACGTGCCGTGGCTGCGTTCGCACCTGTTCGGTGCGGTCGACGGGTACGCGCGCGGGATCAAGGTCGACACGGCCAAGCTGGAGGACGTGGTCGGCCAGTTCGACCCGCAGAACCCCGAGCAGCTGCAGGACGCCCTCCAGCAGGGGATGTTCCAGCCGGAGGACACCCCGGAGCAGAAGGCTGCCCTGGCCCGCCTGGAGACGGCTCTGGCGCTCGTCGAGGGCTGGGTCGACGCGGTGGTGCACGCGGCCGCGAAGCCCCGCCTGTCGTCCGCCGACGCGCTGCGCGAGACCCTGCGCCGCCGGCGCGCCACGGGGGGTCCGGCCGAGCAGACGTTCGCCACGCTGATCGGCCTGGAGCTGCGCCCGCGCCGCCTGCGCGACGCCTCCCGTCTGTGGGCCTCGCTCACCGACGCACGCGGCGTGGACGGCCGGGACGCCCTGTGGTCCCACCCGGACATGCTGCCGACGGCCACCGACCTGGACGACCCGGACGGCTTCGTCCACCGCGAGCACCTGGACTTCTCCGAGCTGGACAAGATGCTCGGCGAGGCCGCGAGCGGCTCCGCCCAGAAGCCGGACCTCGGGAAGCCGGACCTGGGGAAGCCGTACCTCGGCAAGAAGGACGAGGACGAGGCCAAGGGTGACGACGCCGAGTGAGCCTGTACGACGACGCGGTCCTCGTCCTCAAGGGACATGAGGGCCAGGAAGAGCTGCGGCAGGCCTACCTGGACCACCTGGCGGCGCATCCGGACGGTGTGTGGAAGGCCTGCGGGGACGGGCACATCACGGCGAGCGCGCTGGTGATCGACCCCGAGCAGGAGCGCGTCCTGCTCACCCTGCACAGGAAGCTGCGGATGTGGCTGCAGATGGGCGGCCACTGCGAGCCGGGTGACGCCACACTGGAGGCGGCCGCCCTCCGGGAGGCGACGGAGGAGTCGGGTGTCACCGGCCTCATCCCGCTGCGGGGCGGCCCGGTCCGCCTGGACCGGCATCCGATCCCGCCGCCGTGCCACTGCCACTTCGACGTGCAGTACGCGGTCCTGGCGCCCCCGGGAGCGGTCCAGGAGATCAGCGACGAGTCTCTCGACCTGCGCTGGTTCGCCTACGACGAGGTGGCCGACGTGGCGGACGAGTCGGTCGTACGACTCCTTGAGGCGACCCGCGCCCGGCTCTGACGAGGTAAGGGGTGACCGTCGAGGCGGTCACCCCTTACACCTGCTCAGCTCCAGACATTCCCCTGGTTCTGGCCGTGCGCCCCCTGCTGCCCCATACCGAACTGCGCGGCGAGGCCCTGCCCGATCTGGGCGTTCTGCGGCGGCAGCAATTCACTCGGCTGGACCAGCGCGTAGCCGCTGCCCATGAAGCTGAGCTCCCAGCCCTCACCGGTGTTGCCACGGCGCCGCCACACCCCGGAGGAGTGCGTCTGCGCCTGCATCTGCACGCGCAGCCCGGTCGACCAGGCCACGATCGCGTCGGCGTCGCAGTTGACGTACTTGTCGGGCGTGACCTGCATCATCAGCGGGGCGCCCGAGGTCATCAGGGCCACCTTGCCCCGGCCGGTGATGTTGAGCTGGTACTTCCCGGAGCCGGAGATGCCGTAGAGGCTGTCGACGGCGATGACCTGGTGGTGCAGCGAGGAGTCCATCGCGAGGACGTAGCTGCTGTCGACCGTCAGCCCGTCCTGTTCCACGTCCATGACGTGGACGTGCTGGGCGAGATTGGCGAGGTAGACCGTGCCCTGCCCGTGGCAGCGCATCAGGTCCAGGCCCTCGCCGGTGTGCGCACGCGCGCGTGCCTCGCTGTTGCTGCGGTACTCGGCGTCGAACTCGACCAGGCCCTGGTAGGCGACCATCGTGCCCTTGCGGGCGAGGATGTCGTCGTGGCCCTCCAGGGTGACGCGGAGCATCTGCTTGTTCTGCAGGCTCCAGCGCTCCTGCGTCTGCAGGTCGTTGTGGGCGAAAAGCGGGCTCTGCATGATGTGTGTGCTCCCCCTCAGCCCCGGATCCGGAGGCGGTCGGTGCTGTCCTCGCTGGGCTGGACGACGACGATGCCCTGGCCGGAGAAGGCCATCTGGTAGGCCTCACCGCTGCCCCGGCCGATCAGCGACTGCGCCTTGAAACTGCGCTTGCCCTTGACCTTGAGGTTCGGGGACCAGGCGACGAGCGCGTCCGGGTCGACGTACGTCTCGTCCTCGCCGCCGCCGCAGTCGACGACGATCGGCTTGCCCCGGGAGGTCAGGGCGACCCAGCCCTGACCGGAGATCTTCGTGTTCCACAGGCCCTGCCCGGCGAACTTCGCCAGGCCCTTGACCCGCTCCACGCCCCAGGTGAGGTGCGCGTCGAAGGCGAGCAGGTTGGTGGCGTTGACGGAGATGCCGTCGCCGTTGAGGTTGATCACGACGACGTTCGCCCCGTAGTCGGCGAGGTAGAGCAGGCCGTCGCCGGTGCACTTCATCAGAGGGGCGCCCTCGCCGGTGACCCAGTCGCGGGCGATCTGGCGGACGGCGGGCGGGTTGGGCTCGTACTGGACGAAGCCCTCGTAGGCGACCATAGAGCCCACGCGCGCGAGAAGGTCATTTCCGGTCTGCATGGCGACCTTCAGCATGTGGTTGCCGTGGTTCTCCATGCGGGCGGTGACGGGTGCGGGGGCGTAGCCCGCGAGCGGCTGGTTCATGACGGGCTCCCTCAGACCTCGTACGGCTGGACGACGATGAAGTTGCCGGGCGCACCCCGGAACTGCAGGTTGACGCTCTCCCCGGTGTCACCCGGATAGGCGTTGCGGCGCATGCGCACCTGGCTGGAGACGACCACCTGGGAGGCGGCAGACCAGGCGACCACCGCGTTGCAGTCGGCGAAGGTCGTGGGCGTGACGGGCAGGACGACGGGTGTGCCGTGCGTCTTGACGACGATCGTGCCGGTGCCTTGGAACTGCATGGTGAACAGGGCGCCGCCGGGGATGCCGTGTCCCTCGATGCGGCGGACCTCGTACTGGAGGCTCTCGTCGAAGGCGAGGACGTTCTCGGCGGAGACGCAGATCGCGTCGCCCTGGAGCTCGACCGGGTGCAGGTGGGTGGAGTTCTCGGCGAGGAACACCTGGCCCTGGCCGGTACAGCGCATCAGCTGCATCTCCTGGCCGGTCGCGTTCCCCACGATCCGGCCGGCGAAGCCGGCTCCCTTGTAGCTGAAGTCGACCTTGCCCTGGTAGAGCACCATGCTGCCCTGGCGGGCGAGCACGGGCTGGCCGCCGATGCCGAGGTCGACGCGGATGAGCTTCTTGTTCTGCTGCGTCCAGCGCTGCCCGGTGGGCGTCTCCCTGAACTGCTGGAGCGCGGCGCTCACCCCGGCACCGCCCTGGGGGGCGCCCTGCGGCACACCATAGGGCGCGGTCTGCTGACCCGGGACCTGGCCGAACGGCGGCTGCTGGCCGTAACCGGGGGGCGGGGTCGGCTGCTGCCCGTAACCGGGCGGCGGTGCCGGGACCTGCGGGGCCTGGGGGTGTGCGTAGCCCGGGGGCAGGGGCGCGCTCGGGGCGGGCTGGCCGTACTGGGGTGCGGGGGCCGGGGGCGGGACCGTGCCCGAGGCGGGCGGGGTCAGGGGGGCGACGACGGTCGGCGCGGCGTGCACGCTGGGCACGGGCGCCGGGGCCGGCGCGGTGGCTCCGGGCGGCGGCGCGAAGCCCTGCGCGGCGGGCTGCGGCGCAGGCGCGGGCGCGGCCGGGGCGCCGAACGCGGGCGGCGCGGTGGCCTGGGCGGGCGGGGCGAAACCGGGCGCGGCGCCGGTCTGCGGCTGCTGCGGGGCGGCCGGCGCCTCCTCCTCGGCCACCTCGCCGCCGAAGTTCTTCAGCAGCGCGTCGAGGCCGCCGTCGAAGCCCTGCCCGACGGCCGCGAACCGCCACACGTCCTTCAGGTAGAGGTCGCCCAGCATCACGGCCCGTTCGGTGGTGAACTCCGAGCCGTTGAACGAGTACCGGGCCACCTCCTCGCCGCCGGCCACGATCCGGATGTATCCGGGGTTGATCTGCGACATCTGCCCGGCGCCGTCGATGGTCGCCGTGAACGACAGCTTGTGGATCTGCGGCGGGATCCGGTCCAGTGTGACCCGGAACGACTCCGTGTCGCCCGCCTGTGTGCCCAGCAGCTGGATGGCCTCCTCGGGGGACTTCGGCTGGTTGAAGAAGACGAAGTACCGGTCGTCGGAGAGGCGTTCTTCGGCGTCGAGGCCGAAGCAGCTGATGTCGAAGCTCAGTCCGGGGGCGGAGATCTGCACGCCTACGTACAGATCGGTGCCCGCCGTCAGGTCACTGATCCTGGCCTTGTGGCCGCGTTGGAATTCCCTGGCCATGCGTTACGACCGTCCCCCATCCCGAATGTGAATGCGTCGCGCCAGGCTAACGGCAAATCCCGGGACCGGACGAAGCCGGTACAGACCCGGTACACAACCGTGGTCGGGCGTCAGGGGTTCATCGCGCGGGCGGGTCACTCACCGCGCGCCGGGCACATGGGGCAACCGGTCGGCGGCGACCACTCCTTCGAGGTAGCCGCGGGCCCGTTCGGTGCGCGGGTAGGCCTCCAGCAGCCGCCAGAAGCGCGGGCCGTGGCCGGGTACGAGCAGGTGCGCGAGCTCGTGCAGGAGGACGTAGTCGACGACGTACTCGGGCATGCCCTGCAGCCGGTGCGAGAGCCGGATGCTGCCCTCGGCCGGGGTGCACGAACCCCACCGTGTGTTCTGGTTGGTGACCCAGCGCACGGTGTCGGGCCGGGCCCGGCCGCCGAAGTACTGGTCCGACAGCCTCCGGGCGCGCTCGGCCAGTTCGCCGTCGTCCAGCACCCGCCTGCTCTCCTGGGCGGCCAGTTTGTCGAGCATGACGCTCACCCAGCGCTGCTCCTCCGCCTCGGACATCCGGGCAGGGATCAGTACGACGGTGCGATCGCCCTCGCGGTACGCGGAGACCGTCCGGCGTCGCCGGGCGCTCCTGCGGACCTCGATCGCGCTCGCCCCCGAGCCGCTCGGCGGCAGGCTCGTCGTGCTGCGCTGTGGCGTTCCGGCGCGGTGCAGTGGGTCGGCGGGCACGCCCCGACGTTACCCGCTGCGTACGCGGGAAGTCCCGGGTCCGGGACGGTTCACCGCCGATCCCCCACCATGCGTTTGATTTGTACGACTGATTTGTACGGCGGATTTATACGATGAATCCTGCCGCCTGTGGACAACTTCGGGCACCCGCCCGCCGCAGCGGGCATGCTGGCACTCGTCGGCGGAGCGTGACCGGCTTCACCGGCACATGAGGACGTTCGGGACTTTTCCAGAACTACGGGGGCCTGTCATGCATCCGATGGTGAAACCCGCGCTCAGGCGCGGCTGGCGCGACCTCAACACCGTGCAGTTCGGGATGACTCCGGCGCACGCGATGACGCTCGGTCCGATGGACACGGCGACGGGGAGCTTCCTCGACCTGCTCAACGGCACTCGGGGGCTTGCGCTCCTGCGCGAGGAGGGAAGCCGGATGGACCTGCCCGACGGCCATGTCGACGGGCTGGTGAGGCAGCTGACGCGGGCGGGGCTCCTCGACGACGCGCAGGGGGGCGGGCCGGCCGCCGAGGCCCTGCGCGCCAAGCCGGACGTCCTCGACCGGCTGCGCCCCGACCTGGCCACGCTGTCCCTGACCGCCTCCGAGCCGGGCGGCGCGATCGCCCGGCTGGCGGCCCGCCGCTCGCAGCGCGTGCAGATCAGGGGTGCCGGCCGGGTCGGCGCCCTGCTGGCCGCGCTGCTGTCGGGCGCGGGTGTCGGCGAGGTGGACGTGCGCGACGTCGGGTGCGTCGAGCCGTGGGACGTCGGGCCGGGCGGGCTGCCCGCCGAGTCCGTCGGCGAGCGCCGGGCGGAGGCCGCGCGGCAGGCGGTGCGCAGAGCGGCTCCGGGCCGGCCACCACGCCGCGGCCGGCGGTCGCCGGCGGACAGCGGTGATCCCGGTTTCTCGCTGGTGATCCTCAGCCCGCGCGACGATGTATCCGTGCACGCCCCGGACCCAGCCGCGACCGAGCCGCTGACGGCCTCCGGGACGCCTCATCTCCATGCGGGCGTCGTGGAGGGAACCGGCGTCGTGGGCCCGCTCGTCCTGCCCGGCGAGACCGGTTGCGCGGGCTGCCTGCACCAGGACCGTGCGGACCGGGATCCGGCCTGGCCGCGTCTGGTGGCACAGTGGCGCTCCGGGAAGGCCCGCCGGGTGCCGCCGTGCGACCTGACGCTGGCGACGACGGTCGCCGGACTGGCGGCCGCGCATGCACTGGCTTTCCTCGACGGTGAGTCGCCGTCGAGTACGGGGGCGCGCTGGGAGGTCTCCGTACCTGGCCTGAACTGGCACGCACGGCCCGTCTGGCCGCATCCGGCATGCTGGTGCCGGGCTGCGGAGAAAGGTAACGGGGAACGCGCCTCCACGGACGGGGAGCCGCACGAGACAATGGCGGTGCAACGGCCGTCGACGAATCGACGAAGCACGGCAGACGCGGCGCGGCCGACTGGGACTTGGAGGGCGCATGTCTGATCTTCCCCGCAAGGCGGTCACCCGGACCGCCAAGCTGGCCGCGCTCCCGCTCGGCTTCGCCGGGCGGGCGACCTGGGGGCTGGGCAAGCGGATCGTGGGCGAGTCCGCGGAGCTGGTCGGCCGTGAGCTGCAGCAGCGCACGGCGGAGCAGCTGTTCAAGGTCCTCGGCGAGCTGAAGGGCGGAGCCATGAAGTTCGGGCAGGCCATGTCCGTCTTCGAGTCCGCCCTGCCCGAGGAGATCGCCGGCCCCTACCGGGCGGCCCTGACGAAGCTCCAGGACGCGGCTCCCCCGATGCCGACCCGCACGGTGCATGCGGTGCTGGAGGAACGGCTGGGGCCGGAGTGGCGGGAGTTGTTCCTCGAGTTCGAGGACAAGCCGGCGGCTGCGGCCTCCATCGGTCAGGTACACCGCGGACTCTGGCACGACGGTCGCGAAGTGGCGGTCAAGGTGCAGTATCCGGGGGCGGGCGAGGCCCTTCTGTCCGACCTGAACCAATTGAGCCGCTTCGCCCGACTGTTGGGCCCACTCATTCCCGGCATGGACATCAAGCCGCTGATCGCGGAACTACGGGACCGCGTATCCGAGGAACTGGACTACGGCTTGGAGGCCCAGGCCCAGCAGGCGCACGCGGAGGAGTTCGCCGACGATCCCGACGTCGTGGTCCCGGCGGTGGTGCACCAGTGCGAGCAGGTGCTGGTCACGGAGTGGATCGACGGGATCCCGCTGTCGGAGGTGATCACCGACGGCAGTACGGAGCAGCGCGACCGCGCCGGCCAGCTCCTGGCCCGCTTCCTGTTCTCCGGTCCGGCCCGCACCGGCCTGCTGCACGCCGACCCGCATCCGGGCAACTTCCGCCTGGTGCCCGACGGCGAGGACGGCTGGCGCCTGGGCGTCCTGGACTTCGGCACCGTCGACCGCCTCCCGGGAGGCCTGCCCACACCGATCGGCGACTCCCTGCGCATGACCCTGGAGGGCAGGGCCGAGGACGTCTACGAGCTGCTCTGCGCCGAGGGCTTCGTCAAGGCGTCCATAGAGCTGGATCCGGACGCGGTCCTGGACTACCTGCTGCCGATCATCGAACCGGCCCAGGTGGACGATTTCACCTTCACCCGCTCCTGGATGCGCAGCCAGGCGGCCCGCATCGCCGACCCCCGCTCCCCCGCCTACCAGCTGGGCAAACAGCTCAACCTGCCCCCGGCGTACCTCCTCATACACCGGGTGACCCTGAGCACCATCGGAGTCCTGTGCCAGCTGGGGGCGACGGTACGGCTCCGCGAGGAACTGGAGGAGTGGCTGCCGGGGTTCGTGCCCGAGGAGCCGGACGAGACGGAGGAGGAGTCGGCGGCGGAGGCGTGAGCGTTCGGACACTGCGTAACCAGTTGGTTGCGTAAGAGGGGGTCTGGAAGTGCGACCTTGGGGTAGCACTTCCAGAGGAGAAGAGGTGGCCATGATCCCCGACCAGCTGCGCACGGACTGCGAACACCCCACGCCATGACCACCGGCACCGGCACCGAACAGGCCCCGCAGGACGTCCTGGTGGCCCTGGCCGATCCGATCCGCAGGCAGATCCTCGCCACCCTCACGGGACACGGCGGCGCGACCTCCACGTCGCTGGCGGCACAGCTCCCCGTCACACGTCAGGCGGTGGCCAAGCATCTCGCCGTTCTCGACCGCGCCGGGCTGGTCCACGCCCACCGCACCGGACGGGAGGTCCGTTACGAAGCCGAGCTGCGCCCGCTGAAACGGGCGACGCGCTGGATGGACGCACTGACCACCCAGTGGGAGCACCGGCTTCAGGCGAGCAAGGACCTGGCGGAAGAGGATCCGAAACCGTGAACCCGGCGTGCCGTTCCAAGCACGCCTCACCACCAGGCCGAGTCCAGCCGACCCTCGATGGCCCTGAGGTTCTCCCGGGAGCAGGTGTCGCAGAAGTACTGGCGGACGCCATTCTCCACGGAACAGGTCCAGGTGGGCGGCGGAGGGCCTGCGGCGGGAGTGCCGCAGCGGGCGCACACGAGCGGCTGGGGCTCCGCGGACGAGCCACCGTGGTCACTGCCTCCGGGAAGACTCGTCACCCGTTGACGATATCGCCGGTTCCCGTGGTACGCCGCACACAAACCACCGCGGGGGCCGGTCCGTTCGGACGGACCGGCCCCCGCGGGGAGCCACCGCCTCCCGGGGTCGGGAGCACCGCTTCAGGTGTGGCCGGTTACTGCATGACCGCCATGGCGAGCGCGCGGCGGGCGCGCAGCGAGGCGCGCTCGGCCCGGCGCTGCATCCGGCGGGCGGTCGCCAGGCGCACGGCCCGGCGTTCCCGCTCGGCCTCACGCAGTCGCTCGTGCATATGCGCGCGAGCGAGGGCTTCTGGGATGAGTTGCATCTCTCGGGTCCTGTTCTGACGCGAGTCGCTCGCGCCGGTGGTGGTGACGTCTTCGATCGCGGAGCCTGCGAGCTCGCTGGTGGACGGCTTCATCGGGGCCTGCTTCTTCGGGTCGTGCGTGAGGGGGCGGTCGATCGTTCCTGCAGTGTTCATGCCGTGACCGGGTTCTTGCGCGGGCGGCCACGCGGCCGCTTCCGGGCGACGACGACACCCTGGACGAACAGTTCGCCACCCCAGACACCCCAGGGCTCACGCCGCTCCTTGGCGCCGGCGAGGCAGGCCTCGATCAGCGGGCAGGTGCGGCAGAGGGACTTGGCGTACTCCACGTCCGCCGGCGACTCGGCGAAGAAGACCTCCGGGTCGTAGGAGCGGCAGGGGACGGGCACGCCGAGGTTCTCGATGGCGTCGTCGAGCGCGGTGAGCGCGGTGAGCGGGGTCAAGGTGGAGTCCTCCGTGAGGCCGGGCGGGGGGATCGTTTCGGAAGGCGGTACGGACGGGGCGTGCGCTTCGAGTTGCACGGTTCGTCTTCCTCGTCTGGTCGGTCCGGCCGGTTGACCGGGTGTCGGCTTGGTACCGGGTTCTTTTCTTGTCCCGAGGCCCCTTCGCACCGTCGTCCCCGTTCGGGGAAAACAGAAGGGCCGCGGATCCCGGATGGGGTTCCGCGGCCCTGAAGGCGCCGGCCTGATCGGCGATCAGGCTGGATCACTCCAGGGTTCTGGCCCACGGAAGGCCCACATCAGGTGGTGCTGCGTCGTCTGCTTCCGGAATCCGGCACCGGCCGCCGCAAAGGCATAGGCATGCGCCTGTGCCACTACTGCTTCCAGTGCCTTGGTCGGTCGCTCATTGCGTTCACGGATGGGAAGACCCGCGAGGGCAACGGAGGACGCCGGACGCACGGCAGAGATGCCGGACAGACCGGTGCCCAGGTTCGAGACGCCGAGCATGCACAGGGAGACGGCCGAGCGATCGGTCAGTTTGGCCGCGCTGATGGTGCTGGTGTTGATGCTGATCACTGGACTCGCCTCCTCTCGGCGTCTCAAGGACTGGGGTGAACCAGCCCGTTCGGATATGCAAGTACAACACGGAACCAGGGCCTTGGAGAAGGCCGCCGCTTCCGTGCCTAGAACCTATGGGGATTGCTGGGGCATGCGCAAACTATTTTTTCGACGAGTTGGCATCAGTTGGCCTCGCCGTCTCCTCCGACTTCCTGGCCTGCGCAGATGGCCAGGACATCGGCTCCGTAGCGGTTGAGCTTGCGCACGCCGACGCCGGGGATGCGGGCCAGCTCCCCGTCGTCCTCGGGGACGGTCTCGGCGATGGCCATCAGCGTCTTGTCGGTGAAAACACAGAACGCCGGCTGTCCGCTGCGCCCGGCCTGCTCCGCGCGCCACTCGCGCAGGCGCTCGTAGAGGCCCTCGTCCATGTCGGAGGGGCAGTCCTCGCAGCGCATCAGCTTCATCTCACCCGCGTCGGTGAGCGTGCGGCCGCAGACGCGGCAGCGGGCCGGGGAGCGCTGGGCCCGCCGCGGGGCGGCCGGCGAGCCGCTCACGAAGCCGCGCTCGACGCGCCCCGCGGCCCCGGCAACTCCCGCGGCGGAGCGGCCGACGGTGGTGGTCGAGCCGGGCCGCAGACCGTCGAGGAAGTGGCTGGGCCGGCGGACGGGGCGACCGCCGGGCGATCGAGCCAGTGCCCAGGAGACGTGGAGCCGTTCTCTGGCGCGGGTCACGCCGACGTAGAGCAGGCGGCGCTCCTCCTCGATCTGCTCCTCGGTCTTCGCGTAGGTGATCGGCATCATGCCCTCGGCGACACCGACCAGGAAGACGACGTCCCACTCCAGGCCCTTGGCGGAGTGCAGGGAGGCGAGGGTGACGCCCTGGACGGTCGGGGCGTGCTGGGCGCTCGCCCGCTCGTCGAGTTCGGTGACGAGGTCGCTGAGCGTGGCGTCGGGTCTGGCGGCCGCGAAGTCCTGGGCGAGGTTGACCAGCGCGGCCAGCGATTCCCAGCGCTCCCTGACGGCGCCGGAGCCGGCCGGGGGCTCGCTGGTCCAGCCCTCGCCCGACAGGACCGCCCTCACCTGGGACGGCAGGGTCACGGCGTCGTCCAGGAGGGAGTCGTTGCCGCCGAAGCGGGCCGCGCCGCGCAGTGCGATGCCCGCCTTGCGGACCTCGGGACGGTCGAAGAAGCGCTCGGCGCCACGCAGTTGGTAGGGGACCCCGACGTCGGCGAGGGCCTGCTCGTAGGTCTCGGACTGGGCGTTCGTGCGGAACAGGATGGCGATCTCGGCGGCCGGCACTCCTGCGTCGATGAGCTCGCGGATTCGGCGGGCGGCGCCTTCGGCCTCGGCGGACTCGTCGGCGTACTCGGTGTAGACGGGCTCGGGGCCCGGCTCGCGCTGGGAGACCAGCTCCAGCCGGTGGTCGGCGGCACGGCCGTGCGCCTGGGCGAGCAGACAGTTGGCGAGGTGGACGACCTGGGGGGTGGAGCGGTAGTCGCGGACCAGCTTGACGACCGTGGCGCCGGGGTGCCGGGTACGGAAGTCGAGGAGGTGGTCGGGGGTGGCTCCGGTGAAGGAGTAGATCGTCTGGCTGGCGTCACCGACGACGCACAGGCTGTCGCGGTCGCCGAGCCACAGTTCCAGGAGGCGTTGCTGGAGGGGGCTGACGTCCTGGTACTCGTCGACCACGAAGTGCTGGTACTGGGAGCGGACCTGCTCGGCGATGTCGTGCCGGTCCTGGAGGATGGCGACGGTCAGCAGCAGCACGTCCTCGAAGTCGATGACCGCGCGGTCGCGCTTGAGGTCCTCGTAGACGGAGTAGAGGTGGGCGATCTCGGCCGGGTCGCGGGGGGCCTCGCGTCCGGCCTTCACGGCGGCGAGCGGATAGTCGGCGGGCACGGTCTGGGTGACCTTGGACCACTCGATCTCGGCGGTGACGTCCCGCAGCTCGCCCCGGTCCAGGCGGATGCGGCAGGCGGCGGCCGCGTCCGCGACGAGCTGGATCTTGCGGTCGACGAGCCGGGGCATGGAGCCACCGATCGCTTTCGGCCAGAAGTACTGGAGCTGGCGCAGCGCGGCGGAGTGGAAGGTGCGGGCCTGGACGCCGTGCGCGCCGAGCTGGCGCAGCCGGCCGCGCATCTCGCCTGCGGCGCGGTTGGTGAAGGTGACGGCGAGCACGCTGGAGGGCTGGAGGATCCCGGCGCGCACTCCGTAGGCGATGCGGTGGGTGATCGCCCGGGTCTTGCCGGTCCCGGCGCCCGCCAGCACGCACACCGGACCGTGCAGGGCGGTCGCCACCTCGCGCTGCTCGGGGTCGAGCCCTTCGAGCACCGCGTCGGCAGAGTCCGGTACCTGCGGGAAGAGGGGGGAGTGCGTTGCTGCTGTCACATGGCCATGCTGCCAGGTCGCCGGAGACGGCCGTGGCGGTTGTCCACAGGGAGGCCCTCGCAGTCGTACTAATGCGGCAGGCGTCACGTCCGGCCGGATACCCCGGGTGGGAATGGCGGCCCGGTCCCGTGCGTTCCTTCCCTGGACGACCTTCCCGAGCTGCCAGAGGAGCGCGAGCGAGATGCAGGGCACTGTGACGATGTACAGCACCACGTGGTGCGGCTACTGCCGTCGGCTGAAGAGCCAGCTGGACCGCGAGGGGATTGCGTACACCGAGATCAACATCGAGCAGGACCCGGAGTCCGCGGCGTTCGTCGAGAAGGCGAATGGCGGAAACCAGACGGTCCCGACGGTGCTCTTCGCGGACGGCTCGACGCTGACGAACCCGTCGCTGGCTCAGGTGAAGCAGAAGATCGGCGCGTGAGCGCTTCTCGGTAGCGACAGCCGGAAAGGGCGGTACCCGATTGCCGGGTACCGCCCTTTCAAGTGCCGTGACTTCACAGGAAGCTCCGCGTCGGCAGCGGCTTGCCGTACCAGAGCTCAATCAGGCGGGCGGCGATGGAGATGCCGTACGGCGGCAGCACCTCGCCGGATTCGAAGGCGGCGCGCAGTTCTTCGCGGGAGAACCAGCGGGCCTCGTGGATCTCGTCGCCGTCGACGTCGATGTCGGTCGAGGTGGCGCGGGCCATGAAGCCCAGCATGAGGCTGGACGGGAAGGGCCAGGGCTGGCTGGCGACGTACTCGACCTCGCCGACGGTGATGCCGACCTCCTCCTGGACCTCCCGGCGCACCGACTGCTCGATGGACTCACCGGGTTCGACGAAGCCGGCGAGCGTGGAGAAACGGCCCTCGGGCCAGTGGACCTGACGGCCGAGCAGGATGCGGTCGTCCTCGTCGGTGACGGCCATGATCACGGCGGGGTCGGTGCGCGGGTAGTGCTCGGCGCCGCAGGCCGGGCAGCGGCGGATGTGGCCTGCGGCGGCGATGACCGTGCGCTCGCCGCAGCGGGAGCAGAAGCGGTGGGTGCGCTGCCAGTTCTCCAGGCCGACCGCGTGCACCATGAGGCCCGCGTCGCGCGGCGAGAGCAACAGGCCCGCCTCACGCAGGCCCGCCGGGCGCGCGGACTGGTCGATGCGGCCGGGCAGCGAGTCCTTCTGGAGGGCGAAGTAGCTGACACCGTCCTCGTCGATGCCGAGGAAGTAGCGGTGTGCCTCGGTGAGCGGGGCCTCGAAGGAGGGGGTCATGACGAGTTCGGTCCGGCCGTCCGGTGTCTCGTCGATGAGGACCTGGCCGCCGGAGACCACGAAACAGCGGGTCGTGGGGTGGCTCCACGCCGCCGCGAGCCAGGCCTCGTCGAGCCGGTGGTGGGCGGCCCGGTCGATGCCGCTCGGGGCGGTGAGCGAGATGGGTCGGTCGGCGGTGTGGTCGGTCCAGGTGGTCACGGGTGCTTCCAACTCCCCCGGTGGAACGGATGTGTTTCGGCGGGCGGTGCAGCGGGACGTACGGCAGGAGAGGACCGGATCGGGCGGCGACCGGGCCTGGAGGGCGGCCTTCCAGTGTGCCCCGCGCGCGGGGCGGCTCCGGACGGCGCGGGCCGGTCAGGGCGCATGACGCCAGCGCTCGGCGAGGTCGCCCCACAGGTACGCGCTGGTCTCGACACCCTTGAGAAGCAGGTCGAGCTCGACCTTCTCGTTCGGGGCGTGCCAGCCGTCGGAGGGGACGGAGATGCCCAGGAAGAGCACGGGTGCGCCGAGGACCTCCTGGAGGTCGGCGGCGGGTCCGGAGCCGCCTTCGCGGGTGAAGAGCACCGGCTGCTGGAAGGCGCGGCCCATGGCACGGACGACGGACTGCAGGGCGGGGTGGTCGAGAGGGGTCAGGCACGGGCGGGTGGCCGCGCCGAAGGTGATCTCGTGCCGGATGCCGGCGGGCACCTGGTCGGCGGCCCAGGCGCGGACGGCCTTCTCGACATGGCCGGGGTCCTGCCCGGCGACCAGCCGGAAGGAGAGCTTCACCATGGCCGAGGAAGGGATGACCGTCTTGCTGCCGGGGCCCTGGTAGCCGCCGCCGATGCCGTTGACCTCGGCGGTGGGGCGGGCCCAGACGCGCTCCAGCGTGGTGTGTCCGGCCTCGCCGTGGGTGGCGTACGACTTGGCGGTGCGCAGCCACCGCTCCTCGTCGAAGGGCAGGCCGGCGAAGAGCGCGCGCTCGCGGTCGGTGAGTTCGACGATGCCGTCGTAGAAGCCGGGGACCGCCACGCGCGCGTGCTCGTCGTGCAGCGCGGCGACCAGGCGGGCGGCTGCGGTCGCGGGGTTGGGTACGGCGCCGCCGAAGGAGCCGGAGTGGATGTCCTGGTCGGGGCCGTAGAGGTGGATCTCGCACTCGGCGAGACCGCGCATGCCGGTGCACACGGTGGGGGTTTCCTCGGACCACATGCCGGTGTCGGAGACGATCACCGCGTCGGCGGCGAGGCGGTCCGCGTGCTCCTCGACGAGAGCGCGGAAGTGCGGGGAGCCGGACTCCTCCTCGCCCTCGATCAGCAGCTTCAGGTGCACGGCGGGGGCGGTGCGGCCGGTGGTGGCGAGGTGGGCGCGGACGCCGAGTGTGTGGAAGAACACCTGGCCCTTGTCGTCGGCCGCCCCGCGCGCGTAGAGGCGGTTGTCCCGGACGACGGGCTCGAAGGGCTCGCTGTCCCAGCCGTCCTCGCGGGCGGCGGGCTGGACGTCGTGGTGGCCGTAGACCAGGACGGTCGGTGCCCCGGCGTCATCGGCGGGCCACTCCGCGAAGACGGCCGGGGCGCCCGGGGTCTCCCAGACCTCGGCGGTGGGAAAACCGGTCTCCTTGAGCTTGGCGGCGAGCCAGTCGGCGCTGCGCCGTACATCGGTCGCGTGGTCGGGCTGGGCCGACACGGAGGGGATGCGCAGCCACTCGGCGAGGTCGTCGAGGAAGGCGGCGCGGTGCTGCTCGATGTACATGCGGACCGCGCTGTCCGGGGTCTGGCTCATGCGCACGAGCCTATCGGCCCGCACCGGCATCCTCGGCGGGCGGTTCGTCACACTCCGCCTGCCCGAGGAGCAGCCTCTCCAGCTCTTCCCGGCCGGGCAGGTGCTCGTGCCGTACGACCTCGCCGCTGCGTACGTACAGGAACCCGGCCGTGACCGCCTCCAGCGGCACGCCCTGCTGCTCGGCCCAGGCGAGCCGGTAGACGGCGAGCTGGAGCGGGTCGGCGGTGCGGTCGCGGCCGGTCTTCCAGTCGACGATCTCGTACGTCGTCTCCGCGCCGTCGCCGTTTTTGTAGACGGCGTCGATACGGCCCCGTACGACGCGGCCGGCGAGGGCGAGCTGGAAGGGAGCCTCGACGCGGTAGGGCGTGCGGTGTGCGTACTCGGTGCGTTCGAAGGCGTCCTTGAGGGCTTCGAGGTCGCGTTCGTCGGCGATCTCCGCCTCACCGCCGGGCAGCTCTTCTGGTTCGAGCATGGGCAGCGTCAGCTCTTCGAAGCGGGCTTCCACCCAGGCGTGGAACCGGGTGCCCCGGCGCGCGGCCGGTTGCGGGGGGCGCGGCATGGGGCGCGCGAGTTCCTGCGCGAACCCGTCCGGGTCGGCGGTCAGCCGCAGCAGCTGGGACGCGGTGAGCGTGGTCGGCAGGGGGACGTCCGTGGTGCTCTGCCGGGCGCGCAGGAGCTCCCGGGCGAGAGCGTCGAGGTCCCGGTCCCAGGAGGCGAGGGTGCGGGCCTCCTCGGGGGTGAGGGGAGCTGCGTCCTCCGGTTCGCCGGGGCGGGGGCGGGCGGCGGGTGGCTCCGGCGCGGTCGCCTGGTGCGGGACGGTCGGCCGGTCGGCGGTCCATGCGTCCCAGTCGGCCGGGTCGTCGGCGAAGGGGTCGGCTTCCTCGTACGGGGGTGCTGCGTCGGAGGAGGCCTCCTCGCCGTACGGAAGGTCTTCGTCCTCCGGCGGCGCGGGCCACTCCGGGTCGTCGTGGGCGCCGGGGTCGTGCGTGGCCGCCGGGTGGCCGTCCTCCTGGGCGGCGAGGGTCTCGAGGTGGGCGAGGACGGTCTCGGCGGCCGCGCGGCGGCGGGTCAGGGCGGCGGCGTCCAGGGGCAGCGGCCAGGTCTGGTCGGCGGTCGCGGCGTGCAGTGCCGGGTTCTCCTCGTCCTCCTCCGGCTCGTCCGCCCACGCCTCGATCTCGCCGTGGCCGGCGGCGCAGTGGTCGTACAGGGCCATGAGGAAGCCGGACGGGCCCCGGGGCTTCTTCTGGTTGGGACCCCACCAGTGGCCGGAGCCCAGGAGCAGGGAGCGGGGACGGGTGAAGGTGACGTAGCCGAGGCGGAGTTCCTCGGTGTGCTGGTGGTCCTTCATGGCCTCGTGGAAGGCCTTCATGCCCCGGGAGTCCCAGGTCTCGACATCGGGCAGGGTGCCGGCGTCGCCGCGCAGCCCGTGCGGCAGCACCTTCGCCTGGGTGGTCCACTTCTCGCGGCCCTGACTGCTGGGGAAGGTGCCGGTGACCAGGCCGGGGACGGCGACGACGTCCCACTCCAGGCCCTTGGACTTGTGCGCGGTGAGCACCTTGACGGTGTTCTCGCCGCCGGGCAGGGCGTTGTCGAGGCCCTTTTCGTACTGGGCGGCGGTGCGCAGGAAGCCGAGGAAGGCCAGCAGGGTGGCCTCGCTCTCGTTCGCGGTGAAGGACGCGGCGACGTCCAGGAAGTTGGACAGGGTCTCGCGGCGGCGGACGGCGAGGGCGTGCGGGGACGCCGACAGCTCGACCTCCAGGCCGGTGACGGCGAGGACGCGGTGCAGGACGTCCATCAGCGGGTCGGCCAGTGAGCGGCGCAGCTCGCGCAGCTCGGCGGCCAGGCGCGCGAACCGCACGCGCGCGTCCGGGGAGAAGGGCAGTCCGTCGTCGTCCCCGGTGTCCTCCACAGGCGATTCGAGGAACGTGTCGAGCGCGTCCGCGAGCGATATCACCTCGGACGGGTCGACGCCCTCGACGGCCTCGGCGAGCCTGCGGTCCGGGTCGTCGTCGGCACCCCCGCGCGCGTGGGCCACGAGCAGGCGGGCGCGCCGCCCCAGCAGGGCGAGGTCGCGGGGGCCGATGCGCCAGCGCGGGCCGGTCAGCAGGCGGACCAGGGAGGCGTTGGCGCCCGGGTCCTGGAGCACCTCGCAGACGGCGACGAGGTCGGCGACCTCGGGCAGGTGCAGCAGCCCCGAGAGGCCGACGACCTCGACGGGGACGTCCCGGGCGACCAGGGCGCCCTGGATGGTCGCGAAGTCGGTCGCCGTACGGCACAGGACGGCGATCTCGCCGGGCGCCTTCCCGGTGCGGACGAGGTGGGCGACGGTGTCGGCGACCCAGTCGATCTCCTCGGCGTGGGTGCGCAGCAGGGCGCAGCGGACCGTGCCGTCCCGCTCGGCGCCGGGGGCCGGGCGGAGGGCCTCCACGCCCGCGTGCATGGCGCGAAGGGGCTCGGCGAGGCCGTTGGCGAGGTCGAGGAGGCGGCCGCCGCTGCGGCGGTTCTCGCTGAGCGCCTGGCGGGTGGCGGGGCTGCCGTCGGCGTGCGCGAAGTGCTCGGGGAAGTCGTCGAGGTTGGCCACGGAGGCGCCGCGCCACCCGTAGATGGCCTGGCAGGGGTCGCCGACGGCGGTCACCGGGTGGCCGGTGCCGCCGCCGAACAGGCCCGCGAGCAGGACGCGCTGAGCCACCGAGGTGTCCTGGTACTCGTCGAGGAGCACCACGCGGAACTCCTCGCGCAGGGCGCGGCCCACTTCGGGGATCCGGGCGAGGGCCGCGGAGAGGGCGATCTGGTCGCCGAAGTCGAGCAGATCCCGTTCCCGCTTGGCGGCCCGGTAGCGCAGCACCAGCTCGGCGAGTTCGCGCCGGGCGGCGGCCGTCTCGGGGACCTTGCGCAGGTCGGCGTTGGTCAGCTTGACGCCTTCGAGGGTGCGCAGCAGGTCGGCGTCCCAGGCGCGCAGGTCCTCGGGGCGTACGAGGTGTTCGGCGAGCTCGGCGTCGAGGACGAGGAGGTCGCTGACGAGGTCGGCGAAGGAGCGGGTCAGTGCCGGGTAGGGGCCGGGCGCCTCGCGCAGCACGCGCGCGGCGAGCTGGTAGCGGGTGGCGTCGGCGAGCAGGCGGGAGGTCGGTTCCAGCCCGATGCGCAGGCCGTGGTCGGTGAGCAGGCGGCCGGCGAAGGCGTGGTAGGTGGAGATCACCGGCTCGCCGGGCGGGTTGTCGGGGTCGATGAGGTCGGGGTCGGTGACGCCAGCCCGGACCAGGGCCTTGCGGACGCGTTCGGCGAGTTCGCCGGCGGCCTTGTTGGTGAAGGTCAGGCCGAGGACCTGTTCGGGGGCGACCTGGCCGGTGCCGACGAGCCACACCACGCGTGCGGCCATCACCGTGGTCTTGCCGGAACCGGCTCCGGCCACGATCACCTGCGGGGCGGGCGGTGCGGTGATGCAGGCCGTCTGCTCCGGAGTGAAAGGGATACCGAGGAGCTCCTTGAGCTGCTCGGGGTCGGTGATACGGGCGGGCACCCAAGAGAGGCTAGCGGCGGCCACTGACAACCGGTGCCGGATCAGCACCCGAGGCGGTGGGAGCGCAGGTCAGCAGGGGTGGTGCGGTGTATCACACCAGTCACTCGACCACGTGCCGTCCCTCCGGCCGAGCGCTGCACGACGCCCGGAACGCGCAGTGCGTGCAGTGCTGGCCCGTGCTCGGCGTGAACCGTTCATCGAGGACCTTCCCGGCGGCGTTGGCCAGCAGCTCGCCGGCCCACTCCCCCTCCAGCGGCTCCTGGGCCTGCACCTTGGGCAGGATCTCGCCGCCGTCCCGCTTGGCGGCGCCCTGCCTGAGGTGGACCAGTTCGGCGCCGCCGGGCTTGGGCCGTACGCCGTCGAAGGCGTCGTCCACGGCGCCCTCGCGGACGGCGAGCTGGTAGACGGCCAGCTGCGGGTGCCGCTCCACCTCGCGGGCGGTCGGCGCCTGCTTGCCGGTCTTGAAGTCGACGACGTAGGCCCGGCCCTCGCCGTCCGCCTCGACCCGGTCCATCTGGCCGCGGATGCGCACCTCGTAGTCGCCCGCTTCGAGGGTGACGTCGAAGTCGTGCTCGCTCGCCACCGGCGTACGCCCGGTGCGGTCCAGCACATGCCATCTCAGGAAGCGTTCGAGCGCCACGCGCGCGTGCTCCTTCTCCTGCGCCGACTTCCAGGGCGCGTCGAAGGCGAGCGCGTTCCACACGGACTCCAGGCGCTCCATGAGGACGTCCAGGTCGGCGGGGGTGCGCCCGGAGGCGACCTCGTCGGCCAGGACGTGAACGACGTTGCCGAAGCCCTGCGCGGCGGTGGCGGGCGCGTCGGCCATCACCTCGCGGCCCAGGAACCACTGGAGGGCGCAGGTGTTGGCGAGCTGGTCGAGGGCGCTGCCGGACAGCACGACCGGCTGGTCGCGGCTGCGCAGGGGCACCTTGCTCTCGGTCGGCTCGAACATGCCCCACCAGCGATACGGGTGCGCCGAGGGGACCAGCGGGCGGCCGTCCTCGTCGGCGAGGGCGGCGAGCCGGGCCAGGCGGCGGGCGGCGGCCTCCCGCAGTGCGGCGGACGCGCGCGGGTCGACCGTCGTGGCGCGCAGTTCGGCGACGAGTGCGGCCACGGACAGCGGGCGGCGCGGGCGGCCGGTGACGTCCTGGGCTTGGACGCCCAGTTCGGTGAGGAACCGGGAGGGCTGATCGCCGTCGTCCGCGGGCGCCTTCACCGCGGTGACGACGAGGCGTTCACGCGCGCGCGTGGCGGCCACGTAGAACAGGCGGCGCTCCTCGGCGAGCAGCGCCCCCGGGGTGAGGGGTTCGGCGAGTCCGTCGCGGCCGATGCGGTCGGCCTCCAGCAGGGAGCCGCGGCGGCGCAGGTCCGGCCACAGCCCCTCCTGGACACCGGCGACGACGACGAGGCGCCACTCAAGGCCCTTGGAGCGGTGCGCGGTCATCAGGCGTACGGCGTCGGGCCGTACCGCGCGCCGGGTCAGCGTGTCGGCGGCGATGTCCTCGGCCTCGATCTCCTCCAGGAAGTTGAGGGCGCCCCGGCCGCCGGTGCGCTCCTCCGCGCGCGCGGCGGTGGCGAACAGCGCGCACACCGCGTCCAGGTCACGGTCGGCGTTGCGGCCGGCCGCGCCGCCGCGCCGGGCAGCCCGCTCCAGGCGGGTGGACCATGGCGTGCCCTCCCACAGGTCCCACAGTGCCTCCTCGGCCGTACCGCCGCCCGCCAGGCGCTCCCGGGCCTTCCTGAGCAGCGCGCCGAGGCGCTGCGCCCCGCGCGCGTACCCGGGGTCGTGCGCGACCAGGCGCTCCGGTTCGGCGAGCGCCCGCGCGAGCAGCTCGTCCGAGGGCGGCGGCAGCGGGTTGCCGGCCGCCCGCTCCTCCTCGCGCAGGGCGCGGCCGAGGCGGCGCAGGTCGGCGGTGTCCATGCCGGCGAGGGGGGAGGCGAGCAGCGTCAGGGCCGTCTCGGTGCCGAGCCAGCAGGGGGTCCGGGTGGCCTCTTCGGAGTCCGGGTCGGGGTGCCCGGCGGCCTCCGCCGAGGCGACCGCCTTGAGTGCCGTCAGCAGCGGTGCCACCGCCGGTTCGTGGCGCAGGGGGAGGTCGTCGCCGTCGATGTCCAAAGGGACGCCGGCCGCCGTGAGGGCGCGGCGGACCGTCGGGATCGTGCGGGAACCGGCGCGTACCAGGACGGCCATGTCGCCCCAGGGCACGCCGTCCTCCAGGTGAGCCCGGCGGAGGATGTCGGCGATGTTGTCCAGCTCCGTACCGGGCGTGGGGTACGTGTAGACCTCGACGCGGCCTCCGTCCCGTACCGGGGTCAGCTCTCGGTGGGCGCGCACCTTGTCGGCGGGGAGGCGGGTCAGCGGCATGCGCTGGGTCAGCAGGCGGGTCGCGGCGAGCAGGGCGGCGCCGGAGCGGCGGGAGGTGCGCAGGACCTCCACGGGGGCGGGGCGGCCGTCCGCGCGCGGGAAGGCCTGCGGGAAGTCCAGGATGCCGTTCACGTCGGCGCCCCGGAACGCGTAGATCGACTGGTCGGGGTCGCCGAAGGCGACCAGGGTGCGGCCCCCGCCGGCCAGGGCGTGCAGCAGGCGTACCTGGGCCGGGTCGGTGTCCTGGTACTCGTCGACGTACACGGCGTCGTACTGGGCGGCGAGCCGGGCGGCGACCTCCGGGCGGCGGGCGAGGAGCACCGCGCGGTGGACGAGTTCGGCGTAGTCCAGCACTCCTTGCAGGTCGATGACGTCGAGGTACTCGGCGAGGAAGGCGGCCGCGGCCTGCCAGTCGGGGCGGCCGATGCGACGGGCGAAGGCGTTCAGGGCGTCGGGGCCCAGGCCCAGCTCGCGGCTGCGGGCGAGGACCGCGCGAACCTCGTCGGCGAAGCCCCGGGTGGTCAGGCAGGCGCGCAGTTCGTCCGGCCAGCGCACGTACGTGAGGCCGAGCCGCTCCAGCTCCGGCTGGCCCGCGAGCAGCTCGCGGACGGTCACGTCCTGCTCGGGGCCGGAGAGCAGCCGCAGCGGCTCCACGAACAGGTCGCTGTCCTGGTGGGCGCGGACCAGGGCGTAGCAGTACGAGTGGAAGGTGGTCGCCCGGGGGGCGCGGGCCGCCCCTGTGCGCAGGGCCATGCGGTCACGCAGGTCTACGGCCGCCTTGCGGCTGAACGTCAGCACCAGGATCCGCTCGGGGTCCCCGCCGCGGGCGATCCGCGCGGCCACGGACTCGACGAGCGTGGTGGTCTTGCCGGTGCCGGGACCTGCGAGAACGAGCAGCGGGCCGGCCCGGTGGGCAACCACCGCGCGCTGTGCGGCGTCCAGACGAGGGGGATCCGGCTCGGCCGGCGGGGTACGCACCAGTCGGTAAGCGCCACGGTTCCCCTGCCGCACCGGGGGGTGCGGCAGGCGCTTGGTGGAGGAAGAGGAGCTCACGTGGTTCGCCGGTCCTGGTGGGTGTGCTGGTTGGCGGGCGGTCGCGCGTGCGTGACGGTGGCCGCGGGGTGAGGGGGACACGCGCAGCCGACGCTACGCCGGTGAACGGGACGGAAGCAGGGCTTCCGGTTCTTCCCTCGCTGCGCTCACGCCACGCCTGTCCCACCACTCACGAACGTACGTCATGCCACGGACGTGCCGCGTTTCCCCCGTACGGGCCACAGGCTCCCCCTGGGGGCGTCCGATGGCGGAAGCTGTCAGGTGTGACCCTCCGCGCCCTCGTCGCCGTCCCACCGGGCCCGCCTCATGTCGAGGCGGGGCAGGTGCCCCTCGGCCGCTCCGCCCGCCTCCTTCAGCGGGGTGCCCTCCGCGCGGTAGCGGTCGAGCGCGCGCGGCTCGTGGCCGGGGAGCAGGACGCCGTCCGCGCGGACGACCCGCCACCACGGGACGGCTCCCCCGTAGAGAGCCATCACCCGGCCCACCTGGCGCGGGCCGCCCTCCTGGAGCCACTCCGCGACGTCCCCGTACGTCATGACCCGCCCCGGCGGAATCCGCTCGGCGACGTCCAGGACCCGCTCGGCGTACTCCGGCAGCGCGTCCGCGTACCCCGCGCGGGTGTCCTCCGGAAGCCTCTGCTCGCTCATTCGCCCCATCCTGCCGCACCCCACCGACAACGGGACGCGGGCGGCAGCGGGACGCTCCCTCGCCCTTCGGCGGCGCCTGGGACAGACTGTGCGCCCCCGCATTTGCACCCTGACGCCCCCGTGTGTCGGTGCGGCATGCCACCATCGTGCGGGCGGTGACTGGTGATACGAGATCAAGAAGAGACGATGAAGCAGCAGGGCGTGCACCCCGAAGGCGCGGAGGGCACCTCTGCCGCGGCGTCGCGCCCGGACACCGCCGAAGCACGCGGGAAGAGCTCCCGTCCCAAGGACACACGGCGGCCCGACGAGGACGCGGCGTCCGGCACCGACCGCGCTGAGGAGGTGCACGCCGACGCCGTCGAGGGCGACGAACCTCTGCTCCCCGCGCGCGTGCACCGCCCTTCCGACCTGATGCGGCTGCTGGTGGGCGTGCTCGCCGTCGCCGTACTGCTGGCGATCGCCGCGTTCGCGCACGGGACCACCTCGGGGCTCGAACAGGACATCAACAAGGGCACCGGGCAGGCGCCCGACCTGCTGATCAGGATCGCCGGACTGGCCTCGAGCATCGCGATCCTCCTGGTGCCGGTCGCGTTCGCGATCGAACGGCTGATCAAACGGGACGGACTGCGCATCGCCGACGGTGTGCTGGCCGCGGTCCTCGCACACGGTGTGACACTCGCCACCGACCTGTGGGTCGCCCGGGCCGCCCCGGGCTCCATCCAGGAGGCGCTCACCCAGCCCTCGCCCGGTGACATCCACGCCCTGACCGACCCCGTGCACGGCTACCTCGCGCCCGTCATCGCCTACATGACGGCCGTCGGCATGTCCCGGCGGCCCCGCTGGCGCGCGGTGCTGTGGATCGTTCTGCTGCTCGACGCCTTCTCCATGCTGGTCACCGGCTACACGACACCGTTCTCGATCATCCTGACGGTGCTGATCGGCTGGACCGTGGCCTACGGCACGCTGTACGCGGTCGGCTCCCCCAACGTCCGGCCCACCGGCCAGACCCTGATGGCGGGGCTGCGGCACGTCGGCTTCCACCCGGTCAGCGCGGCCCGCGAGGAAGCCCCGGACGCCGAGAACGGAGACCGCGGCCGGCGCTACTTCGTCACCCTGGAGGACGGCCCGCCACTGGACGTCACCGTCGTCGACCGGGAGCAGCAGGCCCAGGGCTTCTTCTACCGCGCGTGGCGCAACCTCACCCTGCGCGGCTTCGCCACCCGCTCCAGCCTCCAGTCGCTGCGCCAGGCGCTGGAACAGGAGGCGCTGCTCGCGTACGCGGCGATCGCGGCGGGTGCCAACGCGCCCAAGCTGATCGCCACCTCGGAGCTGGGCCCGGACGCCGTGATGCTCGTCTACGAGCACACCGGCGGGCGCACACTCGACTCGCTGTCCGACGACGAGATCACCGACGATCTGCTGCGCAGCACCTGGCTCCAGGTGCAGGCGCTGCAGTCCCGGCGCATCGCGCACCGCAGGCTGGCGGGCGACGCG
The DNA here is from genome assembly GCF_044453765.1 of Streptomyces sp. NPDC051636. Lineage (NCBI taxonomy): Bacteria > Bacillati > Actinomycetota > Actinomycetes > Kitasatosporales > Streptomycetaceae > Streptomyces > Streptomyces sp. NPDC051636. Next base: position 391,788 of record NZ_JBITDA010000003.1, on the reverse strand, counting down.
ATTCTGGTGGATCGTTCCGGCACGGTGATCCTGACCGACCTGCGCGGCGGCGAGATCGCGGCCGGTGACCTGCTGCTGCGCATGGACGTCGCCCAGTTGGTCACCACGCTCGGCCTGCGGGTGGGCGCGGAGCGGGCGGTGGCCTCCGCGGTCGGCGTCCTCGGCCCCGACGCGGTCGCCGACTGCCTGCCGATGCTCCAGCCGATCGCGTTGACCCGCTCCACACGCGCGACGCTGCGAAAGCTGGCCCGGGAACGGGCCGAGCGCGAGCGCGACGCGGTCCTCGAGGCGTCCCGGCAGGCCAAACAGGCCCGCCTGGAGGAAGCCCCGGACGACACCAGACCCGTACTCGAGAAGCCCGACAAGAAAACCGTGCGCGCCGAGCAGCGGGCCGAGAAGCGGGCCATCGACGAGGCACTGGAGGAGGCGCGGGAGGAGGATCTGCTGACGCAGATCCGGCACCAGGTGCTGCGGATCAGGCCGCAGGCGCCCGTGGAGCCGGCCCGGCTGGAGCGGGTGCGGCCGCGCACGCTGATCAGTTTCATCGCCGGCGCCATCGGCGCGTACTTCCTGCTGACTCAGCTCACGCACATCGAGTTCGGCCCGCTTGTCGCCAATGCCCAGTGGGGCTGGGTCGTCGCGGCCGTGGTGTTCTCGGCGGGCAGCTACTTCGCCGCGGCGATGGCCCTGCTGGGGTTCGTGCCCGAGCGGGTGCCGTTCCTGCGGACCGTGGGCGCGCAGGTCGCGGGGTCGTTCGTGAAGATCGTCGCGCCGGCCGCGGTCGGCGGTGTCGCCCTCAACACGCGCTTCCTGCAGCGCGCGGGCGTGCGCCCCGGGCTCGCGGTGGCGAGCGTCGGCGCCTCGCAGTTGTTCGGGCTCGGCTGCCACATCCTGATGCTGCTGTCCTTCGGCTATCTGACCGGCACCGAGAAGACCCCGTCGCTGTCGCCGTCCCGGACGGTCATCGCCGGTCTGCTGACGGTGGCGGTGCTCGTGCTCGTGGTGACCTCGGTGCCGTTCCTGCGGAAATTCGTTGTCACGCGCGTGAGGTCGCTGTTCGCGGGTGTCGTGCCGCGCATGCTGGACGTGCTGCAGCGGCCGCAGAAGCTGGTCACCGGCATCGGCGGCATGCTGCTGCTGACCGCCTGCTTCGTGATGTGCCTCGACGCGTCGATCCGGGCGTTCGGCGACGACTCGACCTCGCTGAGCATCGCCAGCGTCGCCGTGGTCTTCCTCGCCGGCAACGCGCTCGGATCCGCGGCACCCACCCCGGGCGGCGTCGGCGCGGTCGAGGCCACCCTGACCGTCGGTCTGATCGCCGTCGGCCTCCCCAAGGAGGTCGCCGCACCGGCCGTCCTGCTGTTCCGGCTGCTGACGCTGTGGCTGCCGGTTCTGCCGGGCTGGCTCGCCTTCAACCACCTGACGCGCAAGGGCGCGCTGTAGGCGCAACCGCCAGGTCGAACCGCACGCTCCGGGGCAGGTCACAGCCGTGGGCGGGCCGTACCTCGTACGGCCCGTGCCCCGCGCGGCCCGCCGGTCGTGACCGCAGGATGGGAACATGCCGAACCCGTTCCGGATCCGAGCCGCCGCCGTCCTGGCCTCCGCCGTGTTGCTGTCCTCGCTGCTGGCGGGGTGCAGCCACGGCTCCAAGGACGGGGATCTCACCGGGCAGAAGCTCGACTGGGAGGACTGCCCGGCCCCCTCCGAGGCCGAGGGCGGCGGCAGCGCCCCGTCGCCGCTGCCGGACGGCACCCAGTGGCAGTGCGCCACGCTGAAGGCACCCCTCGACTGGAGCGAGCCCAAGGGCGACACCATCGGTCTCGCGCTGATCCGGGCCAGGGCGAGCGGCGCGGCGAGCAAACGGATCGGCTCGCTCGTGTTCAACTTCGGCGGGCCGGGCGGCAGTGGCGTCACCGCGCTGCCCGCGTTCGGCGAGGACTACGCGAAGCTGCGCACCCGTTACGACCTGGTGAGCTTCGACCCGCGCGGAGTGGGCCGCAGCGCCCCCGTGGAGTGCGAGAGCGACGCGCAGCTCGACGAGTACTTCCAGCAGGACGCCACGCCGGACGACAGCACCGAGCGCACCCAGCTCCTGAACCGCGCCAAGCAGTTCAACGCGGCCTGCGAGAAGCACTCCAAGAAGATCCTGCCGCACGTGCGCACCACGGACGCCGCCCGCGACATGGACCTGATGCGCCAGGTCCTCGGCGACGCCAAGCTGCACTACTTCGGCATCTCCTACGGCACCGAACTCGGCGGCGTCTACGCCCACCTGTTCCCCAGGAACGTCGGCCGCGCCGTCCTCGACGCGGTCGTCGACCCCAGCCAGAACCCCGAACAGAGCTCGCTCGGGCAGGCCAAGGGCTTCCAGCTCGCGCTCGACAACTTCGCCGAGGACTGCACCTCCAAGACCACCGACTGCCCCATCGGCGACACCCCGCAGGACGTCAAGGACCGCATCGCCAGACTGCTGAAGGACCTGGAGCGCAAGCCGATCCCCGGCATCCTCCCCCGCGAGCTGACCCAGACCGCCGCGACCAACGGCATCGCGCAGTCCCTGTACTCCAAGGACTTCTGGGAGTACCTCACCGAGGGCCTGCAGCAGGCGTACGAGGGCGACGGCAAGATCCTGCTGCTGCTCTCCGACTCGATGAACGGCCGCGACCAGAACGGCGAGTACAGCAACATCACCGCGGCGAACGTCGCCATCAACTGCTCCGACGAGAAACAGCGCTACAGCGCTGCCTACGTCGAGCAGAAGCTGCCCGATTTCCGCGCCGCCTCCGCCCTTTTCGGGGACTACCTGGCCTGGGGTCTGGTCACCTGCACCGACTGGGCCGTGCCGGGCGCCGCCGACCATCCCGACGTCCGCGCGCCCGGGTCGGCACCGATCCTCGTCGTCGGCAACACCGGTGACCCGGCGACACCGTACGAGGGCGCGAAGAAGATGGTGGACGCGCTCGGCAAGGGCGTCGGCGTCGAGCTGACGTACAAGGGGCAGGGGCACGGCGCGTACGACAGCAAGAACAAGTGCGTGCAGGACGCGGTGAACGGCTATCTGCTGGACGGGAAGGTGCCCGCGGCCGGGACCGTCTGCTCCTGACACCTCGGACTTTTCACAGAAAACCGCAGGTCAAAGGGTTATCCACAGGCCGGAACGGGTTCGGGAAGATCCGCCTAATATGGCCTGACCGCTCACCGCGACCCAGACGCGGAGGGCATGGGAAGGGGGGTGCGCATGTCGCGTTTCGTACGGTGGTCGGCCGCAGTCGCCGCCGCGGTGCTGGTATCCGGGTGCGGCGGCGGGTCGTCGGGCGGCGGCGGGGAGGAGGGGAAGGCGCGGTCCGATACGCCATCGGCGTCGCCGACCGGCACATCCGCCGCAGGTCTCCCCTCCGCACTCACGTCGCAGCGGCTCGACTGGGGTCACTGCAAGGCCACCGAGGACTCCCCGGCGCCTGGGGGTGACTGGCAGTGCGCGACGCTGAGGGTGCCGCTCGACTGGAGCAGGCCCGAGGGCGACACCATCGGCCTCGCGCTGATCCGGGCCAGGGCCGGCGGGGGCGACCGCATCGGCTCGCTGCTGTTCAACTTCGGCGGGCCGGGCGGCTCGGGCGTGTCGACGATGCCGGCCTTCGCGCCCACCATGTCCGCCCTGCACGAGCGGTACGACCTGGTGAGCTGGGACCCGCGCGGGGTCGCGGCCAGCGAGGGCATCCGCTGCCGCAGCGACAAGGACATCCAGACCGCCGAGGTGGTGGACGTCACCCCCGACACCCCGGCCGAGGAACAGACCTACTTCCAGGACGCCACCGACTTCGGCAACGGCTGCGAGCGGGCCGCCGGGAAACTGATGGCTCACGTCTCGACCACCGACACCGCCCGCGACATGGACCTGATCCGCCAGGTCCTCGGCGACGCGAAGACGCACTACTTCGGCTTCTCCTACGGCACCGAACTGGGCGGCGTCTACGCCCACTTGTTCCCCCAGCGCGTGGGACGGCTGGTCCTCGACGCGGTGGTCGACCCGAGCGCGGACTCGGTGGGCCACGCCGAGAACCAGGCGAGGGGCTTCCAGCGGGCCCTCGACGACTACCTGAAATCCCGGGGCCAGGACCCGAAGCAGGGGTCGCGGAAGATCGCGAACATGCTGAAGCGGATCGACGCGAGGCCGCTGTCCACGTCGTCCGGACGGAAACTGACGCAGACGCTGGCCATCACCGGCATCGTCCTGCCTCTGTACAGCGAGTCCCGTTGGCCGGAGCTGACCAGCGCCCTGGCGGCGGCGGAGCGGGGAGACGGGTCGGAGCTGCTGTCGCTCGCCGACGCGTACAACGACCGGGACTCCTCGGGGCACTACGGCACGACGACCCACGCGCAACGGGTCATATCGTGCTTGGACGACAAGGAGCGGCCCACGCTCCAGGATACGAAGAAGCTGCTGCCCGAGTTCGAGAAGATATCACCGGTCTTCGGGGACTTCCTGGGCTGGGACGCGGCCGGCTGGTGCCACGGCTGGCCGGTGGCCGGACAGTACGAGACGCCGGAGGTGAGCGCGCCGCGTGCGGCGCCGATCCTGCTGGTCGGCAACACCGGCGACCCGGCGACGCCGTACGAGGGCACCCGCAGGATGGCCGACGAGCTGGGCCGGGGCGTGGGCGTCGAGCTCACCTGGAAGGGCGAGGGGCACGTGGCGTACGGCCGCGGGAGCGACTGCGTCGACTCGACGGTGGACGCCTATCTGCTCAACGGGACCGTGCCGAAGGACGGCAAGGTCTGCTCATGACGACGGCGGGGGCTCCGGGTACCCGTGGTGCGCGAAGCCCCCGCCGAGAAGCGAGCAGAGCAGGGCGAGCCGGAGCTCGGTACACCGGCAATTCAGGTCGCACGGGACGAGATACTCGGACAGAGCCTTGATGCTCTCCCCCATGTCCAGCAGAACGGACGCGTGGAAGTGCCTCAGCGAGGGCCCTCTTGCCGTATTCGACGGCCCGTTCAGCGGATGCCGGCCCGCTTCGCGGCCTTCCACAGGGTCCGGCGGGTGACGTTCGAGAGCTGGTGCGCGGCCAGATGGACCGACGCCCCGGCCGTCGGGGACGTGCTGAACTCGTAGACGGGAGTCGCGTTGAACACGTGCCCGGTCGGGCCGTAGCCGAACGGCTTGAGCACGCGCTGGATATCGCGTAGCCGGGCGCGGTTCCACGCCTCGGTGTAAACCGTCGGACGGTCCGTGGAGAGAATCCGCGACGCGCCTTTGAGCACGCTGTCTTCCATGCCTTCGACGTCGATCTTGATCACCGCGACAGGGTCGTGGATCAGCTTGTCGAGCGTGGTCACGGCGAACGTCTCGTCGCGGGCGGTCGGTGCCCCCGCCGGGTCGAACCCGGTTTGGTGCTCGGGGGACAGGTGGTTGGTCGCGGTGCCTGGTTCACCGGACACACCGACGCGGTGCAGGGTGACCTGCTCGGCCAGTTGATTCGCCTCGATGACCCGCTCGATCTGGTCCGCGAACCGCGTCACGGGCTCGATCGCGTGCACGTGGGACGACGGGCACAGCATCGCGAACCACGCGGTGGCGGTGCCCATGTGCGCCCCGGCGTCGATGTAGACCCCGCGCCGCCCCGCCTGTCGGATGTGCTCCAGGAAGGGTTCCTCGTACCAGCCACCGGTCTGGAAATCCTTGTAGGTGTAGGGGACCTCGGTGGCGTTGGGAACGTCAGGAAAGTGGATCTTTCGGCCGTGCCGGTGGACGGTGATCAAGGGATTTCTCCAGGGTTCTCGGGTGAGGTGCCAGAACCAGGGAGACTACCGATTTGACCCTTGTCGAATGGCGCACGCCTCGCTGGCCAGGGCGTGAAAGCCGATCCAACACTCAATACGCCAATCACAGTTACGTGTGGCTGGTGTGCTTTTTGAACAGCCGACGCCGACCGACAATGACAGAAGCCCACGGCATCCGAACCGGTCGGAGCCGTGGGCTTCTTCTGTCTCGCTGGTCAGCCAGCGGGCTGATCAGTACACCGGCTTGTGCGGCTCGATCTGGTTGACCCAGCCGATCACACCGCCGCCGACGTGCACGGCGTCCGCGAATCCCGCGGACTTCAGCACGGCCAGGACCTCCGCGCTGCGGACACCCGTCTTGCAGTGCAGGACGATCTTCTTGTCCTGCGGGAGGCCCTCCAGGGCGGTGCCCATGAGGAACTCGTTCTTCGGGATCAGCCGGGCGCCCGGGATGGAGACGATCTCGTACTCGTTCGGCTCGCGGACGTCGATGATCTCGATATTCTCGCCGTCGTCGATCCACTCCTTGAGCTGCTTGGGAGTGATCGTGGAGCCGGCGGCCGCCTCCTGGGCCTCCTCGGACACGACGCCGCAGAAGGCCTCGTAGTCGATGAGCTCGGTGACGGTCGGGTTCTCGCCGCAGACCGCGCAGTTCGGGTCCTTGCGGACCTTGACCTGGCGGTACTGCATCTCCAGGGCGTCGTAGATCATCAGGCGGCCGACCAGCGGCTCGCCGATGCCCGCGAGGAGCTTGATGGCCTCGTTGACCTGGATGGACCCGATGGACGCGCACAGCACGCCCAGGACGCCGCCCTCGGCGCAGGAGGGGACCATGCCGGGGGGCGGGGGCTCCGGGTAGAGGCAGCGGTAGCAGGGGCCGTGCTCGGACCAGAAGACCGAGGCCTGGCCGTCGAAGCGGTAGATCGAACCCCACACGTACGGCTTGTTCAGCAGCACGCACGCGTCGTTGACCAGGTAGCGGGTCGCGAAGTTGTCCGTGCCGTCGACGATCAGGTCGTACTGGCTGAAGATGTCCATCACGTTGTCGGCCTCGAGCCGCTCCTCGTGAAGGATCACGTTCACGTACGGGTTGATGCCGAGGACCGATTCGCGCGCGGACGCGGCCTTGGAGCGGCCGATGTCGGACTGGCTGTGGATGATCTGGCGCTGCAGGTTCGACTCGTCGACCTCGTCGAACTCCACGATGCCGAGCGTGCCGACGCCCGCGGCGGCCAAGTACATCAGCGCCGGCGAGCCCAGGCCGCCGGCGCCCACACAGAGCACCTTGGCGTTCTTCAGCCGCTTCTGCCCGTCCATCCCGACGTCGGGGATGATCAGGTGGCGGGAGTACCTGCGGACCTCGTCTACGGTGAGCTCGGGGGCCGGCTCGACCAGGGGTGGCAGCGACACGGGGACTCCGTTGGTCGGTCAATCACTACAGTTGTTCTCCTCGTAACACTGCCATGGCCTTCTTCATTCCGAGACACCCGTTCCGACACGCGAGACGATTTCGTCCCAGTAGCCGGGCATGGACTCCCACGGGTCGATGCGGCCGCCCCGGTCGGTGCGGTCGGTGAACCAGATGGTCGCCGCGCCCTGCCAGCGGGCGATGCGCAGCGCCTCGTCGAGATGGCCGGCCGGCACGCCGTGCACGAAGTGGCAGAAGCGGTCGGGCGGGTAGTCGGCGGTCCACTCGGCGACCTGCGACCAGCGGTAGTCGCCCCAGGAGCCCGAGAAGGTCACCAGCTGGTCGGCGTTCTCGGCGTAGCCCGGATACGGGTGGGTGCCGTGGCCCAGGACGATATGGGCGTCGGCACGGATCGCCCGGAGCGTGGTGACCGTGCGGCGGACCCCGCCGAGCGCGGTGCGCTCGGCGGGGCAGCGGCCCAGCAGGAAGCCGTCGACCTGGTACCAGTCGAGGAAGCGGTGCGCGTCGGAGACCAACTCGCCGAAAGCGCGGACGCCGTACGCGGCGTCCAGGTGGCCGAGGACGCGGACACCCGCGTTGCGCAGCCGGCCGGCCGCCTGAAGGCAATGCGGGTCGGGACGGGTGCCAGGGCCCTGGGCGACGTTGAGGACGACCCAGTGCAGGGGCGCGCCCGGGCGGGTGAGTTCGGCCCACTCGGTCGGGGCGACGAGGGGGTGGGCGTAGCCCGGGACGCCGAAACCGGTGCGCAGGCGGGTGCACGCGGTGCCCGCCCTGGTGCTGGTCAGATACGGCATGCCGCCTCCATCCAGATGTCGGCGAGGGACTCCTCGAGGTTGATCCGGGGCCGCCAGCCGAGCCGGTCGCGGGCGGTGCGCACATCGGCCTGCTGCCAGCTGCCGCAGCCGTCCGGGTACGGGTAGGCGACCGGGGAGCCGTGGTCGGTGTCGGAGCGGGGGTGACCGATGGCGGCCCGCAGGGGTCCGGGCGGCCCGTCGAGCTCGTGCAGGGCGCCACCGTACCCGGCCACGCGGGCGAGGACGGTGGCGGCGTCCCGCAGACGCACGGCGCGGCCCGAGCCGATGTTGATCACTCCCTGTGCGGCGGACAGCGAGGCGGCGTGCACGGCGCGGGCGACGTCGCGTACGTCGACGAAGTCGCGCTGGACGCCGAGGCCGCCGAGCTTGAGCTCGCCGTCGCCGGACTGCATCGCGCGGCGCATCGCCTCGGCGAGGCGGCCGAGCGGGGAGCCGGCCGGGGTGCCGGGGCCGGCGGGCGAGAAGACACGGAGCACGACGGCGTCGAGGCCGGAGCCCAGGACCAGTTCGGTGGCCGCTAGCTTGCTGACGCCGTACGGGCCGCCGGGCCGGGGTACGGCGTCCTCGGCCGTGGAGGAGCCGGGCTGGCTCGGGCCGTACTCGGAGCCGCACCCGATCTGCACCAGACGGGCGCCGCAGCCGCTGCGGCGCAGGGCCTCGCAGACGGTGGCGACGGCGACGGTGTTGTGCCGGATGAGCTCACGGGCGCCGCCGCGGGTGGCACCCGCGCAGTTGATGACGACGCCCGGGTGGACCGCGTCGAGGAAGCGGGTGAGGGCGCCGGGGCTGCCCGTCGCCAGGTCGAAGCGGACGTCGGCGTCGTCGCCGCGGCCGAGTGCGGTGAGCTGGACGGCCGGGTCGGCGAGCAGGCGGTCGGCGACGAAGCGGCCGAGGTAGCCGTTGGCTCCGATCAGCAGGACTCTCATCGGACGGCTCCCGGGGTGGGTGCTCCGGCTGTTCCGGTGGCTCCGGAGGCTCCGGGTCGGGAGGTGGTCATCTGGGGTTCTCCTTCAGGGGGTGGTGCGGTTGCCTCCGGCGGTGGGCCGGGCGCCTGCGGCTGGGTGATGTCGCGGGGGTGGCCCGAGTGGTGTCGGGAACTGGTCGTGGGGCCGTCACACGTGGCCTCCACTCCGGTCTTTCGTCCCGTCATCCGGCGGCGCGTGGGCCGAGGCCCGGGTCAGGGTGCGGCTCGCGTGGACCAGGAGGGCCAGGGCCGCGGTCGCGCAGGCGAGGGTGGGGACGCTGCCCGCGCCCCAGGTGTCCACGAGCGACTCCACAGGGGTCGCCAGGAAGGCGCACCCGGGCAGGCGGCCCGAGAGGACCAGCGCCGGGGCCGCCGCCTCGGTCGCGGACGCGGCGGCCAGGACGAGGGCCGGCGCGTGACGGTGGTGGTGGACGGTGAGGAGGCGGGCGAGCAGCAGCAGGGCGCCCAGGGTGAGGGCCTGGGGGTAGGCGGCGGGCTCGTGCAGGGCCGCGCCACACAGGGCGAGCAGGCCCGTGAGGGCGCCGAGGAACAGGGCGAACGTGCCGAGCAGCACCGGTCGCGCGGCGGCGGCGAACTCCTCCAGGCCGCGGCTGGCCGCGAGTCTGCGGCGAGCCTGAACGGTGAACAGGTGGGCGCACCAGGCCGCCGGGGCGCAGGACAGGACGAGGGCCAGGACGGGTGCGGTGGACAGGGGCCACGGGCCGTCCGGCGTGCCGGTCGGCAGGCCGTCGGGGCCGCCGTCCAGAGTGGCGCTGAGCAGGCCGTCGCCGAGCAGGGCGTAGACGAGCAGCCAGGTGGTCCACGCGCGCGTGCGGGTCGCGGTGCGCCACGCGCGCGTGGCGGCCAGTGTGCTCAGCGGGCCCCGGCGCAGTGCCGCGCGCACGGCGAGGGCCACGGCGAGCAGGCCGGCGGCGGCGACCAGCTGGCGCGGCCGGCCATGGGTGAGGTGCAGGCCGGTGACGACGGCCGCGCCGAGGGCACCGGGCAGGAGAGTGAGCAGGACCCAGTCGGGACGGGCCCGTGGAGAGGCGGTGGCGTCGGTGGACGGGAGGGGGGCGCCGTCGCGGGGCACGCGCGCGAACATCTCCTCGGCGAGCGAAAAGACGTCGCGGTGACGGAAGCGCACGGCGGTCCGGTCGGTGACGCCGTGTGCCTCCAGGCCCGCCGCGATCTCCAACGGGTCCACGGCCCGCTCGCACAGCTCGCGGTGACGGTGCATCAGCGCCTTCACCGGGTCGGTGACGCCCCGGCGTGCGGCGGACATGGTGGAGCTGCCTGCCTCTCCTCCGGCTCCACCGACCACGCCGACTGCGCCGGGACCGGCCTGACGCCGGGCGAGGGCATCGGCCGCAGGGCCCTCGGCGGTTCCCGGCTCCCGCCGCGCCTCCGCATCCGGTAACCCCGGATCCGCAACCGTCGCCGCCGGCGCCGTCCCGCCCGTCACCTCCTCCCCCGCCGGCGGTTCCTCCGACCAGGCGTCCCGCGCGCCGGGGCTGTCAGGGGTCCCGGGGCGGTTCGGATCGCTCATCGCGCCGCCTCCGTCGCCGTCAGCCCGGTGGCCCGCACCGGTGCACCGGCCGCCCAGCCGGGGCCGTGGCCGGGAAGGTGGACCTCGGCCGGGACGGCGAACGGGAGGGGCTCGCCGGTCTCGCCGAGGACGACGCGCCGCACGGGGCAGTGCGAGACGATCTCCAGGTAAATGCCGTGAAATGCCGCGACGTTCTGCTCGACGGTGAACAGTTCGAGCGCGCGGGCACGGGCGGCGGCACCAAGGCGCGCACGGCGCTCGGGGTCACGCAGCAGTGCCACGCACGCCTCGGCGAGCGCCCGCGGATTGCGCGGGGGCACGACCAGTCCGGTGCCGCCGACGGCCTCCACCACCGCGCCGACGTCCGTGGACACCGTGGCGCGCCCGCAGAACATGGCCTCGACCAGGCTGATCGGGAAGCCCTCGACGACGCTGGACAGGACGACGACGGCGCCGGCCGCATAGGCGTCGGCGAGGGTCGGGGCCTCCGGGCCGCCGATCTCCTCGAACGAGACCGGGTTCTCGCCGACCGCGTGCGCGCCCTCCGCCTCGTCCGGGAAGAGCTGCGCGGCCAGCACCTTGCAATGACCCAGGTACGCCTGCCCCTCGGGTCCGTTCGCCGCCCCCACGATGCGCAGCCGTGCCTTGGGCTGGTCCCTGCGCACCTCGGCGAAGGCGTGCAGCAGCGAGATGAGGTCCTTGGCGGGCTCCACCCGGCCGACCCACACCAGTGTGTCCGGGTCGGCGCGGTCCGGGGACTCGCCGACCTCCGCGAAGCGGGACGCCTCCATGCCCGGGTGGACGGTGCGGATCCTGGCGCGGTCCGCGCCGCAGCGCTCCTGCCAGCGGCGGGCGTGCGCGTTGCCGGGTGTGATGATCGCGGCCCGCCGGTAGACCTCGGCGGCGAGCAGGCCGTGGAAGGCGGCGAGCAGGGCCCGTACCGCCGGGGCCGCCGTGCCGGGGCCGGCGGCCAGGTAGTGGGAGCGCAGTTGTACGCCGTACTCGGTGACCAGCAGCGGCACCCCGCAGAACTGGCCGGCGAGGAGTCCGGCCAGGGCCGCCGGGCCGCCGGTCGTCGCGTGGCAGAGGTCGGCCGAGCCGAGGCCGTCGTCCTCGTACCAGTCGAGGGAGAGGGGGCGCAGGGCGCGTTCGAGGTGTGCGGCGACGGTGAGCAGTTCGGGGACGCGGGCCTCGCGCGCCGCGCGCAGGGCGCCGGGCGCGCGACAGGCGCGCTCCAGTGCGCGGACGGCGGCTTCCGAGCGCAGCGCGCCGGGCAGTCCGCCCTCGTCGCGGGCGAGTTCCGCGAGTCCGTACAGCGCACTGCCGAAACGGTCCGCCAGGGCATCGGACGCAGCGTCCGACCCGGCACAGACCGCCCCGGCGAGTTCGCCGTAGCACTCGGCGAAGCGCCGGCGCGCGCGCCTGCCATACACGACCCCGTCGTCCTCGGCGGTCCACAGCGGCGCCGTACGCACCCGGCTGACCTGCGGTGGAAGCGGGATCCAGCCCTCGTCCTCCTGCCGCCGACTGCGGCTGAGCGCGTAGATGTCGAACTCGTGCTGCCCGAGCCCGCGCACGAGCCGGTCGCACCAGAGTCCGGCGTCACCGCTCACATACGGGTAGCCACCCTCCGTCAGCAGTCCGATGCGCACGTGTGCACCCCCGATCTCCCGTCTGGGGAGCCGCCGTTCGTCCGGGCGGCTCGCAGCGGGACGAACGTATGCGGACAAGCCGGTGGCGCGACGGACGGTTGTCCGTCGCGCCACCAAAAGGGGTGAACGGTCGTAACTTTCCCGTGCGGACCGCGTTCCGTCGCGCTAGGAGATCACGTGGACGCGTACGGTCACACGGCGGCCAGTTCCCGGCGGGCGGCCCGCCGCCGGGCCGCGACCTCCGGGTCGAGGGCAGGTACGGCGGCAAGCAGCTGCCTGGTGTACGGGTCCCGCGGGTTGTCGTACACCTCGTCGGCGGGCCCGCACTCGACGACCCGCCCGCGGCGCATCACCGCGACCCGGTCGCTGACCTGTCGTACCACGGCGAGGTCGTGGGCGACGAAGACCAGCGCGAGTCCGAGTTCGTGCTGCAACTCGCCGAGCAGGGCGACCACCTGGGCCTGGGTGGTGACGTCGAGGGCGGAGACGGGCTCGTCACAGACGATGACGCGCGGGCCGGCCGCGAGCGCCCGCGCGATGCCCACGCGCTGGCGCTGTCCGCCGCTGAACTCGTGCGGGTAGCGGTCATGGTGCGTCCCTTCGAGCCCCACGCGCTCCAGCAGTTCCGTCACGCGCCCCCGGATGCGCTCCTCGTCCCTCTCTCCCCGCGCGCGGAGCGGGTCGGCGATGGACTCGCCCACGCTGCGGCGGGGGTTGAGGGAGGAGACGGGGTCCTGGAAGACCATCTGCACGGCCGGGTTCACGCCGGTGTGCGCGCGGCCGTCGTAGCGGACCTCCCCGGCCGTCGGCTCCAGCAGACCGACCAGCATGCGCCCCAGGGTGGTCTTGCCGCTGCCGCTCTCGCCGACGACGCCGAGGGTCTCGCCCCGGCGGACGGTCAGCGACACGTCGTCGACGGCCGCGAACGCCCGCTTGCCGCGGCCGAACTCGCGACGGAGGCCGGTCGCCTCCAGCACGACCTCCTCGGTCGCCTCGGAGGCGGTGCGCGGCGCGTCCACGCGCGGGACCGCGCTGAGCAGTTCCCGGGTGTACGGCTCGGCGGGCGCCCCCAGGACCGCGGTGACCGGCCCGTGCTCGACCGCTCTGCCGTGCCGCATGACCAGCACCTCGTCGACGCTCTCGGCGGCGACGCCGACATCGTGGGTGACGAGCAGCAGGCCCATGCCGGTCTCCTCGCGCAGGGTGTGCAGCAGGTCGAGGATCTGGGCCTGCACGGTCACGTCCAGGGCGGTGGTCGGCTCGTCGGCGATGAGCAGCTCCGGCTCGCAGGCCAGTGCCATGGCGATCAGGGCGCGCTGGCGCATGCCGCCGCTGAACTCGTGCGGGCGCGAACGGGACCGGCGTACCGGGTCCGGGATTCCAACCCGGTCGAGGACCTCGACGGCACGCGCGCGTGCCGCCCGTCGCGACGCGCGCGTGTGCACGCGGTGGACCTCGGCGATCTGGTCGCCGATCGCGAAGTACGGGTCGAGCGAGGACAGCGGGTCCTGGAAGACCATGGCGGCCTTCGCCCCGCGAAGCCGCCGCAGTTCCTCGTGGGAGGCTCCCCGTACGTCGGTGCCGGCGACGTGGACCGAGCCGCCGACCCGGGCTCCCGTGCCCCGGTGCAGGCCCAGCAGGGCGCCGGCGGCCGTGGACTTGCCGGAGCCGGACTCCCCGACCAGGGCGAGGGCGGCGCCCGGCTCCAGGCGGAAGGACAGCCCGTCCACGGCCCGCAGGGACCCGAACTCCACGGTCAGGTCCGTGACTTCCACCAGGCTCATGCGAGCACCACCCGTCGGTCGGCCACCGCGTACAGCACGTCCGCGACGGCGTTGGCGAGGACCACGAAGAAGCCGATGACCAGGACCATGCCGACGACCACCGGCAGGTCGACGACGTCCACCGCGTGCACCAGCTCCTGGCCGACGCCGGGAAGGCCGAAGAGGGTCTCGGTGAGGACCGCGCCGCCGACGGCCGAGCCGACGTTGTTGGCGTTCAGCGCGATGACGGGCGCCAGCGCGCCGCGCAGCGCGTGCCGCCCGGTGATCGACCGCTCCCCCACGCCGTACGCCCGGAAGGTGCGGATGTGGTCCTCGGCGAGTGTCTCCAGCATCGCCGCCCTGGTGAGGCGGGCGAACGCGGCCGACTCGACCAGCGCGAGCGAGAGCCACGGCAGCAGCAGGTTCCACGCCCACTGCTCGGGGTCGTCGGTGAACTTCACGTATTGCGGGAAGGGCAGCAGCTGGAGCTCGCCGCAGATGACGATCATCAGGACCAGGCCGATGACGAAGACGGGGGTGGCCGTGCCCGCGAGCGTGACGGCGGTCAGGATCCGCTCGGAAATCCGGCCGCGCCGCCAGGCGGACAGCACACCGGTGCCGACGCCGAGCACCAGCCACACCACCATCGCGCCGACCACCAGCGACAGGCTGACGGGCAGTTTGGCCAGGATGATGTCCGTGACCTGCTGGTCGCTCTGGTAGGAGAGCCCGAGGCAGGGCGCCGGGCAGTGCGCGACCGACGTGCCCGTGGAGTAGTCCTGGCCGACGAGGAGGCCCTGGAGGAAGTGCCAGTACCGCACGTACAGCGGGTCGTCGAGCCTGAGTTGCCGGGCGACCTGGTGCACCTGCTCCGGCGAGCAGCGCGGGCCGCAGGTGATCTGGGCGACGTTGCCGGGGGTGGCGTAGAAGACCACGTAGATGATCACCGAGATGGCGAGCAGGGTGACCAGGGCGCCGACGGCGCGGCGCAGGACGAATCCACCGAAGCCGTTCATGCCTTCTCCTCCCGCTTCCGGCCGGTGCCGGCCCGCAGCCGCGAGGCCGCGCGCGGGTCGAGGGCCGTGCGCACTCCGTCGCCGAGCACGGTCAGGGCGAGCACGGTGACGAACAGCGCGCCAGCGGGCAGCAGCAGGTACTGCGGCGCCGCCTGGTACCAGACGTCGGCGGCGGTGAGCATCTGTCCCCACGACGGTGTGGGCGGCTTCACGCCCACACCGAGGAAGGACAGCGCGGCCTCGGTCGAGATGTTGATGGGCACGAGCAGGGCCGCGTACGTGATGACGGGCGCGGCAAGGCCGGGCAGCAGCTCGCGGCGGGCGATGCGCCAGGTGTTCCAGCCGCTCAGCCGGGCGGCGGAGACGTAGTCGAGCCCCTTCAGCGTGAGCGTCTGGGCGCGCGCGATCTTCCCGATGTTGCCCCAGGCGATGAGGCCGATGACCAGCGTGACCAGGACGGGCCGCGGGAAGCTCGACGGGACGATCGCGAGCAGTGCCAGCGACATGACCATCAGTGGCATGGCGATGATGATGTCGGTGACCCGACTCAACAGTTGATCAACCCATCGGTTGCCCAGCGCGGACGCGACACCGATCGTGACGCCGAGGACGACCTGCACCACCGTCGCCGCCAGCGCGACACCGAGGGAGACCCGCCCCCCGTACACCAGCCGCGCGAACAGGTCGCGCCCGGTCTGCGGTTCGACTCCGAGCCAGTGGTCGGCGCCGATGCCGCCGAACGACCCGACGGGCACGCCCCCGCGCGCCGAGTCGATGAGGGAAGGATGGTACGTGGTGGGGTCCTGGCCCTCGAGGGCGGTGAGCAGCGGCGCGGCGAGCGCGACCAGGAGGAGCAGCGCGACGACGGCCGCGGCGACGAGGGCGGCGCGCTGCTCGCGCAGCCGCCGCCAGAACGGACGGGCCCCCGAGACCGCCGGGACGGAGGTGTCCGTCCCGGCGGTCTCAGAGGCCAACAGGGCCTCACTCATGATGTCTTGACCAGACCTGTTGATTACTTGACCGCGACCTGGGAGATGTCCAGGACGCCGGTCCAGTCGCTGATCACGACGTTCTTGACGTCCTTGCCGTACAGGCGCTTGTAGACGGGGTGGAACAGCGGCACGACCAGGGCCTGCTCGCCGATCTTCTTGTCCAGCGCGCCCCACCGCTTGCGGCAGCGTCAAGATCCGTCAACTTGTTGATCGCGTCAATCTCGGCATTGGCGGACTTGTCGTTCAGCAGGCCGGTGTTGAAGTTCGCACCGGCCTTGACGATCTGCCGGCCGTCGAAGATCGGGGCGAGGAAGGGGCCGCCGGAGGGCCAGTCGGCACCCCAGTGGGCGAGGAAGAACCCCGGCTCGCTCTTCACGTTGTGGATCTTGTCCCGGTAGTCGTTGTCCTCCAGGCCCTGCAGCCTGACCGTGATGCCGGCCTTCTTGAGCGCGTCCTGGATCGCGGTCGCGATCTCCGGGCTGGTCTCGAAGTCCTTGCTGTTGGAGTGCGTGAGCGTAATCGTGAGCCCGTTCTTGTACCCGGCCTCCTTCAGCAGCTCCTTGGCTTTGGCCGCGTTGCCGGTCTCGCCGGCCGGGAAGAGGTCGTACGGCGTGTAGCCGAAGGACTTCTGGTCCGGCAGGAACGTGGTCGCGGGCTCGGCCAGCGCCGAACCGCCCGCCGCGTTGATGACGGACGACCGGTCGATGGCGTACGAGATCGCCTCGCGCACCTTGGCGTTGTCGAACGGCTTGACCGCCGGGTTGAACGCGATGTAGTTCGTGTAGCCGAAGCGGCCGGTGCCCACACGCGTGGCCAGCTCCTTGTCGCCGCTGACCTTGGCGAGTTCGGCCGGGCCGAGGTTGGTGTCGGTGGTGACCGCGGCGGCGTCCGCACCCTGGGACGCGGACAGCCGCTGGTTGATCACGGAGGAGTCCAGCCCGGACCGTACGTCGACGGTGTCCGGGTAGGCCTTGCGCTCGGCGTCCGTGGCGGCCGACCAGTACGTGTTGCGCTCGAGGACGAGGTGCTCGCCGTCGTTCTCGTTCTTGACGACCTTGTACGGCCCCGAGGAGACCGGGTGTTCCTCGTACTTGGTGCCCGTGTCCTTGCTCTTGGGGACGGGCGTGAACTGCGTCTGCGTGGCCAGGTAGGGGAATTCGCCCTCCGGCTTGTTCAGGTGGAAGACGATCGTCCGGCTGTCCGGCGTCCCGATCGCCGTCAGGCCCTTCTTGTCCTTGTACGGCCCCTGGTAGTCCGCGGCGCCGACCAGCCAGTCCCTCAGATAGGGCGCCCCGCCGGAGAGTTCGGGGGCGAAGGAGCGCTCGATGCCGTACTTGATGTCGGCCGAGGTGATCGGGGTGCCGTCCTCGTACTTGAGGCCCTTCTTCAGGGTGTACGTCCACACGGTCGCGTCCTTGTTGGGGCGCCCGGTGTCGGTGGCCAGGTCGGGAACGACCTTGGCGCCTGCCACGCCGTTCTCGCGGTTGCGGGTGGTGAGCGTACGGAAGACGAGGGACGGGACGTTGCCGCCGCCGGAGGTGTACAGGCGGGCGGGGTCGAAGTCCGTCTGCGCCTCGGAGTTCAGGACCGTGAGGGTGCCGCCCTTGTGCGGCGCGGAGTCGCCACCGGAGCCCTCGGCATCGTTGTCCTTCGGCCCGCAGGCGGCGGCGCCCGCTGCCACGAAGAGGCTGACGGATGCCGCGGCCACGCGGCGCGCTCTGACGGACGATTGACGCATCGGAATGACGACCTCTCGGATGGTGAGACAAGTGGACGAGGAGTGAGACGAAAATGCACAGACGTCTGCCCCGGCGCCGGGTCGTCGGAAAAGCCGTGACCGAGTCACGGAGAGGATGGTGAGAAATCGCGACGCGAACGCCAGGGGGCGGCGTCAGCGACAGTGGATGTCGGCCACGCAGAGCGCGGCCACGCCGATGAGCGCCAGCTCGATGGCGGCGCTGCTGTCGACGGCATGACTAGACCACATGCGCAGAAATATGAACGAACTTTCGGCGCGTGTCAACGTGACGCAAGCGCCACCTGTCAACTCTTGGGATACGGCCAGGGGTTGGGCAGGCAGTGAATCCCGTCGTGGTCGAGGAACTTGGTCTGCTGCTGCATCACCGGGGCCGGCTCGCCGTCCTTGTCGCAGGTGACGTGGCCGTAGCCGAGCCGGTGGCCGACCTCGTGGTTGATGAGCATCTGGCGATAGGAGTGGATCTTGTCGCCGTACGTCTTCGAGCCCTGTGCCCATCGATAGGCGTTGATCATCACGCGTTCGGTGGCGGCCGAGTCGCAGGAGACGTTGTCCTCGGTGGTGTCCAGTCCGGACTTGGCGCACCAGTCGGCGGTGGTGCCCGGGGCGGCGAGCGTGATCACGAAGTCGGGCTTGCCGGAGTAGACGCGCTCGAAGGTACGGGCGCCGCTGTGGGCCCAGCTGCGGTCGTCGTTGAGCGTCTTGTGCACGGCCTCGGCGAAGAGCTCGCCGTCCAGGCCGAGTCCCTGCTCCACGTCCACGCGGTAGGTGTACTTCCGCCCCTTGCCCGGCGCCTTGTCCACACCGGGGACGGCGTCGAACTTCCCCGAGCCCTTGAGGGTGGCGCTGAGCGGGTACTTCTCGCCCATCTTCTGCTCGTACGTCAGTGCCGCCACGCTGGGGGACCCCGACGGCGTCGGCCGGTCGCCCCCGCGCGAGGCGGGGTCGCGGGCGTCGCGGGACCCGTCGGTGGCGGACTGCGACTGTGCGGCGGTGCCGTCATGGCCGTCGGTGACCTGCCCGGCCACGATCACCGCGAGCACCGTGGTGACGGCGGCCGCCGCGATACCGGTGAAGGTGCGGCCCTTGGCCCCCTTGGCCTGCGCGGGCTCGCCGGTCGGGGGCAGGTCGTCGTCCGCGCCGGCGGTCTCGAGTGCCGGGCCGGGCGCGGGTACGTGCGACTCCGCGCGCTGCCCGCCGGGAGCCGACCGGGAGGCGAAGAGGTCGTCGTCCTCGTCGAGCCCCGCGTCGAACGCGTCCAGGTACTCCTTCCGGGGCCCGCCGGGACCCCCTTGCCGCTGCCGGGGCACGGCAGTCCCGGGCCCGGCCGCACCCGTCCCGGGGTGCACGGCCCCACCGCCCTCACGCCGCCCCGCGAACTCGCCCCAGCCGCCGCCCGGTTCCCGCTGCTGGGGATGGCCACCGCGGGCCTGGGGGAAGCCGTGGGCGGGGCTGCCGCCGGGAACACGGGGCACGTCACCGGCCGGGGTGCCGTCGGGCATGCGGGGCACACCTCGCGCGGGAGCGCCGTCGGCGAAGCGCGGCGCACCGGGAGCGGACGTGCCGTCGGCGAGACGCGGGACACCCTGACCCGGCGTCCCCTCAGGGAAACGCGCGGCACCCCTGGCAGGCGTGCCCCCTTGAGTCTGGGCCGCACCCCGGAAGCGCGGCGCTTCCCGCTCCGGCGTGCCCTCGGTGAAACGCGGTACACCACGAGCAGGCGTACCGTCAGCCAGGCGCGGCACCCCACGAGTCGGCCCGCCTTCCGGCACCCGCGGCACCCCGTACCCCGGCGCCCCGTCCATCGGTGCCCGGCGCTGGCCCGGCAGCGGCACGGGTCCGGGCCCCGGTCGGCCGCCCGGCACCGCGCCCGGAGCCTGGCCGGGCTCCTGTCGGTCCTGGGTCGTGGCCGGCGCCGGCCGAGACCCGCCGGAGGCCTGTGCGCTTGTGTCCGCGGAGTCGCCCTTGGAACGCTTGGGGGCAGGCCCACGACGGCTGTGGCGTCCCACGTCGCCCCTCAGCCCCCCGCACCCGTGGCAGCGCAGCCGCCCCCGGAATCCGTACCGGCCGTTGCCGGCACACCCTCGTCCGCCGGGCCACCGGCATCACCCGGGCCGCCCTCGGCCGACCCGCCGGAATCCGAAGCCGAAGCCCCCGAGAACGAGCCCTCGCCCGAGCTCGCGGCAGCGCCCGGCACCAGTTCCAACTCCCCGGCCTCGGCGAGAAGTTCCCGAAACGCCCCGGCCACCGTCTCCGGGTACTCCATCATCGCCACATGACCGGCGTCCGGCAGCGACAGCAGGCGGGAGTCGGGGAAGGAACGGGCCGCCTTCTGGGCCATGCGGTAGCCGACCAGCTGGTCGCGGCCGCCGTAGATCAGGAGCGTCGGGGCGAGGACGCGCTCGGCCTGGCGCCAGAGACCGTGCTGGCCGCCGAGTGTGTACGCGTTGACCAGCCCGCGCGCGGAGCGTGTCATCGCGTCCCAGAAGTACGGCAGCCGCAGCCGCCGCTCCAGTTCCTCGACGGCGTGCCGGAACGCCTCGGGCGAGACCCGGCCGGGGTCTCCGTAGCACAGGGCCATGACGCCCCGGACGCGCTGCTCGGCCGTCCATGCCTTGGTGAGCCGGGTGAAGAGCGCGGCCACGCCGGGCACGCTCAGCAGCCCCGTCGGCACCGCCGTCCGCTGCACACGCAGCTCGGGAAGCGCGGGCGAGACGAGCGTGAGCGTGCGGACGAGATCGGGCCGCACGGCGCAGACGCGGGTGGCGACGGCGCCGCCCAGGGAGTTTCCGAAGAGGTGGACGGGGCCGCGCCCGGCCGCGTCGAGATAGCTGATCACCGCGCGCGCGTGCCCGGTGACGGAGTAGTCGCCGTCGTCCGGCGGCGGGGAGTCACCGAAGCCCGGCAGGTCGACCGCCTCGCTGTCGACGACGCCGTCGAGCTCCCGCATCAGTGCCGACCAGTTCTGGGAGGATCCGCCGAGCCCGTGGACGTACAGCGCGGGCGGCAGCCCCTCGCGCGCGGGTCGTCTCGACCGGACCGTCAGCGTGACCCCCGACAGACCCACCGACCTGAGCCGCTCGCCCTCCGCGACCCTGACGGGCGACACCCTCGGAAGGACGCTCGCGGCCGGCACGGACGGCAACTCGGTCGAAGACATGCGGCAATGTTACGAGACGATCACGTAGTGGTTCATGTGTTCGCCGTCACAGATTCATCGCCGCGGTCCGGGGTGCTCCACACTGCGACGCGATCGGCAGTACATGGCATAGCGTCGACATCGGGTGTCTCCTAGGCTCGTACAAAGGGCACCCGCATGTGGCCCCTGCTGCTTCCAGGGACGTTCCGTAGGAAGGGAGCCCACCATGGCCTATGACCCCACCGATCCCGAGACGCTCGAGGAACTCGAGACCGACGACCTCGCGGAGATCGACGTCGAGGCCCCCGAGGGCGACGCCGCCGAGCAGCACGCGGACCTCGCCCCGGACCGCGACGACCCGCTCACCGGCGTGGACCCGGACCGCGCCAACGAGGCGGATCTGGTCGAACAGGCACGTGTCGTCTCCCTCGACGAGGACGACTACCGCTGACCCGGGGGACGGCCACCGCTCACCCGGGACGTGACGGCCTGCCCTGCCCTGCGGAGGTCCGTACGGCTTTCGCCACGGTCCGGTACGTGAAATTCTGCGCTCGCACCGCGCGCAGCACGGTTACCGAAAAGTACGATGGCCGCGCGGCGCACACCGCATGTGGACGTGAATTTGGGAGGCGGCGTGACAGCCATCGAGCAGACAGAGGCGGCACGCCCGCGGGGCACTCGCCTGCCGCGCCGTGCCCGCCGGAACCAGCTCCTGGGCGCCGCCCAGGAGGTCTTCGTCGCCCAGGGCTACCACGCGGCCGCCATGGACGACATCGCCGAGCGCGCCGGGGTCAGCAAGCCGGTGCTCTACCAGCACTTCCCGGGCAAGCTGGACCTCTACCTCGCGCTGCTGGACCAGCACTGCGAGTCGCTGATCCAGTCCGTACGCCACGCGCTGGCGTCGACGACCGACAACAAGCAGCGTGTCCGGGCGACGATGGACGCGTACTTCGCGTACGTGGAGGACGACGGCGGCGCCTTCCGCCTGGTCTTCGAATCGGACCTGACGAACGAGTCCGCGGTGCGCGAGCGCGTCGACAAGGTCACGAACGAGTGCGCCGAGGCGATCTGCGAGGTGATCGCCGAGGACACGGGCCTGTCGCGTGCCGAGTCGATGCTGCTGGCCTCCGGTCTCGGCGGCCTCGCCCAGGTGGTCGCGCGCTCCTGGCTGCACAGCGACCGCAGCGTGCCGCGCGACCAGGCGGTGCAGCTGCTGACCTCGCTGGCCTGGCGGGGCATCGCGGGCTTCCCGCTGCACGGCACCGAGCAGCACTGACACGCGCGCGTGCGCGGGGGGTTCGTTCCCGGGCCCTGTTCGCTCCTGGCGTTCTTGCGCGGAGCGTGTACGTCCCCTCACCGGGCTAATGTGTGCTGGGTACGGCGCGGAAGTTCGCGCACTCACTGACCGTCGGAGGGACATAGCCGTGGAGGTCAAGATCGGCGTGCAGCACGCGCCCCGCGAGATCGTTCTGGAGAGCGGTCAGAGCGCGGAGGAGGTCGAGCGCGTGGTGGCCGAGGCGCTGACCGGAAAGTCGCAGCTCCTGAGCCTCGAGGACGAGAAGGGCCGCAAGGTGCTGGTGCCGGCGGACCGCCTGGCGTACGTCGAGTGCGGCGAGCCCACGGTCCGCAAGGTGGGCTTCGGCCCGCTGTAGTCCGTACGCGGGACACGCCCCACGCACAGGGAAGGGCCCGGTGGCGCAGAGCGACGCTGCGTCGCGCAGAGCCGCCGGGCCCTTCCGCGTATCCTCTTCACCGCACCCTGTGACAGAGCTCACAAACAGAGCACCACTCACTCGCAGGGGAGGATTGCATTCCGCAGGTCACGGGTATGACGGGCTACGACCGTGATGCGCAGCCGGCCGCGTGGGAGGGACCCCCGTCATGATTCTGGAAGCTCTCGGCTCCGCCCTGCTCGGTCTGGTGCTGGCCTGGGCCGCGGTGCACCGGCTGGCGCACCGGCTGCCCGCCCGCGCCCTGGTGTTCTGCACCGGCCTCGCCGGAGCCCTCTTCGGTGACTTCGTCACGCACAGCGCGCTGGGCCCCGGCACCGTCCTGCCGAGCCTGCTCGGCGCGGCGGTCGTCTCCGCGGCCTCGCTCTCCCTGCTGCTGCGCCCCACGAGAAGGCTCCGCCGACGATCAGCGACGGCGTGAGCGGCGCCGCCGGCCGGCATCGCCAGGGCCTGTCCGGCGAGTCATGCCGCAGACGCGGGGCTTGGCCCGCCCTCCCCGCTCACCCGCACTGATCGGGCACCGTCGGGTCCCTGCGCCATGATCCGCCGGACAGCACACCTGGCGTCCGGTCTTGAGATCGTGTGCCACGACCTCAAGACCGGGACACTAGGCGGCAAGCCCCAGCGCAGCCATCCGCTTGGTGTGCGCCTCGGTGATGCGGGAGAACATCTTGCCGACCTCGGCGAGGTCGAAGCCGTCCGCGACGCCGCCGACGAGCATCGTGGAGAGGGCGTCCCGGTCGGCGACGACCCGCTGGGACTGCGAGAGGGCCTCGCCCATCAGGCGCCGCGCCCACAGGGCGAGCCGGCCGCCCACGCGCGGGTCCGCGTCGATGGCGGCGCGCACCCGGTCGACGGCGAACCCGGCGTGACCGGTGTCGTCGAGCACGGCCAGCACCAGGGCGCGGGTGTCCGAGTCGAGGCGGGCCGCGACCTCCCGGTAGAAGTCGCTGGCGATCGAGTCGCCGACGTATGCCTTGACCAGGCCCTCCAGCCAGTCCGAGGGCGCGGTCTGCTTGTGGAAGCCGTCGAGTGCCGCGACGAACGGCTCCATGGCCGGCGTCGGCTCCGCGCCGATCTCCGTGAGCCGGTCCCGCAGCCGCTCGAAGTGGTGGAACTCCGCGGACGCCATCTTCGCCAGCTCCGCCTTGTCCTCCAGCGTGGGCGCCAGCTTGGCGTCCTCCGCGAGCCGCTCGAACGCCGCGAGTTCCCCGTAGGCGAGCGCACCGAGCAGGTCCACGACCGCGGCGCGGTACTGCGGGTCGGCGGAGGCCTCGGCCCAGTCCTGGGCGGCGACGCCGGTGTGTTCGGCGGTGGCGTTGTCAGGCTTGTCAGAGCTCGTCATGAAGCGCACAATAGCCCGCTCGCCGCTGCGATGAAGCCCCTGGTCAACCACTGTGACGACGACTACGTGACCAAATCGGCCATCGCATGTGCGCGAATCCGGGGTATGGTGGTAATGCGCCTGCTGAGTATGCCGACGTTGTTCGACGTACTCGACAGGCCGCACGCATGAGGATGCCCGGTCGGTGGCCCGATCGGCTCCGACCCGACAGCCCTCCCGGCCGTACAAGCATTACGCGTACGACAACCGGAGGGACCCTCAAGCGGTACGAGCGCTAGAGCGTTGGCAGAGGTCCCGTGCCATACGGCTTGCCCGAGCGGTTTGCCCGTACGGTCGCCGACGTCCCCGGCACGGTCCGACACGACCCCCGCGCTCGCCTCGCGCCGCCCACACAGAAGAGGCAGCACCCTGACTACGACGTTTCGAGACCTCGGAATCCTTCCCGAGACAGCCGAGGCCCTGGAGGCCGTCGGCATCATCACTCCCTTCCCCATCCAGGAGATGACGCTCCCCGTGGCCCTCTCGGGCACGGACGTCATCGGCCAGGCCAAGACCGGCACCGGCAAGACGCTGGGCTTCGGTCTTCCGCTCCTCGAGCGCGTCACCGTCCCCGCCGACGTGGAGGCCGGACGCGCCGCCCCCGAGGCCCTCACCGACGCCCCACAGGCGCTCGTCGTCGTCCCCACGCGCGAGCTGTGCACGCAGGTCACCAACGACCTGCTGACCGCGGGCAAGGTGCGCAACGTACGCGTCATCGCGATCTACGGCGGCCGGGCCTACGAGCCTCAGGTCGAGGCCCTGAAGAAGGGCGTCGACGTGGTCGTCGGCACCCCGGGCCGTCTGCTGGACCTGGCCGGCCAGAAGAAGCTGGACCTCAAGCACGTCAAGTGCCTGGTCCTCGACGAGGCCGACGAGATGCTCGACCTGGGCTTCCTGCCCGACGTCGAGAAGATCATCGGCATGCTGCCGGCCAAGCGCCAGACCATGCTGTTCTCGGCCACCATGCCGGGCGCGGTCATCGGCCTCGCGCGCCGGTACATGTCGCGGCCCACCCACATCCGCGCCACCGCGCCGGACGACGAGGGCGCGACCGTCGCGAACATCAAGCAGTTCGTCTACCGCGCGCACTCCATGGACAAGCCGGAGATGATCGCCCGCATCCTGCAGGCCGAGGGCCGCGGGCTGGCGATGATCTTCTGCCGTACGAAGCGCACGGCGGCCGACATCGCGGAGCAGCTGCAGCACCGTGGGTTCGCCTCCGGCGCGGTCCACGGCGACCTCGGCCAGGGCGCCCGCGAGCAGGCGCTGCGCGCCTTCCGCAACGGCAAGGTGGACGTGCTCGTCTGCACCGACGTGGCCGCGCGCGGCATCGACGTCGAGGGCGTGACCCACGTCATCAACTACCAGTCCCCCGAGGACGAGAAGACGTACCTGCACCGGGTCGGCCGTACGGGCCGCGCGGGCGCGAAGGGTACGGCGATCACCTTCGTCGACTGGGACGACATCCCGCGCTGGCAGCTGATCAACAAGGCGCTGGAGCTGAACTTCAACGACCCGGTGGAGACGTACTCGAGCTCCCCGCACCTGTTCTCCGACCTGGGCATCCCCGAGGGCACCAAGAGCACCCTGCCGCGCTCGGAGCGGACCCGCGCCGGGCTCGACGCGGAGGAGCTGGAGGATCTGGGCGAGACCGGCGGCCGCGGTGCGCGTGGTCGCGGTGGCCGGGGCGGCCGCGGTGACTCCCGTGGCGGCGAGGCCCGTGCCGGTGAGTCCCGTACCGCCGAGCGCGAGCGTCCGGCGCGTACGCCGCGCCGTCGCCGCCGCACCCGCGGCGGGGCCCCGCTGGAGTCCGTGCCCGGCACGGCGCCGGTCGAGTCCGCGTCGCCGGCCGCCGAGGCCGCCACGGCGGAGGAGGCCACCGCTCCCCGCCTGCGCCGCCGTCGCCGTACGCGCGGCGGGGCTCCGGCGGAGGCGGTACCGGCCGTCGAGGCCACGGTGACCGAGGCCGCGCCGGCCGCGGAGGCCGCCGTGGCGACGGCGGAGGGCGAGGCCACGGCGGAGGGCGAGGCCACGGCCGACGTCACCGACAAGCCGCGCCGCCGCACCCGCACGCGCAAGTCGGCTGAGCCGGCCGAGGCACCGGCCGAGGGCACGCCCACGGTCGAGACCGAGGTGACCCCGGCTCCGGAGACGCCGGAGGAGAAGCCGCGCCGCCGGACCCGCAAGACGGCGGACGCCGCCGAGGCGGCGGTCGACACGGCCGAGGCCACCGAGGCCAAGCCGCGCCGCACCCGCAAGACCACGGCTGCGGCCCCGGCCGAGGCCGCGGTCGAGACCGCCGAGGCCAAGCCCACGGCCCGCCGCACCCGCAGGACGGCGGACACCGCCGAGGCGGCGGTCGACACGGCCGAGGCCACCGAGGCCAAGCCGCGCCGCACCCGCAAGGCCACGGCGGCCACCGCGGACGCGCCGGAGACGGTCGACGCCGAGGCGAAGCCGAAGGCGCGCCGCACGCGCAAGGCGGCCGAGGCGGCGGTCGACACGGCCGAGGCCACGGAGGCCAAGCCGCGCCGCACCCGCAAGACCGCGGCGACCGCCACCGAGGCACCGGAGCCGGTGCAGACGGAGGCGGAAGCCGACGCCAAGCCCAAGGCCCGCCGCACCCGCAAGGCCGCCGCCACCGCCACGGCCACCGCCGAAACCCCGGCCGAAGCCGCCGTGGACACGGTCGACGGTGCCGAGGCCAAGCCCAAGGCGCGCCGCACCCGCAAGGCCGTGGCCGAGATCCCGGCGCAGGCCAGCGACGAGCCGGAGGTCAAGCCGCGCCGACGTACGCGCAAGGCTACGGCCGGCGCCACCGGCGAGGGGGCCGAGGCGAAGCCCGCCACCGCGCGTCGGACCCGTAAGGCGACGGCGGCCGTGGAGGCCTCGGAGGCCTGATCCGGCACCCGGAGCGGCACGCGACGCAACACCCCGACGGCCCGGCCCACCTCGTGTGGGACCGGGCCGTCGGCGTACCGCCGCTGACCCGCTCCCGATAGCCTCTGCTCATGAGCAGGCCTCCCACCTTCGCCCCGCCCCCCGGCGCCCGCGCGTACGCACTGCGCACCGCGCGCGGTGAGTTCGCCGTCGTCGACGCGCCCGTGGCCGCCGGTGTCGAGCCCAGAGGTGTCGCGCTGCTGGTGCCCGGATTCACGGGCAGCAAGGAGGACTTCAACCCGCTGCACGTGCCGCTCGCGGAGCGCGGGTACCGGACCGTCGCCGTGGACGGCCGCGGCCAGTTCGAGTCGGACGGGCCCGAGCACGACGAATCCGCCTATGCACAGCAGGAGTTGGCGCGGGATCTGCTGGCGCAGGTGGAGACGCTCGGCACGCCGGTGCATCTGCTGGGGCACTCCCTGGGAGGGCAGATCTCCCGTGCTGCCGTCCTCGTCGACCACTCCCCCTTTCGCTCGCTCACCCTGATGGCCTCGGGCCCGGCCCAGATTTCCGTCAGCCAGCAGCAGCGCGTGAAGCTGCTGCGGGACGCGCTGGCCGTGATGACGATGGCCGAGGTGTGGGAGGCCATACAGGCCATGGAGCCGCCCGAGGACACCGACACCGGCGAACTCGACGGCGGCCTCGACGACCGGGAGGACCTGCGGCGCCGCTGGCTGGGCAACAAGCCCGCCCAACTCCTCGCCACTGGATGCCAGTTGTGCACCGAGCCGGACCGCGTCGCGGAGCTCGCCGCGCTGCCGCTGCCGTTCCACGTGCTGTCCGGCGCGCTCGACGACACCTGGCCGGTGGCACTCCTCGACGAGATGGCCGTACGACTCCGCGCCCGCCGCACGGTCATCGAGGGCGCCGAGCACTCACCCAACACCGACCAGCCGCTGGCCACCGCCCGCGCGATCGCGGACTTCTGGGACGACAGCGGCCACAGGTCCCGGGACCTGTCCTAGTACTGCGTCTGCAAGTGCTCCCAGAACCCGTCCCGCAGCGCGCGCCGCAGGTCCGCCTGGCCGCGCAGGGAGTACTGGAGGATGCCCTCGGCCTCGACGAGGAGGTCCTGGTCGACCGAGCCGGGCAGATAGGGGTGGCCGGGCAGCAGCTCCACCAGGGCTTCCCGGCCCCGGGCGGCCAGCCACTTCGCCGCGATCTGGGCGCCGACGAAGCGGACGTTTTCGCGGGTGGGCCGGGCCGCGCCCGCCGGGTCGTAGGCGGGTGCCGTGCGCCGGGAGACGTACGGCTTGAAGAACTCCAGGTCGAAGGTGCGCTGGCTGTCCACCTCCCAGAGCAGCGGCTCGGCCTGGTTGCGGCCCTCGGGGGCCTCGACGCCCCAGAGGTGGACGCGGGCGCCGTACCCCTGCGCCGCCTCCACCGCCGACACCAGGTCCTCGTCGCCGCCGAGGAGGGCCGCGTCGCTGATCGCGCGGTGCCGGGCGAGGGACTCCAGGTCGGAGCGGATCAGTGAATCGACGCCCTTCTGCTGGTTGTTGGCGTTGAGGTTGCCCAGGCGGACCTTGACGTCGGGGAGTTCGGCGATGGTTTGCTGCTCGGCGGTGTGGATGCGGCGCCGGGCACCGTCGTACCAGTAGACCCTGAGCAGCCTGCTGTCCGCGAAGATGGTGCGGGCGCGGTCGATCAGCGCGTCGATCAGGCCCTCGGCGTCGAGGTCGAAGGCGCGTCGGTCCTCGGTCCCGGCCACCAGCCGGCCCGCGGCCGCGTAGAGGTACCCCGCGTCGACGAAGATCGCATGGGTCGAGGGCGTCTTCGCCACTTCGGCGAGCATGCGCTGGAGCAGCTCGTTCGTGCGGTCGATGCGGGCTTGCAGGGCCGCGAGGTCGTCGTTCATCGCCTCCATTGTCCCGGCGGTCACGCTGCGAACACAACCGGTCCCGGTCAGTCCCATGACTACGTCTTACCGATCAGTAATTAGCGGTTCGAAAAATTTCCTTAGCGTAGGGAATGTTTGTAACACGCAGCCCGTTGAATACGTATGTCACCAGGACACCAGTAGTTCTCCGCAGGAGGATGACCAGACGAAGGGAGAAGCCATGCGCTTCCAGATCATGCGACTCGACGAGGTCGACGGCACCACCGTGGACACCACCGTCGTGGACGCCGCCTCCGTCAACCGGATCGTTCAGCAGGCCGCCGCCATCGGGCAGCGACTGTGGATCCGACCGGCCGAGACCCCGGCCTCGTAACAGACGCGGATCACCGCAGAAGCTTCGAACCCCCGTACGGCACCGATGCCGTGCGGGGGTTTCGCGCGCAAGCCCTGCGCCGAAGGGCTCAGGCTCCCTGGATCACCTGCCTGACCCCGTTGATGATCTGCTGCACCGCGATCGCGGACAGCATCATCCCCGCGAGCCGCGTCACCAGGACCACGCCACCGTCCTTGATGACCCGAATGATCAGCAGCGAGTAGCGCATCACCAGCCACAGCACGACATGGATCGCGAGGATCGCGGACCACACCGACACCTGCGTGGCGACACTGCCGGCCTTCTGCACGGCCAGGATCACGGACACGATGGCCCCCGGGCCCGCCAGCAGCGGCATGCCCAGCGGTACGAGGGCGACGTTGACGTCCTTGGTCTGCTTGGGCTCGTCCGTTTTGCCGGTGAGCAGGTCGAGCGCGATCAGCAGGAGCAGCAGCCCGCCCGCGATCATCAACGCGGGGACGGAGACATGCAGGTAGTCGAGGATCTGGTGGCCCAGGACACCGAACACGGCGATGACCCCGCCGGCCACGCAGACCGCCTGGAACGCCATCCGCTTCTGCACCTTGGCGGGGCGCCCGGCGGTCAGCGCCAGGAAGATCGGGGTGATCCCAGGGGGATCCATGATGACAAAAAGGGTGAGGAACAGGGAGCCGAAGACGGCGATGTCGAACATGGGTGAGGAACAGGCCTTGCCGGGAGTGGAACGAACGTGAGCGGGTGAGGGGGCCGAGCCTCAGGCTCCGCCGGTCCCCGGTACCGGGAACGCCCCGGTCGCCCGCCGCGTGATCTCCCCGTACACCTCGGGATCCGTCGTGTACTCGCCCAGTGCCACGGTTTTGCGGCTGCCGTGGTAGTCGGAGGACCCCGTGGCCAGCAGCCCCAGCTCCTTCGCCAGCCCGCGCAACCACGCCCGGGTGTCGGCGTCGTGGTCCATGTGGTCGACCTCGATGCCGTCCAGGCCCGCCGCCGCCATCTCGGCGATGCGGGACACGGGCACCGTACGGCCCCGCTTGGCGGCCGCCGGATGTGCGAACACGCAGACCCCGCCGGCGCCCTTGACCAGCCGGATCGCCTCGAAGGGGTCGGTCTCGTGCTTCTCCACGAAAGCCCGGCCGCCGTCGGCCAGCCACTGTTCGGTGAACGCGTCGCTCACCGTGGGCACGACACCCAGCTCGACGAGCGCCGAGGCGACGTGCGGGCGCCCGACCGAGCCGCCCCCGGCGATGCGCTCGACCTGCTCCCAGGTGACCGGCACGCCCAGCCCGTTCAGCTTGGCGATCATGCCCTTGGCCCGAGGCACCCGGTCGTCCCGGACCAGCTCGCGTTCGGCGAGCAGGGCGGGCTCCTCGGGGTCGAAGAGGTAGGCCAGCATGTGCATGGAGACGCCGTCGACACGGCAGGACAGCTCGGCGCCGGTGACCAGGGTCAGTCCCTCGGGCAGCGCGGCGATCGCCTCGGCGTACCCGCGGGTGGTGTCGTGGTCGGTCAGCGCGACGACGTCCAGACCGGCCGCGGCGGCGTTCTTGACCAGCTCGGCCGGGGTGTCCGTACCGTCGGAGGCCGTGGAGTGGCAGTGCAGATCGATGCGCACGACGCGGACTCCAGGCGGGACGGTACGGAAGGGGACACCCAAGGATAGCGGGAGCGAGGGGATGCCCTGTCACACCCGCAGCGGGACTGCGCCCCCTACAGCCGACTCTCAGGGTTCCAACAGCCTCGGGGACAGCGCCCCGCACGGCACCAGGTCCAGCTCCGCCCCGGCGTCCCGCAGATCCGTCAGCACCAGCTCGTCGTACATCAGCAGCCCGGTCTGCTCCGGCCACACCACCGCCCACAGCCACAGCCCGAGCGCCTCCCCCGCGAAGACGGCGCGGTCGTCGGGGGTGCGGAAGACGTGCCAGAGCGGGGTCGGGCGGCCGGCGGCGAGGACCTTGGCCTGTGGCGGCTTCTCGACGTTCATGTACGGCCCCGGGTCGGGACCGTCGATGCCCGCGTAGCGCGCGCCGAGGCCGACGCCGAGTTCCTCCGCGACCAGGATCAGCTCCCCCACACCGCCGAGCGGGCCGGGTCCGGAGCAGGCCACGGCGGTGGCACGGCCGCCGCTGCGGTCGTCACCCGCGTACGTCACGCCCGTGAACAGCCAGCCGACCGGCAGCGGCCACGGCATCCACACCGGCACCTGTGTGCGGTGCACGACCACGCTGAGGGCCTCGACGCTGGGCGGGATCACGGGCTGCAGCGGATACACCGCCCCATGCGCTTCGCACTGCCAGGCATCGGAGAAGAGACCGGGAGCCCTGACCCGGCCACCGCACTTCGGGCAACTGGGTTCGCCCCTCATAGGGCTCCACGGTCCTACCCCGGCCGCGCCACGTCAAGGACGATCACCCGTCCGGGCGGAACCGATTACCGCCGGCCCAGATGAATGCAGCTTGCATTAATTAGCCATCCTAACCTATTGTGTGTATATACCAACTACTTCCTGGAGGGGAGAAGGCATGGACACCTTCGATGCCGGAGCCGGCGGCCTCCCGCGGCAGCCCAAGGCGGTCTGGGCGACGGCCGGCGCGTCCGTCGTCGCCTTCATGGGCATCGGCCTGGTCGACCCGATCCTGCCGTCCATCGCCCAGGGCCTGCACGCCACCGCCGGCCAGGTCTCCCTGCTGTTCACCTCGTACTTCCTGATCACCGCCGTCGCGATGCTGCTGACCGGCTTCGTCTCCAGCCGCATCGGCGGCCGCAAGACCCTGCTGCTCGGCCTCGCCTTCGTGGTGGCCTTCGCGGGCCTCGCCGGTACGTCGGACTCGGTCGCGCAACTCGTCGGCTACCGGACGGGCTGGGGCCTGGGCAACGCCCTGTTCGTCTCCACGGCCCTCGCGGTCATCGTCGGCGCGGCGAATCCAATGGGGGCCGCGCGCAGCGCGTCAGGCAAGGGTGGTGGTGGGCGACGGGCGGGAGGCAGCGCGGCGGCGATCCTGCTGTACGAGTCCGCCCTCGGCCTCGGCATGGCCTGCGGCCCGCTGCTGGGCGCGGTGCTCGGCAACATCAGCTGGCGCTACCCGTTCTTCGGCACGGCCACGCTGATGGCGGTCGGCTTCCTGTGCGTCACGGCGTTCCTGAAGGAGCAGCCGAAGCCCGCCCGCAGGATCTCGCTCCTGGACCCGCTCAAGGCGCTGGGCCACGGCGGCCTGGCCTCGGCGGCGGTGTCGGCGTTCTTCTACAACTACACGTTCTTCACCGTGCTGGCCTTCACCCCGTTCGTACTGGACATGACCCCGTACAAGTCAGGTGCCGTGTTCTTCGCCTGGGGCGTGCTGCTCGCCGTGTTCTCGGTGCTCGTGGCGCCGCGCATGCAGGAGCGGTTCGGCTCGCTGACGGTGCTCGGTGGCTCGCTGCTGCTGCTCGCCGCCGACGTGCTCGTCCTCGGCTACGGCGACCACACCACCGCGGTCGTCTGCACGATCCTGTCCGGCGCCTTCATCGGTGTGAACAACACGGTCTACACCGAGCTGGCCCTCGGCGTGTCGGACGCGCCGCGCCCGGTGGCGAGCGCGGGCTACAACTTCGTGCGGTGGTTCGCGGCCGCGGCGGCGCCCTGCTTCGCGCCGAAGATCGAGGAGTGGACGGACATCCACATCCCGTTCGTGGTCGCGGCGGTCACCGCGGTGCTGGGCGCGCTGGTCGTGGTCGTACGGCGGAGAGCGCTCACCCACGAGGCGGAGGAGCCGGCACCGCGGCACTCGGCCGAGGACGGTGTCACGGTGTTCGCCAACTGACCGTTTCCAGCCGGACGTTGGTGAGATCGGTCACGTCGGCTTCAGTCGAGCGGGACGGATCTGCGGGAGGGATCCCTCAGGTCCGTCCCGTTCGTCAGCCACCGCTCCTGAAGGGCCTGGGCGCCATGGACGCGCTTCCAGGCGGCCTCGTTCGGGGTCATCGGGAGCAGCGGCAGGAACCGTACGGGATCCATCGGCTCCTCGAGCTCCAGATCCTCGACCAGACCGCCCGGCTCGGCCACCAGCACCGAGGTGAAGGGAGCGCCGGGCCACAGCGGCTCGCCCACGTCCAGGGACGCGCCGGGGGCCACCACCACACCCTCCACCTGCGGGGACGCGGCCAGCACGGCGAGCGGGCGGAGCACCTTGTCGGTGTCGGCGAGCCCGGCGCGGACCGAGAGCACCAGCTCGGCGCGGGGGCCCCTGACCGGGTCGGCGAGCACCGCCGTGGGGTCGGTCATGGGGTGCGCGGACATGCCGAGCGTGGCGTAGCGGACGATCTCCCCCTCCTGGAAACGCAGCACCTCGACGCGGTCCGTGCCCAGGAAGGTGACCGCGGCGCGCGCGTCCGGCCGGCCCAGCGCCCTGCTCAACCGGGCCTCGACAAGAGGAAGAACATCAACCATGCGGTGAGCATAGAACTCGTCAGTAGGGGGCAAAGCGGCGCCTTGACACTTCAGGTGACTGGTACTCTGAGCCAGCGGTTCGGGGCAGCGTGCGGCAGCGCCGCGATCAGGTCCCGACGCCGACGAATCTCCCTTACGAGGGACCGGCCGGAGGAGGTGGGGCTGTCATGGATCGAAGTCGACCGTGCAGTACCACTCGCTCTTCCGGCTGCTGACGTAGCTGCTCTGGCTGCGCTGCTCCTGCTGCCTGGCTGGCCGCCACCTCTCAACGCTCGCGTCGCGTCATACGCGTCATTCGGAAGAGCACTCGTTTCGCCTTGCCTGATCTGTCTGATCTGCATCAGTTCTGCATCAGTAGCGAAGTCGCCACCGCGACGGTGCGGTGCTCCCCGCTTTGTGGACGTGCCAAACATCCGCACTGACAACGTCCCCATTCCGGGTAGTTCCACCCGTCGCCGGCGGTCTTTCGTTGCCCGCCCGCGAAGGAGCCTGCCCATGTCGATGATCCGCGACCTGCGCGCCGTCGTCCGCCCCTCCCGTGTCTCGCTGCGCAAGGACACGAGCGCGTACGACACCACCCGCGACCCCGCCACGCCGTCGGCCGTCGTCGACTGCGCCGTCTACCGCGACGGCGCCCGCGTGGACTTCGGCACGTCCCTGACCCCGCAGGAGGCGATGCGCCACGTGCGGCGCGACGGGGGCTTCGCGTGGATCGGGCTGCACGAGCCGACCGAGGCCGAATTCGCCGGTATCGCAAGTGAGTTCGGGCTGCACCCGCTGGCCGTCGAGGACGCGGTGCAGGCGCACCAGCGGCCGAAACTGGAGCGCTACGACGACTCCCTCTTCACCGTGTTCAAGACCATCCACTACGTCGAGCACGACCGGCTCACCGGCGACAGCGAGGTCGTCGAGACCGGCGAGGTCATGTGCTTCACCGGCCGGGACTTCTTCATCACCGTCCGGCACGGCGGGCAGGGCTCGCTGCGGGCCCTCAGGCACCGGCTGCAGGACGACCCCGAGCTGCTCGCCAAGGGACCCTCGGCGGTGCTGCACGCCATCGCGGACCACGTCGTCGACGGCTACATCGCGGTCGCCGACGCGGTGCAGGACGACATCGACGAAGTGGAGACCGAGGTCTTCTCACCCGGCCGCAAGGGCGGGGTGTCGCGCGGTGTGGACTCGGCGCGGATCTACCAGCTCAAGCGCGAGGTACTGGAGTTCAAGCGGGCGGTGTCGCCGCTGCTGCGCCCCCTGCAGCTGCTGAGCGAGCGGCCGATGCGGCTGATCGACCCCGACATCCAGAAGTACTTCCGGGACGTCGCCGACCACCTCGCCCGGGTCCAGGAGCAGGTGCTGGGCTTCGACGAACTGCTGAACTCCATCCTGCAGGCCAACCTCGCGCAGGCGTCCGTCGCGCAGAACGAGGACATGCGGAAGATCACGGCGTGGGCCGCGATCATCGCCGTGCCGACGATGGTGTGCGGGGTGTACGGCATGAATTTCAGGTACATGCCGGAGCTGCACTGGAAGTACGGCTACCCGGTGATCATGGGCGTCACGGTGGCCATCTGTCTGGGCATCCACCGCACCCTGAAGCGCAACGGCTGGCTGTAGCCGCTCCTGGATAGGCTGGGCGCATGACAAGTGCGGAGCTGCTCGACCAGGCCCTCGTCGAGGAGGCCACGAAGAAGTCCGGCCTCATCTGGGTCAAGGGCGCCGGTGCCCCTGCCGCGCGTGCGCTGTGGCACGTGTGGCACGAGGGCGCGGCGTGCCTGGTCGGCGACGGGCCCGGGGAGCAGCCGCTGCCCGGGCTGGTCGACGGGGGCTCCGCCGAGGTGACCGTACGCAGCAAGGACAAGGGCGGCCGGCTGGTCACCTGGCCGGCCGCCGTGTCCGAGCTCGCGCCCGGCTCCGAGGAGTGGGAGGCGGCGGTCGCCGAACTGAAGGGCAAGCGCCTCAACGCGCCGGACGGCGAGGCGATGACGCGGCGCTGGCTCAGCGAGTGCCGGGTGCTCCGCCTGGTTCCGGCGGGTTCTGTGGCGCCGTTGCCCGACGGCAGCCTGGCCGCGGCTCCGGTGACGTCGCCGGCGACGACGCGGCGGGCGGTTCCGGCGGGGTTGCCGCGGTTGCTGATCAAGGGGCGTAAGCGGAAATGACGCCGGGGGCCGAGGCCGAGCGGGGTTCGCCACCGCCGGGCGGGCCCGTCGTGGCTGATCGCCGTCGCGGCGGGACTGTCTGACCGACGGTCGAACGGTCCGGCCGGGTCTCACGACGGCCGGTCGCACAGTTCCGCCCCGATGACGACTTACGACGTGGGCAGCTGCTTCCCGTAGTCCACCGTCTCCCCCTTCGCAGGCTCCGTCACGGCGAAGTCCTTCCCCCACTCCGAGAAGCGGAGCGTCCCCGCTCCGCCGCCCCGCGCCAGGCGGAGCGGATACGGCTTGCCCTCGAGGGAGACGTCCAGCGTGCCGCCGGAACCCTTGTCGCCGGTGATGCGGATGGTGCGGACGCCGGACTGCTCGTAGTGGCCGTCCGTCGCCAGCGTGCCGTGCAGGGTCAGCAGACCGTCGAGGAGGACGTCCTTGTCCGTGAAGCCGCTGAACTTCTTGTGCGCGGGGTCGCCCTGCGGCACCTTGACGTACTTGCCGTCGAGCTTGCCCGCGGCCGCCGCGTCCCCGTCGCTGCCGTCGGCGTGGTCCCAGAAGTCCGCGTCGGCCTTCAGGTACAGCTGCTCGCCGATCCGCAGCAGCCGGAAGGTCGCCCCCTTCGAGGTGACCGACCCGGTGCCGCCGTCGTCCTTCAGGCGCATGTCCAGGGTGTACGTGCGCCCGCTGGTGACCACCGTCCCCGACAGCCGCACCGCCGCCGCCGACTTGGCCGCCGTACGCGTCCGGGACTGGATCTGCTCCGGGGACAGCTTGCCGACCCCGTTCGTGCCCGCGTCCGGATCGTCGCTACCGCACCCCGCGAGCGCCGCCCCTGTCACGACCAGTGCGCACGTCGCGCTCACCAGCGTGGCCCGGCGGGTACTGCCCTGGGGAATCGCAGTCACAGGGAGGGCTGCCTTTCTGACGGGTCCTGAGCGGCGTACCGCAGCGTACCGGGACGGCGGCCCCCGAGCGGAGCCAGTCCGTCCGGACCCCTCACCAGGGCGCCTACGATCGGGACGGGCTAGCCTGAAGCCCACCCGAGCGGGCAATTCGGAAGAGGAACGCACACAGCGGAACAACCCGAAGCACGCCGTACGAGAAGGAAGCACAGCCATGGCAGCCGGCGCCCCCCGGATCTTCGTCTCGCACCTCGCCGGTGTCCCCGTCTTCGATCCGACCGGCGACCAGGTGGGCCGCGTCCGCGATCTGGTCGTCATGCTGCGCGTCGGGCGGCGGCCCCCGAGGCTGCTCGGGCTGGTCGTCGAACTGACCACCCGGCGCCGGATCTTCCTGCCCATGACCCGGGTGACCGGCATCGAGTCCGGACAGGTCATCACCACCGGCGTACTCAACGTCCGCCGCTTCGAACAGCGGCCCACCGAGCGCCTCGCCTTCGGGGAACTGCTCGACCGGCGCGTCACGCTCGTCGAGACCGGCGAGGAGGTGACCGTCCTGGACCTGTCCGTGCAGCAGCTGCCCGCCCGCCGGGACTGGGAGATCGACCGGGTCTTCGTACGCAAGGGCAGGAAGGGCGGCGCGTTCCGGCGCGCCAAGGGCGAGACGCTGACCGTGGAGTGGTCCGCCGTCACCGGGTTCTCCCTGGAGGAGCACGGGCAGGGCGCCGAGACCCTGCTCGCCACCTTCGAGCAGCTGCGCCCCGCCGACCTGGCCAACGTCCTGCACCACCTCTCCGCCAAGCGCCGCGGCGAGGTCGCCGCCGCCCTCGACGACGACCGCCTCGCGGACGTGCTTGAGGAGCTGCCGGAGGACGACCAGATCGAGATCCTCGGCAAACTGAAGGAGGAGCGCGCGGCGGACGTCCTGGAGGCCATGGACCCCGATGACGCGGCCGACCTGCTCGGCGAGCTGCCCGAGGAGGACAAGGAGCGGCTGCTGAGCCTGATGCAGCCCGCCGACGCGGCCGACATGCGGCGCCTGATGGCGTACGAGGAGCACACCGCCGGCGGCCTGATGACCACCGAGCCGATCGTGTTGCGCCCGGACGCCACGGTCGCCGACGCGCTCGCCCGGGTCCGCAACCCCGACCTGTCCCCCGCCCTGGCCGCCCAGGTCTACGTCTGCCGCCCGCCCGACGAGACCCCGACCGGCAAGTACCTCGGCACGGTGCACTTCCAGCGCCTGCTGCGCGACCCGCCGTACACCCTGGTCAGCTCGCTCGTCGACGACGACCTGCAACCGCTCGACCCCGACGCCGCGCTGCCCTTGGTCGCCGGCTTCTTCGCCACGTACGACATGGTCGCGGCGCCCGTCGTCGACGAGTCCGGGTCGCTGCTGGGCGTGGTGACCGTCGACGACGTACTGGACCACATGCTGCCCGAGGACTGGCGGGAGACGGAGTTCCACCTGGACGAGGAAGCGGACGAGGGGGTGAGTGCTCATGGCTCCTGAGCGCGAGACCGGCATCCGCGAACGCACCCCGGCGGGGGCCACCGCCGCCACCAGGCCGCGTACGCCCCGCCTCGACCAGCCGCGCCCGCCCCGGCGCCGGATCCTGCCCGAGTGGGACCCGGAGGCCTTCGGCCGGCTGTCGGAGAAGATCGCCCGTTTCCTGGGCACGGGACGCTTCATCGTCTGGATGACGGTCGTCATCATCATGTGGGTGGTGTGGAACGTCGCGGCGCCTGAAGACCTGCGCTTCGACAACTACCCGTTCATCTTCCTGACCCTGATGCTGTCCCTCCAGGCCTCCTACGCGGCCCCGCTGATCCT
Organism: Streptomyces sp. NPDC051636; assembly: GCF_044453765.1. NCBI lineage: Bacteria > Bacillati > Actinomycetota > Actinomycetes > Kitasatosporales > Streptomycetaceae > Streptomyces > Streptomyces sp. NPDC051636. Next base: position 353,362 of record NZ_JBITDA010000003.1, on the reverse strand, counting down.
GCTCGCGCAGAACCGGCAGGACGACCGCGACCGGGTCAACCTGGAACAGGACCGCAAGCAGAACGAGCGGTCCATCGCCGACACGGAGTACCTGACCCGCGAGATCGCCGCGCTGCGCATGGGCCTGGGCGAGGTCGCCACCCGCGACTGGATCCGCTCCGAACTGCAGGATCTGGTCAAGGAGCTGGAGGAGCGGCGCCGCTCGGACGGGCATGTGGTGATTCCGGCAGCCCCGACAGAACGGGCGGAACGGGCGGAACGGTCACCGGGACGTGACGCAGACGACCGCTGAAGGGCTACCCGGAGGCCCCTCGGGGCGCCGTACCATCGTCCTTATGGCTACGGAAGACGCGGTGCGCGAGGCACTGGCGACGGTGAACGACCCCGAGATCAACCGACCCATCACCGAACTGGGGATGGTCAAATCGGTGGATGTCGGTGCGGACGGGGCCGTTGCGGTCACCGTGTACCTGACGGTTTCCGGCTGCCCGATGCGCGAGACGATCACGCAGCGCGTCACCGAGGCGGTCTCCCGGGTAGAGGGCGTCACCCGCGTCGAGGTCACACTCGACGTCATGAGCGACGAGCAGCGCAAGGAACTGGCGAACGCCCTGCGCGGCGGCCAGACCGAGCGCGAGGTCCCCTTCGCCAAGCCCGGCAACCTGACCCGGGTGTACGCGGTCGCCTCCGGCAAGGGCGGCGTCGGCAAGTCCTCGGTGACGGTGAACCTCGCGGCGGCGATGGCGGCCGACGGCCTGAAGGTCGGTGTCGTCGACGCCGACATCTACGGCCACTCGGTGCCGCGCATGCTGGGCGCCGACGGCCGCCCCACCCAGGTCGAGAACATGATCATGCCGCCGTCCGCGAACGGCGTGAAGGTCATCTCGATCGGCATGTTCACCCCCGGCAACGCGCCGGTCGTCTGGCGCGGCCCGATGCTCCACCGCGCCCTCCAGCAGTTCCTGGCGGACGTCTACTGGGGCGACCTCGACGTCCTGCTCCTCGACCTGCCGCCCGGCACCGGCGACATCGCGATCTCCGTGGCCCAGCTGATCCCGAACGCCGAGATCCTGGTCGTGACGACCCCGCAGCAGGCGGCGGCCGAGGTGGCCGAGCGCGCGGGTTCCATCGCCGTCCAGACCCACCAGAAGATCGTCGGCGTCGTCGAGAACATGTCCGGCCTGCCCTGCCCGCACTGCGGCGAGATGGTCGACGTCTTCGGCACGGGCGGCGGCCAGCTGGTGGCGGACGGCCTCACGCGCACCACGGGTACGACGGTCCCGGTCCTCGGCAACATCCCCATCGACGTCCGCCTCCGCGAGGGCGGCGACGAGGGCAAGCCGGTCGTCCTCACCGACCCCGACTCACCGGCGGGATCCGCGCTGCGGGCGATCGCCGGGAAGCTGGGGGGACGGCAGCGGGGACTTTCGGGGTTGTCGCTGGGCATCACTCCGAAGAACAAGTTCTAGGATCGTTCCAGGACCACTCCTTCGACTCCGTCAATGAGGGGCGCCGTCTTTCACGGACGGCGCCCCTCGTCCGCAGCAAGCGGCCGGCTTCTCCGGACAGGTCGCCTGGCTGCTCGCCCAGGTCGTGGCTGCCGCAGGAATCCGGCACCGGTTGGTCCAGGGCCAAGAAGGCTGGACCGCCGCGTCGATGCGGCGGTCCCCCTGAACGCCGTGACTAGGCGTACGCGGCGATGTCCTTGATCATCGCGAAGCCGAGGCCATACGCGCTCATGCCTCTGCCGTACGCCCCCAGGTGCACGCCCTGCTGCGTCGACCCGGCGAGCACCCACCCGAACTCCGACTCCCGGTAGTGGAAGGGGGCCGGCACGCCGTCCACGGGCAGGGACAGGGTCGACCAGTCGGGGCCGTCGAGGTCGTCGGCCAGTGCCCAGGCCGTCTCCGTCTGCTGCTCCAGCCAGTCGTCGCGCAGGCTGTGGTCCATCTGGCCGGGCCAGGTGAAGGACAGCAGCCCCACCCCGGCCAGCCAGGCCGCCGAGGACACCGAGGTGGCCTCCAGCAGTCCCGTGCCGTCCGCGCTGCGCCGAACGGGGTTGGCGGCGAGGGTGACCACCACCGCGAACTTCTCCTTGGGCTCGTCCGGGGAACCGGACACGTGCTCGTTGCGCACGGAGGGCTCGTCACCGTGCCCGATCGAGCCGTGTTCCACGGATCCGTCGGCCGAGGTGCCGACCTGCATCAGCCAGCGCGGTCCCGTGAAGGCCTCGTCGAGGCCGTACCACGGGAAGGGCGCCAGCAGGTAGCCGTCGACCGTGCGCCGGGCGGAGGCGAACTGCTGTCCGCCCTCCGCGGCCGGCGCCTGCGCGACTGACCGACTTGTCGTCTCCATGTGCCCGGACGCCTCCTAGCTCTCGTCGGACCGAGCGGCCCGCCCCCCTTCGGGCGTACTCGTCCGGTCCGCACAACAACTCGGCAGCATATCCACACCGCTGAGAGCAGCAGGGAAGCCGCCCGGCGCGTGGGGCACAACGGCGGCGCGTTCACGCCGTGCGCGGCGCGCGCGTCGTATGAAACGCGTCACGAACCGCGCGGGCGTACGAGGTTCAGGTGGCGTCCGCGTCGAAGGGCGGGCGGTCGTCCTTGCCGGAGTCCCCGGGCTTCTTGGTCATGTCGATGCGGCCACCGGAAGAACCGGAGGACGAGGAGGTAGCGTCGCTCTCGCGGCCGTGGACCGTGTCCGTGACCTCGGCCATCTCCTTCTTCAGGTCGAAGCCGTTGCGGATCTCCTTCAGCCCCAGCTCGTCGTTGTCCAGCTGCTTGCGGATGAACGTCTTGGGGTTGAGGTCCTCGAACTCGAAGTCCTTGAACTCGGGGCCCAGTTCCTGACGGATGTCCTGCTTGGCGCTCTCGGAGAACTCACGGATCTTCCGGACCGTGCGCATGACGTCCTGGATGACCTTCGGGAGCTTGTCCGGACCGAAGACGAGCACGGCGAGGACAACGAGCGTCACCAGCTCGAGTGGTCCTATGTCATTGAACACCTGAAGCTCCTTGCGATGTCCTCGGCCCTCGGCCCTCGGCGGTCTGCGGTGCGGGTCTTCCGTGGTCCGGGCCGGATCCACGGTACCCGGCGCACCTGTCCGACCGGTACCGCCCGAGGTGTCCGCGTGCGTACAGACGACCGGTTTTCCGGGTTGTTTGGCTTGTCGGGGCGCGGGCGGGTCCCGTGCTGTGCGGTTTCTGTCAGTGGCGGCCGGACGACCCCAGCGTCAGGGAGACCTCCTTCGTACGGCCGTCGCGCCGGACGGTGAGGCGCAGGTGGTCGCCGGGGCGGTGGGCGCGGGTCCTGATGATCAGCTCGTCGCCGGAGTGGACCGGCTTGCCGTCGACCCCGGTGATGACGTCGCCCGCCTCGAGACCGGCCCGGTCAGCGGGGCCGCCGGTGGTGACCGCGGGGCCGCCGTCGCCGCCCTTGGCACCGATGCGGGCGCCGTCGCCGTTGTAGCCCATGTCGAGGGTGACGCCGATCACCGGGTGCGTCGCCTTCCCCGTGTTGATCAGCTCCTCGGCGACGCGCCTGGCCTGGTTGACGGGGATGGCGAAGCCGAGGCCTATGGAGCCGGCCTGGCCGCCGCCGGAGTCCGAGCCGCTGCCGGCGGAGCGGATGGCCGAGTTGATGCCGACGACCCGGCCCCGGGAGTCGAGCAGGGGTCCGCCGGAGTTGCCGGGGTTGATCGGGGCGTCGGTCTGCAGCGCGTCCACGTACGACACGTCGCTGCCGTCCCCGCTCTCGCCGCCCGCCGTGATGGGACGCTCCTTGGCGCTGATGATGCCGGAGGTGACGGTGCCCGCGAGGTCGAAGGGGGCGCCGATGGCCACGACGGGGTCGCCCACCTGGACGTTGTCCGAGTTGCCGAGCGGCATCGGGGTGAGGCCGTGCACGCCGCTGACCTGGACGACGGCCAGGTCGTAGCCGGTGTCCCGGCCGATGACCCGGGCCTTGGCGGTGTCACCGCTGCTGAAAGTCACGGTGATGTCGCCGCTCGACGCCGCGGGCTCCACAACGTGGTTGTTGGTGAGGATGTGGCCGCGCGTGTCGAGGACGAAGCCGGTGCCGGTGCCCTGCTCGTCGCTGCCCTTCACATGCAGCGTGACCACGCTGGGCAGCGCCCGGGCGGCGATCCCCGCCACGCTGTCCGCGGGCCGCCCGCTGGGCTCCTCGCCCGCCTGCGGCAGCCGTACGCTCCCCGTCCCGCCCTCGCGCTCCAGAAACGCCCCCACGACACCACCGACGCCCCCGGAGACCAGCGCGAGCACCAACGCCCCGCCCACGAGGATCCGCTTGGCCCGCCTGCGCCGCTGCTGCACGGTGAGCACGGCGGCACCGGTCTGCTGAAGCGGCGCGTGGGCCTGTGACGCGGCTGCCCAGGGGTCGTAGCGGCGCCACGGGTCGGGGGCCGGCGGGGTGGTGGTTCCGTCGAGGGCGGGGGGCGGCGGGGCGTCCGTGGGGCTGGAGACGGCGGTGTGCGGGCGCCGGGTGGGGCAGGCGGAGGCGCCGGGCTGCGCATGGGCAGGGGCGAGCGCACCGGGCTGCGGATGGGCAGGGGCGAGCGCACCGGACTGCGCATGGGCAGGGGCGAGCGCATCCGCGGGGATCGGGGGTCCGGGGGGCGTGGGAATCGGGACGGTCCGCGGTGCGGGGTGTGCGGGAAGGGCGGGCCCCTGCGGCCCCGCAGACGCAGAAGCCCCGGGCCCTTGCGGCCCCGTGGGCGCGGGAAGCCCGGCACCCTGCCGGCCCGGAGGGGCCGGTGCCGCCGGTCCCTGCGGCGCAGTCGCCGGTGCCGCAATCGCCGTGCCGTGGGCGGGTGTTGCCGCCGGGTGCTGGACCGGCGGGGCAGGCGCCCAGGGGCCGGGCTGGCCGTACGGCGGGGTGCCGTACGGGTCCGGGTCGTGCAGGGGTCCGGGGCGTTCGGCGGCTGAGGGCGTGGGGTTGCGCGGGGGCATCTCCGGCTCCGTTGCCGCCGGCGCGCCGAAGTCCGGAGCAGCGGACATGGCGGCCTCCGCAACAGCCTCGCCCTCCTGGGTCACCGGCGCGCCGGAATCCCCCGAGGCCAAAGACGAGGCAGCCTCGGAATGCCGCGCGGGCGAGAACCTGGCAGCCCCGGACTCCCCAGCCCTCGGCTCCCCGGAATCACGCGCGCCCAAGGACAGGTCGGCCTCGGGCTCCCCGACAACCGGCCGCTCGCCCACGTCCCCCGCGGCTGAAGACCCCAGGGTCTCGCACTCCCCGGCCCCCGGCTCGCCCGGCGGCGGCACAGGCCCGGCCGGCCCGAAGTCCCTCACGGCCCGGTCACCGGAGGCCGGCCGTGCCAGTTCAAAGTCGCCGTCGGCTGCGTCGCCCGGCGAGGGCGACGAACCCTCCTCGGTCTCCCCCGGCGGGACCCGCTTCCCCTCGTTCATGTTCTCCCCACGGCTCGCCGCGGCCGGACTCGTCGAGGGTGGCCGCGGATCGTCGACTCCGCGCCCCGAACTCCGCCGCGGGCACGGCCCGCACAGGATTCAACCAGGTGTGCGGGCCGTGGGCGCAGAGGCCGGTCAGCGGGCCGTGCGGGAAGAGGACGACGGGGACGGGGCGGAGGGCGCGGAGGTGGTGTCGGGGACCGGTGCGGAGAGCAGTCCGGGGCCGGTGACCTCGGAGGCCGACGACCAGGAGGTGAGGGCGAACGGCGGGGTCGGACCGAGCGGACGTATCAACGGGGACATGACGGCCGCACCGGCCATGACCGGCGTGGTCAGCGTGGCTTTCTGGTCCTGCCCGGCGGCCTGGATCGGCATCCCGGGCAGGAGGGGAGCGGACACGGAGGTCGGCGCGGCCGGCGTCTGGCCGAGCGCCGTGCCCTGCGCCAGCACCGGCCCGGCCGAGCGGCGGCGCTGGCTCTCGGCCGCCGTCGCCGCTCCCGTACCAGCCGTACGGGCCGGGGCCACGCTGCCGCCGCTGTCGGAGCCGCCGCGGGCGTCCGCGGTCGGGTCGGCCGGGAAGCCGGCGGTCACCCCGCCCAGCGCGACCGCGGCCAGCGACACCGCCCCGGCGGCGACGAACGCGAACCGCCGCCCGCGCGAGGCGGAGCGGTCGGCGTCCGGGCGGCCGACGGGGTGGATGCGGAAACCGCGGTCGGCGGCGGAGGTGTGCGGGTGGGCGGCGACGTAGCCGAAGTCGAACCGCTCGTCCCGGCTCACGCCGAACACCCCGGCGTCGGAGGATCGTCCGGAGGATCCGCCCCCGGCCGGCGGCGAGCCGTCGCCGTCCGGGTCACCTCCGCCGGGGAGCCCCTGGAGCCGGGCCAGGAAACTCTCGGAGGGCGGCGGAGGGGCCGCCTCCGCGAATACGTTCTTCAGCCGGCGCTGGGCGTCCGCCTCCGCCTTGCACCTGGCACAGGTGGCCAGGTGGGCCAGGACGCGCTCACGCGACTCATGGCCGAGCTCTCCGTCCACCAGGGCGGAGAGTCGGTCTCCCAGGTGCTGCTCTGCCAGCTGCCCCTCGGCAGGTTTCGGCCGTGATCCACTCACGCGGTCGCGCCCCCTCCTCCCAGGACGGGGACGCGGGGCACGAAGGAGCGCCGCCGCTCGGCCGCCCGGGCCTCCGGCGAGCGGTGCGCGAGGGCCTTGCGGAGCTGGGACCGGCCGCGGTGGATACGGGAGCGGACGGTGCCGAGCTTCACGCCGAGGGTCGCGGCGATCTCCTCGTACGACAGCCCCTCGATGTCGCACAGGACGACCGCGGCGCGGAACTCCGGCGCGAGGGTGTCCAGGGCCTGCTGGACGTCCGCGTCGAAGTGGGCGTCGTTGAAGACCTGCTGCGGGGTGGGCTCGCGGCTGGGCAGCCGCTCGGCCGCGTCGTCGCCGAGGGCGTCGAAGCGGATGCGCTGCTTGCGCCGGACCATGTCCAGGAAGAGGTTGGTGGTGATGCGGTGCAGCCAGCCCTCGAAGGTGCCCGGCGAGTAAGTGGACAGGGAGCGGAAGACGCGGACGAAGACCTCCTGGGTGAGGTCCTCGGCGTCGTGCTGGTTGCCGGTGAGCCGGTACGCCAGCCGGTACACCCGGCCGCTGTGCGTGCTGACGATCTCCTCCCAGGTGGGCGGAGTCCACGCCTGCCCGTCCGCGTCGGTGGAGAAGGTCGCGGTCTGGGCTACGTCGGCGGCGTGGCCGTGGTCAGCAGCGGTGTCGTTCACGGATTTCGGCCTGCCTGCTGATCCGAGAAAGCGCCGCAGCACTCCTCCCCGATCCACAGGCGCAGCCGCACCTCCCCTGTCGGCTCTGGTGGTGTCCAGTGGAGCCCCTACCATAGCCACCTCGTCCGTTAGCTCCGGATAAGCGGTTTTACGAGAATTTGATCTGGGCTGATACGGCTCATACGGCTGCGTCAGCACTTGCTCGGCGCTCTCGTCCATCTCCTGCCCCCCGTCGGGTCCCCCGCCACTCGCTCAACCCTTTAAACGCCCGGTCCCATCTGCGGGTTCCCGGGGCAACGGATACAGTCACGCCCAGGCAACCACGGGACAGGAGAGGGCCATTACCGGCAACCGGCTGACGAGCTGGGCGTTCGCCGACGCCTTTGTCGCCGAGGACGACGCGCTGCGCTGGGCCCGCGACCGGGCCCGGGAGGCTGGGCTGCGCTCGGTGTCGCCCGGCACGGGCGCCGCGCTGCGGTTGCTCGCCGCCACCGTGGACGCCAAGGCGGTGGCGGAGATCGGCACCGGTACCGGCGTCTCCGGACTCCACCTGCTGCACGGCATGCGCCCGGACGGTGTGCTGACCACCGTGGATCCCGAGCCGGAGCACCAACAGTTCGCCCGGCAGGCCTTCCGTGCCTGCGGCTTCGCCAGCAACCGCGCCCGTTTCATCCCAGGCCGCGCCCTGGACGTCCTGCCCCGCCTCGCGGACGCCGGCTACGACCTCGTCTTCTGCGACGGCGACCGCCTCGAGTACCTGGACTACCTCGCTGAATCGTTGCGCCTGCTGCGTCCGGGCGGCCTTGTGGTCTTCGAGGGTGTCTTCGCGCACGGCCGGACGGTGGACTCGGGACCGCAGCCGACGGAGGTGCTGCGCCTGCGGGAGCTGCTGCGCACGGTGCGGGAGACCCCGGAGCTGGTGCCGTCCCTGCTGCCGGTGGGCGACGGGCTGCTGTGTGCGGTCAAGCGGTGACGTAGGTCATCCGGAGGCGTGGACGCCGTACCGGCGGGTACGCGAGGGCCGGGGCAGGTCCGGGGAGCGCAGCTGCCCCGGCACCGCACGCGGTGCCGGGGCAGCCGGAAGGATACGGTCGCCGACGCGTCAGACGACGACCTTCTTGAGCGCGTCTCCGAGCGCCTCGGCCTCGTCAGGGGTCAGCTCGACGACGAGTCGACCGCCGCCTTCGAGCGGAACGCGCATGACGATGCCCCGCCCCTCCTTGGTCACCTCGAGCGGGCCATCACCCGTCCGCGGCTTCATGGCCGCCATGCTCGTTCCCCTTCCTGAAACCCAGCTAGCTCATCGTCGGCCGACGGCCCTGGAGGGCACGCGCGGTCCGGCAGGACACGCGACACCGGCATCGAACACATTGCTTCCCAGCCATTATCCCGCATCTCAGGACCCGATGACCAACATCAGTAGGCATCGCTTGGGCAACGCGCGCGAGCAAAACCACTCAATTCGGCGATGTGACTGCGATACTGCTCCGCCCCACGGACCTCCGCCGACCGGTTCCGGAGCGGCATTCTTTGACGCAGGTCACACGTCCCGTCCGGTACGCCGACGATGATCTCGGCCATGCTGTCCTTCGGACACAGGGCGTACCGAACGGTACGCCGAGCCGCGACACAGAGGGGATACGCCATGGCCGACACCGTGCTCTACGAGGTCAGCGACGGGCTCGCGACGATCACGCTGAACCGCCCCGAGGCGATGAACGCGCTGAACATCGCGACGAAGGTCGCCCTCCGGGACGCGGCACAGGCGGCGGCGGCCGACGAGGCCGTACGGGCGGTGCTGCTGACCGCGGCCGGGGACCGGGCGTTCTGTGTGGGTCAGGACCTGAAGGAACACATCGGGCTGCTGGCCGCCGACCGGGAGACCGGGTCGGGGCAGACGATGAGCACGGTGCGCGAGCACTACAACCCGATCGTGCGGGCCCTGACCGGTGCGGCGAAGCCGGTGGTCGCGGCGGTGAACGGGGTCGCGGCGGGCGCGGGCTTCGGCTTCGCGCTCGCGGCCGACTACCGGGTCGTGGCGGACACGGCGGCCTTCAACACGTCCTTCGCGGGCGTGGCCCTGACCGCCGACTCCGGGATCTCCTGGACGCTGCCGCGGGTCGTCGGCCCTGGCCGGGCGGCCGACCTGCTGCTCTTCCCGCGCAGCATCACCGCGCAGGAGGCGTACGAGCTGGGGATCGCCAACCGCCTCGTGGCCGCCGGTGAGCTGCGGGCCGAGGCGGAGAAGGTGGCGCGGGCGCTCGCCGAGGGACCGACCGTGGCGTACGCGGCGCTCAAGGAGGCCGTGGCGTACGGGCTCACGCACTCCCTGGAGGAAGCCCTCGACAAGGAGGACGAGCTCCAGACGCGGGCGGGGCAGTCCGAGGACCACGCGATCGCGGTGCAGGCGTTCGTGAACAAGGAGAAGCCGAAGTACCTGGGGCGGTGAGGTCCGGGACTTCAGGCCCGTCTCGCCGCGCATGCCGCCAGGTGGTCGTCGACCAGACCGCACGCCTGCATCAGCGCGTACGCCGTCGTCGGGCCGACGAAGCGCAGGCCGCGCCTCTTCAGTGCCTTCGACAGGGCCGTCGACTCGGGCGTGACCGCCGGGACGTCGGCCAGGGTCTTCGGGACGGGGCGGCTGGCCGGGTCGGGGGCGTGGGACCAGATCAGCTCGTCCAGCTCGCCCGGGGACCAGCCGGCGAGCACGCGCGCGTTGGCGAGGGTCGCGTCGATCTTGGCGCGGTTGCGGATGATGCCGGGGTCGGCGAGGAGGCGTGCGCGGTCCTCGTCGGTGAAGGCGGCCACCGCGGCGATCTTGAAGTCCGAGAACGCGGTACGGAACCCCGGGCGGCGGCGCAGGATGGTGATCCAGGACAGGCCCGACTGGAAGGCCTCCAGGCTGAGCCGCTCGTAGAGGGCGTCGTCGCCGTGGACCGGGCGGCCCCACTCCTCGTCGTGGTACGTCACGTAGTCCGCGGTGGACAGCGCCCAGGGGCAGCGCAGCGCGCCGTCCGGGCCCACGAGGGCGGTGCCGTCGGTCACTGCTGCCCCTCCTGTGCGGGCTTGTCCGCCGGTGCGTGGGCCGCCGCCCTCGCCCCGGCCAGCGCGGACTCCAGGTCGGCGATACGGGCGTCCCGCTCGGCGAGTTCGGCGGCGAGGCGGCCGAGCGCGTCGTCCACGTCGGCCATGCGGTAGCCGCGGGGGGCGAGCGGGAAGCGGAGGTTCTCCACGTCGGCACGGCCGACCGGGCGGTCCGGCGGCAGCGGGTCGGCCAGGCGCTCCGGCGCGGCCTCGGGCAGCGGACCGCTCTCGCCGCCGCCCACCACGGCGAGTGTCACCGCGGCGACCACGACGGCGAGCGCGACGACCAGGAACAAGAACATAACCATCGCTGAGGGTCCCCACGCTCGATGTGCTCGGTGTCGAAAGTATCCGGGTCCGATCGTGCCATGCGACGCTGACAGTTAGGGTCGCAGGCGGCCGTGGAACGGGACATACGCAGGACTTACTGGGAGAGGTCACAGGGGATGCTCAGGCTGGGCAGGCGGGAATTCGCGCCGCACGAGCCGGTGATCATGGCGATCGTGAACCGGACCCCGGACTCCTTCTACGACCAGGGGGCCACCTTCCGCGACGAGCCCGCGCTCGCGCGCGTGGAGCAGGCGGTGGCCGAAGGGGCCGCGATCATCGACATCGGCGGGGTGAAGGCCGGGCCCGGGGAAGAGGTGTCGGCGCGGGAGGAGGCGCGGCGGACGGTCGGGTTCGTCGCGGAGGTACGGCGGCGCTTCCCGGACGTGATCATCAGCGTGGACACCTGGCGGGCGGAGGTCGGGGAGGCGGTCTGCGAGGCCGGGGCGGATCTGCTGAACGACGCGTGGGGTGGGGTGGATCCGGGGCTGGCGGAGGTCGCGGCGCGCTACGGGGTGGGGCTGGTGTGTACGCACGCGGGGGGCGCGGAGCCGCGGACGCGTCCGCACCGGGTGACGTACGACGACGTCATGGCCGACATTCTGCGGGTGACCGTGGGGCTGGCCGAGCGGGCGGTCGCGCTCGGGGTGCCCAGGGAGTCGGTCCTGATCGATCCCGGGCACGACTTCGGGAAGAACACGCGGCACAGTCTGGAGGCGACGCGGCGGCTGGGCGAGATGGTCGCCACGGGGTGGCCGGTGCTGGTGTCGCTGTCCAACAAGGACTTCGTGGGGGAGACGTTGGACCGGCCGGTGAAGGAGCGGGTGGTGGGGACGCTGGCGACCACCGCGGTTTCGGCGTGGCTGGGGGCTCAGGTGTACCGGGTGCACGAGGTGGCGGAGACGCGGCAGGTGCTGGACATGGTGGCGTCGATCGCGGGCCACCGGCCGCCGGCGGTGGCCCGTCGGGGGCTGGCGTAGGGCTTTCTCGCCCCCGCCGCCCCTACCCGTCCCATCCCCCAGGGGCTCCACCCCTTCGACCCCGCCGGGGGGCTGCGCCCCCTGAACCCCCGCAGGACTCCCTCATGCACCCCGCCAGGGGCTGCTCCCCTGCCCCCCGAGGCTTCGCCCAGCACCCCGCCGGGGACTCCGCCTCTGCGTCCCGCTGGGGGCTGCGTCCCCGGGCCCGCGGTTCTGCCTGAACGGCCTCGTCCTCGAACGCCGAACGGGCTGAGGGGTGGCACACCTCTCAGCCAACCGGGTCGGACGGTGGGTGGGCGCAGGCCCGGGGGTCCGGGGGCGGAGCCCCCCGGGAGCGCTCGCCCAGGCCCCGCGTTAGCGGCCCGCCTCCTTCGACACCAGCGCCACCGCCTCGTCCACCTCGTCCGTGACGTGGAAGAGCAGCAGGTCCTTCTCCGCCGCCTTGCCCTGGGCGATCAGGGTGTTCCTGAGCCAGTCGATCAGGCCACCCCAGTACTCGCTGCCGAAGAGGACGATGGGGAAGCGGGTGACCTTCTGGGTCTGGACGAGGGTGAGGGCCTCGAAGAGTTCGTCGAGGGTGCCGAGGCCGCCGGGCAGGACCACGAAGCCCTGCGCGTACTTCACGAACATCATCTTGCGGACGAAGAAGTAGCGGAAGTTCAGGCCGATGTCGACGTAGGGGTTGAGGCCCTGCTCGAAGGGCAGCTCGATGCCGAGGCCCACGGAGATGCCGCCCGCCTCGCAGGCGCCCTTGTTGGCCGCCTCCATGACTCCGGGGCCACCGCCCGTGATCACGGCCCAGCCGGCCTCCACCAGGCCGCGGCCCAGGCGGACGCCGGCGTCGTACTCCGGCGAATCCACCGGCGTACGGGCCGAGCCGAACACGCTGATCGCGGGCGGGAGTTCGGCAAGAGTGCCGAAGCCCTCGATGAATTCCGACTGGATGCGCAGCACGCGCCAGGGGTCCGTGTGGACCCAGTCGCTGGGGGCACGCTCGTCCAGCAGGCGCTGGTCCGTCGTGCTCGAGGTCACCTGGTCGCGCCGCCGGAGGACCGGTCCCAGGCGCTGCTCCTCCGGTGGCTGCTTCTTGCCCTCGGGGTTGCCCGTAGCCATGTAGCGCTCCCTCCGCTTGCCAGTCTTTCCACTTCAGCGTAGATCGCCCGGGGTTACGGACGGGGGACGTGAGCATGTCCGTCATGAAGCGCCACACCGGGACCTCAGCGCGTGAGCCAGGCTCGCAGACGTTCCTCGCCCGCCAGGATCTTTACGGTATCCACCCGTTCGTCCCGCTTGTGCGCCAAGTGCGGGTTGCCGGGGCCGTAGTTGACCGCGGGGACGCCGAGCGCCGAGAAGCGGGACACGTCCGTCCAGCCGTACTTGGGCTGCGGGGTGCCGCCCACCGCCTCGATGAACTCCGCCGCCGCCGGGTGGGACAGTCCCGGCAGCGCCCCGCCGCTGTGGTCGTCCACCACGAACTCCTCGACACCGCAGCCGGCGAAGACCTCGCGGACGTGCGCGATCGCCTCCTCCTCCGTACGGTCGGGCGCGTAGCGGAAGTTGACCGTGACCACGCACTCGTCGGGGATCACGTTGCCGGCCACGCCGCCCGTGATGCCCACCGCGTTCAGGCCCTCGCGGTACTCCAGGCCGTCGATGACCGGGTAGCGCGGCTCGTACGAGGCCAGGCGGGCCAGGATGGGGGCCGCCGCGTGGATCGCGTTGGAGCCCATCCAGCCGCGCGCCGAGTGGGCCCGCTCGCCCCTGGTCTTCAGCAGGACCCGCAGGGTGCCCTGGCAGCCGCCCTCGACCTGGCCGTCGGACGGCTCCAGCAGCACCGCGAAGTCGCCCGCCAGCCACTCGGGGTGGGCCTCGGAGACGTGCTTGAGGCCGTTGAGGTCGGCGCTGACCTCCTCGTTGTCGTAGAAGACGAAGGTGAGGTCGCGGTTGGGGGCGGGGACGGTCGCCGCGATGCGCAGCTGGACCGCGACGCCCGACTTCATGTCGCAGGTGCCGCAGCCCCACAGGACGCCGTCCTCGTCGAGGCGGGAGGGGACGTTGTCCGCGATCGGCACGGTGTCGATGTGTCCGGCCAGGATCACCCGCTCCGCCCGGCCCAGGTTCGTACGGGCGATCACGTTGTTCCCGTACCGGTCGACCGTCAGGTGCGGCAGCGCGCGCAGCGCGGTCTCCATCGCGTCCGCCAGCGGCTTCTCGGTGCCGCTCTCCGAGGGGAAGTCGACCAGCCGCGCGGTGAGCTCGGCGGCGTCCAGCGTGAGGTCAAGGGTGGTGTCGGCCATGGCGTCGACCCTAACCTGCCACCCCGGCACCCGGCGCGGGCGCGGCGACGGGCTCCAGTACCTTGTACCGCGTGTCAGAGCCGTCCCCCCTTCCCAAACGTCGCGGCCGTCTCTTCCGTTTCGGGGCGGCCTTCGTGGTCCTGCTGGCCGTCGCCGGCTATCTCGTGGTGCAGTACGTGACCGGCGGCACCGGCGCTCCGGGTTGCAAGGTGGTCTCCGCCGGGGACGACGGGGCGTCGTACGAGTTCACGCCCGAGCAGGCGGTGAGCGCGGCGACGATCGCCGCGGTCGGCACCGGGCGCGGCATGCCCGAGCGGGCGGTGACCATCGCGCTGGCGACCGCGCTGCAGGAGTCGGGGCTGCGCAACATCGGGCACGGCGACCGGGATTCGCTGGGCCTGTTCCAGCAGCGGCCCTCGCAGGGCTGGGGCACCAAGAAGCAGATCATGGACCCGACGTACGCGGCGGGCATCTTCTACGAGCACCTGGCCAAGGTCCCCGGCTACGCGAAGCTGCCGCTCACCGTGGCAGCGCAGCGGGTGCAGCGCAGCGGCTACCCGGAGGCGTACGCCAAGCACGAGCCGGACGCCACGCTGCTCGCCGCCGCCCTGACCGGGCACGCGGCGGCCACGCTGACCTGTGAGGGGCAGCCTGGGACGCACGTCGCGGCCACCGGTACGGACGCGGTACGGGCCGCACTGGTACGGGACTTCGGGCGCGACGCCTTCGAGGAGGCCGGTGCCGAGGTGAGCGGCGGGTCGGCGGCGACGCCGTCCCCGAGCGTGACCGCCGAGGCGCACGGGCGGACCGTGACCGTGCCGGTGCCCGCCGACGCGCCGGCGGACGGCACGAAGACGAAGACAGGGACGAAGCGGACCCCCCGGGAGCGCGGCTGGCAGCTGGCGCACTGGGCGGTGGCCAACTCCTCGGCGCTGCACATCGAGCGGGTGTCGTACGCCGGGCGGGAGTGGGCCGCCGGGAGCACGGACAGCCGGTGGCGCGGCGCCGGGTCGACGGGGGCCCGGGGCGCGGAGACGTCCGCGGGAGCCGTGCGGATCGTGACCGGCCAGTAGTACGGGTCCTCACTCGTCGGAGTCATGCCGTGCGGGTTGCGGGTGCGGGGTTCGGGGCTTTTCGCGGGCCGCCCGGGGGTCCCTGAACTCCTTGGGAGCACAGGGCCGTAAGGATTCTGCGGGGCGTCCGGACGGGCACCCTTTGCCCGTTTTTACCCACAGCAGATAATGCGATGCGTTATCAATTCTTTACCTTCGGCTTCCGCAACCTTCGCGGGCCTCGAGCGGTAGTCACTGCGTCCGAGTCCGGACGACCAGTTCATCGTTCCCTTCCGCGAAGGAGCATCATGTCCCTCCCCCTGACCCGCCGGATTGCCCGTGCCGCGCTGCTGGTAGCGGCGGGAGCGGCCGCCGGGGTCGGTGCGGCCGGCTCTGCCGGGGCGGCCACGAACCTGCCCGCCACCCCGGACCTCGGCGGGCTGACCGCCCTGGACGGGGCCGGCGCCGGCAACACCGTCGACGGCGCCGCGCAGCACGTCACCGGGCTCGCGGGTGACAACGGCAGCCAGGCGGTCAAGAAGGCGGTGCCGGCCGCGGGCAAGACCGGTGGCAAGGCCGTGAAGAAGGCGGTGCCGGCGGTGCAGAAGACCGCCGGGGACGCGTCGGGTGCGGCCGGCGGTGTGCTGGGTGACGCCGCGTCCACGGCGACGAAGGGTGGGCTGCCGACGGACTCCGTCACGAAGGGCGGGCTGCCGTCGTCGTCCCTGCCCACGAAGGCGCTGCCGCTCGGCTGAGTGTCCGGCTCCAGCCGGTGACGGGGTCCGGGTTCTCTTCCTGGGCCCCGTCGCCGTGTGCGCTTACTGCGGAACGACCGCCCACGGCGGCGAAGGCACCTACTCGGCCAGCCGCCGCACCGCCGCCGCCACCCGTTCGTCCGTCGCCGTCAGCGCCACGCGTACGAAGTTCTCGCCCGCCGGGCCGTAGAAGTCGCCCGGGGCAACGAGGATGCCGCGGTCGGCGAGGTGGGCGACCGTGGTCCAGCAGGACTCGTCGCGGGTGGCCCACAGGTAGAGGCCGGCCTCGCTGTGCTCGATGCGGAAGCCGTGGGCGAGGAGGGCGTCGCGCAGGACCGTGCGGCGGGCCAGGTACCGCTCCCGCTGCTCGTGGACGTGGGTGTCGTCGCCCAGGGCGGCCACGACCGCCGCCTGGGTGGGCGCCGAGGTCATCATGCCGCCGTGCTTGCGGATCTCCAGGAGCGGGCCCAGGACGGCCGGGTCGCCGGCCAGGAAGGCCGCGCGGTAGCCCGCCAGGTTGGAGCGCTTGGAGAGGGAGTGGACGGCCACGATGCCGTCGTACGAGCCGCCGTTCACGTCCGGGTGGAGGACCGAGACGGGGTCCGCCTCCCAGCCCAGCTCGAGGTAGCACTCGTCGGAGACCAGCAGTACGCCGTGCTCGCGGGCCCAGGCGACGATCCGGGTCAGCTCCTCCTTGGCGAGGACCTTGCCGGTGGGGTTGGAGGGCGAGTTCAGCCAGAGGAGCCTCAGGCCCTCCGGGTTCAGCTCGGTCGGGTCGTCGTAGGCCTCGTGGTCGGCGCGGGCGAGGCGGGCGCCGACCTCGTAGGTCGGGTACGCCAGACGGGGGTGGGCGACCTTGTCGCCGGGGCCGAGGCCCAGCTGGGTGGGGAGCCAGGCCACCAGCTCCTTGGAGCCGACGATCGGCAGGACGTGGCGGTGGGTGACCCCGCGGGCGCCGAGGCGGCGCTCGACCCAGCCGGTGATCGCGTCGCGCAGCGCCGGGGTGCCCCAGACCGTCGGGTAGCCCGGGGAGTCGGCCGCGGCGATCAGGGCCTTCTGGATCAGCTCGGGGACCGGATCGACCGGGGTGCCGACGGACAGGTCGACGATGCCGTCCGGGTGCGCGGCGGCCGTCTTCTTGTACGGCTCCAGCTTGTCCCAGGGGAAGGTCGGGAGGCGGTCGGAGACTGCGGACACGGGTCTGGCTCTCTTTCTCGTACGGCAAACGCCTCGGTCCCGCACAGCGATCAGGGGTGATCGGGCCGTGCGGGACCGAGGCGGCGCGGTTGCGGGCCGCTCTTACTGGTTCTGCGGCGGCAGCGCGGCGATGAAGGGGTGGTCGCGCTCGATCAGCCCCAGCTTGCTGGCGCCGCCGGGAGAGCCGAGCTCGTCGAAGAACTCGACGTTCGCCTTGTAGTAGTCCTTCCACTCCTCGGGAGTGTCGTCCTCGTAGAAGATCGCCTCGACCGGGCAGACCGGCTCACAGGCACCACAGTCGACGCATTCGTCCGGGTGGATGTACAAGGACCGCTGGCCCTCGTAGATGCAGTCGACCGGGCACTCCTCGATGCACGCCTTGTCCTTGACGTCGACACAAGGCTGCGCGATGACGTAGGTCACGCTGTCGTTCCTCCTCGATAGGGCGCTGGCGGGCCTCCTCAGGCTCCGCCGCCTGGCGCGCGGGAGCGCGGCGTCGTCGATGCCCGCCCCTAGTATCTCCGTTCCTGGGCATGATCCGAACAGGAGGGGTGAACTGACCTGTGGAAATCTCGGCCGCTGGGCGCTTCGAGGTCCGTATCACCGCTGCTGACGTGGGCAAACGGGTCTCGGTGCGGCGCCTGAACGACACGGCAGCACCGGGAGAGAAGTTCACCGACACGGTGGGTGTTCTCACATCATGGGACAACGGCGTGCTGCTGATCACACAGCGGGACGGCCGGAGTGTCCGCATTCCGGAATCCGCGCTGGTGGCGGGCAAGGTGGTGCCGGCCGCTCCGGCGCGTCGGCGGGGTCCGGCCGTGTCCTACACGGAGCTGGCACACGTCGCGTCCCGGGCGTGGCGGCCGGTGGAGAGCGAGCGGCTCGGTGAGTGGGAGCTGCGGGCCGCCGACGGGTTCACGCGGCGGGCGAACAGCGTCCTGCCGCTCGGCGACCCCGGCCTGCCCCTCGACGAAGCCCTGGCGGCTGTACGACGCTGGTACGGCGAGCGCGGGCTCCCCGCGTACGTCCAGACCGCGACCGGCGCCGAGGGCACCCAGGAGCTGCTCTGCGCGGAGCTGGAGCGGCGCGGCTGGGTGCGCGAGGTGACCGCCGAGCTGTGGACCGGCGCGCTGGCACCGGTCGCCGACCGGGCCGGGGACACCGCTGTGGTGCTGGCCCGGGAGGCGGACGAGGCGTGGCTGGCGCGGTATCAGCGCAAAGGGGTGAGTGAGGTGGCCCTGAAGGTGCTGGGGGGCGGGCCCTCGGTGTGGTTCGCGACCGTGCCCGGGGAGGGCGGTGGCGAGCCGCTCGCCATCGGGCGGTGTGTCGTGGACGGGCGGTGGGCCGGGTTCGCCGCCGTCGAGGTGGACCCGGCCGCGCGGCGGCGCGGGCTGGCCACCGAGGTGATGGCCGCGCTGGCCCGGCGGGCCCTGGAGGAGGGCGCCTCGGCGGCCTGGCTGCAGGTCGAGGCGGACAACGAGGCGGCGCGGGCGCTGTACGCCGGCATGGGCTTCGCGGCGCACCACTCGTATCACCACTACCGCGAGCCGGATGCCTCCGGTGGCCGGTGGTACGGATCGGCGTGAGGGGGCACGTGCCTGCTATGCGTCCCCCTTGCCCCCCACCGCCGGAACGGTCCGCCGAGCTGCGGCAGCGGTTCGCCGAGGAGGCGCGGTCCGAGCGGCCGGACCTGTCCGCGCTGTGCCTGCTGCTCGCCGCGCAGGCGGACGGCTCGCTGGACGAGGCCGGCATGGACACGGCGCAGATGGAGCTGGACCGGCTGGCGGGGCAGCTGCCGTTCCGGCCGGGCGGGCCGCGCGCGTGGGCGGTGGCGCTGTGCGAGCTGCTCGGCGACCGGTACGGGTTTCGCGGCTGCGCCGCGGACTACCAGCGGCTGGAGTCGTCGCTGCTGCACGAGGTGCTCGTGCGGCGGCGGGGGTTGCCGATCCTGTTGTCGGTGGTGTGGATGGAGGTCGCCCGCAGGGCGGGGGCGCCGGTGTACGGGGTCGCGCTGCCGGGGCACTTCGTGGTGGGGTTCGGGACGGCTGAGGAGCAGGTGCTCGCCGATCCGTTCGACGGGGGGCGGGTGCTGACGGGGGCGGACGCGGAGTTGCTCGTCGTGGGGGCGGCGGGGGTTCCGCTGGATCCGGCGATGCTGGCGCCCGCCGATCCGCTCGATGTCGTGCGGCGGATCCTGAACAACGTCCGGGCGTGGGCCGCGACTCGGCCGGAACGATCGGATGTGGGGTTGTGGGCGGTGGAGTTGTCACTGTTGCTGCCGTCCCATCCCGCGCAGCTGCGGTACGAGCGAGCTCAACTCCTCGTGCAGCGGGGTGATTTCCTCAGAGGCGCGGCTGAGCTGGAAGCGTACGCCGAGGTGGTGGGGGCGGTGGACGAGACGGCCGCGGACCGGGTGCGGCAGCAGGCCCATGCCGCGCGGGCGATGCTCAACTGAGCCCGGTCACAGCCAGGTTGGAGCCGGCCCTGCTCCCGCGCGATCCGCACCGCCTCCGCCCTGTTGCGTACCGCCAGCTTCTGGATCGCCGTACGGTGGGCGTGACATGCCGGGAGGGGGCGCCCTGTGTGATCACCGGGCGCCCCCTCTCCGGGTCAGCTGGGGTCGGTGTCGATGACGGCGACCCGGTTGGTCGTGCTCATCAGCGCCGGGCGCAGGGCGAGGTACACGTCCTCGACCGTGACGGCCGTCTTCCTGCCGTTGGCCCGGGTGATCAGCACACCGTCGAAGGCGTGGCCGTACAGCTCCTTCAGGACGGCCTTGTCGGGGGCGTCGACCAGCTTGCCGTCGACGGCCTTCACCCTCAGGAACTTCCGCAGCGAGTTCTGCGGGCTGAAGACGACCATGTGCGCGGCGTCGGTCCGCACCGTCACGTTGCCCGACATCGCGGGCTCCGCGAACTTCTTCATCATCCGGTCGACCTCCGCGTTGGAGATCGTCGGCTGCTTGGTGGTCGTCGGCACCGTCACCGGAGTCGACGAGGCCGTCTCCACCTCGGTGCGGTACGCCTCCTCGACGGCCTCCGTCGCCCGGCCGGCGTCGATGGCGTTGCCCGCCTTGCCGTACACGGCGACGGCCTTGCCGGACTTGAACTCGATCGTGCCCTCGGTGACCGAGCCGGAGCCGCCGCCGGTGTCCTGCAGGGCGGCCTGGAGCTTCTCCTCGTCGACCGGCATGTCCGGTTCGACGACCCGGTGCTGCCCGAAGAGCGAGCCGATCACGTGGACGGGGTTGTAGTCGCTCGTCGCCGCCGCGCTGACCGTGGACTGGTAGTCGAACTGCAGGCCCGCCTTGTCCGGCGTGAGGGAGACCGTCTTGCCGCCCACGGACAGCTTCAGCGGCTTGTTCACCCGGTCGCCGAAGGCGTCGTCGAGCTTCTTGACCGCCTCGTCGCGGGTGCCGCCGCCGATGTCGACGCCGAGCACGGTGGTGCCCTTGGGCACGTCGGAGTGGTTCATGAGCAGCCCGGCGCCGTAGGCGACACCGGCGACCACGACCAAGCCGCTGCCGAGCAGTACCAGCTTGTTGCGGCCCTTCTTCTTGGGCTTGGTCTCCGGCACGTTCTGCGCGACCGGCTCGGGCAGCTTGGGGGGCGTGTGCGGCAGCGGGCCGTCGGTGTGCGCGCCCGGTCCGAACGGGGACTTCGCGCCGGGCGGGACCACGGGGATGCCGCTGGTGACGGTGTGCCCGGAGACGTTGTCGGCCGGGGAACCGTAGCCGGGCGTGTCGGGCTCGGGGGCCGGTTTCTGCGGGGTGAGAATCGCGGTGTCGTCGCTCATGCCGCCACCGGGGCCGCCGGTGCCGGGGCCCGCGCCGGGGGTCGTACGGGGGCCGCCGGGGCCGCTCGGGCCGCCGAAGTCCGGGGCGTCGAACGCGAAGCCGGGGTCCATGCCGGCGTTGCCCGGGCCGCCGGGTCCGCCCGGGGTACCGCCGACGGGTGGTGCCAGCGGGCCGTCGCCGGTGACCGGACCGCTGGTCGGGCCGGCGGGGCCCTGCGGGCCACCGGGGCCGCCGCGGCCGTTCGGACCGCCGAAGTTGCTGGGGCCACCGGGTCCGGCCGGGCCGCTCTGGCCGTTCTGGCCGCCGCGGTCGTTCTCCGCGAAGTACGGCAGGTCGTCGCGGCGCGGCTCGCCGCTGCCACCGGAGCCGGGGCGGGAGCCGTTGCCCAGCGGACCCGCGGCCAGCGCCTCGGTCACGTCGAAGGAGCCGGTGCCGCCGCCGTGTCCCGGAGCCACGGGACCGCCGGTGGCGCCGGGGAGCCCCGCGCCGTTCGTGCCGCCGGGCCGGGAACCGCCCGGCACGCTCATGGAGCCGACCACGCCGCCGGGACGGCCGGTGCCCGGACGCGCGCCGCCCGAGGTGCCGGAACCCCCCGGACGCGCACCGCCCGCGGCGCCCGCGCCCGGAGCCGTCGTACCGCCCGCGGCGGAACCGCCCGGCAGACCGGCGCCGTTCGTGCCGCCGCCGCTCTGACCGCCCTTGCCCGCGCCGGACTTGCGGGGCGCGAACCAGTCGCTGGTCTTCTCCTCGGCCGCTGCCGGTGCCGGTGCCGCGGGCTCGGCGGGCGACTCGGCGGTGCCGGTGGACGTCGCGGCGGCCGCCGGCTGCGGGTCCGCTCCCGCGTCGTCGCCGATGCCCTCGGCATCCGCGACGGGCGTGCGCACCACAACCGGCGGGATCGGCCGTGATCCGGGGATGTTGATCCGGATCCGGGTCGTCAGCGTGGTCTCGGTCTTGCGCTCCTCCGGCTGCGCGGCCGAACGGCCCGCGTCCGTACCGTCGGCGGAAACCATGGGGGTCCCGTACGGCGGCGTGCCCGAGGGGTATGCGGCTCCGCCGCGCCCGTTGGGCCCGGAGGACGGAGTGTCAGTTTCACGACTCAAGGCAGGTTCTCCCGGTTGGCTCCGCCGCCCGTCACGACCTCACGGTGTCCCCCCCGAGCACGAGCGAAGTCGAGCGTCTGGGGGAGGCTCGGCGGCGCGCACCACCATACTGGCCGCTTCTGGCGCTTATCCCACGACCGCTGGGGAAACCCACACCGGACTCGCACGCGTGCCGTACGGCGAAGTGGTACGTCACTTGCCAAGTCGGGCGGCATCGCCCCCGGGTCGCCGCCCGGGCCCGAGGGTGGCGCAGATCACAGCAACGGCCATGCCGCCGAGCAGGAACAGGTAGGAGCCGCCGCCCGCGCCGAACAGGAAGTCCCCTTCGGGGCGGCTGGCGGTGAGGAAGATGACGGTGACGATCCAGCCGGCCGCCGGCGCGACCGCCCCCGCGCGGCTGCCCAGGGCGCGCGCCCCGCCGAGGAACAGCCCGGCCGAGCCCGCCAGGGCGAGCAGCAGCCCGCCCGGGAACCAGCCGGCCTGCACCAGGGACCCGGCCAGTGCGGTCACCGCGCCGAGCAAGAACAGCCCCAGGCAGGCGGCGGCCCGTCCGGCGGAGGGGCGTTGCAACGGCTGGGCGAGCATCGAACCCCGGCCTGCGGCACTCATGACGCCTCCTCGGTCCCGGCGAACAGATCGGTCTCCCGCACGGCCGGGCGCTCGCCGCTCACCAACTCGTAGTACTCGGTGCTGAACAGGGGCTGCGCCAGCTCGTTGGAGAGCGCGAAGTACGGCGCGTCGGGGGCCACCTCGATCTGGGTGGCGTGCGCGCGCATCGCGGCGGCCTTGGCGGCGGCGTGCGCGGCGCCGTCGATCTCGGTGGTGATCCGGTCGTCGTCGACCACGCCCGGTACGTCCTCCACGACGGCGGTCTTGGCGAAGGGCAGACCCGGCAGGTCGTCCCGCAGGCGGGCGAAGGCGGCCTCGGCGACCGGGCGCGGGACGCGGTTCCAGTAGACCTTGGGGATCCGCCAGCCCGCCTCGGCGGCCAGCTCCACGGCTCTCATGGCGACGCGGTGGGCCTGGATGTGGTCCGGGTGGCCGTACCCCCCGTGGTCGTCGTAGGTGACGAGGACCTGGGGGCGGACCTCGAGGATCACCTCGACGAGGTGTCCGGCGGCCTCGTCGACGTCGGCCTGCCAGAAGCAGGCGGGGTCGTCGTTGTCGGGGATGCCCATCATCCCGGAGTCGCCGTAGCGCCCCGCACCGCCGAGCAGGCGGAAGTCCGTGACACCCAGTGCGCGCATCGCGGCGGTGAGCTCGCGCAGGCGGTACTCGCCCAGGGCGGCGCCGGTCAGGTGCCGCAGCTCCGGCGGGATGACCTCGCCGCGCTCGCCGAGGGTGCAGGTGACCAGCGTCACGTGGGCACCGCGGGCCGCGTACTCGGCCATGGTCGCGCCGTTGTTGATCGACTCGTCGTCCGGGTGCGCGTGCACCAGCAGCAGACGCCGGGCGGGCAGTTCCGTCATGGACCCAGCCTATGAGGCGACCGCCCGTCTCCCACCACCTGCCCGGTCGTCTGTCACCCGTCGTCGTCGAGCGGGTGGCGATGGCGAGCGCGATGAGCTCCACCCAGTCGATGGCGTCCCCGATGCTGAGCCTTCACGCTGGGCGGCCCGGCAACCCGGCAACCAACGGGGTCGCACCTCGCCGCCCAGGAGCCGGTGTCCTCCGGGATCCGTGTTCCGGTCGAGCGTCGTCAGAACTTGATGCTGCCGATCATGCTAGCGACGTTCGTCGTCAGCTCGTTGATCGTCGGGGCGACGGTCGAGGAGGCGAGGTAGAAGCCGAGGAGGATGCAGACGACCGCGTGGCCGCCCTTCAGGCCTGATTTCTTGACCAGCAGGAAGACGATGATCGCCAGCAGCACCACCGCCGAAATCGAGAGTGCCACGGCGGCTCACCTCCAAAGATCCCAGGGACGTGGGGCTTTCGACTATGGGGGTTGTAGATCGATCCAGCAATTCCATACAGAAGCCAGCAGGTTCATACCCACTCGGTGGTAGTGATCATAACTATCCGTGCTCGCGCATCGCTCGGCGCACGGCCGCACAAGGGGGCGCATGGCCAATATGGTCAGGGCATGACGACCGAGCCTGACTCCTTCCCCCGACGGCACGCCCGCACCCAGCGGTTCACCCTCGGCGCGCCGCGCTCGTTCACGGTGGCGCCCGACGGTTCGCGTGTCGTGTTCCTGCGCTCGCACTCCGGTACGGACCGGGCGAACTCCCTGTGGGTTCTCGATGTGGCGGGCGGCGCCGAGCGGCTGGCGGCCGACCCGCGCGCCCTGCTGCGAGGCGCCTCGGAACAGCTCTCGCCCGAGGAGCGGGCACGCCGCGAACGCAGCCGGGAGGGCGGTGCCGGCATCGTCGGCTACGCCACCGACGCGGCCGTGGAGCTGGCGTCTTTCGCCTTGTCAGGGCGGCTGTTCACGGCGGAGCTGCGGGTCGGCACCGCGACGGAACTCCCCGTCCCCGGGCCGGTGATCGACCCGCGCCCGGCGCCCGACGGACGGCACGTGGCGTACGTCGCCGGGGGCGCCCTGCGGGTGGTGGGCGCCGAGGGTGAGGGCGACCGGGCGCTGGCGGAGCCGGAGTCGGAGGGTGTCACCTATGGCCTGGCCGAGTTCATCGCGGCCGAGGAGATGGCGCGTTCGCGGGGGTTCTGGTGGGCCCCGGAGTCGGACCGGCTGCTCGTGGCCCGCGCGGACGACACGCCGGTGCGGCGGTGGTGGATCTCCGATCCGGCCCACCCGGAGCGTGAGCCAAGCCACGTCGCGTACCCGGCGGCGGGGACCGCGAACGCGGAGGTCCGCCTGTTCGTTTTCGGACTCGACGGCACGCGCACGGAGGTCGTCTGGGACCGGGCCCGCTACCCGTATCTGGCGCGTGTGCACTGGTCAGACGCGGGGGCACCGCTGCTCCTGGTGCAGGCGCGGGATCAGCGCAGCCAGCTGTTCCTGGCCGTCGACCCGGACTCGGGGGCGACTCGAATGGTCCATGCCGATGAAGATCCAACATGGCTTGAACTTTTCCCTGGGGTGCCCTGCTGGAGTCCCTCGGGACAGCTCGTCCGGATCGCTGACGAGGGCGGTGCGCGGGTGCTGACGGTCGGCGAACGCCCGCTGACCGGCGCGCCCTTGCACGTCCGTGCGGTGCTGGACGTCGCCGCCGGCGACGTGCTGGTCTCGGCCTCGGCGGGCGAGGAGGCCCAGGCGCCGGAAATCGGCGAGGTCCATGTGTACCGGGTCAACGAGCTCGGCCTGGAGCGCGTGTCGCAGGAACCCGGCGTGCATTCGGCGGTACGCGCCGGAGGCGTGACCGTGCTGGTCTCCGCAGCACTCGACCGCCCGGGCGCCCGTGTACAGGTGCTGCGTGACGGGAAACGACTGGCAACTGTCATGTCGTACACCGAAGACCCCGGTTTGTCCCCGCGCGTGACACTCACCCAGGGGGGCGCACGGCAAATTCCGTGCGCCGTGCTTATGCCTACCGACTACCCCGGTGACACCGCCGGCGGCGCTCCCCTCCCCGTACTCCTCGACCCGTACGGCGGCCCGCACGGCCCCCGCGTGGTCGCCGCGCACAACGCGTATCTGACCTCGCAGTGGTTCGCCGACCAGGGCTTCGCGGTGGTCGTCGCCGACGGCCGCGGTACTCCCTGGCGCTCCCCCGCCTGGGAGAAGGCGGTCCACCGCGACTTCACCCTCACCCTGGACGACCAGATCGAGGCGCTCCAGGGTCTCGCCGAGCGGTATCCCCTGGACCTGTCCCGGGTGGCTATCCGCGGCTGGTCCTACGGCGGTTACCTGGCCGCCCTCGCCGTCCTGCGCCGCCCGGACGTCTTCCACGCGGGCATCGCGGGCGCCCCGGTGACGGACTGGCGGCTGTACGACACCCACTACACCGAGCGGTACCTGGGCGACCCGGCCACGGACGCGGCGGCGTACGCGAAGAGCAGCCTGGTCACCGACGACGGACTCTCCGCTCCGGCCGACCCGCACCGCCCGCTGATGATCGTGCACGGGCTGGCCGACGACAACGTGGTGGTCGCGCACTCCCTGCGCCTGTCCTCGGCCCTGCTCGCCGCCGGCCGCCCGCACGAGGTGCTCCCGCTGTCCGGCGTCACGCACTTCACCCCGCAGGAACAGATCGCGGAGAACCTGCTGCTGCTCCAGGTGGACTTCCTCAAGCGTTCGCTCGCATAACCGCGCAAACACCCACGAACCGCGTTAACACGCAGGCAACTTCACGGAAGCGGTACCGATATACGGACGCGCGAGGCTGAACAGCGTACGGCCGTGCGGGTGCCGTAAACGGGCCGGGGTGCGCTATGTCACCCCGGCCCGTTGCCGTGCTCCCCGGGCGGTACGACCTGCTTCTCCTCCGCGAAGTGACAGGCGGAGTCGTGGGCCGCCGGACCGGCCGTGAGGCGGAACTCGGCGGGGACCGCCAGCGCCGGTACCTCCAGGGCGCAGCGCTCCCGCGCCTTCCAGCAGCGGGTGCGGAAGCGGCAGCCGGAGGGGATGTTCGTCGGGGACGGCACGTCACCCGAGAGGATGATCCGCTCCCGGCGTGCGCGGGCCTCGGGGTCGGGAACGGGCACGGCGGACAGCAGTGCCTGGGTGTAGGGATGCGTCGGGTGCTCGTAGATCTCCGCGTCCCTGCCGATCTCCACGATCCGGCCGAGGTACATCACCCCGACCCGGTCCGAGATGTGCCGCACGATCGACAGGTCGTGCGCGATGAAGACGTAGGAGAGGTCGAA
This sequence comes from Streptomyces sp. NPDC051636, assembly GCF_044453765.1. Classification (NCBI taxonomy): domain Bacteria; kingdom Bacillati; phylum Actinomycetota; class Actinomycetes; order Kitasatosporales; family Streptomycetaceae; genus Streptomyces; species Streptomyces sp. NPDC051636. The sequence goes on along the minus strand of NZ_JBITDA010000003.1, from coordinate 326,806 downwards.
CTCCGCCTGGAGCCGGTCCAGCAGGTTGATCACCTGCGCCTGCACCGACACGTCCAGGGCCGAGACCGGCTCGTCGGCGACGATGACCTCCGGGCGGAGCGCCAACCCCCGTGCGATGCCGATGCGCTGGCGCTGGCCGCCGGAGAACTGGTGCGGATAGCGGTTGACGTACTCGGGGTCGAGGCCGACCACGTCCAGCAGCTCCTGCACCTTCCTGCGCCGGTCGCCCTTCGGGGCGGCCTCGGGGTGGATCTCGTACGGCTCCCCGATGATGTCCCCCACCGTCATACGGGGGTTGAGGGAGGTGTAGGGGTCCTGGAAGACCATCTGGATGTTGCGCCGTACGGCCTTCAGGGCCCGGCCGGACAGCCTGGTGATGTCCTCGCCCTTGAACCGGATGGAACCCGCCGTCGGCCGCTCCAGGTTGCACAGCATCTTGGCGACCGTGGACTTCCCGCAGCCGGACTCGCCGACGATGCCGAGGGTTTCGCCCCTGCCGAGGGTGAAGTCCACGCCATCGACGGCCTTGACCGCTCCGATCTGCCTCCTGAACAGGATTCCGCGGGTGAGCGGGTAGTACTTGACGAGCCCGCTGACCTCCAGGATCGGCTCAGTCGTCGAGGCTGCCATGCAGGCACTCCCTCCAGAAGTGGCAGGCGCTCCCCCGGTCTTCGGCGACCTCGTACAGCGGCGGCTCGTCGGTCCGGCACACGTCCCGGGCCATCGGGCAGCGCGGGTGGAAGGCGCAGCCCGGCGGGATGTGCGTGAGGTTCGGCGGCAGGCCCTTGATGGCGCAGAGCTCCTTGCCCTTGAGGTCCAGGCGCGGGATGGAGTCCAGCAGGCCGCGGGTGTACGGATGAGCGGCGCACTTGTAGATGTCGTGCACGGGGGCCGACTCGACGATCCGGCCCGCGTACATCACCGCGATCCGGTCGGCCACGTCCGCGACGACCCCCAGGTCGTGGGTGATCAGGATCAGCCCCATGTGGTACTCCCGCTGCAACTCCGCGAGCAGGTCCATCACCTGGGCCTGCACGGTGACGTCGAGCGCGGTGGTGGGCTCGTCGGCGATGATGAGGGCCGGCTCCAGCGCCATGGCCATGGCGATCATGATGCGCTGGCGCATGCCGCCGGAGAACTGGTGGGGATAGTCCCGCACCCGCTGCGCCGCGCCCGGAATCCGTACCCGGTCCATCAGCTCGACCGCCCTGGCCCGGGCGTCCTTCCTGGACATCCCGCGGTGTACGACGAACATCTCGCCGAGCTGGTCGCCCACGGACAGCACGGGGTTGAGCGACGACAGCGCGTCCTGGAAGATCATCGCCAGCTGCGCCCCGCGGACCTTCCGCCGCTCCTCCTCCTTCAGCTTCAGCAGGTCCCGGCCCCGGAAGAGGATCTCCCCGCCGGTGATCCGCCCAGGCGGCATGTCGAGGATGCCCATGACCGCCTGCGCGGTGACGGACTTGCCGGAGCCGGACTCGCCGAGCACCGCGAGCGTCTCCCCCGCGTCCACCCCGTAGGTCACGCCGTTGACGGCCTTGGCGACCCCGTCCCGGGTGCGGAACTCCACGTGCAGGTCACGCACTTCCAGCAGCATGCCGCCGTCACCTCAGCTTCGGATCGAGGGCGTCGCGCACCGCGTCGCCGAGCATGATGAACGCCAGGACGGTGACCGCCAGCGCGCCGGAGGGCCACAGCAGGGCGTGCGGGGCGTTGCGGATGAAGGGGGACGCGGCGGAGATGTCGATGCCCCAGGAGACGCTGGGCGGCTTCAGGCCGACGCCCAGGTACGACAGGGTCGCCTCCAGCGCGATGTAGGTGCCCAGCGCGATGGTCGCCACCACGATCACCGGCGCGACCGCGTTGGGGGCGATGTGCCTGAGCAGGATGCGGGGGGCGGAGGCGCCGAGGGCGCGGGCGGCCTGGACGTAGTCGTTCTGCTTGGCGGTGATGACCGAGCCGCGGGCGATGCGGGAGATCTGCGGCCAGCCGAGCAGCACCATGAACCCGACGACCGGCCACACCGTGTTGCTGGTCACCACGGAGAGGAGGACGAGACCGCCGAGGACGACCGGGATCGCGAAGAAGATGTCGGTGACGCGGGAGAGGACCGCGTCCCACACACCGCCGAAGAACCCGGCGAGCCCGCCGAGCACCGACCCGAGGAGCGCCACCCCCAGCGTGGCGCAGACGCCGACCGTGACGGACGTACGGGCGCCGTAGACGGTCCGCGTGTAGACGTCGCAGCCCTGACCGTCGTACCCGAAGGGATGGCCCGGCTGGGAGCCCTCCTGGGCCTTGGCGAGGTCGCACTTGAGGGGGTTGCCGGAGGCGATCGCCGAGGGCCACAGGGAGATGACGACCAGGAAGAGGATGACGAGCCCGGAGATGACGAAGACCGGGTTGCGGCGCAGGTCCCGCCAGGCGTCGGACCAGAGGGAGCGCGGCCTGCCCGCCGGGCCGGTTCCCTGCGGGCCTCCCGGTGTCCTCTCCAGGGTCACCGCCTCGCTCGCCGCCAGGTCCATCGCGCCGCCCATGCCGGTGCCCGCGATGGCGCCCTCGGGCTCGTACGGCTGCTCAGGCATAGCGGATCCTCGGGTCGAGTACGGCGTAGAGGAGGTCGACGAGCAGGTTGGCCACCAGGAACACCAGGACGAGGACGGTCACGAAGCCGACGACCGTCTGGGTGTTGTGACGCAGGATCCCCTGGTAGAGCTGAAAGCCCACGCCGTGGATGTTGAAGATCCGCTCGGTGACGATCGCGCCGCCCATCAGGGCGCCGATGTCGGTGCCGATGAAGGTGACCACGGGGATGAGCGAGTTGCGCAGCAGGTGCCGGGTGATCACGCGGCGCCTGGGCAGGCCCTTGGCGATCGCCGTGCGGACGTAGTCGGACCGCTTGTTCTCCGCGATGGAGGTGCGGGTCAGGCGGGTGACGTAGGCGAGCGAGACGGAGGCCAGCACCAGGCCGGGCACGATCAGCTCGTCGAAGGTGGCCTCGGACGGGACCGACGGCTTGATCCAGCCCCACTCGACGCCGAGCAGGAGCTGGAGCAGCAGACCGGTGACGAAGACGGGGACGGAGATGACGACCAGGGTGGCCACCAGCACGCCGGTGTCGACGGGCCGGCCGCGCCGCAGCCCGGTGAGCACGCCCAGGGTGATGCCGATGACGATCTCGAGGAGGACCGCCACGATCGTCAGCCGGATGGTGACGGGGAACGCCGTGGACATCAGCTCGGTGACCTTCTGCCCGTTGAACGCGGTGCCGAAGTCGCCGGTGAAGACGTTCCCCATGTAGGTCAGGTACTGCCGCCACACCGGCTTGTCGAGGCCGAACTCCTTCTTCAGCTGGGCGGCCGTCGCCGGGTCGCACTGCCGCTCGCCGCACAGGCCGGCGACGGGGTCGCCCATCACGTTCACCATCAGGAAGATCAGCAGAGTGGCCCCGACGAACACCGGGATCATCTGGAGCAGACGCCTCGCGACGTAGCGCCCCATGGCGGCTCAGCCGACCTTGATCTCGTTGTAGACGGGGACGCTGAAGGGGTTGAGCGCCACGTCGGACAGCCGCTCGGAGTAGCCTGCGCTGCCGTTCTGGTACCAGAGCGGGATCGCGGCCATGTTGTCCCGGACGACCTCCTCGGCCTTCTGGAAGGTCTGGACGGCCTTGGCCGGGTCGGTCTCGGCGTTGGCCTGGTCGACGAGCTTGTCGAAGTCCTTGTCGGACCACTTGCCGTCGTTGGAGGAGGCGTTCGTGTAGTAGAGCGGCTGCAGGAAGTTCTGGATGAGCGGGTAGTCCATCTGCCAGCCGGCCCGGAACGGGCCCGGCATCTTGTGCCGGCTGATCTGGTTGCGGAAGTCGGCGAAGGTGCCGACCGGGTTGCCGACGCAGGCCTTGTCGTTGCCGAGGGCGTTGTTGATGGAGTTGCACACGGCGTCCACCCACATCCTGTGCGATCCGGTGTCCGCGTTGTAGGTGATGCTGAGCCGGCCGCCCGGCAGCCCGCCGCCCTCCTGGACCAGCCTCTTGGCCTCGCCCGGGTTGTACTCGCAGGCGTCCCCGCACAGCCCGTCCTTGAAGCCGCCGTCCGCGCCGAGGACCGGCGAGGTCCAGTCGGTGGCCGGGGTACGGGTCTGCTGGAAGATCGTGTCGGTGATCTGCTTGCGGTTGATCGCCATGGACAGGCCCTTGCGTACCTTCTCCGTGCCGCTCCGGTTCCAGTCCTTGTCGTAATAGGGGAAGGCGAGGGTCTGGATGATGCCGGCCGGGGTGTTGATGTAGCGGCCGCCCAGGTCGTTCTTCACGTTCTTCAGCTGCGAGGCGGGGACGTCGTCGACCAGGTCGAGGTTGCCGGCCAGCAGGTCGGTGTAGGCGGTGTCGTTGTCCGTGTACACCTTGAGGGTCACGCCGCCGTTGCGCGCCTTGTCCGCGCCGGGGTAGCCGTCCCACTTCCTCAGGGACATCTGCGAGCCCCTGGTGTACGACTCGATGGTGTACGGCCCGTTGCCCACCGGCTTCCTCACCCAGGCCGCGTGGTCGGAGAAGAACGCCCGGGGCAGCGGTGCGAACGCCGCGTAGCCCAGGGTGTCGGGGAAGCCGGAGAACTTCTGGTTGAGCCTGACGGTGAAGGTCCGGTCGTCGACGACCCGGAGGCCGGAGAGCGTGTCGGCGCTCTGCGCGCCCTGGGCCGGGTGGACCTTGTCGTAGCCCTCGATGTAGCCGAAGAAGTACGCGTTCTTCTGGTTGTTCCTCAGGCCGGCGCCGTAGTTCCAGGCGTCGACGAAGGATCTGGCGGTGACCTTCTCGCCGTTGGAGAAGGTCCAGCCGTCCTTGACGGTGATCGTGAAGTTCCGCGAGTCCGGGGTGTCGATCTTCTCGGCCAGCATGTCCACGGCCGCGCCGGTCTTCGGGTCGTACTTCTTCAGACCCCGGAAGATCATGTCGAGGACCTTGCCGCCCTGCACCTCGTTGGTGTTGGCCGGCTCCAGCGGGTTCTGCGGGTCACCCCAGGACGAACTGAGCACCGCGCCGCCGTTTCCACCGCTGCCGCTCCCGCCGCCGCCCCCGCAGGCCGTCGCGGCGAGCGCCACCGCCGCCGCGCAGGCGGCGCGTCTGGCGTGCGTGGCTGCGCGCATGGGTGTCTCCTCCGTGGACGCCGATCACTTATCGGTCAATATCAACAGACAAGACGCATAACGCACGGCTGACCCCCCGTCATGGAGCCTTTAGAGGGACAGATCATCCGGATGCCCGCGGGGCCCGGACGTCGGGCTGGGTGACCTTACGCGCGGGGCGCAACGGATCTCCGTGCAACGATGCCGAAACGTTGGATTCGGACCGGTCGATGTACGCATGTCGACACACAGGCGTCCGCATATCGAACTTGTTGCCCGATTAGTCTAATTAGTCCGATGTGAAGCACGGATAGATCACGGCGCGCTACCCGCGTAGCTACGGAATGGTCAAGTGCAAGCAAAGAGGGTAAAGACAAAGCCAAGCCGCCCGAGAATTTATTGACCTTGAATGAATTGCGTTGAAAAAGTCCGGCGTAGCCCGTAGGGGAGCGCCCTGCGGAGTCATCAGACCCTCCCTGGGCCAGGAGCACCATGACCCCCCCAACTCCATCTGCGGCTGCCCCGCTCGAGGTGACCGACGAGAGCGTCGAGAAGTCGATCACTTCTCCCGACTCCAAGGGCAACGAGAGCAGGTCCCCGGGACAGCTGGCTTGGCGCCGGTTCAAGCGGGACCGTACGGGTGTGATCTCGGCGATCATCGTGATCGCCTTCTTCATGATCGGTCTCGCCGCACCGCTCATAGCCAAGCTGTACGGAAAGGACCCGTACACGACATACGGCCTCAACACGCCCGGTCTGCTGGGCGACAACGGCCTTCCGGCGAAGCCGAACGGCGGCATCGACAGCGAGTTCTGGTTCGGCATCGACCCACAGCTCGGCCGTGACGTCTTCACCTTCCTGCTCTACGCGATCCGCAACTCGCTGCTGATCTCCACCGCCATCACGATCCTCGTCATGATCGTCGGTGTGGCGATCGGCGTCACCGCGGGTTACATCGGCGGCAAGACCGACTGGTTCTTCGGCCGGGTCATCGACATCCTGCTCGCCTTCCCTCAGCAGCTGTTCTTCGTGGCGTTCACGCCGGTGGTCCTGAACCTGTTCGTGCCCCCGAACGAGGACACTCCGACCTGGATCGTCGTGGTCTCCCTGATCTCGCTCCTGGTCGTCTTCGGCTGGGCCTCCATCGCCCGACTGCTGCGTGGTCAGGTACTGGCCCTGCGTGAGCGGGAGTTCGTCGAGGCGGCGAAGGTCACGGGTGCCTCTCCGGCCCGCATCATCTTCAAGGAACTGCTGCCCAACCTGTGGACGCCGATCCTGATCCAGGGCACGCTCCTGCTGCCGCTGATGGTCACCACCGAAGCGGGCCTCGCCTTCCTCGGTGTCGGCATGCAGGACCCGACCCCCGACTGGGGCGTCATGATCGGGTACGCCACCGGCTTCTACCAGGACGACATCACCTTCCTGCTCTTCCCCGGCATCACGATGGTGATCTTCGTGCTGGCGTTCAACCTCCTCGGTGACTCGGTGCGCGACGCGCTCGACCCGAAGACCAAGCGCTGACTCCGGCCCTCTTCAGGACTTCGGCAAGGACGCCGAAGTGCCGGATCTGTCTCATCAACCCACTCCAAGGCAGGATGCGATGTCCTTCTCGCGCAGAAACTTCCTGATAGCCACTGGCGTTGCCGCCGCCTCCGGCTCCGTGCTGACCGCGTGCAGCAGCGGCAATTCCAGCAGCTCCGGCAACACCGGCAAGCAGGAAGCGGCCAAGGCCCACACGACCACGGTCAAGATCGGCACGGCGGAGGACTCCAAGGGCCCGGCTCCGGAGGTCTCCGGCGCCAAGAAGGGCGGCAAGGTCTACCTGCTGAACGACGACGACTTCTCCCACCTCGACCCGCAGCGCGTCTACTACGCCTGGAACTCGCTCGCGTCGATCGTCCTCAACCGCTGCCTGACCAACTACAAGGTCGCGGACGACGGTTCGATGACCCTGGTCGGTGACCTCGCCACCGACACGGGCACCATGAAGGACGGCGGCAAGACCTGGTCCTTCACCCTGAAGGACGGCGTCAAGTGGGAGGACGGCTCCGACGTCACCGTCGACGACGTCCGGCACGGCTTCGAGCGCGCCTTCGCCAACTTCATCACCGAGGGCGCCGTGTACGCCCAGACCTGGCTGACGGGCAGCCAGGAGTACCGCAAGTCCTACGCGGGTCCCTTCAAGGGCAACAAGCACCTCAAGTCGATCACGACGAGCGGGAAGACCATCACCTTCCACCTCTCCGAGGCGCGCCCGGACTTCAACTACGTGCTCGCCATGAGCTCGTACGCTCCCACCCCGGTGAAGCACGACACCAAGCAGGACTACGACAAGAAGCCGTTGTCGAACGGTCCTTACAAGATCAAGTCGCACGCCACCGACAAGTCGATGGTCCTGGTCCGCAACGAGCACTGGGACCCGAACACGGACCCGATCCGCAACGCGTACCCGGACGAGTTCGACTTCACCTTCGGCATCGAGGCGGAGACCGCCGCCGACCGCATCATCGCCGACTCCGGCAACGACCAGTACGCCGTTTCCTGGCGCACGGTCCCGCAGGCGCGCCAGCAGCAGGCCACCACCAAGGCGAAGGACCGTCTCTTCGAGGACCTCAGCAGCGGCACCAGCGTCTACTGGATCAACCAGACCCGCGTCACGGACATCAAGGTCCGCGAGGCCATCATCCGTGCCTGGCCGACCGCCGGCATCCGTCAGATCCAGGGCGGCACCCACCGCGGTGACTACGCGACCGGCATCATGAGCCCGCTCGTCGCCGGCTACAAGTCGCAGGACGTCTGGGGCAAGCTGAAGAACCCGGCGGGCGACGCGAAGGCCGCCAAGGCGATCCTGAAGAAGGCCGGCAAGCTCGGCACCAAGGTCGTCTACGCCTACCAGCAGGACCCGATCAACGCCAAGGTCAAGGTCGTCGTCGAGAACGCCCTGAAGGCGGCCGGCTTCGACGTCGTCTCCAAGGGCATCGACTCCACCACCTGGTACGACCAGATCGGCAAGATCGACAACGAGTACGACATCTACTGGGGTGGCTGGTCCGCCGACTGGCCGACCGGTTACTCGGTCTTCCAGCCGCTGTTCGACAGCCACAACGTGGTGGACCAGGGCACCAACTACTGCCACCTGAAGAACGACGACGTGGACGCGGCGATCAAGGCCGCCACCTCCGAGACCGATCAGGACAAGGCCAACGCCATGTGGGCCGCGCTGGACAAGCAGGTCACCGAGCTGGGCGCCTTCATCCCCGACGTGTACATGAAGCGCCTGTACATCCACGGCTCGAAGCTCGGCAACGTGAAGATGGACCCGAACTTCGACGGCTGCATGCTCTACAAGATGTACGTCAAGGCCTGATCCATCCCTGAGAGGTGGGGCGGTGACCGACCGCCCCACCCTCGGCTCGTCCACCGGGCCTCCGGCCACCCCGGCCCGGCCCGATCCGCACGACGGCCCTCCCAGGAAAGCCAACCCCCATGCTTCGCTTCCTCGTCCGCCGACTCCTCGGCGCCGCGATCACGCTGGTGATCATCAGCGCGATCACGTTCATGCTCTTCTACGCGGTGCCGCGCGACCCGGCCCGAGTCGCCTGCGGCAAGGTCTGCACGCCGGAGACGCTCGAAGTGATCCGCCACAACATGGGGATCGCCGACCCGATGCCGGTCCAGTACTGGCACTGGCTGGAGGCCATCTTCGTGGGCCGGGACTACACGGGCTTCGGCCACTGCGACGCCCCGTGCCTGGGCTACTCGTTCATCAACCGCGAGCCCGTCCTCGCCACGGTCCTGGACCGGTTCCCGACCACGGCCTCCCTCGCCCTCGGCTCCTCGGTCGTCTTCCTCGTCTTCGGCATCGGCACCGGCATGCTCGCCGCGGTGAAGCAGGGCCGGCCCACCGACAAGATCGCGAGTTCCGCCTCTCTGATCGCGTCGTCGATGCAGATTTACTTCGTCGGCCCGGTGGCCCTGTACCTCCTCGTGTACCAGTCGCACCTGCTCGAGCAGCCCTCGTACACGCCCTTCAGCGAGAACCCGGGCGCCTGGTTCAGCGGCCTGCTCGTGCCGTGGCTGGTCCTGGCGCTGATCTGGACCGCCAACTACACCCGTATGACCCGCTCCCAACTGGTCGAGACGCTCAGCGAGGACTACGTCCGCACCGCCCGCGCCAAGGGCCTGTCCCGGCGCAACGTCTTCTTCCGTTTCGCCTGGCGCGGCGCGATGGGCCCGATCGTCACGATCTTCGGTATCGACATGGGCGTGCTGCTCGGCGGAGCGATGATCACCGAGAAGACCTTCAGCCTCCAGGGCCTCGGCATGCTCTCCGTGAAGTCGGTGATGAACAACGACCTCCCGATGCTCCTCGGCGTCATGATCATCACCGCTGCCTTCGTGGTCGTCGCCAACATCGTCGTCGACGCCTGCTACGCCCTGATCGACCCGCGGATCCGGCTCGCCTGACCCCGCCCGCCCCCGACCGCAACCCCGCATCACCCCCCTCTGGAGCGTCCCCGTGACGAGCACCGATCAGCAGCCCTTCCTGTCCGTCAAGGACCTGAAGGTGCACTTCTCGACCGAGGACGGCACCGTCAAGGCCGTCGACGGCCTCTCCTTCGACCTCCTGCGGGGCAAGACCCTGGGCATCGTGGGTGAGTCGGGGTCCGGCAAGTCGGTCACCAACCTGACCATCCTGGGCCTGCACAACCCGGACAGCACCAAGGTCGAGGGCTCCATCGAGCTCGACGGCGAGGAGCTGAACGGGGCCTCGGAGCGCGCGCTAGAGAAGCTCCGCGGCAACAAGATGGCGATGATCTTCCAGGACGCCCTGGCCTCGCTGTCGCCGTACCACACCATCGGCACGCAGATCGGCGAGGTGTACCGCAAGCACACCGGCGCCTCCAAGAAGGAGTCCCGGGCGCGGGCCGTCGAGATGCTCAAGCGGGTCGGCATTCCGCAGCCGGAGATGCGGGTGGACGACTACCCGCACCAGTTCTCCGGCGGTATGCGCCAGCGCGCGATGATCGCCATGGCACTGGTCTGCGACCCCGAGCTGCTGATCGCCGACGAGCCGACGACGGCCCTCGACGTGACCGTGCAGGCGCAGATCATGGACCTGCTCAAGGACCTCCAGCAGGAGTTCGGCACCGCGATCATCTTCATCACCCACGACCTGGGCGTGATCGCCGACATCGCGGACGAGGTCCTGGTGATGTACGGCGGCCGGTGCGTGGAGCGCGGGTCGAAGGAGGAGGTGCTGCGCGCGCCGCAGCACCCCTACACCTGGGGTCTGCTCGGCTCCATGCCGAGCCTGGACGGCCCGGTCGACGTGCCGCTGAACCCGATCCCGGGCTCGCCGCCGTCGCTGCTGAACCCGCCGTCCGGCTGCCGCTTCCACCCGCGCTGCGCCTTCGCCGACAAGGTCGAGGGCAACCGGTGCTCGACGGAGCGCCCGCTGCTGCAGGTCGTGGACGGCCGCGGCAACGCCTGCCACCTGACCGACGACCAGCGCCGCGAGTTCCTCGCCGACCTTGCCGCCAGCAAGGCCCACTGACGTACAAGAGACGGGATTTCACCACCATGAGCAGCACCACTCCCCTCCTGGACGTCTCCGGGCTGACCAAGCACTTCCCGATCAAGGGCGGCTTCCCCATCCGCCGTACGGTCGGCCACGTCCAGGCCGTCGACGGGCTCGACTTCCAGGTATCCGAGGGCGAGAGCCTGGGCCTGGTCGGCGAGTCCGGCTGCGGCAAGTCGACGACGGGCCGGCTGATCACGCGGCTGCTGGAGCCGACGGGCGGCAAGGTTCTGTACCGCGGGCAGGACATCACGCACGCCGGCCGCAAGGACCTGGCTCCGGTCCGGTCCGAGATCCAGATGATCTTCCAGGACCCGTACGCCTCGCTGAACCCGCGGCACACGGTCGGCAAGATCATCTCCGGCCCGATGGAGATCAACGGCATCAACCCGCCCGGCGGCCACGAGAAGCGCGTCCGCGAACTGCTGGAGATCGTGGGTCTCAACCCCGAGCACTACAACCGCTTCCCGCACGAGTTCTCGGGCGGCCAGCGCCAGCGCATCGGGGTGGCCCGCGCGCTGGCCCTGGAGCCGAAGCTGATCGTGGCGGACGAGCCGGTGTCGGCCCTGGACGTCTCGATCCAGGCGCAGGTCGTCAACCTGCTCCAGAAGGTCCAGAAGGAACTCGGCATCGCGTTCGTCTTCATCGCCCACGACCTGGCGATCGTGCGGCACTTCTCGCAGCGCGTGGCCGTCATGTACCTCGGTAAGATCGTGGAGATCGCCGACCGCGAGGACCTGTACGGCAACCCGCGTCACCCCTACACGCGGGCCCTGCTGTCCGCCGTGCCCGAGGCGACGGTGGACGACGCTCCGGCCCGCGAGCGCATCCGGCTCACCGGCGACGTGCCGTCCCCGATCAACCCGCCCTCCGGCTGCCGCTTCCGCACCCGCTGCTGGAAGGCGACGGAGAAGTGCGCGACTCAGGCCCCGCCGCTGGTCCAGGTGGAGGGCAACAAGCCCGGCCACCTCACGGCGTGCCACTACCCCGAGACGGCGGACACGGTTCCGGCCCCCCGTCTCTCCAAGGACCCCGAGGCGGCGGCCTGACACACCCCTTTCCGTCAGCCGCCGCCTGCGGAACGGACTTTCACCGGCCCATTGACCCGAGCCCATGATCGTCCGGTTCCAGGGGACGAAGGCCCGTGCCTCCCCAGGCGCGGGCCTTCGCTGTGTCGTGAAGTCCCTTGCTGTGGTGCGGAGTTCGGTGGTGGGCAGGAAGAGAGCCGAACCGGCCGTGCGTCGCTGCCGCGTGTGACACACTGCCGCGGTGGTCGATCACTCGTTCGCCGATCTCTCGCTCGCCGCGCTGTACGACAGCCTCCACCCGTGGGGGCCGGGTGGCGACTTCCATCTCGGCCTGGTGATGTCCGCAGGCTCTGTGCTGGACGTCGGCTGCGGCACGGGGCAGCTGCTGCGGCGGGCGCGTGCGGAGGGGCACCGGGGGCGGCTCATGGGCCTGGATCCGGCCGCCGCGATGCTCGTCCGGGCATGGGCTTCGGAACCCGGGGTCGAGTGGGTGCTGGGCGATCTGCGGACGCGGCTGTGGGCCGGGGAGTTCGAACTGGTCGTGATGACCGGTCACGCCTTCCAGGCACTCCTCGGCGACGAGGAGGTGCGTACCTGTCTGCGGGCCGTGCGGTCGGCGCTGGCGCCCGGCGGGCGGTTCGTCTTCGATACGCCCAATCCGTTCGCCCGGGCGTGGGAGAGCTGGACGCCGGAACGGGTGCGGAGGGCGACGGGGGCCGACGGCAGGACCGTACGCGTGCGACAGGAGGTGCGGGGCGGTCCCGTCGGGGAGAGGGTGACCTTGACCGAGACCTTCGACAGCGACGGCTGGGACCGGCCCAGGGTCAGTACGTCGACCCTGCGCTTCCTCGGCGTCGAGGCCCTCTCCGGCTTCCTGGCCGAGGCCGGGCTGACGGTCGTGGAGCAGTACGGGGACTGGGGGCGGGGGCCGGTCACCCCCGCCAGTCCGGAGCTCATCACGGTGGCACGGGCCGCCTGTTAGCCCTCCCGGGCCGCCTTCCCCGTCTCCCCCGTCTCCTCCAACGCCGCCAGCGCCGGGTCCAGCACGATGTCCTCGTCCCGGGCCTCCGTCGTGGGCTCCTCCGGGAAGTGGCAGGCCGTCAGGTGACCGGGCCGGTTGCCGGTGATCTGGACCAGCGGTGGCTCCTCCGTCGCGCACGTGTCCTGGGCCTTCCAGCAGCGTGTCCGGAAGCGGCAGCCGGACGGCGGGGAGATCGGGGACGGTACGTCGCCGGCCAGGCGGATGCGCTCGCGGCCGCCCGACTCCTCCTCCGTCAGGTTCACCTCGGGCACCGCTGACAGCAGGGCATGTGTGTAGGGGTGACGGGGGCGGGTGTAGATGGAGTCCCGGTCCCCCACCTCGATGATCTTGCCCAGGTACATCACCGCCACGCGCTGCGAGAAGTGGCGAACGACCGCCAGGTCGTGGGCAATGAACAGGAACGCGATACCCAGCTCCTTCTGGACCTCCTGGAGCAGGTTCACCACCTGGGCCTGGATCGACACGTCCAGGGCCGACACCGGCTCGTCGGCGACGATCAGCTTCGGCTCCAGCGCCAAAGCCCGTGCCACCCCGATCCGTTGACGTTGGCCCCCGCTGAACTCGTGCGGGAAGCGGTTGTAGTGCTCGGGGTTCAGCCCCACGATCTCCAGCAGCTCGCGGACCCGAGTCTCCCTGCCTCCCTCGGGTTCGATCCCGTTGACCTCCATGGGATTGGAGATGATCTTGCCCACCGTCTGGCGGGGGTTCAGGGACGAGTACGGGTCCTGGAAGATCATCTGGATCTCGGAGCGGATCGGCACCAGTTGCCTGCGCGAGGCGTGGCTGATGTCCTGGCCCCGGTACGAGATCGTCCCGCTCGTCGGTTCCAGCAGCCGCGTGATCAGCCGGCCCGTCGTCGACTTGCCGCAGCCCGACTCGCCCACCAGGCCGAAGCTCTCCCCGACCCGCACGGTCAGGTCGATGCCGTCCACGGCCTGGACGTGGCCGACCGTGCGCCGGATCGGGAAGCCGCCCTTGACCGGGAAGTGCTTGGTCAGCGCGGAGACCTCCAGCAGGGGCTCCCCCTCCGCCCCGGTGGCCGACTCGCGCGGGGCGGGAAGGACCAGGTCCTCTTTCATGACGGTGTCCTCCTGTGCCGTAGGAGCCTCAGCCCAACCGGGGCTTGATCTCTTCGATGAAGATGGTCCGCTTCTGTTCCGCCGTGAGGTGGCAGGCCGATGCCCGGTCCGGCCCCAGCGGGGGGCGTTCGTTCACGCAGCGGCCGGCTCCCTGCACGCGGTCCTGGAAGGTGCAGCGGGGGTGGAAGCGGCAGCCGGAGGGTGGGTTCAGCAGCGAGGGCGGCGAGCCGGGGATGGGTGCCAGCGGGGCGTCGATGTCCGAGTCCAGACGGGGCATCGAGTTCAACAACCCCCAGGTGTAGGGGTGTTGAGGGGCGCGCAGCACCTCGTCCACCGTCCCCCGCTCCACCGCGCCGCCCGCGTACATCACCATGATGTCGTCGGCCATGTCGGCGATCACGCCGAGGTCGTGCGTGATGAAGACGATCCCGGAGCCGAACTCCTGCTGCAGGTCCTTCAGGAGGTCCAGGATCTGGGCCTGGACCGTCACGTCCAGCGCCGTCGTCGGCTCGTCCGCGATCAGCAGGTCGGGGTCGCAGACCAGGGCCATGGCGATCATCGCGCGCTGGCGCATGCCGCCGGAGAACTGGTGCGGGTAGTCCTTCGCCCGCTCCTCGGGGTGGGGGATGCCCACCTTGCCGAGCATCTCGACCGCACGGTTCCACGCGGCCCGCTTGGAGGCGCCGGTGTGCTTGCGATACGGCTCGGCGATCTGGCGGCCCACGGTGTAGTACGGGGACAACGCGGTCAGCGGGTCCTGGAAGATCATGGCGACCTTGTTGCCGCGCAGCTTCTCCAGCTCCGATTCGCGGGCCGTGGTCAGTTCCTGCCCGTCGAGCAGGATCTCGCCCTCGACCGTGGTGAACATGGGATTGTGCAGGCCCAGGATCGTCAGGTTGGTCACGGACTTTCCGGACCCGGACTCCCCCACGATCCCCAGCGTCCTGCCGCGTTCGAGGTCGAAGGAGAGCCCGTCGACGGCCCGTACGATGCCGTCCTCGGTCTTGAAGCTGACGTGCAGGTCCCGCACCGAGAGCAGGGTCCCCCCGCCCGCCGGTGAGGGCGCGCCGGCTTCCTTGGTCAGAGTGGTCACGACAGTGCTCCTCTTACCCGGCCTAGGCCAGCCGGACGCGCGGGTCGATATAGGCGTAGGCGGCGTCGACGATGATGTTGAACAGCAGGATCATGGTGGCGGAGAACAGCATCACGCCGAGCAGCAGCGGCAGGTCGCTGAAGAAGACGGCCTGCACCGCGAGGTTGCCGAGCCCCGGCAGGCCGAAGGTGTACTCGGTGATGATCGCGCCGCCGAGCAGGGATCCGAGGTCGATGCCGAAGATGGTGACGATCGGGATCAGCGAGCCGCGCCAGGCGTAGCGGAAGAAGACGTACCGACGGGACATGCCCTTGGCCCGCGCGGTGCGCACGTGCTCCTCCTGGAGCTGTTCGATCATCGAGGAGCGGGCCATACGGGTGTACTGCGCGGCGAAGATCGTGGAGAGGACCACCCAGGGGATGATCAGGCCCGTGAACCAGGTGACGGGGTCCGCGGTGAACTCGTTGTAGGCGGGTTTGTCGAACCAGTGGGTCTGGTAGACGAGGACCGCCAGGGCGAGCGGGCCGAGGAAGTAGATCTGCATCGAACTGAGCACCATCGCGCCCGCGGTGGCCGTCTTGTCGATCAGCGTCCCGCGCCGCCAGGCGGCCAGCAGGCCGGTGCCGAGGCCGACGATGAGGAAGCACACCGCACCGCCGAGGGTGAGCGAGACGGTGGTGGGCAGGCGGTCCGTCAGCGTCCCCCAGACCTGTTCGTTGGTGTGGTACGAGTAGCCGAAGCACGGGGCGGGGCAGGGGCCCTGGGCGAAGTCGCTGCTGCCCATGACGAGGTTGTGCAGGAAGATCCAGTACTGCTCGGGGACGGACTTGTCGAGGCCGAGCACGTGGTGGATGTTGGCCAGGCTGTCCGGATTGCAGGTCTTGCCGCACATCAGCAGCGCCGGGTCGCGCGGCATCCCGAAGAACAGCAGGAACGTGACGATGCTCAGCAGAAAGAGAATGACGACGGCACCGAGGAACCGGCGGACGAGGAAGCGCAGCATGACAGGGGCAGCTCTCTGACGTCGGCTGGCCGGACGGTGCCCGGCGTGCGCCAGGAGGGCGGCACACCGGGTACCGGCGGGGACGGTTACTTGATGTAGAGGCGACGCGGGTCGATGCCGCTGATCACGTCGTCGTAGACGAGGCCGCCGACCTTGGTACCGGCGATCTGGGTCTGCTTGTAGTACGCGGTCGGGACGACGTTGACGACGTCCTTCACGATGTACTGGTCGAGCTTCTCCCACGCGGCCGCCGACTTGGCCGGGTCGGTGATCTTGCTGATGCGGTCGATCTCGCTGTTGATCTTCGGGTCGTTGACCTGCGAGTAGTTCTGCGCACCCTCGGCGATCACGCGGCCGTCGTACAGCGGCGGGATGACGGTCGAGGCGGACGGCCAGTCGGCACCCCACGCGGTGTGGAAGATGTCGTAGTTGTTGTTCAGCTTGGAGACCTGGTCGTAGTAGGTCTCGGCCGGGATCTCCTGGCGCTGGACGTCGAAGCCTGCCTTCTTCAGGCCCGCCGCCATGGCGGTGGAGTACTGCTGGCCCTCGGGGGTGTTGATGTAGCCGAAGGTCAGCTTCATGCCGAGCTTGCCGGCCTTCTTCAGCAGCGCCTTGGCCTTGTCCGGGTCACCGGCGGGCTTCTTCTTCTTGCCCCACGGGTCGAACGAGGGGTCGTAGCCGGAGACGGTCGGGGAGATCAGACCGCCGGCGACCTCCATCGCGTCGGTGCCTCCGAAGGCGCGGACGAACGGTGTGACCGGCAGGGCGTAGGCGATGGCCTCGCGGACCGTCTTGTCCTTCATCGCCGGGTGGCTCATGTTGATGTTCATCTGGCCGACGTACGACTGGTAGCCGGAAACCGTGCGGGACTTGAGCTTCGGGTCGCGCAGGACGTTGGACAGGTTGCCCGCGTCGACCTGGTTGTTGAAGCTGAGGCCGGTCTGGTCGGCGCCGCTGTCCGCCAGCAGGGCCTTGGTGGAGGTCTCGAACTGCTGGTTGAAGGTGAAGGTGAACTGGTTCACGTACTGGTGGCGGAGCGGGTCCGTCTTCGAGTCCCAGTTGGTGTTCTTCACCAGCACCATCGACTTGCCGGACTTGAACGACCGGACCTTGTACGGTCCGGTCGCCAGCGGCGCCTTGTCGTACTTCTCCTTGGTGTCGCCCTTCTCGGAGACCACCGAGTAGCCCGCCATGGCCAGCGCGTACGGCAGGTCGGGGTGCGGGGTCTTGAAGTGGAAGACGATGGTCTTCTCGTCCGGCGTCCGAAGGACGCTGTTCGGCAGGTGCTTGCCCTTGTAGGGGCCGTCCTTGAGGAGCTTGCGGTAGTCGGCGCCCGCGGTGTCGGCCAGCCACTGCTGGACGTAGGCGGGGCCCTGGTTGATGAAGGGGGCGAAGAGCCGCTCGATGGTGTGCCGGACGTCCTTGGACGTGATCGGGGTGCCGTCCTGGAACTTGATGCCGTCCTTGAGCGTGTACTTCCAGGTCCTGCCGCCGTCCGTGGTGGTGCCGGAGTCGGTGGCGAGGTCGCCGACCACCTCGTGCTTGCTGCCGTCGTTGCTGGTGGCCTTGTAGCCGGTGAGCCCTCTGTGGATCAGCTGCGAGAGCGACATCTCGTCGGAGACGTAGATCTGGCCCGGGTCGAGGTGGGCGTAGGTGTCGCGCTGCAGGACTTCCATGGTGCCGCCGGGCTTGGCGCCGGGGACGTCGGCCGCGGGGCCGGTGGAGTCGGCCGCGTCGCCGAACTTGATCGACGCCTGCTGGCGTTTGGCGTCCTGCTGGTCCTTCTTGTCGTTGGTGCCGTTGTCGCTGCCGCCCTTGCTGCAACCGGTGAGCACAAGAGCTCCGGCCGCGAGCACGGAGAGTGCCCCGTAGAGATGGCGTCCGCCCCTACTCATCACTGAAGTTTCCCACCCATCTGTGTGTCACCAGTGCGGAAGAAGTGCGTGCGAAGAGAACTGCAACTGCCTGGTCAGCGCGCGGTCTTGGGGTCGAAGGCGTCTCTGACCGAGTCCCCGAGCAGGTTGAACGCGACGATGAAGACGATCATCGAGATGCCGGGGAAGAACATGTACGTGATGTCGTTCTGCATCACGAGTTCGGTGGACGCCTTGGAGAACATCTGCCCCCAGTCCGGCGTCGGTTCGACGATGCCCACGCCCAGGTAGGACAGACCGGCCTCGGCGGTCACGAAGGCGGGCAGCAGGTACGTCGACTGCACCAGGAGCGGTGTGACGACGTTGGGCAGGATCTCCTTGCGGGTGATCCGCCACGGGGAGGCGCCGCTGACCTTGGCCGCCTCGATGAACTCCCGCTCCCGCAGGGCGAGTGAGGTGCCGCGCAGGATGCGGGCGAGGCTCATCCAGCCCAGGAACCACTGGACGAGGATGAGGGCGACCACCCGCACGTAAGTCGGGGTCTCGTCGCGGGGACTGACGAACAGTGAGACCACGACGGGCATGCTGGCGATGAAGAACAGCTGGGCCGGGAAGGCGAGCAGGAAGTCGATGACCCGGCCGATGGCGTAGTCGGTCCTGCCGCCGAGGTAGCCGGCCGCGACGCCGAGCAGGATGCCGGTGACGACGACCGCGATGGTGACCGCGACCGAGATCATCAGCGAGGTGCGGATGCCGTAGAGGAGCTTGGTGAAGACGTCGTAGCCGTTGCCCGGTTCGAGGCCGAACCAGAACTCGCCGCTGATACCGCCGTTGGGCTGCACCGGCACACCCGCGCTGTCGAAGAGCTCGGGGCGTTCGTCCGCGTACACCGTGTACGGATCCTTGCCGTACAGCTTGGAGATCAGCGGGGCGAGCAGCCCGATCAGGAAGAAGAAGCCCACGACGTAGGCCGAGACGACGCCTGTCCGGTCGCGCTTGAAGCGGATCCACATCAGCTGGCCGGGAGACCGGCCCTCGAGCTTGGCGACCTCGGGTCTCGTCTGCGGCCCTGATGCGCCGTCGACGACGACCGACGTCCCGCCGCCCTCAGTGTCGATAGGACTTGTCACGGTTCGTCCGTTTCACAGGTATGGGTGTGTGAGGGTCCGGGCACTCCGAGCAGCGCGAAACCGCAGTCGGACGCGCGTAGTTGAACGGCCCACCTGAGTGGCCGGCCGGATCCTCAGAGCCGCGGGGCCCACCTGGCGTACTCGACACCGCACATAGGGTTCCTCCTCATGACGTCACGCGTTCACCGACAGGAGGGGTTTCCGTCCGCCCTCCGACACCCCTGACGGAGGGTCAGGCACCCCCTGGTGCTCGTGAGTCGGCGCTGCCCCCACAGCGCGAGACCCATTGACCCGAGCGCTACGCGGCTAACTATCTGCCATGAGCCAGGTGTCGACCACCGTCTTTAAATCTCAATTCAGTCACAGCTGAGGCGTACACCTTCCAGAAATTGGACAAACCATCGAGCGGGAGAAGGCCGCGAAACGGACGTGTTCCATGGGTATCGGGCGCGGATCTCCGGATTCCGGACAGGGGTCGCTCGAAAATGGGTTGCAAAAAACCCGGGCACCCCTCATGGGGGCACCCGGGCTCAGGCTGTGCGCGAGCTGCGCGTCAGCTGTGCTTGGCGCGGCTGGCGGCGCGGGCGCGCTCACGCTGGTCGAGGTTGACCTTGCGGATGCGGACCGCCTCCGGGGTCACCTCGACGCACTCGTCGTCGCGGCAGAACTCCAGCGACTGCTCCAGGGAGAGCTTGCGCGGCGGCACGATCGACTCGGCCACGTCGGCCGTCGAGGACCGCATGTTGGTGAGCTTCTTCTCCTTGGTGATGTTGACGTCCATGTCGTCGGAGCGGGAGTTCTCACCGACGATCATGCCCTCGTACACCTCGGTGCCCGGCTCCACGAACAGCACGCCGCGCTCCTGGAGGTTCGTCATCGCGAACGCGGTGACGGCACCGGCGCGGTCGGCGACCAGCGAGCCGTTGTTGCGGGTCTGCAGCGGGCCGAACCAGGGCTCGAAGCCCTCGTGGATGGAGTGGGCGATACCCGTGCCGCGGGTGCTGGTGAGGAACTCGGTACGGAAGCCGATGAGACCGCGCGAGGGGACCACGAACTCCATGCGGACCCAGCCCGAGCCGTGGTTGGACATGTTGTCCATCCGGCCCTTGCGCACGCCCATGAGCTGCGTGACCGCGCCCATGTGCTCCTCGGGCACGTCGATCGTCATGCGCTCGACCGGCTCGTACGTCTTGCCGTCGACGTCCTTGGTGACGACCTGCGGCTTGCCGACCGTGAGCTCGTAGCCCTCCCGGCGCATGGTCTCCACCAGGATGGCGAGCGCGAGCTCACCACGGCCCTGGACCTCCCAGGCGTCCGGACGCTCGGTGTCGAGCACGCGGAGGGAGACATTGCCGATCAGCTCGCGGTCGAGGCGGTCCTTGACCTGGCGGGCGGTGACCTTGCGGTCCTTGACGGCCGCCTTCGCGTCGGCGCCCTTGCCGGTGCCGCCACGGCCGACCAGCGGCGAGGTGTTGGTGCCGATGGTCATGGAGATCGCGGGCTCGTCGACCGTGATCAGCGGCAGCGGGATGGGGTTCTCGGTGTCCGCGAGGGTCTCGCCGATCATGATGTCCGGGATGCCGGCGACGGCGCAGATGTCACCCGGGCCGGCCTTCTCGGCGGGCTTGCGGGTGAGGGCCTCGGTCATCATCAGTTCGCTGATGCGGACGTTGCTGATGGACCCGTCGCGCTTGATCCAGGCGACGGTCTGCCCCTTCCTGAGCTCGCCCTGCTCCACGCGGAGCAGCGCGATACGGCCGAGGAAGTTGTCGGCATCCAGGTTGGTGACGTGGGCCTGCAGCGGGGCGGCCTCGTCGTAGGTGGGGGCGGGGATGTGCGCCAGGATCGTGGAGAAGAACGGCTCCAGGCTGGTGGAGTCGCCCGGGACGGTCCCGTCCTCCGGCTTGGTCAGGGACGCGATGCCGTCACGGCCGCAGGCGTAGACGATCGGGAACTCGATCTGCTCCTCGTCCGCGTCCAGGTCGAGGAAGAGGTCGTAGGTCTCGTTGACGACCTCGTCGATACGGGCGTCCGGGCGGTCCGTCTTGTTGATGCACAGGATGACGGGGAGGCGGGCCTGGAGGGCCTTGCGGAGCACGAAGCGGGTCTGCGGCAGCGGCCCCTCGGAGGCGTCGACCAGCAGAACCACACCGTCGACCATCGACAGACCGCGCTCGACCTCGCCGCCGAAGTCTGCGTGGCCGGGGGTGTCGATGATGTTGATGGTGATGAGGTCCCCGCCGTCCTTGGGGTGGTACTTCACCGCCGTGTTCTTGGCGAGGATCGTGATGCCCTTCTCACGCTCCAGGTCGTTGGAGTCCATGACGCGGTCGTCGACCTGGTCGAGCTGGTGCGCGGCGAAGGCACCGGCCTGCTTGAGCATGGCGTCGACGATGGTGGTCTTGCCGTGGTCTACGTGGGCGACGATGGCGACGTTGCGGATGTCGTGGCGCGTGGCCATATTGCGGCGTACTCCCGGAGTGTGAGGAATGCCCTGCGCGGACGTCTGTGTTGCGCGGGCCCTGCCGGGCTGGACACGCCACGGCCTCACCCCATGGTACGGGGCCCGCCGGGAGTTCGGCGTCTTGGGTACGTCGGTGCAGGTCAGGCCTGCTTTTTCGGGTCCGGGCCGGTGCTGGGGCGGGCGCCCCGCGCCGCGGGGCGCCCGCCCCACTCTCGGCTTCGCTCGAGCGGGGGGGGACCCCATCGCCCACCCGTGCCGCCGGGGGTCCCCCAGGCCCGTGAGGCACTGGAGGAGGCACGACTGCCCGCAGCGGCGCGGCCCCGGCAGGCTGCCGGCGGCTACTAGGACGACGGGCTGGTCGACGGCTTCGCGCCCTTCTTCAGGAAGCCCATGTCCTCGTAGACCGGGGTCTGGAAGCCGAAGGCGCCCGCGTTGGCCAGGTTTTTCCGGGCGGCGGTGAGCTGGGGGCGCTGGTAGAGGGGGATGGAGGCGGCGGCGGCCCAGATGCGGGAGTCGGCCTTGCGGATCAGGTCGCGGGACTCGTCCTCGTCGAGGGTGGCCGCGGCCTCGTCGAAGAGCTGGTCGACCTGGTCGGTGCCGACGCGGGTGTAGTTCTGCTCGACGTTGAGGGAGCCGTCGGCGGCCGGGACCGGCTTGGCGTAGACCGGGCGGGCGTCGGTGGCGGGGAAGGGGGAGGACGGCCAGGAGTACAGGGCGAGGTCGTACTGGCCGGATGCGATGTGGTCCTTGAAGTAGCTCTCGTCCGAGACCGTGGTGATGTCGGTGCGGATGCCGACCTTCTGGAGCATGCCGGAGATCCGGTCGGCGACCGCGCGCAGGGTCTGGGAGCCGGGGCCGGAGGGGAGTACGAAGCGCAGGATCAGCGCCTTGCCGTCCTTGGCGAGCGCTCCGGCCGCGGCGCCCGCCGGGGCGGCGGTGCCCCGGGGAGCGTACGCGCCGGGGGCACCGCCCTGCTTGCCGGTGTGCTGCCTGCCCTCCTGCGCGAGGTGTTTGCCGCCCTCGTCGTTCTTCGTGTGGTCCTGGTGGTCCCGGGCGTCCTTGTTGTCCTCGCCGACGATGTACGTGCCGTCGTCGCCGCCCGCCGACTCGTCACCCTTCTTCCGCTCGGGGCCGGCCGCCTTCTCGCCCTTCTTCTGCTCCTTGACCGGCCCGCCGGCCACCCACCCGGCGTCCGCGAGCAGCGCCTTCGCCTCGGCGGTGTCCTGGCCGCCGAGGGCGCCGCTGCTGTCGGCGTAGGCGGCCTGCCCGGACAGGGCGAGGTGGCTGCCGACCGGGACGGCGGGCAGGCCGAGGGGGGTGAGGACGACCTTGGCGAGTTCCGCGCGGTCGAGGGCGCGGGCGACGGCGCGGCGGACCCGCTCGTCGGCGAGGGGGCCCTCGGAGCCGTTGAGGGCGAGCTGGGTGTAGGCGGGCTCCAGGGACTTGCGGACCTCGTAGCCGCGCAGGTCCTGCTGCTGGCGGAGGTAGGTGGTGATGGCGTTGCGCAGCTTCTTCTGGCCGGCGTGGACGTCGTCGGAGTCGAAGCCGTGCGCGAGGGCCCAGGCCCGCAGCTTCTTGGCGGAGGTGCGCCCGGATCCCTGCAGCGGCGTGCCCGTGCCCTTCTCGCGGGTGGCGAGGTTGATGCGCCCGGCCTCGGAGGCGTCGACGTCGGCAAGGTTCACCGTGCCGTCGGCGAGCGCGGCGGCCCGCTGGTCGCGGGGTACGGCGTGCAGCACGATCTCGGACAGCTTGGCGGGGTGGCCCCACCAGCGCGGATTGCGGGTGAGGACGACGTCCTTGGCGGCGGTGTCGACCTTCTGGACCTTGAAGGGGCCGGCGGTGACCCTGAGCTTGCGGCGGGCGCCGTCGTTGAAGGCGTCGGGGGTGCCCATGACGTCCTTCGGGTACAGCGGGGAGAACAGCGACTTCCAGTCGGCGTAGGGGCGGCTGAAAGTGACCCGGACCTCCAGGTCGTTGGCGCCGCGTTCGATCTTGGCGATGCGGTCGTAGCCGGCGTTGCG
The DNA here is from genome assembly GCF_044453765.1 of Streptomyces sp. NPDC051636. Taxonomy (NCBI): domain Bacteria; kingdom Bacillati; phylum Actinomycetota; class Actinomycetes; order Kitasatosporales; family Streptomycetaceae; genus Streptomyces; species Streptomyces sp. NPDC051636. The sequence continues at coordinate 303,373 of NZ_JBITDA010000003.1, read as the reverse complement.
GGCCGTCCAGTAGGCGGCGTCCTTGCCGGAGAGGGCACGCCACTGGGCGGCGAAGTCGGCGGCGCCGATCTCCCGGCCGTCGCTCCAGACGGCCTGCTGGTTCAGCTTGTACAGAACGACCTGGCGGGGCTCGGTCTCGACGACCTTGGCGGAGTCCAGGTAGTCGGGGTTGCGCACCGGGCGGCCGGCGGCGTCGAGACGGAACATCGACGGCAGGACGGCCTGGGCGACCCGGGTGGTGCCGGTGTCGGCGTCGGCCTGGAAGGTGTTCAGGGTCTCCGGTACCTCGTCCACGGCCCAGCGCAGGGTGCCGCCGTCGGCGACCTGGGCGCGGGCGGCGGAGGCGATGTCCTGTGCGGCCAGCGGGGTGCTCGCCTCGTCGTCGGAGCCGCAGCCGGTGAGGACGGGTACCGCGAGCGCGCCCGCGGTGAGGAAGGCTACCGAGCGCATGACCGCGCGCAGTCCGACGCCGTCGTGGGACATCTCTGCTTACCTCCGGGGAGCCGCGGGCGTTATGATCACGTTTGGCGGTATATGGAGCTGATCAGATCTATGCGGCTACTGAAGAGGAAAGGATCCGGCTACACCGGGCGACACGGCGGCGACGAAAAGTAAGCCCACCCGTGCGGCGCAACACATCCGGAGATGCACCCACGCGACTCCGCCAATCGATGCACATGCCTTCACAGCAACAGGTGTGACGCGCAACACTCGCAGGCGCATGAACGTTGCCGCCCAGGGCCCGCAGAACCAGCGGAAGTGAGGGCAAGTCATGTCCGTACACGATGAACTGACATCGGTCCAGCGCTGTCTCGACGACCTGTACCGGTCGCTGGGTCGCCTGGAGAAGCAGCTCGGCAGCGGTGGCCTCGAGATGCGCCGGATCCGGATGGACGCCGACCATCTGCGCGAGAGCGTGGCACTGCTGCGGGAGGCGGCCGCCGCCCCGGCCGCCTCGCACCGGCCCGACCTCGTCACCATCTCCGACACGCCGTACGACATGAGCCTGTGGACGGACTCGGACGACGAGGGTCTGGGCGCCCGCGACCGGCACGCCCCCTGAACCGACCGGAGTCATCCCTTGGCCACTGGTACGGAATCCCATTCGAACAGCGGCGGTGTACGAACGGGTACGCGCGCCGCGATCGCCGCCCCGCACCTGCGGACCGACCGCTGGTGGCTGGCCCCTGCCGTCACCGCGGCCGGCCTGCTGGCGTTCGTCGTCTACTCGGCCTGGCGGGGGTTCACCAACGCCGACTACTACGCGGCGCCGTACGTCTCGCCGTTCTACTCGCCGTGCCTGGCGGAGAACTGCCGGGCCATGCGCGCGGGCCCGAACGCCGACGTCTTCGGAAGCTGGTGGGGCATCTCCCCCGCGATCATCATCCTGGTCTTCCCGCTCGGCTTCCGCCTGACCTGCTACTACTACCGCAAGGCGTACTACCGCAGCTTCTGGGCGTCCCCGCCGGCCTGCGCGGTGGCCGAGCCGCACCGGAAGTACACCGGCGAGACCCGCTTCCCGCTGGTCCTGCAGAACGTCCACCGGTACTTCTTCTACGCCGCCGTGCTCGTCGCCGGGGTGCTCACCTACGACACCGTGCTGGCCTTCCGCGACACGCACTACCGCTGGGGCCACATGGGTCTGGGCACGCTGGTGTTTCTGGCCAACATCGTCCTGATCTGGGCGTACACCCTGTCCTGCCACTCCTGCCGGCACATCGTCGGCGGCAAGCTGAAGCACTTCTCCAAGCACCCCGTGCGCTACCGGATGTGGCAGTGGATCGGGCGGCTGAACGCCCAGCACATGCTGCTGGCCTGGGCGTCCCTGGTGAGCGTGGCGCTCGCCGACTTCTACGTGTACCTGGTCGCGTCCGGTGTCTTCGACGATCCGCGCTTCTTCTAGATGAGTGGGGCTTTGTGATGTCCGTGGTCGACCGTCAGGAGTGGGACGTCGTCGTGGTGGGCGCCGGCGGCGCCGGGCTGCGGGCCGCCATCGAGGCGCGGGAGCGGGGCGCCCGTACGGCGGTGATCTGCAAGTCGCTGTTCGGCAAGGCGCACACGGTGATGGCCGAGGGCGGCATCGCGGCGGCGATGGCCAACGCCAACGAGCACGACAACTGGCAGGTCCATTTCCGCGACACCATGCGCGGCGGCAAGTTCCTCAACCAGTGGCGGATGGCGGAGCTGCACGCCCAGGAGGCCCCGGACCGGGTGTGGGAGCTGGAGACCTGGGGCGCGCTGTTCGACCGTACGAAGGACGGCCGGATCTCGCAGCGCAACTTCGGCGGCCACGAGTACCCGCGCCTGGCCCATGTCGGCGACCGCACGGGCCTTGAGCTGATCCGCACGCTCCAGCAGAAGATCGTCGCGCTCCAGCAGGAGGACCACCGCGAGACCGGGGACTACGAGTCCCGGCTCAAGGTCTTCCAGGAGTGCACCGTCACCCGTGTCCTCACGAACGGCGACCGGGTCTCCGGGGTCTTCGGCTACGAGCGCGAGTCCGGCCGCTTCTTCGTCCTCGAGGCCCCCGCCGTCGTGATCGCGACGGGCGGGATCGGCAAGTCGTTCAAGGTGACGTCGAACTCGTGGGAGTACACCGGCGACGGGCACGCGCTGGCGCTGCTGGCGGGGGCGCCGCTGCTGAACATGGAGTTCGTGCAGTTCCACCCGACGGGCATGGTCTGGCCGCCGTCGGTCAAGGGCATCCTCGTCACGGAGTCCGTCCGCGGCGACGGCGGGGTGCTCAGGAACTCCGAGGGCAAGCGGTTCATGTTCGACTACATCCCGGACGTCTTCAAGGAGAAGTACGCCGAGTCGGAGGACGAGGCCGACCGCTGGTACGAGGACCCGGACAACAACCGGCGTCCCCCGGAGCTCCTCCCCCGCGACGAGGTCGCCCGGGCGATCAACTCCGAGGTGAAGGCGGGCCGCGGCTCACCGCACGGCGGTGTCTTCCTGGACGTGTCGACGCGGATGCCGGCGGAGGTGATCCGCCGGCGGCTGCCCTCCATGTACCACCAGTTCAAGGAGCTGGCCGATGTCGACATCACGGCGGAGGCGATGGAGGTCGGGCCGACCTGCCACTACGTGATGGGCGGCATCGCGGTCGACTCCGACACGGCCGCCGCGCGCGGGGTGCCCGGGCTGTACGCGGCCGGGGAGGTCGCGGGCGGCATGCACGGCTCCAACCGGCTGGGCGGCAACTCGCTCTCCGACCTGCTGGTGTTCGGACGCCGGGCGGGCTGGCACGCGGCCGAGTACGCGCGGGGGCGGGCGTCCGGACGCCCGCCCGTGGACGACGCCCAGGTCGACCGGGCGGCGGCGGAGGCGCTGCGGCCCTTCTCGGCCGAGGCGGAGACCGGGGAACCGGCCGGCGGCCCGCCGGAGAACCCGTACACCCTGCACCAGGAACTCCAGCAGACCATGAACGACCTGGTCGGCATCATCCGCCGGGAGGGCGAGATGGCGCAGGCGCTGAAGAAGCTCGCGGAGCTGCGGGTACGGGCGCGGCGGGCCGGGGTGGAGGGGCACCGGCAGTTCAACCCGGGCTGGCACCTCGCCCTGGACCTCAGGAACATGCTGCTGGTCAGCGAGTGCGTGGCGCGGGCGGCGCTGGAGCGCACCGAGTCGCGCGGCGGGCACACCCGCGAGGACTTCCCGTCGATGGAGCGCGACTGGCGCCGGGTCAACCTGTTGTGCCGGCTCACCGACCCCACGGGCGGACTGGCGGCGGCGGACCCGGTCCGCGGCCAGATCGAGCTCGTACGGGAGACCACCGAACCCATCCGTCCCGACCTGCTCGCCCTCTTCGAGAAGGAGGAGCTGGTCAAGTACCTCGCCGAAGAGGAGCTCTACGAGTGAGCAGCTACGAGGCCCGCTTCAAGGTGTGGCGGGGTGATACGGGGGGCGGCGGCCTGGAGGACTTCAAGGTCGAGGTCAACGACGGCGAGGTGGTGCTCGACATCATCCACCGCCTCCAGGCCACCCAGGCGCCGGATCTCGCGGTGCGCTGGAACTGCAAGGCGGGCAAGTGCGGTTCGTGCTCCGCGGAGATCAACGGGCGGCCCCGGCTGATGTGCATGACGCGCATGTCGGTGTTCGACCGCGAGGAGACGATCACCGTGACCCCGCTGCGGGCCTTCCCGGTGATCCGGGACCTGGTGACGGACGTCGGCTTCAACTACCAGAAGGCCAGGGAGGTCCCGGCCTTCGTGCCGCCCGCCGGTCTCGCGCCGGGCGAGTACCGCATGATGCAGGAGGACGTGGACCGGTCGCAGGAGTTCCGCAAGTGCATCGAGTGCTTCCTGTGCCAGGACACCTGCCATGTGGTCCGTGACCACGAGGAGAACAAGACGGCGTTCGCCGGCCCGCGCTTCCTGATGCGCATCGCCGAACTGGACATGCACCCCCTGGACGCCGCCGCCGAGACCGGCCTGGACCGCAAGCGCACGGCCCAGGACGAACACGGGCTCGGCTACTGCAACATCACCAAGTGCTGCACGGAGGTCTGCCCCGAGGGCATCAGGATCACGGACAACGCGCTGATCCCGCTGAAGGAACGCGCCGCCGACCGCAAGTACGACCCGTTGGTGTGGCTGGGGTCGAAGATCAGGAGGCGGAGTTCGTAGGGGGCGGTCCGGGGGTACGGCCGGGACGCTTGGCCAGCATCTGCAGGCCGAGGCTCCCCGTGAACACGAACCAGCCGATGAGCGGGAGCACATCGAGCCTGGCGGGAAACACGCCGAGGAACATCCACAGGGCTGCCCCGGCCGCGCCGAGCAGTTGGCCGTACCCCCACAGCCTCGGCCGCAGGATGCGGTGCCGGGCCGGCGGCAGCACCCAGCCGGTCGTGATGCCCGCGATGCCGAACCCCGCCATCAGCGCCACGACCAGCGCGCCCGCGACCACCACGTACATGTGCATGACGATCAGCATGGCACTTCTGTACGCCAGGGGCACTACTGGTGTACCCAGTCCTTCCCGTACGCGGTCCAGTCGTCATCCGTCGCCGCGAAGTCCACGTACAGGGCCACGCCGAAGCGGGCGCGGTCGGCGTCGGTGCGGGACAGGCCCAGGCGCACGCCCCGGACGGCGGCCGGGACGGTCTCCGCGTGGCCCCAGTGGCCGAAACGGTTCTCGTGGTAGAAGGGCAGGCCCATGAGGAGGTCGGTGGAGGGCGGGGTGACCTCCAGGGCCAGGGAGGTCTGCTGGGCGACGTAGCCGCCGTACAGGCTCTGCAGCGGCTGCATGGTGTCGTACGACATCACGGCGATCTGGTCGACGCGGCGGGCCACCTGGCCGAAGTACGCCTGCGACCACCACTTGGGGTGGCCGGTGGTGGTGCCCCAGAAGGAGTGGAAGGCGGGCAGCGGGTCGATCTGGTGGGCGGCGACGGAGAGCAGGGCGTGGTGGTCGCGGGTGACGCGGCGCAGGTCGTCGAGGAGGGCGAGGTAGTCGCGGTCGCCGGAGTGGAGCGGCTCCAGGTCGAAGTGGGCGCCCTCGAACCCGTCGGCCAGGATCTCCCGGGTGGAGCGGACGACGGCGGCGCGGGTCGCCGCGCGCTCCAGGCGCAGGCCGTCCGGGGACTCAGTGGCCAGTACGTCGCCCAGCCAGGCCTGGACCCGGACGCCGGGCAGTTCCCGGTGGACGGCGGCTATCAGCCAACGTGCCTTTGGGTAGGCCGAATCGGGAAGGGTGCCGTCGTGTTCCAGGGGGCCGGAATGGACGTACAGGTCGCGGATGCCGGTGCCCCGCAGGCGGCGGGCGAGGGTTTTGACGTCCCTTTCGTCCTTTCTGCCGTCCACCCAGGCGTGGCCGAGCCAGAGGGCGTCCTTGCCCCTGGTGTAGGTGCCGTCGGCCGGGTCGCCGGTGTAGTTGACGCGGAGGGCGGTCTCGGCGGTGAGGAGGGGAAGGAGGAACAGGAGGGCCAGGGTGATGGCTATGCGGGTTGCCCAGCGGCGCTTCGGCAGGCGCTTGACCTCGGCTTCGCCTTCGGCCTCTTCGCTCCCGCCCGCACCGTCCGGGCTGTTTTCGTCATCGGGAGCGGGTGGCCCCTGCGGGGGGTTCTCGCCGTCGGCGGCCGTCGGTGCGTGCGGCGCTTCGGCGGGCTCTCCGTCCATGCCCTCTCCGGTCACCGGCCGCTCCCGCGTCGGTTCCGCGTCCATCCCCGTACCCCCTGTCCTCGTCATCCCCGTCCCCCGACCGCCCACCCCGGTCGCGGAGCCCGGTACCTGCCCATACGCTCCGAAATGTGACGTCCATCTTGATCAGGGGCCGGCCGCGGCACGCCACGTCGCACATAGCCGTGCGGGTGGCGCATGCCGTGCTGGGCTGTGCTGTCGGATCCGTGTGGCTGGTGTTGCCGGGGATGACGATCAGCACCGAAGATCCGGTTCCCGTCGCCCGGGCCGGGCCGGTCGCGAGTGCCGCCGCGCCGGAACGGGACGAGACGTCGCCCACCGATCTGTTGCTGCCGCTCGCGGTGCTGGGCGCGGCGGGCGTGCTGGCCGGGTACGGGTACGTACGGCGCACCCGGCGGGCCCGGACCCGTACGACGCCCGGGATGGTGTCCGTCCGGCCGCCCGCGCCGACGGCGGATGAGTTCGAGCGGCAGGCACGGACCGCGCTGGTCGTCGCGGACGACAGTGTGCGCACCAGCCGGGAGGAACTCGCCTTCGCGGAGGCCCTGTCCGGGGCGGAGGCGGTGGCGCCGTTCGCGCGGGCGCTGCGGGCAGCGGAAACCGAGCTGGCGGCCGCCTTCGCGATACGGCGGCGGTACGAGCAGGGGGTGCCTCAGGACGAGGTGGCCCGGCGGCAGGCGCTGGTGGGGGTCGTCGGGCGGTGCGCGGAGGCCGGGCGGCGGCTGGACGCGGAGGCGCCCGGGTTCGACCAGCTGCGGGCGCTGGAACGGGGGGCGGGCGAGGCGCTGGAGATCGCGGAGGGGCGGTTCCGGGAGCTGGCCGGGCGGACGGGCGGGGCGGCGCTGACGCTGGGCGGGCTGGGCGAGCGGTTCGCCGCGTCGGTCGTGAAGCCGGTCACGGGGTATCTCGAACAGGCCAAGGACCGGCTGGTGTTCGCCACCGGCCACCTCAACGCGTGCCGCCAGGCGGACGATGCCGCTGCCCGTGAGCGGGCGGCCCGGCATCTGCGCGCCGCCGAGGGTGCCATCGCGCAGGCCGACGTCCTGGTCTCCGGCGTGGAGCGGCTCGCGGCTCAGGTGCGGGAGGCGGCGGGACTGGTGCCGGCGGCGCTGACCGGCGCGGAGGCGGAGATCGCGGCGGCCCGCGAGGCCGGGCCGGCCGACGTGCCCGCCGGGGAACTGCGGGCGCGGATCGCCCGGGCCGACGGCGTGCTGCGTGCCGTTCGGGAGGAGCTGACCGGCGGTCCGTACGACCCGGTGGGCGCCCTGCGGCACATCGCCAGGGCCGTCGAGCCGCTGGGCGTCGGCCGGGCCGGGGTGATCGGGGCGGCCGTACGGCTGGTCGCCCGCGGTGCCGTCGGCGCGGCGGAGGACTTCGTCGACACGCACCGGGGGGCCGTGGGCGCCGAGGCCCGCACGCTGCTGGCGGAGGCGGCACGGCTACTGGCCGTGGGGGGGCCGGGCGTGGCCCTCGCCGACCAGTTGGCCCGTCAGGCCCGGGACCTGGCCGAACGGGACGTCCGAGCGCACGGAACCCCCTACTCCGGCGACCCCGTGACCGGCCTCGGCGGCGCCGTCCTCGGCGGAATCCTCCTCGCCGAGGAACCCGACGGCGGCCCCCCGGCAAGCTTCGGCGGCCCGGAGACCCGGGGCCGCCGCGGCCTCCGGCCGGGCCGGCCGCCAGGGCCGGACCCCGCCTGAACCCGACCACCCGCACCGATCAGACCCGGGGCCCCGCGCCCGGCGTCGTCGGCAGCCCCACCGCGGCGCTCAGAACAGACTCAGCAACGCCTCCGCCGGATCCGTCAGCCCGTTCTCCCCGTCGGGCAGGGGGAGTTCGAACCAGACCGTCTTGCCGCGTGGGGTGCGGCGGGAGCCCCAGGCGGCGCTGAGGAGGCCGACGAGCTGGAGGCCGCGGCCGCCCTCGTCGGTGTCGCGGGCGCGGCGGCGGCGGGGCTGGACGAGGCCGGAGTCCCAGACCTCGCAGACGAGGGTGCGGTCCAGGAGCAGGCGCAGTCGTATCTCGCCCTCGCCGTAGCGCAGGGCGTTCGTGACCAGTTCGCTGACGAGGAGTTCCGTGGTGTCGACCAGGGGCTCCAGGTCCCAGCTGAGCAGCTGGCCGCGCGCGTACTCGCGGGCGCGGCCGACGCTGCGCGGCTCGCGCGGCAGGGTCCAGTCGCCGACGGACTCGGTGGGCAGGCCCTGGACGCGGGCCATCAGCAGGGCGATGTCGTCCTCGCCGTGGTGGGTGTCGAGGGTGTTGAGGACGTGGTCGCAGACGTCCTCCAGGGGTTGGGAGGGGTCGGTCAGCGCTCCGACGAATGCCTGCAGGCCTTCGTCCAGGGGGTGGTCGCGGGATTCGACCAGGCCGTCCGTGTAGAGGGCGAGGAGGGCGCCCTCCGGCAGTTCGACCTCCACCTCCTCGAAGGGCTCGCCGCCCACGCCCAGCGGCATGCCGGGCGGCACGTCCAGCATGAGCGCCGCCTCGCCCGGTTCCACCAGCAGCGGCGGCAGGTGGCCCGCGTTGGCGAAGGTGCACCGTCTGGTCACCGAGTCGTAGACCGCGTACACGCAGGTCGCGAGGTACACCTCGGACAGGTCGGCGTCCCGGGGCTGGCGGGCCGTGCGGGTCGCCTGCTGGATGCCTCCCCCAGAGCCGAAAGCCTGGGCGGGACCCCCAGGCGTGCCGAGGCCGCGGGCGATCTCGTCCAGCGCGGAGAGGACTTCGGCCGGTTCGAGGTCGAGGAGGGCCAGGGTGCGGACGGCCGTGCGGAGTTCGCCCATCGCGACCGCCGCGCGCAGACCCCGGCCCATGACGTCACCCACCACCAACGCGGTCCGGTGGCCAGGCAGTTCGATGACGTCGAACCAGTCGCCGCCGACCTCCGTCGCCGCGTTGCCGGGCAGGTACCGGCAGGCGATGTCCAGGCCGGAGGCCTCCGGGTCGCCGGGCGGGAGAAGGGACCGTTGCAGTATCAGCGCGCGCTCGTGCTCGCGGCGGTAAAGGCGGGCGTTGTCGATACAGACCGCCGCGCGCGCCGCCAACTCGACGGCGAGGTCCCGGTCGCGGTCGCCGAACGGCTCGCTGCCCTTCGTGCGGGCGAACTGCGCGAGCCCCACGACCGTGTCGTGGGCGACCATCGGCACGGCCAGCGTGGACTGGACGAGCCCGCCCCCCTCGGCGGGCACGGACTGCGGGCGGGCGGTGCGCAGGGCGTCCGCGCAGGCCGAGTTGAAGGGGTAGTGGTGGACCGCGCCGACCTCGACGGGCGCTCCGCCGCCGACGAAGGGCGCGTCGGAGACGGCACTGGCGAAGGCGACACGGCGCAGTTCCGCGCTGCCGTCGGCGAGTCCGGGCGGGGTCTCGTCGCCGGTCAGCAGGCCCTGGTAGAGGTCGACGGTGGCGAGGTCGCAGAAGCCGGGGACGACGACGTCGAGGAGTTCGCGGGCGGTGGTCTCGAGGTCGAGGGAGTTCCCTATGCGGGCGCCCGCCTCGTTGAGGAGGGCGAGATTGCGCCGTGCGGCGGCGGCCTCGCGGGCGGCGGCACGGCGGGCGGTGATGTCGGTGCCGAGCCAGGCGATCCCGATGGGCCGGCCGCTGCCGCTGTGCACGCGGTAGAGGTTGATGGACCAGTGGCGGCGCTCTTCCGAGCCCGGTACGAAGCCCGTGACGTGCATGTCCGTGATGGAGTTGCCGGTCTCCAGGACCCGGCGCAGGGTGGCCGCGACCCGTTCGGCCTCGCCGCGCTGAAGGTAGTCGTGGACGCCGCGGCCCCGGTGGTCGTCGGGAGTGCCGCCGAAGGTCGCGGCGAACTGCTCGTTGGCGCGGCGGACCCGCAGGTCGGTGTCGATCAGCAGGAAGCCGAAGGGAGATTGGCCGAATATCGCCTGCGAGGCGGCGAGATCGGTCTCGATGGTGCGCAGGGTGCGGACGTCCACGACGATGCAGACGGCGGCCTTGTCGCCCTCCGTGGTCCGGGTGGGCATGACGTAGACCTCGGCGAGGCCCTCCTCGCCGCGCTGCCCGTCGGCCGTCTCCGGCATCCGGAAGGGAACGACCCCGGTCCACTCCCGCCCGTCGAGGATCTCGGCCATCTTCCGCTGCCCGCGCGCGCGCAGATCGGGGTCGATGAAGGCCTCTATGGGGTCCATTCCGACGGCGCGTTCGGCCGGGACGCCGAAGAGCTGCTCGGCGCGCAGACTCCACTGGTCGACGAGTCCTCCGGCGCTGATGGAGAAGGAGGCGACCTTGATGTAGTCGTAGATGGAGCCGGGCGGACTGCTCTGCCACAGGGCGTCGCCGGACGGCAGCTCGTCCGCGGCCTCCGCCCTCGCGCCGTCCGACGGGTCCTCGGACTCCGTGGCCTTCGCTGGTATCTCGCTCACGCGAACCGTCCCCTCCAGCTCACCGCACCCGGCACCGGTCACCGGGGGCGGCTGCCCGCAGTATCCAGCACTACGGCGCCGCACAACACGGTGTTCACGATCACAGCACGATCCCGGTGGTTTTCGGTCCCGGCCGCGACAACACTTCCAGTCTTCTAACCAGGGAACACGCCCTCGAATCACCCGCGACGACAACCGTCCGGGACGGGAGCCGGTCGCTGGACCGCGCTGTCGGACGTGTACAAGGCGAGCGCGCCCCCCGCGCTCACCCCGGCACCACCAGCTCGAACCAGACCGTCTTGCCAGTGGTTCCCGGCCGCGTACCCCAGCGGCGCGAGGAACCGGCGACCAGTTGGAGACCGCGGCCGCTCTCCTCGTCGGGGCGCGGGGCGCGTTCGCGCGGTGGGTCCGGGAGCGGGTCGGAGACCTCGACCAGCAGGGTGTCGCCGAGCTCGGCGGGGCGCACCAGGCGTACGCCGATGGGGCCCGTGGCGTGCCGCAGGGAGTTGGTCACCAGCTCGCTGACGAGCAGGGCCGCGAGGTCGGCGAGGCTGTCCAGGCGCCAGCCGCGCAGTTGGTCGCGGACCGCTCCGCGGGCGGAGCGCACGGCGCCCGGCTCCGCGGGAAAGGTCCACTCGACGCAGTCGCCTTCGGAGTCGATCACGCCGATCACTTCCCAGGCCAGCGAGCCCACCCATGTCCGGTTTCGTGGGGTTAATGGGCACATACCCGATATCCAGTGCCGAGTACCGCCCCAGAGGCGCCCGGTGGCCCCGAACGGCGTACCCGGGTCACCGCAGGCGCGCAGCCACTTCCCTCAGCGCCGGGACGTCCTGGTCGAGCCAGTCCACGTCCCAGATCCGGTCCGGCGTGAGCCAGCGCAGTTCGTCGTGGTCCTGGAGGGGCTCGGGGGCGGGGGAGCCGGGGCGCGGGCGCGCCATCCACACCCGCAGGACGTACGGGGGCTTCAGGGGCCACTCCCCCGGTACGCGGCCGACGGCCTCGGCCTCGATGCCGAGTTCCTCGCGCAGCTCGCGCACCAGGGCGTCCTCGGGCGACTCGCCGGGTTCCACCTTGCCGCCGGGCAGCTCCCAGCGGCCGGCCAGCTCGGGGGGCGCGCTGCGGCGCGCGGCGAGCAGGCGGCCGTCGTCCAGCAGGGCGGCTCCGACCACCACGATCCGTTCCGTCATGCGCCGGAGCCTACGGGAGCGAAGCTTCAGGGCCCGGGGTCAGGTGCGCGCGCCGTTGCCGTTCTGGCCGATGCGCTCGACCCAGTACATCTGTTTGTGGCCGCGGTCGTCGAGGCTGTCGGCGATCTTCTGGGCCTCGGCCCGGGTCGCGTACCGGCCCACACGGTAGCGATTGCCGTTGTCGTCCTGCCGTATGACGAGCCACGGCAGCGAGACCGTGCCGTTGGCTTCGCTCATCGCACCCCACCTCTTCTTCCGGCCCTCGCCCGCCCGTCTCCCGTCCCCGGCTCCCGCCGTGCCCCGCCCGCTGAGGAAACCGCAGTCCGCATATGCCCGAGCGTACGCCCAACCTTCACGCAGCGAATACGCCTTTTCACGAAGAGGTACGCAACCGGCCAGAACGCGGGGGGCGCACGATGACGAGTGCGCCGTCCGTGCGCTTCGAAGCGTCGGATTGACGGGTCGCCGGGCAGACCCGGAGTCACCTGGGAAAACGGCCGGATTCCAACGGACCGCGCGGGAGCGGGACTCAGGCGGGTGACCGGAGCAACTGCCCAGGGTGGTGCGCTACTTCACTGGCAGGTGGTACGCGACCCGGTAACGGTCGGCGGGGATCACCACGTCGGCGGTCTCGACCGGGCGGCCGGAGGCGTAGTAGGTGCGCTGCAGGACGAGGACGACATGGCCCGGGACGCCGCCCAGGGTGAGCAACTCCTCGGCGAGGCCGGGGCGGGCGCCGACCTCCTCGGTGACGTTGTCGACGATGACGTCGATGGCGCGCATGCGCTCGACGACGCCCATGCCGCCCAGGGGGCCCTCCTCGGGCAGCATGACGGGCGTGCGGCCGGTGACCGCGAGGGGCTCCCAGGAGGTGGAGAGCATCATCGGCTCGCCGGCGTCCCTGAAGACGTACTTGGTGCACATCACGCGGTCACCGGGCTTGATGCCGAGCCGCTCGGCGATGGCGCCGCTCGCCTCGGCCTGCTCGCTGCGGGACTCCCAGGTGCCGCGCGCGGCGGCGTCGGCCTGCTCCTGCCGGAAGGGCGTGGCACCGGCGGGCGGGCGGAAACCGGAGCGGGCGATGCGCCGGGGCACGGGCCGCTCCCGTACGTACGTCCCCGAGCCGGAGCGGCCCTCGACCAGGCCCTCGGCCATGAGTACCTTGCGCGCCTCGAGGGCGACCGTGTCCGAGACGCCGTACTCCTCGCGGATCCGGGCCTGCGAGGGGAGGCGGGTGTGGGGAAGCAGCTGACCGTCGACGATCTTCTTGCGGAGATCGCCCGCGACGCGCAGATACGCCGGCTGCTCACCGAAAGCCACAAGCCGCTCCCCTCGGGTTGTACAGACAGCAACAGCGTGGCAACCGTGGGTTGTGCCGTGCAAGCAAAGGCCAGAGAATCACTCGATGTGATGACATTGCTCCGGTGAGGGCTTTGCGCAGGCACTTTCTCCCCGCTATAGCCTCCGTCACACCTCCAGACCGGTGTCGTCGGAGGACGGCGGAGTCGTGGCCAGCCCCAGAGCCTTGCGCGCGGTGACGGTCCGGTCCGGGTCGATGAGCTTGAAGCCCTTGTCGTAGTGCGCGTAGAAGGTGTCGGCGTCGGCGGCCCTCGCGGCCTTCGCCCACTGCGCCCGCGCCTTGTCGAGGTCGCCGGCCAGCGCGGTGACCGGCTTCCTCGCGTCCCCGGGCCACGCGTGCCCGCGCAGCATCCCGGCCTGCTTCTCCAGGGCCGCCGTGACGCGCCCCGCCCACGCCTTGTGGCCGGGCAGGTCGTCCTCGACGTACTCCGCGTCGGGCGCGGTGTCCAGGGCCGCGTTGAGGACGTGCGCGGCTTTCAGATAGGCGACCTGGTCGGCGTCGAGGACCGTCTCGTCGTTGCGCAGGGAGCCGGTCAGGCCGGCGCCCTCGTCGGTGTTGCCGAACACGCAGGTGACCTCGCGGTCGCCGGCCGCCCAGCTGTCCCGGGTGGGTGTGAGGTAGTAGACGTCGACGTCGTCCGGGACGGCCCAGCCGTCCATCGCGTAGCTGTCCTGCAGGTTGTAGCAGCGCTCGTCCGCCCGGTCCGTTACGGCGGAGTCGCCGGGGTAGGGACCGCCCGTCAGCTCGAAGGAGGCGAACACCTCGCCGTCGTGTTCGCCGGCGCAGGGCACCTTGTCGACGTCGTACGTCTCGCCCTCCAGCGAGCCGCCGGGCGCATTGAAGCACTCGCCCTTGGCCAGTGAGATGCTCGCGCCGTCCCGCGCGCCGTCCTTGAGGCCCTGCCAGAAGTCGGCCGCCCCGCCCGTCGCCAGTGCCGCCACCCACAGCGCGAGCCCGATCCCGGACAGCACGCAGCCGGCGATCGCCATCCCCTTCCCGCGCTCGCCCCGCTTCCGGATCTGCGCCAGCGCCACCAGCCCGAGCACCAGCCCCACGCCCGGCAGGAAGCAGAGGATGCCCAGCACGAGGGCGGCGATGGCGAGCCCGTTCACCGCCGCCGGGCGGTTGTACGGGCTGTAGCCCTGCGTCCAGGGCTGGTACGGCGGCTGCCCGTAGGGCCCCTGGGGCTGCTGTCCGTAAGGGCCCTGCGGGTACGGCGAGTACGGCGACGGCGGCGGGTAGGAGCCGTCGGGCTGGTGGGGGCCGGGGGGCGGAGGTATGGACACGGGTACCGTGCTCCTGGGGACGGGGGCTGCGGCAGTGCTGAACTGACGGCGAACCTGACAACGGAACCGACTGACTGACGTACGACTGCGCGCATGGTAAGCGCGCCGTCGGTGGGGGTGGAATGCGGGTCGCGAGTGCGACGGTCCGGGCGGTGAACCGGCTCACCGCCCGGTGGGCGGGGGCCACGGACGGCGGCACGGTGTTCTCGGCGGCCGGTGTCTGGCCGCTGCTGGCCTTCCTGGCCGACGGGGCGGCGGGCCCGGCACGGACCGAGTTGACGGAGGCGCTGGGGCTGCCCGCCGATCAGGCGGCGGGAGCGGCACGGGAGTTGCTCGCCGGGCTGGGCGCGATGCGGGGCCTGGGCACGGCCGTGGGGCTGTGGACCAGGCGCACGCTGGAGCTCCGGGAGGAGTGGGCGGCGGGACTGCCCGCGGACACGCACGGGGTGCTCACCGACGACCTCGGCGCCACCCGGGAGGCACTGGACGCCTGGGCCGTGAAGCGCACGGGGGGTCTCGTGGATCACCTGCCGGTCGGGCTGGACGAGGACACCGAGCTGGTGCTCGCGAGTGCGCTGGCGATGCGGACGCGGTGGTCGGCGCCCTTCCAGGAGGTGCCGTTGGAGACCGCGCACCAGCCCTGGGGCGAGCCCGGCCGGCTGGGCCTGTTCCGCTCGACCGCCGTCCTGGACCGGATCGGCGTGGCGGACACGCCCGACGGCTTCGTCACCGAGCTGAAGGTGCTCGGCGGCAACGCCCTCGACGTCCACCTGCTGCTGGGCGAGGAGCGGATGGCGCCCGGTCAGGTGCTGGGGGCGGGCGTGGACCTGCTGGCGCGCCGGGCGGCGGTGGTATCCGGTCCTCGACTCCCTTACGGGGACGTGGGTCCGGGCCTGAGCGTGCTGAAGGAGCGCTGCGCGAGCCCGCAGCCGCCCTCGCTCGACGTGACGACGGCGGCGTTCGAGGTGCGGGCGGACCACGACCTGCCGGCACTGCACGCGCTGTTCGGGCTGACGACCGCGCGCGACGCCCGGCAGGGCCACTTTCCCGGCGTCAGCGGCTCCCCCCTGGCCATCGGCTCGGCCGGACAGTCGACGATGGCCCGGTTCGGCGCGCTGGGCTTCGAAGCGGCGGCGGTGACGGCGTTCGGCGCGGTCGCGGGCGGAATCCCGGAAACGCGCTACGTGAAGACGACGGTCGAGGCCCGCTTCGACCGCCCCTTCGGTTTCCTCGCCCTGCACCGCCACTCGCGGCTGGTGCTCGCGGCGGGCTGGGTGACGGATCCGCTGCCGTTCCCCGAGTACTCCTGGGACGACGACGAGTGGGGGACCGAGTGAGTGGGACGACGGCAGTCCGGGCGGTCAACGCGCTGACCGCGCGCTGGGCGTGGGCCGCGGAGGGCGGCACGGGCGGCACGGTGTTCTCGGCGGCCGGTGTCTGGCCGCTGCTGGCCTTCCTGGCCGACGGGGCGGCGGGCCCGGCTCGGGCGGAGCTGGCCGAGGCGCTGGGGCTGCCCGCCGAGCAGGCTGCGGGGGCGGCGCGGGAGTTGCTGGCCGGGATGGATGCCATACCCGGGCTGGACTGCGCCCTGGGTCTGTGGACGGACCGGGCGCTGGCACTGCGCGAGGAGTGGCGGGCGGGGCTGCCGGCCGAGACGCACGGGGTGTTCGGCGGTGACCTCGCGACCGACCAGCAGACGCTGGACGCCTGGGCGGCGAAGCGCACCGGCGGGCTCGTCGAGCGCATGCCGGTCACGCTGACCCGGGACGCCAGGATGGTCCTCGCCACCGCCCTGGCGCTGCGCACCGACTGGCCGCGCCCCTTCGGCGAGCGCCCGCTGTGCCCGGACGCCGGGCCGTGGCAGGGCCGCACGCTGCTGGGCCTGCACCGCAGGGGCGTGCGGCCGGACCGGGTCGGCGTGGCCCGCACCCCGGACGGCTTCGTGACCGCCCTGAAGGTGCCCGGCGACAACGGCCTCGACGTCCATCTCGTCCTCGGCGAGGAGCGCATGACGCCGGGCCAGGTGCTGGGCGCGGGCGTGGCCGTCGTGGAGCGCGAGCAGGCGGTGACCGGCGGCGGGCAACTGCCGTACGGGCACGTGGGGCCGGGGCTGTACGTCGAGCGGGAGCCGTCCGTCAGCCCGGAACCGGTGACGCTCGACGTGACGACGGTGGCGTACGACGTGCGGGCGGACCACGACCTGCTGGCGCTGGACCGTCTGTTCGGCCTCGCGACGGCACGGGACGCCCGGCAGGGTCACTTCCCGGGGATCAGTGCCGCGCCGCTGGCCATCGGGGCGGCCCGGCAGTCGGCGGTCGCGCAGTTCGGCGCCCTGGGCTTCCGGGCAGCCGCGGTGACGGCCGTGATGCCCGCGCCGGGTGCGGTTCCCCAGTTCCGCTACGAGACCACCGTCGTCCGGGCGGTGTTCGACCGTCCCTTCGGCTTTGTCGCCGTGGACCGGGCGACCTGTCTGGTCCTCGCGGCGGGGTGGGTGACGGAGCCGACGCCGTACCGGTGAGCTGAGGTCAGGGGCGCTCGCGCTCCAGGAGGTCGACGCAGCGGGCGAGCAGGCCGACCAGCGCCGCCCGCTCCTCGTCGGTGAACTCGGCGGCCAGCGCCCGCTCCACGCGTACGGCCCGCGTGTCCGCGTCGGCCAGGACCGCGCGGCCCTCGTCGGTGAGGCGGGTCTCCAGGACGTTCCGGTGCCACTCGTGCGGGGTGCGTTCGATCAGGGCACGGTCCTGGAGGTTGTTCAGGACCGTGTTCATGGTCGGCGGGGTGACCCCGCACAGGCGGGCCAGGGCCGCGGCGGAGATGCCGGGGTTGGCGGAGAGGTGGAGCAGCGCGCCGTACTGCGCGACGGTCACGCCCGCCGGCTTCAGGACCGCGGTCTTGGTCGTGTTGAGAGCCTGTTCGGCCCGCTTGAGGTGGGAGCCGAGGCGCTCGGATGCGGGCATGGACGTCATTTCCGCATGGTAGCGGGCGCGTCCGACGATTCACCCCCTCACATTCATTAATGCATTGACGAGCATTAGAGCTCTAATCTACGTTCATGTGCGTCAGCCAGTGAGAAGTCGAAGCGAGAGGCACCGACGTGTCCCCTCAGATCCATCGCCGCACCTTCCTGACCACCGCCGCCGCCCTGACCGTGGCAGCGGCCGCCCCCACGGCCCGCGCGGCCACCGCGCCCCGCGTCTCCACCGCCTTCACCCTCCCCGGCGACCGCGCCTACCCCGAGGGCATCGCGCTCGACCCGCGCACCGGTGACGCGTACGTCGGCTCGTACACGACGGGGGCCGTCTACCGGGCCGCGCGCGGACGGCGTGCCGCCGAGGTCTTCCTGCCGGCGGGCGCGGACGGCCGCACCACCGCCAACGGGCTGAAGGCCGACCGGGCCGGCCGCCTGTGGGTCACCGACTCCACCACCGGGGTCGGCGTCTACGACCTGCGCACCCGCGCCCTGATCGCCCGCCTCGACGTCCCCGGCGACGCGCCCCGCTTCGTCAACGACCTGGCCGTCGCCCCCGACGGCACGGCATACCTCACCGACAGCACCCGCGCTGTGGTCTACCGTGTCACCCCCGCCGACCTGGCCCGCGGCGGCCGGGGAACACTGACCCCGGCCTACGACCTGAGCGGCGTCAAGGATCCGCAGGCACCCGACGCGTTCACCCTCAACGGCATCGTCGTCGAGCCGACGGGACGCACCCTGTTCGTGGTGGACATGACCGGCGGCGACCTCTACCGGGTGGACACCGCCACCGGCGCCGTACGCCGAGTCGCCCTGCGGGGCGGCGACCTGACGCACGGCGACGGCCTGGAGCTGGCGCACGGCACGCTGTGGGCCGCGCACAACACCGTCAACACGATCAGCCGCTGGCGCCTTTCCGCGGACGGCACCTCCGCCCGCCTGGAACGGCGGCTGACCGATCCCGCGCTGCAGATCCCGACCACGCTGGTCCGCGACCGGGGGCGGCTGCTGGTCGTGCGGTCGCAGTTCGACAAGGGCGGGCCGATGGGACCGGGCGTGCCCGAGACGCCGTTCACCGTGGCCCGCGTCGAGGGGATCTGACGACAGGCTCCGGTCAGCGGACCGGCGTGCTGCTCCACAGCGTGAGCAGCACCCGTTCCGGCTGTTCGCCGCGGGCCAGCAGGCGGGCGGCCCGGGGCCAGGTCTCGGGGGGCAGGCCGTGGTCGGTGACCAGGCGGTACAGGGTGGGGCCGGGGCCGGGAAGCATCAGCAACTCGCCCAGCAGACGGGCCTCGGCCGGTGGGGCGCCGGTGGCCAGGACCAGGTCCAGGGCGTCGGAGCCGTAGCGCTCGACCAGGGCCAGGCCGTCCTCCCCGGCCGCCAGCAGCCAGGGGGTGAGCCGGCCGGCGCGGGCGCCGTGTTTCTCGCGCTGCTCCACCAGCAGCCTGAGGACGCGTGCCCCGGAGCGGCCGGCCAGCAGGGGCAGCCAGCGCGGGCCCCAGACGGTCACCGCTTCGGCGGAGCCCGGCAGGCGCTGCTCCACGATGGCCGCGGTGACCGCGACCCTGGGCCCGAAGCGGGCCCCGGCCGAGAGCACGGCCTCCAGCGAGCGGGCCGCCAGCTCAGTGGTGAGCGGGGAGAGTTCGGCGAGCATACGGCGCTGCTCGGGGCTGAGCCGGAAGCGGTCGGCGAACTGCTGGGCCACCACGCCGAGGCCCTCGCGCAGCAGGGTGCGCAGCGCGAGGGGCGGATCCGAGGAGGCGAGGATCAGCGGCAGCTCGCGGCGGGCGCGGGGGTCGAGGGTGCCGTCGGGGTCGGTGCCGTACAGCCGCAGCAGGGCGGCGCGTTGCTCGGGGGTGCTCAGGGTCGCCAGCAGGGGCAGCAGGGGCGGGTCGGCGGCCAGGGCGTCGGCCGTGGCGGGTGCGGCTCCGGGGCCGAGGATCGCGGCGCTGACCCGCTGCGCCGGCTGCGGGCCGTTGACCGCCCAGTCGCGGATCTTCCCGGGGCGTTCGACCACGTTGCCGATGACCCAGTCGAGCTCCCTGCCGCGCCCCAGCTGCCAGCGCGACCAGGCGACGGCGGCCACGGTGCCGAGCGGCCCGGTCTGGTCGGCACGTTCGTAGCCGCGTTGCTGGAAGGCGGCGACCACGTCGGCCAGGGAGTGGCCGACGCCGTCGGCGTACCCCTTGAGCAGGCCCATCGCCCGCTGGTCCAGGCCGAGTTCGACGGCGTTGCGCAGCCCGTCGGTGCCGTAGCGGGCGAGGGCCTCCTCGGTGTCGGGGAAGGCCGCGACGATCTCGGCGATCTCCAGGTCGCCCTGTTCGGCCAGCCAGCGGGCGGCGAGCACCGGGTGGGCGCAGATCACCGGCCAGTCGGCGGGCGCGGTGCCGAGCAGCGCACGGACCGTGTCGTGCCCGGGGGCCCGGGAGTCGGCGGCGATCCGCAGCAGCACCCGGGCGTCCACCGCACCGGCCGGGTCCTGGTCGACGACCTGCACCCAGCCGAGCCCCAGTACGCCCAGGTGTTCGGGCTGGCGCAGCCCGTCCAGCAGACGCCGCCACATCTGCGGGGTGTAGCGGGCGAGCAGGTCCAGGTCGTCGCCCTGGAGGTGCGGCCTGAGCAGCGCGAACAGCTCCGGGTCCTCCAGGCGGGTGGCGAGGAACTGCAGGCTGGGCGCCGGGATCTGGGACAGCAGGCGCACCAGCGCGTCGTCCATGCCGGTGACCGCGACCGCCAGCCGCTCCGGCGGCACCTCCGCCACGGCCGTGCACAGCCGGCCATACAGGCCGACCCGGCGGATGCCGGCCCGCTCGCGCAGCGCGTCGTCCATCGCCAGGCCGTCCGCGCCGATCGGCCGGTGCGGGTCGAAGACCTCGGCGAGCCGTGCGGCCACCGGCAGCAGCCGGCGGGCGGCCTCCTCGTACAGGTCCTCCTCGGCGGGTCCGAGCAGCGCGGACATCAGGCAGTCCCGGAAGACCGAGCGGGGCACGCCCGACAGGGCGGTGACCAGGCGGCGCATGCCGGCCTCGTCGAGCAGCCGGGTCTGCTTGCGCAGGCCGGGCGCGTTCTGCCGGGCGCGGACCGCGACCAGCAGTTCGGTGTTGGTGCCGAAGCAGTCCGCCATCCGGTCGAGCAGCATCGCCCGGTCCCGGGGCCGCATCCCGCGGTCGGCGCCGCCGAGCCGCAGCGTCCAGCCTCCGGCGAAGGTGCGCCGGCGCATGGCCTGGCCGCCCTTGCCGTCCAGGATCTCCGCCGAGTACGCCTCCATGTCCCGGTCGTTGAAGAACGGCAGCTGGTCGGCGCGCATGCCCGCGATCTTCGGCGGG
The DNA here is from genome assembly GCF_044453765.1 of Streptomyces sp. NPDC051636. NCBI lineage: Bacteria > Bacillati > Actinomycetota > Actinomycetes > Kitasatosporales > Streptomycetaceae > Streptomyces > Streptomyces sp. NPDC051636. The sequence continues at coordinate 282,715 of NZ_JBITDA010000003.1, read as the reverse complement.
AGGACGGACATGTCGTCGGGGTCGACCTGTTCGACCCGCCCGCCGCGCACCCGCTGCAGCTCGCGCAGTCCGGCGGCGCCCATCCGGCCCGCGACCACCAGCCGGGCGCGCGTTGGGGCGGCGGAGGCGGCCCGGCCGGCCAGGCCGATCAGTTCGTCGGGGCGTACGAGGACCCAGCCGGCGCCGGAGAGCAGGGTGGCGCCGCGCGTGCTCAGCCGGCGGTTGTCGAAGGCGGCCAGCGCGATCACCTTCGGGCCGTGTTCGTGCAGCAGGCCCAGGCGCAGTGCCTCGGGGTTGACGGCGAGCCGTTCGCCGCCGCTGTACTGGGCGGTGTCGTCGTAGACGAGCAGCGCCTCCGCCTCGGCGAAGTCGGCGTGGGCGCGGGCCTGTTCCTCCAGGCGGGCGGCGCGGGCCAGGGTGTCGGCGAGCCGGCCCGGGCGCAGAGCGGGGACGCGCTGGAAGCCGGCCGCGGCCAGGTAGCCGTGCAGGTCGGCCGGACCGTCCACCGAGCCCCAGGCGCCGGGCGGCAGCCCGCAGGCCATCCAGCCGGCCAGCCGGGTCAGGGCCCGGACCTGGACCTCGCGCCAGCGCACCAGGGCCTCCTGGCCGGTGGCCGCGGTCGGCAGGTCGCCGCCGAGCAGCAGCGCGCTGGGCAGGGACATGCCCTGGACGCCGGGCATCCGGCCCTCGTGGGGCAGGTAGCCGTGCCGGCCGATGCCGGCCAGCATCAGCGAGCCGGAGTTGACCACGAGGTGGTCGGGTGACAGCTCGATCGGCACGAATCCCTCGCGGGCCATGTCGTCCAGGGCCCGGCCGAGCGGCACCAGAGTGCGCAGTGCCTGCGCGGGCGTCCAGCGGTGCCCGGCGGCCAGCATCGCGTCCAGGTCGTCGCGTTCGCGCAGGGTGTGCAGCGGCACGGAGGAGGCGCCCGGCGCCCAGGCGGTGATCAGGGCGGGCGGCAGCCCCGGGTGGTCGACGATGTCGAGGAGGGCGGGTGTGACCGGGTTCCCGGCCGCGAGCAGCGCGGCGGCCTGCCCGCGCCGCTTCCGGTTGGGGAAGAGCCGCAGGGCGCCGTAGACGTCGGCGCCCTCTTCCTTCACCAGCCGGGTGGCGCGTACCTCGGCCGCCCCCGCCGACCGCAGGTGACCGGGCCGCAGCTGGACGGCGTGCGGTTCCCACCAGCGCCCGGAGCGGCCGGGGATGCGGGTGAGGAGACGGCCGGGGGTGGTGTGGCCGGTGCTCATGCGGCGCCTCCCAGTCCCCGCAGCGCCGACTGCAGCACCGTGGCGTCGCGGGCGCGGGCGAGGTCGATACGGACCCGGTCGACGGTGGCCAGCCGGAACTTCTTGGAGGACAGACAGGTGGCCAGGGCGTTGGTGAGCACCGGGCCGTAGTCGAGGGAGGTCAGGTACCTGCGGGCCGGGGCGCTGGCGTCGAAGTCGTCGGCGTACAGCTGCCGCTGCTGCTGCTCGGTGAGCCGGTCCAGGGCGGCGGCGTGCGCGAGGGTGGCGCCGAGCATGTAGATGTCGAACCGTACGGACGCCTCGGCCGTCTCGCCGGGTTCGTCGGAGCCCTCGGGGCCGGGCGGCGCGTAGGCCTGGGTGGTGGTGGCGATCCGGCCGCCGACGCGGACGGCGGCGTCGTAGTCGATGAGGACGTAGCGGGCGGGCGGGCCGAGGACGAGGATGTTCTCCGGTTTGATGTCGGCGTGGATCCAGCCCTTGGCGGCGGTGCGGCCGGTGTGCCGCTCGGCGTGCAGGGCGGCGAGGGTGTTGCACAGCTGCTCGGCGAGATCCAGGAGTTCGTCCTCTGTGAAGCGGCGGTTCTCCCGCTTCCTGGCCTCGATCTCGGCCTTCAGCGTGAGCGGCCTGCCGCCCCGGGGGCCGATGAACTGCTGCACCAGGAAGCTCTCGTCGGGCGGGTCCGGGTGCCGGCCGGCGGCGATCAGCGACGGCGACGGCTGGGCCTCGACGCTGATGACGACCGGGCACTGCTGGGTGAGCTGGGTGGCCCGCCGGACCGCCCGCAGCCCCGCCTGCCGCTGGCGGTGCTGCTGGGCCAGCGCGTCGTGGACCAGCCGTGGGTCGTCGAGGGCGGTATCCGGCCACCACATGCCCTTGATCACGACGTCTCCGCCGGACCAGCGGTCCTCGGCGAGCACGATGTATCCCTGGCCGGCTTTGGCGAGCACGTCCCGGGTGGCGAACCGGCCGTCCACGCCGTACTCGGCGGGGATGAAGGCCTTGCGCGGCGAACCGTACTCGTCGGCGTGGCCGGCTTCCTCCCATTTCGGTACGAAGTCGCTCACGTGCCACCCCCGAAGCTGATCCGCAGCCGAACGGTGCCCGGCCCGAGATGGAGTTCGTCGCCGTCCTCCAGCGCGTACGGCGTCGCCGTGGCGAGCCGGCCCGAGCGGGGGCGGCTCGCGAAGTCGAGCTCCGGGTTGAGGAACGTGACGTTCTGGTGCGGCTCCGGCACGTGCTCGACCATCGGCAGCCCGTCGTCGTCGAGGGAGATCCGCAGATGGGTGCGGGATATCTCGCCCGCCTCGTCCCGGCCGAGACCCTCGGTGACGTCGGTGACACCGGGGCGGCTGCGCGAGGCCCGGCCCAGGGTCAGGCCCTCGGCGGGCACGGGGATCACCGTGCGGACGGTGTGCCCGTGCTGGACGGCCACCTGGACGGGTCCGGTGGCCGGGCCCTCCGGCAGCGGCGGCTCGGCGATGATCTCGACCGCCTCGTAGCCGCAGGAGCGGCAGTACCAGCGGGAGCCGTCCTTGTTGACCTGCCTCGGCAGCAGCACCTGGCCGCCGCGCGGGCAGCCGGCGGGCTCGGAGGTGCAGCGGAAGCGTTCCTCGGCGTCCCGGCTCAGCAGGCCCGCCTTGGCCCGCTTGCGCTGCCAGTCCCGCTCGATCTCCTCCTCGGTGGCCACGCCGAGCTGCCGCGGGCTGAAGACGACCTCCCCGCCGACGTGGCGCGCGCTCCACACCCGCGAGCCGTTGCCCTGCAGCCAGGGGTGCTCGCGGCGGGCGTAGCGGAAGTTGTCCCGGGAGACGATGTCGGCGCCGTACTGGTGGGCCAGCGCCAGGATCCGGTCGTCCGCGTCGCCCTGGTGGACCTCCAGCCACTGGGCCCGCTCCGCCTGCTCGACGAGCCGCTGGTCGCCGAGCACGGGCCGGACGCTGGCGTCCAGCACCGCGAGGGCGCCGGCGCCCGGATGCTTCTTCAGCCAGGCGTCCCGCACGGCGACGACCCGGGAGAACGGCCAGGGCCGCTGCTTGGTCGCCGCCACGTTCGACGCGTCGATGATCACCCCGGGGACGCTCATCGGGCACCCCGCTCGGGCGGAAGGGTGGCGTCGGAGTCGCTGCCGGTTCCGCTGCTGCCGTACGGGCGTGAGGGATCGTAGGAACCGTACGAGCCGTACGACCCGTGGCTGCCGCCGTCCGCGGAGCCGTAGCCGGTGTCGTCCTCGTCGTCGTCCAGGCTCTGCAGGCGCCGGCGGGCCCGGATCTCGTCCGGCATCTCCACCGGGATGGGCTGGAACCAGTCGCGCTTGTTGCGCGTGGAACTGCGGCTGGAGGTGGCCTTGGACTCGTTCAGGACGTCCTTCTCCTGGAGCCCGGCCCGCAGCCCGCCCGCCGACTGCTGGAACGCGGCGGCGAGGTCGGGGTCCGGGATGCGGCGTGCGCGCTCCACGCCCTCCTCGAAGATCCGCTCCCGTTCGGCGCGCGAACCGGCCGCGTCCGCCCGCTGGTTGATCTCCCGCTCCAGGTCGACGGCGGCGACCTCGCGCTCGTAGTCGGGTCTGATGTTCTGGGCCAGGGGGTTGTTGACGGTGGGCAGTTTGAGCGAGCCGGGCGTCAGTTCCCGGGAGCCGGGGCCCGACCCGATCCGGCCGGTGGCCTTGAGTACGGGGATCGGTCCGGCGCTGACCCGTTCGGGGGCGCGGACCTTCAGCGCGTAGCGCGGCTGGCCGTCGTACCCCTCACCGATGGCGCCCAGGGTGAGCCGGACCTCGCTGGGGCGCCGGCCGCCGCCGTCGGCGAGGACGCCGTCCAGGCGGCGGCGGACCGGGTCGATCTGGTAGACGCCGAGCACCTGGAAGTGCGGGTTGACCTCCAGGGAGAGTTCGCCGCTGCCCGCGACCACGTCCCTGCCGTACGCGGCGAAACGTGCCGTGATCTGCTTCATCGCCTCGGCGGCGGTGGCCCGGGACGCCACGTGCTCGGCCATGCCGGTGGGCGCGAGCCGCTCCAGGAGGGCGTAGTCGGCGCCCGCGCCGATGCCGATGACATCGGTGTGCAGTTCGCGGTCGGCGGCCTGCCGGGCGAGGGCGGCGAGCCGCTCGGGGTCCGTCTCGCCGAAGTTGGGCAGCCCGTCGCTGAGCAGCACGACCCGGCGGGAACCCGCCTGCTGCCGCTCCAGTTGCTGGTACGCCCGCCGGAGAGCGCCCTCGATGTTGGTCCAGCGGCGCTCGTCCTCGATGTTGCCGTTCCAGCGGCCCTTGCGGCGCAGTTCGTCGGCGGTGCCGGAGAAGCGCAGGCCGGCGTTCTGCGCGAAGGTGACGATCTCGACCCGGGCGCTGTGCGGCAGCGCGGCCGCCAGCTCGCGCACGCCCGCCTCCGCCACGTCCTTGCGGCTGACGTCCTGCGGATTGTCCGGGTCCGCGAACTCGTCGGCGGTGGAGTCGGCCCGGATCCCCATCGACCAGCTGTCGTCCACGGCGAGGACGTAGGCGACACCGTCGGCCACCCGGTCGGCGCGGCGCAGGACGCGCGGGGCGACGGAGACCACGAACTCGTCACCGAGATGGACCTCGTGGCGGTCGGCCGCGATCTTGATGTCCTCGCTCATACGTCGTCACCCTCCCCGGCGATCCGGCGTCCTTCATCTCCGCCGACGGCCACGGCACCTGTACCGGCCAGGACCCGACCAGCGGTGGACGCCCTCGGGGCGGTCGCGGCAGGGGCCCTCCGGGCGGTCGCGGGGAGTGCGGTGGTCGTGGCTCCGGCGGTGCTTGTGGCTCTTGCGGCGGTCATGCGTCCTTCGCCTCCCCGATCGCGCACACCAGCGCGGTCGCGTTGTCCCAGCCGCCCAGGGCCTCCGCTCGCTGGACGAGGGCGGCGGCGAGCGCGGGGGCCGGTGGGCGGCCCGAGGCGTCGATCTGGGCGGCCAGTTCGGCCAGCACGGCCCCGAACCAGCGGTCGCGCTCCGGTTCCGTGGCCCCGTCCGAGGCGAGCAGCAGCAGGTCACCGGGGGCCAGGGCGAGGGTGCTGTGCGTCCAGCGGCCGGGCCCGTTGCCGAGGTAGTTGACCAGCGCGGACTCCTCGCCCTCGGCGTCCGGGGTGATCCGCAGCTGCTCGGCGTAGCCGGTGTGGGCCGGGGTCAGCTTCCAGGCGGCGAAGGGCAGTTCGCGCGCGGTCGACGCCGGGCCGCGCAGGGGCCGCACCAGCCAGGCCTCCGCGTCACCGGCCGACACCAGAGAGGCGGTGCCGTCCGGGCGTACGGTCGCCAGGACGGCGGCCGCGCTGCCCTCTGCGGTGGCCCGGCCGATGGCCGCGTCGAGCTCGTCGACCAGCTGCTGCGGCGGGAGGTCCTCGTCCATCCGCCAGCGCCGGCCGGCCTGGTCCAGGGCCGCGCGGGAGGCGAGGGCGCCGGAGCCGTCGCCGGAGCCGGTCACCCCGTCGAAGACGGCGCACCGCACCGCGCCGGACGCGCCGCGCGCGGCACCGGCCGCGTCCTCGTTGTCGGTGGCCGGATCGCCCTTGGCCTTGCGGGAGCCGACCGCGCTCTCCTGGTAGCAGGTGGCCGAGATCCGGCCCGGCGCGCGGCGCCGGAGGGCCTCGTGCAGCGGCGCGAGCCCCGCGGCCGCACCGAGCCGCAGATCGTGGGCGAGCAGCCGGTGGCAGACCGCGTCCAGGCCGTGCGGGAAGATCCCCGCGAACACGTCCAGCATCCGCAGGGCGTCCCGCAGGTCCAGGCAGGGCCGTTCCGCCACCGCGTCCACCAGCGCCTGCACCAGGGCCCGCCGGTCCCGGGCCGGTGGGCCCTGGACGACGACGTCACGCCGGTCCTGCGGCCGGATGCCGCCGTCGAGGTCGTAGCGCGGCAGGGCGGCCACCTGCCAGCCCTCGTACGCGTCGTGCCGTACCGACTCGGTCACCAGGCAGCCCGGGCCGACCCGCTCCAGCGCCGCGTCCACCGTGCGCCACAGCTCCGGGAGCGCGTCGAGCAGTCCGGCGGGCTCCAGGCTGCCGTGCTCGGTGACGGCGTCCCGCAGGGCGGGGGCGAGTTCCTGGTTCCAGCGGACGGTGATCTCGGGGACCGCGACGGCGGAGAAGACCGGGGACTCGGCGGCTTCCGCCCCCGGCGCCGTCTCCTCCCCCGCTGCCGTGTCCCCACCAGCTTCCTCGACCCCGCTCACCGGCGGCTCCTTGCCCTCACGCACCCCTGAACCCCACATTTCCGTGTCCACGACGGCCGGTACGGCGACGACCTCACTTGAGTACGACGGCCAGCACGACCGCGATGACGGCGAGGACGCCGACCAGCACCAGGCGCTGCACGCTCGCCCGGTTGGCCCGGTTCAGCTCCTCGGACAGCCGGCTCCGCTCGCTCTCCGCCTGCTGCGCCCGGAACTGCCACTGCTGCACGACCTGCGCGACCTCGTCACGGGCGGCCGTGACCTGCCGCTGGGCGTCGTCCCGGACGGCGGCGACCTGCCGGGCGGCCTCGTCCTGGGCGCGCCGCACCTCGTCCTGGGCCCGCTCCTCCCGCAGCCGCGCCTGACGCTCGACGGCCTCGGCACGGTCGGCCAACTCCCGTCGCTGGGCGGCGAGTTCCGCCTCGGCGCGTCGGGCGGACGCGGCGGCCTCCGCCCGTGCCCGCGCCCGTTCCTCCTCCACCGCCCGGTCCAGCAGCGCGTCCAGGTCGGGTCCCTGGCCGACCGGGAACGGCGCGGGACGGCGGGGCTCGGTGTCGTCCAGCGGCTCGGTGTCCGCGTAGAGCTCGGCGACGGACGTGGCGGCGCCCATGGGCGGCTCGGCCAGCGCCAGCGGCACCGGGCGGACGGTGAGCGCGCCGGGGTCGAGGACCGTGACCGGGCGCCAGCCGCTGAAGCCGTCGGGCCCGTCGTCGTACACGGCGGTGACCTTGGCGCCCGACCCGAGCACCCCGACGGTTCCGTCGACCTGCGCCCAGAGGGTCTCGCCCGCCTTCAGCAGGGACGCTACGACCTCGGGGGACGGCGTGGGTACCCCGGCCGGCGGAGCGGCCGGTGGCGGCGTCGGCTGCGCGGGGCCGGGCTGCGTGGACGCGTCGGTGAAGGAGCCCCAGGACTCCTCGGACTCCGCAGGCCCCTCGGCCGGAGTCTCGTCCTCGAACGTACCCCACTCGGACACAACGCCCCCCACGTTTCCGAATCGGCAAGCCCCCATCACCGTAAGTTAATTAACATCACATCAGCCATGGGCGGGGGCACTTTCGAAGAAGCGGGGGATTCCTGTGGAGAAGCATCTGACGGCCGACTTCGAAGAAGCCTGTTTCCTGGTCGACCTGTCGAACGTGGTGCGCCGGCAGAACCTCGGCGAGCCCGGCCTGCGCTCGCTGCGCCGCCTCGCCCTCGTGGTCGACGCGGCCGTCGACCTGGCCCGCGATCCGGACCTGAAGCTGTATCTGGTGGCCGACCGCAGCCTGCGCCTGGGCGGGCGGCACGAGTTCAACGACCCGGCCGACATCCGCCTGTTGGGCCGGTGGGTGCGCGAGGGACTGGTCGAGGAACTCGGCGACGCCGACGAACGGATCCTGGAACTGTGCGAGATGACCGGCATCCCGGTCATCACCGGCGACCACTACCGGGACATGCGCGAGGAGTTTCCCTTCCTGCAGGGCAACACCGACGACTTCCTGGAGCCGGTGCCCGCGCCGGGCGGCACGGTCCGGCTCGCCCCGCTGGACATGGGGGTGGCGACGGCGGCGCAGATCTCCCGCAAGAAGGAGGAGTCGGTCCTGAAGAAGCAGGGCCTGCTGGGCCCGCAGCGCACACCGCGCTCGGAGGTCGTGCGTCGCAACTGGCGCTGCCCGGACCGGCGTTGCACCGTCTACGACACCCGCAAGGGCACGCTGGTACTGCTGCCCCGCATGAGCCGCGGCGTCCCCACCTGCGAGCAGCACGGCCTGGAACTCCTCGACGACGGCCCGCGTACCGCCACCGTGCAGGTGAAGCTGCTCGTCGACGGCGAGGTCAAGGACCGCTTCACCCTGGAGGACGGCTCCACGGTCCGTGTCGGCCGGAAACCGGGCCCGGGCGGCATCGCCCTGCACGGCCTGCTCCCCGACGACCTGGCCGCCCGGATCAGCCGCGCGCACGTCGAACTCCGGGTCAGGGAAGGCCTGGTGCACGTGAGTGACCTGAGCAGCTTCGGCACACGCCGGCGTGTCACGTCCGGCACGTCGGGCCCCGGCCCCTGGCGCGACCTCCCGAAGGACACGGCCCGCGACTTCCGCGCCGGCGACGAACTGGAACTGACCGAGGGCGTCGTCCTCGCCCGCAGCGGCCGCCGCTTCCCGACGGAGCTGGCCCAGGAGTGGCAGCGCAGGACGCCGCCGAGCGGGGAGGGGCCGGAGGCGGTCACGCGGATGTACTGAAGTGCACTGAGCATGTACAGGGGTTGCACCTGAGGTGGCTGCCGCTCTCTGCGCCACGGGGCCCGGTCATCGTGATGCCCTGATTTCACTCCGGTCATATAAGATCCACCCACTTTGATCACAAGTCTGGAACCTGGGGGGCCGGATCGTGAACTCGCATGTCATACGAGGAGCTTTCGCGCTGGTGCTGAGCGGGAGCCTGGTGGCGGCGCTGTCCGCCGAGGCGTCCGGGGCGACGGTGGGGACGGCCACCGTGGTCACCGACCCCGTACAGCCCGGCGTCTGGGGCACGGCCACCGAGCTCGCCTCCACCGCCCAGCACCGCGTCCTGGGTCTGCAGGCCCGCGCCGACGGCGCCCTCGTCGCCCTGCGCGACCAGCCACAGGACCCCGCGCAGACCCTGGAGGTCCGTCGGCTCACCGTCCAGGTCCGCCCGGCGGGCACCACCTGGGCCGCGCCCCAGACGCTGTCCACCGCCGCCGACTACTACCTCGACGCCAGCACCCTCGCCCCGCAGGCCGACGGCTCCTTCGTCGCCTACTGGCGCGAACGCCTCCCAGGGGGCAAGAGTCTGTTGAAGGCCGCCACCCTGGCACCCGGCGCCACCCGCTTCTCCGACCCGACCACCGTCGCCGCTCTCTCCTGGATCGATTGCCCACCGCTGGTCTTCGGCAGCGCCACCGGCCGCCTCACCGCCGTCTGGGCCGTCCCGGTCCCCGGCGGCCGCGAGCTGCGCATGTCACAGCGGCCGGCTCCCGGCGACGCCTGGTCCGAGCCCACCGTGTTCGACACCGTCACCAGCGACGCCGAAGACGGGGAGTGGTTCCTGACCGGGCTGCACGCCGCCATCGACAAGGAGGGCAACGCGGCCGTCGCATGGAATCTCGACGACCGCCCACGCGACGGCGGCGGCCTCATCTCCGTGGCCGGGGCCTCGTACCACTCCCGGATCATGGAGCGCAAGGCCGGCGCGACCGCGTGGGGCGATGCCGAGGACCTGACCCCCCTCACCGGCACCCAGCCCGGTGCCCTCCGTCTCGACGCCGACCCGGCCGGCGGCCTCAGCCTCCTGTGGGCGAGCCTCGGCGGCCCCGTCCGCTTCGCCCGCAAGAGCGCCCCCGGTCAGGCGTGGAGCGCCACCGAGCAGACCGGGCTCACCGGCTGGTACGGCCCCCGCGCCCTGCCCCGTCCGCTGACCGCCCCGAACGGCGACGTCACCCTCGTCGGAGCCACGGACAAGGCGGTGCTCTCCACCACCCGCTCCGCCCGCTCCGGCGTCTGGGGCGCCGTCGAGCAGGCCGACGACCGCCGTCCCCTCGGCTCGACCGGCTACGCCGTCAGCTCCGGCATCGCCTCCGACGGCACCGTGCACGCGGGCTGGACCGTGTCCATCGGCAACGGCAGGTACCGGTTCGTCTCCGGCTTCCGCACCCGCGGCGGCTGGTCGGCCCCCAAGACACTGGCCACCACCACCGACAACCGGACCGTCGGCGGCGCCGTCACGGTCGCGGGCACCCGCCCCACCGCACTCTGGTGCGACAGCTCCGCCCTCGGCGGCCCGCTGCACACCGCCTCCGGCACCACCCGCCCGCTGCCCCTCGCCCGGGACTACGGCGACGACCGCCGCGCCGACGTGCTCGCCCTGACCGGCACCACCCTGACCCGGTACGACGGCGACGCCGCCGGCCACCTCGCCGCGGGCTCTGTACACAGCGGCGCGGTCACCACCGGCTGGCCCGCCGGCACCCGGTTCACCGGCTTCGGCGACCTGAACGGGGACCGCCTCAACGACGTCCTCGCCGTGCTGCCCACGGGCGAGGCACGCATGTACGAGACCCCGGCGGGCCGGCTGCCCGCGCCGGGGTCCCCGTACCGGAAGACCGGCACCGACTGGCGCGGCTACAACATCCTCACCACCCCCGGCGACCTGACCGGCGACGGCCGCACCGACCTTCTGGCCCGCTCCGCCTCGACCGGTGACATCTACCTGTACGCGGGCAACGGCAGCGCCGGATTCGCCTCGCGCGTCAAGATCCGGTCCGGCTGGAAGGCGTACACCCGGGTGATCGGCGCGGGGGACCTCGACGGCGACGGGCATGGGGACGTACTGGCCCTCGACGGCTCCGGCGAGCTGTGGCGTTACAACGGCACCGGCACCGGCAAGCTCGCCGACCGCGTCCTGGTCTTCCGCGACTGGGGCAAGACCTACCGCCAGGTGCTCGGCGCCGCCGACCTGAACGGCGACGCGAAGGCCGACCTGCTCTCGGTCGACTCCGACGGCGTGGCCTGGCTCAACCCCGGCACCGGCCGCGGCACCTTCGGCAGCCGACTCCGCGTCGGCTCGGGCTGGGACAGCCGCACCCTTTCCTGACCGGCGGGCCCGCACCGGAGGTACCCCTGGTGCGGGCCCACACCCCCTGGCCGTTCAACAGCCTCGGGGACCTGAAGCTCACGCCGGCCACCGCACCTCACCCGAGCCGGCTTTCGTGCACGGGTGCCCAGGTCCTGCACCCCCGATTCACCAAGGTGTCCCCCCAGGTACGGAGCGCAGCGTATATAGCTATCGCTATACCGGGAACGGGCCACAGAACGAGTGGGACATCTTCGTCACCGCCGAGGTCCTCCAGTGGATCAACAGCCTCGATCCCGCGACGCACGCCCGCGTGGTGCAGGCCCTCGACGCCCTCACCGAGGGTGGTCCGGGGCTGGGGCGGCCCCTGTTCTCTTTGCGTTCGAAACCTGCACGGCCCTAGGCGATGCCGGCGCTCTGCGTCTCGCGGCGGCGACCCTACCCGGCACCATCCCAGGACGGGAAACAGCAAGGGGCCGACTCCAGGCGAAGCCGACCCCATTTGACCTGCGTGTTTACCAGGCCGTGCATCCGCTCAGACGTTGAAGCGGAAAGTCGATTACAGAGCTGCGACCTGCGAAAATGCGGTTTCTGGCGATCTCATCCAGCACCAATCCAGCACGGTGCGAGTTCATCCAGCACATCCAGCTACGCGCACGGCGAGACCTCCTGCCCGCAGCCACGACCCTCTTGTGTACACATGGGACACTCGGTACCCTTGGGCGCATGACGCAGCCACTGCCCATAGAGTCCATCCGCGACGTGCGCGCACACCTGGCGGAGGTGGTGGAGCGCGCAGACCGCGACGACGTGCCCACGGTGATCACACGCCGAGGCAAGGAGGTCGCCGCCGTCGTCTCCATCGATGTGCTGCGCAAGTACCAGGAATGGGAAGAGCGCGAGATCAACCGGATCATCGACGAGCGCATGGCCAGCCCGGCTCCCGGCATCCCGATCGAGGACATCATGAGGGAGACGCTGGCGCGCGGTGAGTGAGTACCGAACCGTCTTCCGCCCTGAGGCGCAGGCCGAGCTTCGGAAGATCCCTCGTGACATGGCGCTGCGCATCCTGGCCAAGCTGACCGAGCTGGAGACCGACCCTCTCGGCTTCAACACCACCGCACTCGTGTCCCAGCCCGAGCGACGCCGTCTGCGCGTCGGCGACTACCGCGTCGTTTACACGATCGACAACGGGGAGCTGGTGGTCTGGGTCGTTCATGTGGGACACCGGTCCACCGTTTACGAGACCTGATTCCGCTGACGCACCGTCAGAATACCCAGCACCCATCCAGCACAGTGACGACGAAGGGGTCGGACTCGACAGCGTCCGACCCCTTCTGAACCGCATGTTTGCCACGTCAGCGACGTGGTGTTATTTCATCCGCTCAGACATTGAAGCGGAACTCCACGACATCCCCGTCCTGCATCACGTAGTCCTTGCCCTCCATCCGCGCCTTGCCCTTCGCGCGGGCCTCGGCGACCGAGCCGGTTTCCACCAGGTCGTCGAAGGAGATGACCTCGGCCTTGATGAAGCCCTTCTGGAAGTCGGTGTGGATGACGCCGGCGGCCTCGGGGGCGGTGGCGCCCTTCTTGATGGTCCAGGCGCGGGATTCCTTGGGGCCGGCGGTGAGGTAGGTCTGCAGGCCGAGGGTCCTGAAGCCGACGTGGGCCAGCGTCGCCAGGCCCGGTTCGTCCTGGCCCACCGACTGCAGGAGTTCGAGGGCCTCGTCCTCGTCCAGTTCGGCGAGGTCCGCCTCCAGCTTGGCGTTGAGGAAGATCGCCTCGGCGGGGGCGACGAGGGCGCGCTGCTCGTCCTTGAAGGAGTCGTCCATCAGCTCGTCCTCGTCGACGTTGAAGACGTAGAGGAAGGGCTTGGTGGTGAGCAGGTGCAGGTCGTGGAGGAGCTCGGCGCGCTCGCTGCCCTGGACGATGCCCTGGGAGAAGAGGGTGTCGCCCTTGTCGAGGATCTCCTTGGCCTCCTCGACCGCCTTGACCTTGGGGGCCACGTCCTTCTTGATCCGCGACTCCTTCTGCAGGCGCGGCAGGACCTTCTCGATGGTCTGGAGGTCGGCGAGGATCAGCTCGGTGTTGATCGTCTCGATGTCGTCCTTGGGCGAGACCTTGCCGTCGACGTGGACGACGTTCTCGTCCTTGAAGGCGCGGATGACCTGGCAGATCGCGTCGGACTCACGGATGTTCGCCAGGAACTTGTTGCCCAGGCCCTCGCCCTCGGAGGCGCCGCGCACGATGCCCGCGATGTCGACGAAGTCGACGGTGGCCGGCAGGATCCGCTCCGACTTGAAGATCGAGGCCAGCTTGGCCAGACGGGGGTCGGGGACGCCGACCACGCCGACGTTGGGCTCGATCGTGGCGAACGGGTAGTTGGCCGCCAGCACGTCGTTCTTGGTCAGGGCGTTGAACAGGGTCGACTTGCCGACATTCGGCAGACCGACGATTCCGATCGTGAGCGACACGTTGCGACTTCCCGTTACGTGAGAGGGCCAGAGGCTGCCAGGGGTGAGGGGCCAGGGGACTGGTCTGGCCGATCCACCAGTCTACGGCGTCCCCGGCATCGGCCCGGCGGCCCTGTCGAACACCGGCCGAGCTCCGGTCACCGGCGTGTCAGACGGCCTATTCGACACATAAAAGGACCTAAGTTGATCGTGTGGAGCAACACAGGACGCCACCCGAGCGACACGGACCGCGACGAGGCTCACCGCCGACGCCACTGCCGCCGCAGGCCAGGCGCCGCCCGGGAGAGGAGCGACGGCCGGCACCGGGGACCGCACGGCCGGCACCGGCGATGCGACCGGCACCGGTACGGCGGCTGCCGAACCCCAGACTCACCGGGCTCGGCGGCGGGCTGTTCGCCGGGGCGGCGATGTTCCTGCTGGGCTGCCTCGACCAGTGGCTGTTCGGGGCGTCCCTGACGGTGTACGGCGTGCTGTTCCTGCCGGTGTGCGTACTGACCGCGCTGTGGGTGCGCGCGGGCGACCTGCTGACCGCGCCCGTGGTCGCGCCGATCGCCTTCGCGGTGGGGCTGGTCCCCGTGGCCGACAGCTCCGGGGGGATGGGGGGCCGGATGATGGGGCTGGTGACCGCGCTGGCCACCCAGGCGGGGTGGCTGTACGGGGGGACGCTCCTCGCCGGTGCGATCGTCCTCGGACGGAGGGTCCGGCTGGTGCGCCACCGGGCCGTGCGGCGCCGGCCGGACTGAACGCCCGCACGGGCGCGGTCAAGAGCCCGGCCGTGCCCTACCCGTCCTTCGCCGCCCGCATCGCCGCCCCCACGATCCCCGCGTTGTTCTGCAGCTGCGCCGGCACGATCTCGGCCTTGATGCCCTCGATGAGGTGCAGGAACTTGCCCGCCTTGCGGCTGACGCCGCCGCCGATGATGAACAGCTCCGGGGAGAAGAGCATCTCGACGTGTTCGAGGTACTTCTGCACCCGGTGCGCCCACTGCTCCCAGGTCAGCTGGTGGTCGTCCTTGGCCTTGCTGGAGGCCCGCTTCTCCGCGTCATGGCCGTGCAGCTCCAGGTGGCCCAGCTCGGTGTTGGGGACGAGGGCGCCTTCTGAGAAGACGGCGCTGCCGATGCCGGTGCCGAAGGTGAGCAGGATGACCGTGCCCCGGCGGTCCTGACCGGCGCCGAACTCCATCTCGGCGACGCCCGCCGCGTCCGCGTCGTTGACCACGGTCACCGGCAGGCCGCCCAGCCGCCCGCTGAACAGAGCGCGCGCGTCCGTGTCGATCCAGCTCTTGTCGACGTTCGCCGCCGTACGCACCGTCGCCCCGCCCGTGACCACGCCCGGGAAGGTCAGCCCGACCGGGCCCGTCCAGCCGAAGTGCTCGACGACCTGCTTCACGCCGTCGGCCACCCCGTCCGGCGTCGCCGGGTGCGGGGTGAGCACCTTGCAGCGCTCCTGGGCCAGGTCGCCCCTCTCCAGGTCCACGGGAGCGCCCTTGATCCCGGATCCGCCGATGTCCACGCCGAAGATCTGCATGGCTCCACGCTACGACGTACGACGGACCGTCACGCCCGGAACAGACCGCCTGGTCACGCCTGCGCGGTCCCCGTACCCGAACCGCCCCGCTCCGCCGCCAGAGCCGCCGCCTCCTGGCGCAGGTCGCGGCGGAGCTCCTTCGGCAGGGAGAAGGTGATGGACTCCTCGGCCGCCTTGACGAGCTCGACGTCCCCGTATCCGCGCTCGGCGAGCCACTCCAGGACCTGCTCGACGAGGACCTCCGGGACGGAGGCGCCGGAGGTGACGCCGACCGTGGTCACGCCGTCCAGCCAGGCCTCGTCGATCTCGTCGGCGAAGTCCACGAGGTAGGCCTCGCGGGCGCCGGCGAGCTTGGCGACCTCGACGAGCCGCTTGGAGTTGGAGGAGTTGCGGGAGCCGACCACGATGACCAGCTCGGCCTGGGCGCCCATCTGCTTCACGGCGAGCTGACGGTTCTGCGTGGCGTAGCAGATGTCGTCGCTCGGCGGGGAGATGAGCTGCGGGAACTTCTCCTTCAGGGCGTCGACCGTCTCCATGGTCTCGTCGACGGAGAGCGTGGTCTGCGACAGCCAGACGACCTTGGACGGGTCGCGGACCTCGACCTTGGCGACGTCCTCGGGGCCGTCGACCAGCTGGATGTGGTCGGGGGCCTCGCCGGAGGTGCCGATGACCTCCTCATGGCCCTCGTGCCCGATCAGGAGGATGTCGAAGTCGTCGTTCGCGAACCGGACGGCTTCCTTGTGGACCTTGGTGACCAGGGGGCAGGTGGCGTCGATGGTGGCGAGCCGGCCGCGCTCGGCCTCCTCGTGGACGACGGGGGCCACCCCGTGCGCCGAGAACATCACGATGTTCCCCGGCGGCACCTCCTCCGTGCGCTCGACGAAGACGGCACCCTTCCTCTCGAGGGTCTGCACGACGTACTTGTTGTGGACGATCTCGTGCCGGACGTAGATCGGGGCCCCGTACTGCTCCAGGGCCTTCTCGACGGCGATCACGGCGCGGTCCACACCGGCGCAGTAGCCCCGGGGGGCGGCGAGCAGGACACGGCGGGCAGGCGAAGCGGTCATGGCACCCATCGTAAGGCCGCTTCCGGGGGGTCCAAGATCCGGCGTGACCGGGCGTACCCCGCGGGGGTTCCCGGCCTGCCCCGGGTTGTCGGTACCGGCCGTTACGCTCGACCGCATGGCTGTGAACACGTCCGCGGACGCCCCGCTCCCCGTCGGCGAGGTCTCGCGGCTCATCGGGGGCTGGATCGACCGGCTCGGGGCGGTGTGGGTCGAGGGGCAGATCACGCAGTTGTCGCGGCGGCCGGGGGCCGGGGTCGTGTTCCTGACTCTGCGCGACCCGTCGTACGACATCTCCGTGAGCGTCACCTGTTACCGGCAGGTGTTCGACGCCGTCGCCGATGTCGTCGGGGAGGGCGCCCGGGTCGTCGTGCTGGCGAAGCCCGAGTGGTACGCGCCGCGCGGGCAGCTGTCGCTGCGGGCCGCCGAGATACGGCCCGTGGGGATCGGGGAGCTGCTGGCCCGGCTGGAGCGGCTGAAGAAGACCCTGGCGGGCGAGGGGCTGTTCGCGCCGGAGCGGAAGAAGCCGCTGCCCTTCCTGCCGCAGCTGATCGGCCTGGTCTGCGGCCGTGCCTCGGCCGCGGAGCGGGACGTTCTGGAGAACGCCCGCCACCGCTGGCCCGCGGTCCGCTTCGAGGTGCGCAACGTGGCCGTGCAGGGCGTGCACGCCGTCCCCCAGGTCGTGCAGGCGGTGAAGGAGCTGGACGAGCTCGACGAGGTCGACGTGATCATCGTGGCGCGCGGTGGCGGCAGCGTGGAGGATCTGCTGCCCTTCTCCGACGAGCAGCTGGTCCGGGCCGTCGCCGCCTGCCGTACCCCCGTGGTGTCCGCCATCGGCCACGAGCCGGACAACCCGCTGCTGGACCACGTGGCGGATCTGCGGGCCTCCACCCCGACCGACGCCGCCAAGAAGGTCGTACCGGATGTCGGCGAGGAGCTGGAGCGGGTACGGCAGCTGCGGGACCGGACGCGGCGGTGCGTCACGGCGCTGGTGGAGCGCGAGGAGCGGGGGCTAGCCCATGCGCTGGCGCGGCCCTGCATGCAGGACCCGCACCGGATGATCGACGAGCGCGCCGACCACGTGGCGTCCCTCGTCGACCGCGGCCGGCGCACGCTCGGCCATCTCCTGGACCGCGCCGACTCGGAGCTGACGCACACGCACGCGCGCGTGGTGGCCCTCTCCCCCGCCGCGACGCTGAAGCGCGGGTACGCGGTGCTGCAGCGGGCCGACGGCCATGCCGTGCGCGATCCGGCCGAGGTGGCGGCGGACGAGGCGCTGCGCGCGCGGGTCGCCGAGGGCGAGTTCTCCGTACGAGTGGACACATAGGGTGGGTGGATGACCAGCAAGGTGGATGAGGCGCTCGGCTACGAGCAGGCGCGGGACGAGCTGATCGAGGTCGTACGGCGGCTGGAGGCGGGCGGTACGACGCTGGAGGAGTCCCTCGCGCTCTGGGAGCGCGGCGAGGAGCTGGCCAAGGTCTGCCGGCGGTGGCTGGAGGGGGCGCGGGCCCGGCTGGACGCGGCGCTGGCCGAGGAGGAAGACGAAGCGGTGAAGGAGTAGGGGCAGCGGCGGGCTGGTGATCGTCAACATCGGCAAGCCGGGCCAGAACGCCGCCTACCCGCGCTCGCCGCGCCTGGCGTACGACGAGGTCGTCACCACCGTCTGACATACGCGCACACAGAGGCCCCCGGCACCACCGCGGGCCTCTGTCATGTCCGCGGACTCCCGGCTCACGCCATCTTCAGCGCGTCGGCCATCTTCGTCAGCTGCGCGAACGACGCCGTGCCCGCCACCACCGTCGTGGACCCGGGGGTGCCCTCGAGCACGAGGGCGTCGTAGCGGCCGCCGGTGTAGCGCGTCCACGTCCGGCCGTCGATCCTCTCGGTGACCTTGGTCGCCTTCGAGCCCTGGCTCGCGTCGTCGATGAAGTCGGCGCGCTTCTGAGTGGACTGCTCGACCGCCACGTATTGACCGCCGGGATTCTGGAAACCCAGATGCCAGCGGTCGAAGTTGTCGCCCTGGAAGCGGACGGACGTCGCCTTCCAGGAGCCGGGCAGACCCTCGGGCGCGGCGACCGGGTAGTTCGCGGCGCGGCGTGCCGTGTCCAGCTCGACCCGGTAGTCGACCCGCTCGAGGTCGGGAGCGTGGTCGTCGTGCGGGACGAAGAGGTAGATGACTCCCGCCGCGATCCCGACCACGCCCAGGGAGAGGATCATGTCCCGGACCGTCTTCTGCTTGCCTTTCGTACCTGCCACGCCTCTATCGTCGCAGGTGCCCGACGTGCTCATCCGTGGGGTCCCCTGCTCATTTCGTCTGCCTAACGATAGAGTCGGGGCCAACACCCTCATCCGGCCGTCGTCGTATCAGAAAGGTGCGCTCCGATGACCGAGCATCATCACTTGCCCTCCGAACTGGATGTGCCCTCCGAGGCCCCTGACCGCAACCTGGCCCTGGAGCTCGTCCGGGTGACCGAAGCCGCGGCGATGGCCGCGGGCCGCTGGGTCGGGCGCGGCGACAAGAACGGCGCCGACGGTGCCGCGGTGCGCGCCATGCGGACCCTCGTCTCCACCGTGTCGATGAACGGCGTGGTCGTCATCGGCGAGGGCGAGAAGGACGAGGCTCCGATGCTCTTCAACGGCGAGCGCGTCGGCGACGGGACCGGACCCGAGGTCGACATCGCCGTCGACCCGATCGACGGCACCACACTGACCGCCAAGGGCATGCCCAACGCGATCGCCGTGCTGGCCGCCGCCGAGCGCGGCGCGATGTTCGACCCGTCCGCCGTGTTCTACATGGACAAGCTGGTCACCGGCCCGGAGGCCGCCGACTTCGTCGACATCAACGCGCCCGTGTCGGTCAACATCCGCCGGGTCGCCAAGGCCAAGCGGGCCACGCCCGAGGACGTCACCGTCGTCATCCTGGACCGCCCCCGTCACGAGGGCGTCATCAAGGAGATCCGGGAGACCGGCGCCCGCATCAAGCTGATCTCCGACGGCGACGTGGCCGGCTCGATCCTCGCGCTGCGCGAGGGCACCGGCGTCGACCTGCTGCTCGGCATCGGCGGCACCCCCGAGGGCATCATCTCGGCCTGCGCCGTGAAGTGCCTGGGCGGCACCATCCAGGGCAAGCTGTGGCCCAAGGACGACGAGGAGCGTGCGCGGGCTGTCGACGCCGGGCACGATCTCGACCGGGTGCTGACCACGGAGGACCTGGTCACCGGGGAGAACGTGTTCTTCGTGGCCACCGGGATCACGGACGGTGAGCTGCTGCGGGGTGTGCGGTACCGGTCGGAGACCGCGACGACCGACTCGATCGTGATGCGGTCGAAGTCCGGGACGGTGCGGAGGATCGATTCCGAGCACCGGCTCAGCAAGCTGCGGGCCTACAGCGCGATCGACTTCGACCGGGCGAAGTGACTGCGTCGGTCCGGCGGAAAACGCGGTAAAAGGGGCGCCCCCTGGTGCGGAAGGGGGCGCCCCGCTCTACATGCGCGTGAGCGGCCGGACCGGTCCGTCAACCCGCCGCCGCTATGCGGCTCGCCGCGCGTGCCGCCTTCTTCAGTTCCATGTCGCGGCGGCGGCGCCGGGCGAGGACCACGCGGCGTTCGGCGGCGGTGAGGCCGCCCCAGACGCCGTACGGCTCGGGCTGGAGCAGGGCGTGCTCGCGGCATTCGACCATCACCGGGCAGCGCGCACAGACCCGCTTGGCCGCCTCCTCGCGGGACAGCCGGGCGGCGGTGGGTTCTTTGGAGGGTGCGAAGAACAGGCCTGCCTCGTCGCGCCGGCACACCGCTTCGGTGTGCCAGGGTGCGTCTTGGTCCCTGTCCCGCACTGGCACCCGCTGGGCCGGAACGGCAGCTACCTGCAGGGACGAATGCGGCGGTTGCAGCACGGTCTACTCCTGACGACGGCTTCGCGAGCGAGAGACGATGCAGCAAGCCCTACCCGCTGTGCGCGCGCCTATGCACTGCGTTCCCGGCCGCGGGAGTGCGGCGGCTTGTTCGCGACCCTGCGCGCCGGCTGTCAGAGGACCGAATCGTTCCGGTTCCGGCCTCCTTCACGACCGTCAACGGTCCAGGTGTTTGCGCAAACCCTTGTCGGCCCTGCGCTGCACACGGTCGAGGATGTCCGCGACGAGCTTGCCCCGCTTCGGCCGCGCCTCCACGTTGCCCAGCACGGCCCATCCGTCCACGTAGACAACCGGGGCGTCGGACTCGACCGAATCCAGCGTGTCCACCTCGAAGTTGCCGAGCACCCCGCCGCCGGTGCCGCGCAGCGACACGTTCTCCGGGACGCGGATCTCGACGCTCCCGAAGACCGACACCGCCTTGATCACGACCTGCTGGTACTCGAAGATCGCCTCGCTGAGATCGATCTCGACGCTGCCGAAAACGGCGTACGCGTGCAGCCGGCGCCCGGCACGCCAGCGGCCCCGGCGCATGGCGCTGCTGAACACCGCGAACACGGTGGCGTCGGCCTCGGCAGGTATCGCACCGGCGGTCGGGCGGGGCGGTGCGGGCGTGTGGGCGGGAGGCCTCTCGCCTTCATGGGCGGCGGGCAGGTCCCGTATGAAGACCTCCAGCTCGCCGACCGTCCTGGCATTCAGCACCCCCTCCACGCGCTCGGCGTGCTCGTCGGCGGTGAGGCGGCCCTCGGCGAGGGCGTCGCGCAGGATGTCGGCGATGCGGTCACGATCGGCGTCCGAGGCGCGCAGCTCGGTCTGCTTCTGAAGGTCCACGGCAGCAGCGTACCGAAACGCGATAGATCGCGACTAGGGATGGGGACCACCCGCGCGCCGCGAACTGAGCCGGACCTCACAGGTTCGCCGTCGGGGCCAGGTTCTACGCTGGTGAGGCCCGCCAGCGTCGGCGGGCCGCCGTCTGTCGAGTGAGGAATGGGCGAGATGCCTGAGTTCGCGTACACCGATCTGCTCCCCCAGGGAGAGGACACCACCCCGTACCGACTGGTGACCTCCGAGGGTGTCTCCACCTTCGAGGCCGACGGGCGGACGTTCCTCAAGGTGGAGCCGGAGGCGCTGCGCAAGCTGGCCGAGGAGGCCATCCACGACATCCAGCACTACCTGCGCCCGGCCCACCTCGCCCAGCTGCGCCGCATCATCGACGACCCGGAGGCGTCGAGCAACGACAAGTTCGTCGCGCTCGACCTGCTGAAGAACGCGAACATCGCGGCGGCGGGCGTGCTGCCCATGTGCCAGGACACCGGCACGGCGATCGTCATGGGCAAGCGCGGCCAGAACGTGCTGACCGAGGGCCGTGACGAGGAGGCCCTCAGCCGCGGCATCTTCGACGCCTACACGAAGCTGAACCTGCGCTACTCGCAGATGGCTCCGCTCACCATGTGGGAGGAGAAGAACACCGGTTCCAACCTCCCCGCGCAGATCGAGCTCTACGCCACCGACGGCGGCGCGTACAAGTTCCTGTTCATGGCGAAGGGCGGCGGCTCCGCCAACAAGTCGTTCCTGTACCAGGAGACGAAGGCCGTCCTGAACGAGGCCTCCATGATGAAGTTCCTGGAGGAGAAGATCCGTTCGCTCGGTACGGCCGCCTGCCCGCCGTACCACCTGGCGATCGTCGTCGGCGGTACGTCGGCCGAGTACGCACTGAAGACGGCCAAGTACGCCTCCGCGCACTACCTGGACGAGATCCCGGCCGAGGGCTCCGAGCTCGGTCACGGCTTCCGGGACAAGGAGCTGGAGCAGAAGGTCTTCGAGCTCACCCAGAGGATCGGCATCGGCGCGCAGTTCGGCGGCAAGTACTTCTGCCACGACGTGCGCGTGGTGCGTCTGCCCCGCCACGGCGCCTCCTGCCCGGTCGCCATCGCCGTCTCGTGCTCCGCCGACCGTCAGGCCGTCGCGAAGATCACCGCCGAGGGCGTCTTCCTGGAGCAGCTGGAGACGGACCCGGCGCGGTTCCTGCCGGAGACGACCGACGAGCACCTCGACGAAGAGGGCGACGTCGTCAAGATCGACCTCAACCAGCCGATGGACGCGATCCTCGCCGAGCTGACCAAGTACCCGGTCAAGACCCGCCTGTCCCTCACCGGTCCCCTGGTCGTGGCCCGTGACATCGCGCACGCGAAGATCAAGGAGCGGCTGGACGCGGGCGAGGAGATGCCGCAGTACCTGAAGGACCACCCGGTGTACTACGCGGGCCCGGCGAAGACGCCGGAGGGCTACGCGTCCGGCTCCTTCGGCCCGACGACCGCCGGCCGCATGGACTCCTACGTCGAGCAGTTCCAGGCGGCGGGCGGCTCCAAGGTGATGCTGGCCAAGGGCAACCGCAGCAAGCAGGTCACCGACGCCTGTGCCGCGCACGGCGGCTTCTACCTCGGCTCCATCGGCGGCCCGGCCGCCCGGCTCGCCCAGGACTGCATCAAGAAGGTCGAGGTCGTCGAGTACGAGGAGCTCGGCATGGAGGCCGTCTGGAAGATCGAGGTCGAGGACTTCCCGGCGTTCATCGTCGTGGACGACAAGGGCAATGACTTCTTCAGCCCGCAGCAACTCTCTCAGCCGACGTTCACCACGATCCCGGTACGGGGTCCGGGGCTGGCCTGACCTAGGCAGCGACACCACGTAGAGCCCTCGGCCATCGGTCGGGGGCTCTACGTGCAAGCGGGGCCGTCCCGACCGCGAGCGGCCCGCACAGAGCCGCGTAAGGCCTCACAACGAGGCCAGGCCACGACAGCCAGCGGCACGGCCCTTCCTGGCAGCGGTTTATGCGACAACGCGCATAGTCGCGTGAACGCATAGACGCCCCGATGTGCCCCCTCGTACCGTCGTGCTGACGGCCCAACCGGGGCCATGTATCAGGGGGTTCGCTATGGCGCGCGAAGAACTGACTCGGCTCACCGGGAACGGGAACGGCGAGTGCGGCGAAGACGACTGCCCGAACGTGTACGCCACGAAGCGGGGAACGTTCGTCGTGCAGGGCGACGTGTCCGAAGCCTTCCAGCCGCCCACGGGTGAGGGGCTGGTCGAGATTCCCGAGAGCGTGCTTCGGGAGGCGTTCCGTGCTCTTGGATGGTGACGAGTGGCGGGCAATGTTCCGGGGGATCGGATCGGAAGCGTGGCGACTGGAAACCCTGCCTCAATACCTCGTACCGCAGGAGTCCGCAGAGATCGAGGCATTCCGAGCGGGTAAGCGAATCGACCCGCACGCATACACGTCGTCATACACGGAAGATCTGAAAAGGCTTCGGAAGGAAGGGAAGAGGAAGGGGCGGGTGCACATCCTGACCCAACCTCTTTCCGAGTATCTGCGCTTCGAGTTCTCGCGGTACTACGCGCCCCACGCGCTCGCCGGGGAGGATATCCGCATTCTCGATGTGACCGGCCGCGAGAATCCTCTTCGAGGTGTTCAAGACTTCTGGATCTTTGATCGGTCGACCGTCGTCTTCATGCATTACGAGGAAGACGGAACGCAGATCAGTCGAGAGCTGTACGAGGGTGATCCCGCGCCGTATGTCGAGTACCAGCGAATCGCCGAGGCAGAGTCGATCCCGTTTCTGGAGTATGTGAAGGAGTGACGTTCGAACCCGAGCAACTTGGCCAGTCCAGTCAGGAACTGGCCGCGAAGCTCAGAGAACTACGCAAGCAAGCCGGACTCTCAGGGGTCCGGCTTGCTGCGCGCTGCAACATGTCTCAATCCAAGGTGTCCCGGATTGAGAATGGGAAAGTGCGGCCATCGCTGGTCGACGTTGAGCAAATCTTGAGAGCCCTCGACGCGCCGCCGGGCTTGATTGAAGAAGTTTCCTCACTTGCCCGGCTTGCGAACACTGAATGGCGGAACCTTCGAGAACTGCGGCGCAAGGGTCTAGGAACAAGGCAAGCTGAACTGAAGGCGCTAGAAGCGTCCTCGGCGCACATTCGCTACTTCCTGTTGTCTATGGTCACCGGCCTTCTTGCCACCCCCGAATATGTGCGGGCAAGCCTTGCGCACTCCACGGCAGACACAAGTAGGGCCGTGGCGGGAAAGCTAGAACGTCAAGCCGTCCTCTATGACACCACGAAGCGGTTCACATTCATTCTTACCGAGCAGGCCGTTAGATGGCCCGTGGTTGCTCCGCTAACCTTGGCCGAGCAGATGGACAGGCTTGCTTCGCTGACTTATCTCCCGAACGTGCGAATCGGCCTCATCCCAATGGGCACGCCTACCCCGAGAACACCCCTAAACACGTTCACCATCTATGACGCATCATTGGCCACGATCGAAACTTCGGCGGGATTGCTCGTTCTCCGTGACGACCGAGACATTCAAAGTTACCTCGAAGAGTTCTCAGGATATGAGGGCAGTGCGCTCTTTGGGGAGGACGCCAGGGCGAAGTTGTCTGAATGGTCGGCGGCCTGTCGCTCATGATCTTTAACCCAAGACGCGCATAAAACGCCTAACCATGCACCCCCCTTGGCACCATGATGTGACAGACATGGAGCCGAGGGGCGATCGATGCTGGAGCATAAACCGCACGCTGAATCCCGTTCCGTACCCGTAGCGAGGAACATTCCGGGACTTGAACCGGTCGGGGTCGAGGGGTGCATGACGTGTGCCGCGCTTTCCCACTCCCGCGAAGACGCCCGTGAAGCGGACGTAACTGAAGCCGTGACGAGTTCCAATCGGGAGATCAGCAACCATCCGCATAGCGGTGTAGGTGACGGCCGCAAGCTCCCTGTCGTGACCGTGTGGGGGGTGGCCGTGTGAGTCCGCAGCGGGTTCCCCTAGGGGCGCTGGATGACTGGCTGTACGAAGCCAAGCCGAAGCCCAATTGCGCCCGGTGTGCGGACGAGAAGGCGAAGCTCGACGAAGCCGCGAAGTCCGGCGATGCGAACGCGCGGTTCGACGCGGCCCGCAACATTCGGCAGTGCACGCACGGGGCCAGGGCGTGACCGTCGCCCCAGAGCGGCCCCCGAGGCGCGGAGGCCGCCGAGGATTCGACCTCGGAAAGCCTTCGCTGTTGGAGTTCCTGAACGAGATCTCAACCATTTGCGGGATGTGCTTCGGTCACCGGGAACTTTGGTGCCCCCTCTGCGGGGGCCTGGATGGCTGCGAGACGTGCAATGAACGGCTGAAGGTTCCTTGCCCCGAGTGCGCGGGCGGGAACTGGTCTTACTGGCTCTGACGGCTTCCCTTTCCTGCGAATGGGCTTCAAGTGCTACAACCGACTTACAACCCGACAGACCCGCAGAGCGGCCCGACCGTGGTCACCCATGACTTGGATAAGCTCGGCATCGGCCAGCATTGGGCGCGAGTAGGCGGGCAGGCGGGATTGTCAATCTTTGGCCGCCAAATTCCGCCCGGGCACGGCTGGTGTCGCGCTCTCTACGTAGCCGAGGCTCATTGGCCGGACGGTGCGGAACTCTGCGTCGAAGTGGAATGGCACCCCGACCAGAAGATCAGAGAAGAGGGTTCCAAGGCTGAAAACGAGGATCATTGGCGCACTCGACTGAGTGACGTAGCTGAAGCATTGGAGTCTGTCGGTTACGTCGTCCAGATGCCTGGCCCCCGGCCCTCTCCTATGCGCGATACGCGGGCTTCCCTTCTCGTCTACCGTATTCGGGATGGGGTGCAGCCGGCCGCTTGCCCAAAAGACGGTTGGGACCATTTGGAAGAACGATATCCGGAGCGCCCTCACTGGCCCGATAGAAGCCCCGAAGCAGAGCTTCGGCACCTACTGCGGGAAGCGGGTCTTACGAACTGGTCGGAACGAAGTGGATGCTTCGTCGGGAACATTGACCGGTTTTTCTGGCCCCCTTACTCCTCCGCCTGCTGCTTTGTGGGATGGCACCCACCCAAGGACGCCACCGGCGAAGATCAGGAAAAGGCTTTGTCGGAGCTTAAGCGGTTCCTTACGGGTGCCGGTTACAGCCTCAAGAGGCGTACCGGGTTTTGGCGATCGAGCGATTGGCCAGGCGTCTATGCCTATCTGCCCATGACCTCAGAGAAGACCTGAAACGAGAAATCCCCCCCGCACCCGGTCGGGGTGCGAGGGGATGAGGGACAGCTAATCTCAGCTAGCGGCAGCCTTGACGATCTGCACCGAGGAAGCCTCGGCCAGGGAAACGCCAGCCATGCGCATGGTCAGCTTGAAGCCGACCTGATCAGAATCGAACCGGGCATCCTCGCTGACCTTCACCGTGGCATTGCGTCGAACACCCACAACAATTCGGGAAGCGTCGGCGACGATTACCGTCTTCGGGGCCAGGAATGCACTGGGAAGAATGGGCAGGCCCCAGGCCGTAGAAGCCGGGGCATCGGTCGGGGGACCGCCCTGATAGACACCAGATCCGGCGGCCTTCTCCTTGCGGAGAGCCGCAGCCATATCGACGGATGCCCACACAACCGACGGAGTCCCGTTCATGGCCTCGATGCGGGCGACCGCGTCGGCCAGGTCGTCATACGTGACGGTCACCTTTCCAGTGCCGAGAGTCGTAGACGTGCCCTGGGACACGATTCCCTTGATCGGATTGGCACCCGACCCGGTGAACGCATCAGCATCGAACTTCAGCGAAGCGTCACGAAGAAGGTTCTCGGCGATCACGCGCCGCTGGTCAAGCGCGGAGTCTTCCAATACCTCAGTCGAAGCCCACTGCACTTCCCCGATCTTCTTCGCCGTGAACTTGACCTCACCCCACACCATTTGGCCCTGGGGGATGGTCTGCCCTTCGGCGACGTAATCCGCGCCGGTCGAGGAGACAAGCTGAGGAACGGAGAAAGTGGCCGAAGTAAAGGGGATGATGCTTCCGGTCGGAAGGCCACGCAGGAAAGTGGACTTCGCCTTGAGAGCGTCAATGTACTTGCTGGAAACCTGGTCGGGCACGGTGTACCCGCCATCCTGGGGAACACCCTCGGAGATCAGCGCGCGGTATTCACTGAGAGACGGCATCAGCGACCGCCACTCGTCAGAGTGGATCGGCCCGGTGCTGGTCGGCGTGAGAAGCCCGGAGCTGGCCGCAAGGAGGCTGCGAACCTCGGTCTCTCGGTCGAGCGCGGCGCGGTCTTCGCGGGCATCAGCCGCCCGCATCTCCATGGCCTTCAGAGTCGAGGCGATAGCGTCGCGAACCTCCGGGGAGGACGCTCCGCCTTCACCATTCACAGCCGCGAGGATTTCCGTACGTGCCATGCGCTCTTCGGCCGGAATCGAGTTGATAACAGAAGCTACCTCGCGGGCCGTAAGGCCGCGATCCTCGGACTCGGCAGAATCAAAAATCTTGCGCAGCTCAGACTTCATCAATGGTTCCTTCGTTTGGTCGGGGCACGAAAAAGCCGCCCGAACACCCGGAATGGGTGGGGCGGCTTGAATAGGGGCGGCGGTTATTTACTTGTGTCGCGTTCAGATTGAAACGATGTGCGCCTTACGCTGCCGTTCGGCTAGCTCGACGAAGCGCACTCTGCGCGCGATCTTGCGCGCTTGGTTCTTGCAAGAGGGATCGCAGTAGCGAGGCGGCCTACCGGGGCCGTACTCGGTACTGAACGGCTTCCCGCAGGTCCAGCAATTCAGTTCTACTGTGTTTTTCATGTTCCACATCTCTTCGAGACGGCGAGCGGGGAACGGCTGACTATCGGTGGTGGATATGCGAAACGGCCCGGTCCCCATGGCCTTTGGAGTCAAACCATGGAAACCGGGCCGCCCCTACCGCTGCCGCCCATGCCGCGTGTTCCCCCGATCCCGTGCGAAGGGATCGAAGTCTTTCTTGCATCACTAGAAGACCTGTTAGGACGTGCGAAACCGCACGCGGCATCCCGCGCGATTTGTCGAGCGATTTGGAAGCCCTGGCCGGAAAGCGGTCCGGGTTCCGGTCCCACGACTTCCGGCTAACCCCCGCGCGCTCAAGCGAAGGGAAGGCTGCGGGTGCAGGGAAGGCAGCCAAGATCCTTTCGAACCCGCCCTCCCGACCTGGATGGAAGCAAGCAGGTTCTACCGGATTGCCTGAACCTTCGTGCGATGGTGCCCTAGCCTTGCGCTATGACAAGCGCCCCTACCGTGCTGGCAGTTGACTTCGGCTCCTGGAAGCCGAACGACTGGTCGGCCGCCGCATCCGTCGCGACATCCGTACTGACTCTCCTGACAGTGGTGATTGCCCTGTTGGCCGCGCTCTACGCGCGCCAGCAAGTCACCTTGGCTCGACAACTTCGAGAGGAACAGGCTCAGCCGTTCGTTGTCGTTGACTTCCAAGACAATCCCGCAATGCGACAGGGCATCGACTTCGTTGTCGAGAACATGGGGCAGACTCTCGCTAAGAACGTCAGGATCGTCGTTGATCCACCATTTTCTTCAACCTTGGATGAAACTGGGTTTCCACTGAAGGATGCTCCTCTGATAGCGCAGGGCATCCCATCGCTTCCACCAAGGAAGCGAATTGCTGCACTCTTCGATTCCGCTCCAGAGCGCCAAGCTACGGATCTGCCTTCGCGGTACACCGCTACTGTTCACTTTGAGGATGCTCGCGGAAGGCGACAGGAGCCTCTTACTTATATTCTCGACCTTTCGGTTCGTCGGAAACTACTTTCCGTGAGCGAATATGGTGTCGATGATGGGGTAAAGGCTTTGCGTGAGTTGTCGAAAACCTTGAAGGAGATGCGAAGTGAGCTGACGCGTGAGCGACAGCGGCAGTCGGCGATTGAGCGAGCACGCGGTGAAGCACGCTCTGGTGACGCGGCACCTGAACCGGCGAGCGATTCCGCCTAGACGGTCCTGTTTCCTCGGCTGACGTTGCTCGGCCCGCAGGCCAGGCGAAGATTCTTAATGTCGTTCGTTCCGCCTCGGCGATGTCGGAGAAATTTGATCGGCCGTCTCAGCCGGCCGGGAATAGCAGATAAAGCGGACACGGTTAGCCGCGAAGGTCGCGGCCCTGGCTATCCGATACAGGGTGTTGTATCCACGCGCCCAGGCCGAAGGGCGCGTGTGCTTTCTCTTCTGCTCCCGTCGCTTCGCTCTGGACCGGGCGCACGGCTCACAGAGGGAGCCGAGCGGATAGAGCCGCTTACACACATAGACATAGGCATAGCTACTCCAAGAGAGCGCCCCTACAGGGGGCGCTTCTAGATAGAAAGAGTTAGGGCACCCTCGGCGGGGTACCCGTAGTGTGGTTATCCTGCCTGGCCTCCATTACTCGGCCAGGGCGAGAAGCGAACGGCGGTGAGCTTCTATAGAGCAGCGCCCTTCGAGGGGCGCTGCCTCTCTAAGGCCATAACTTCTCCCGGCCTTGATCGGCCAGGGCATAGCGGCGTAGCGGAGCGCAGCAGCTAACGGCGGCCCCCGAGGGGGCCTTACTAAGGCCATAAGTCGCCGAGGGCCGTTCAGGCTGCCTCGGCGAACCACTCCGCATCATCGATCCACCCCAGGCATTCCGAGGAACGCTCACCGGGAAGGAGTCGGAACGTCGTCTTCGCTCCGCGCTTGTTCCCGACCGTTTCAACTTCCAGCCATCCGGCATCGGTGAGAGCTTTTGCCCCGCGTTCGGTGTAGCGGCGCAGGTTCCCGGCCCGGTCACGCACGCCGACGGCATCAGCGAGCGAGCGCCATGGAATGGTGACCTCGGATTCGTCGCCGCACAGGCGGGCTATCTGCCTGGCCACGGCCTGACCGCTGCGAGGGACGCACTGAACCGCATCGGCGTACCACAGGGCGGCTTGCCCGGTCGGTAGTGCGGTCTCAGCCGCGAGGGCAGCCCCGCGCTTCCGTAGCTTCACTCTGCTGATCTCGATAGCGTCCGCATACCGTTCGAGAAACGTCATTCACATAGCTCCCTTTCAGGTGGGCCCCGACTTGAGTGCTCGGCTGTGATCCGGTTGTACGTCAGGGAGGGTGGCGGAATCAAAGGTGATTGCGACATAACATCAAATCACTGGCGGTTTCAACGCAGGGTGTTTAAACGGGGGCAGTGAGAGCGTGTAAACGCTCTCTCCGAGGGTGCAGACATGGGAAGGCCCCCGACGCGTTTACACGCGACGGGGGCCAGCCTCTACCGTCGTCAGCCTCCCACGTAAGGACGGCGAGCGGGGATAATCCATTCGGATTCCGGCTCGGTCCAGAGGTACCCTTCGGGGACGTGAAGGCCCGTCTCCTTCGCAATCTCCGAAACTTCGGGAATCTTGATGCGCGCCCGCCGATTTCCGTCCTCAGTCATTCCGACCGTCACAGTTATGTCGTGCCGCTGAATGAAGACACGACGCTGTTCGTCATCCTTGTTCTTCCATTCCTCGGCGTACGTGCGACCCGTCTCCTTCCAGGACGGCGCGTTCTCCGCCTCTTTGATCTCGCTACGCAGCCTCTCCACCTTGGCGGACTGGAATTCATGCTGCTTCCAGTAACGCTCAACCTGAACATCGGTCTTGATTCGTCCAGCCAGATAATCACTCTCCAGCCGGTCAAGGGTCGCTTCCGCCTCGGAAAGCTCAGTCTTGGCTTGACTGATCGAATTATTCACCCTTTCCATTACCGGCAGAGGACCGAGGGTGACATTCACGAACTGACCTACGGCGGCGTCAAGGTCTTCTCTCCGGATTCGGGCGGGACTCGGGCAAGTCCCCGTGTTGATGTTGTTGCAGGCGTAGTAGTGAAAGACTCGGCCATTCTCCTTGGTCTTCTTGGACGAAGACATCTTCGAACCGCATACATCGCAAATAGCAACGCCGCCCAGCATCGAGCGCGAAGGCGTAGCGCGGGCCACCGGTCGATTGGCGGTCATGTCGGCGACCAGGGAAGCCCACTCCCCGTATTCCATGAGCGGCTCATCCGTGATCCGTACCGGCTCACCGTCGTCGTCCATGACAGGCTCGCCCTTGTACGTGTAGATGCCGCCGACCGTGGGGTTAGTCACGATCGCTCGAATGGCGTTGGCAGTCCAAGCGACACCCTTCGGTTCGTCGCCGCGATCAATGCGCAGGTAATCCCGCCACGTAGGAACGCCACGCTTGTTCAGATCAACGGCAATTTTGTACGAGGACCAATCGCTCTTCAACTTCTCCACAATGTCACGAAGAAGGTTCGCGTATTCGTCATCCTGAATGAGCTTCTTACCCCCGTCCTCTTGGCGCTCAAATCGGTATCCGAACGGGAGGACACCGCCGATCCAAACGCCCTTCGCCTTCCGGGCCATCGAGCCGGACAGGGCACGCGCACGGATGGTGTCCAACTCGCCTTCGGCAAAGGCGGCGATGATCTGCGCGAACATCTTGCCCATGGGGGTGGACATGTCGATGCCCTCGGTCACGGACACGATCACCTTGCCGTGCTTCTGGCACCACTCGAAGACCTCGGCGAAGTGACCCGCCTTCCTGCTGAGGCGGTCGAGCTTCCAGACGGCCAACACGTCCCACTCGTCGGCCCGCTCGTTGAACCAGGGACCGAGGCCCGGCCTCTTGAAGGGGTGCATAGCGCCGGACACGTCTACGTCCTCGGCCCACCCGACGATGCGTCCTTCTATAGAGGGTCCGTTCGCCCAGTGCTCGACGGCCGCACGCTGCTTCTCCGGGCTGGTCGTGTCGTCCTTCATGACGGACAAGCGGACGTTGCCCAGCACCCTCGGGTTAGAGATCATGCGCGGATGCTACGGGTGGTGCCGCCAACTGAACAAGTCGAACGACTTCTTCCAGGATCCGGCTCCGCAGCCGACCTTCACGTCGATTCCGGTGCGGGGGCCTGGGCCGGCGTAGTCGCTCTCGGGGCGGCCGGGGACGGATCTCGGCCCCGCCGCCCCTGCCCATTCCCATACCTCAGGGGCCCCGCCCCTTCGGCCCGAACGGCCTCGTCCTCAAACGCCGGACGGGCTGAGTCCCGTGCGGCCCACAGTCCGGAACATCCCCGCCGTCCCGATCGCTGTAAGGGACATGAGCGAATACCGGATCGAGCACGATTCCATGGGCGAGGTACGTGTCCCGGCGGACGCCAAGTGGCGTGCCCAGACCCAGCGCGCCGTCGAGAACTTCCCCATCTCCGGACAGCGGATCGAGCGCGCGCACATCGAGGCCCTGGCCCGGATCAAGGGCGCGGCGGCGAAGGTGAACGCCGAGCTGGGGGTGCTCGACAAGGACGTGGCCGAGGCGATCCAGGAGGCGGCGAAGGAGGTCGCGGACGGGAAGTGGGACGAGCACTTCCCGGTCGACGTGTTCCAGACGGGGTCGGGGACCTCGTCCAACATGAACACCAACGAGGTCATCGCCACGCTGGCGACGGAGCGGCTGGGCCGGCCCGTGCACCCGAACGACCACGTCAACGCCTCGCAGTCGTCCAACGACGTCTTCCCCTCCTCCCTCCACATCGCCGCCACCGCCGCCGTCACGCACGACCTGATCCCGGCCCTGGAGCATCTCGCCGACGCGCTCGGCCGCAAGAGCGAGGAGTTCGCCGATGTCGTGAAGTCGGGCCGGACGCACCTCATGGACGCCACTCCCGTGACCCTGGGTCAGGAGTTCGGCGGGTACGCCGCGCAGGTCCGGTACGGCGTCGAGCGGCTGCACGCCTCCCTCCCGCGCCTCGCCGAGTTGCCGCTGGGCGGCACCGCCGTCGGCACCGGCATCAACACCCCGCCGGGCTTCTCCGCCGCCGTGATCGCGGAGGTCGCCGGGGTCACCGGGCTGCCGCTCACCGAGGCGCGCGACCACTTCGAGGCGCAGGGTGCCCGGGACGGGATCGTGGAGACGAGCGGACAGCTGAGGACCATCGCGGTCGGGCTGACAAAGATCGCCAACGACCTGCGGTGGATGGCCTCGGGGCCGAGGACGGGACTCGCCGAGATCTCCCTGCCCGACCTCCAGCCCGGCTCCTCGATCATGCCGGGGAAGGTGAATCCGGTCATTCCGGAGGCGGTCCTCATGGTCGCGGCCCAGGTCATCGGCAACGACGCGACCATCACGACGGCCGGCGCGTCCGGGAACTTCGAGCTCAACGTCATGCTCCCGGTCATCGCCAAGAACGTGCTGGAGTCGATCCGGCTGCTCGCCAACGTGGCGCGGCTGCTGGCCGACCGTACCGTGGACGGGATCACCGCCCACCGGGACCGGGCCCGCGAGTACGCGGAGTCCTCGCCCTCCGTCGTGACGCCGCTCAACAAGTACATCGGGTACGAGGAGGCCGCCAAGGTGGCCAAGAAGGCGCTCGTGGAACGCAAGACGATCCGTCAGGTGGTACTCGAGAGCGGGTATGTCGAACGCGGCGACCTCACCCGGGAGCAGCTGGACGAGGCGCTGGATGTCCTGCGTATGACGCACCCGTAACCGGCAGGGAACCATTCGCGCCGCCCGGCCAGAACCGTGACACGTGCCGCAGCGTCGTATGCCTGGGGCACCTAATATCTGTGCATGGCAGACGGTGGAGCGGTGAGACGCGTGGAACGCGGGGAAGCGGGCGGTGCTACGGCCTTCTGGGCGCCGGGGAGCCAGATCCTGTGGCGGTACCGGGAGAACGCCGGCGACCGTTTCCACATCGCGCGCCCCGTGACCGTCGTACGGGACGACGCGGGCCTGCTCGCCGTGTGGATGGCGCCGGGCACCGAGTGCGTGCGGCCGGTGCTCGCCGACGGCACGCCCGTGCACCTGGAGCCGCTCCGGTCGCGCTACACCAAGCCGCGTTCGGTGCAGCGCGACCGGTGGTTCGGGACCGGCGTGCTGAAGCTGGCCCGGCCCGGTGAGCCGTGGTCGGTGTGGCTGTTCTGGGAGCCGGGCTGGCGGTTCAAGAACTGGTACGTCAATCTCGAGGAGCCGCTGGTCCGCTGGGACGGCGGGGTCGACTCCGAGGACCACTTCCTCGACATCTCCGTGCATCCGGACCGCAGTTGGCACTGGCGCGACGAGGACGAGTTCGCGCAGGCCCAGCGGGACGGCCTGATGGACGCCCGGCTCGCCGAACGGGTGCGGCAGGCGGGCCGGGACGCGGTGGAGGTGATCCGCGCCTGGGGCCCGCCGTTCTCGGATGGCTGGCAGCACTGGCGCCCGGACCCGTCCTGGGCGGTACCGTCACTGCCGGAGGACTGGGACCGTACGCCCGCGCACGTGTCCTCATGAGACCCTTGATGCGCCCCCGGTCCACAACCGTAGGATCGTCCTCCGGAGGGACGATCAACGACAACTCCCGGGGTCGGTACCGGGCTTGACCGAACGTCACCGAGGGGCGGCAGGACGTGAGCGAGTGGTACGAGGGCAACACCACAGTGGACCCGCGATGGTCCGCCGGTGGCACAGAAACAGCCTCTGACCACGCGGGAATTCCGTTCCCGGGGCACGTATTCCGGGTATCGGGATTTCTGCGGGACGAACTGCGCGCGCGGCGCGCGGCCCCCAACGGATGGATTCGACACGCGTGACGGAGCAGCCCACCTCCTACGAGCGCCCCCAGCCGGGCGTCGACCCCGCGGAGCCCCGCGGGGCGCTCGTGCGTACCCCGGCGCCCCTCGGCGCCCCCGCCTTACCCGCACAGGCCCGCACCGGCGAGACACCCTCCTCGCCGGGTGCCACCACGCCCTGCGGCAAGGGGAAGGAGCTCCCAGTCAACGGCCCCGAGCACGCCCAGCCCTCCGCGGCCGAGCCGGACGCTCACCGTCCGCGTCCCGCGCCCGAGGCCATCCCGGTCCAGCCGGCCGCCGACGAGCAGGAGCACGGCCCCGGCGGCCCGGAGCGCCGTACCGGGCGGGGACTGCCGCCGGGCCGTCCCCTGCCGATGCGGCGGGACGGCGACCGGCTGCGCTTCGTGGGCGCCGCGACCCGGCGGATCGCCCGCGGCATCGACCTCGACGAGATCGTGATGGGGCTGTGCCGGGCCACCGTGCCGACTTTCTCGGACGCGATCCTCGTCTATCTGCGCGACCCGCTGCCGGTCGGCGACGAACGCCCCACCGGACCCGTGGTGCTGCGGCTGCGCCGCACCGACCGGATCCCGGAGGAGCGGGACACCGAGGGCGGTTTCCTGCCTGCGCCGACGCCGGAGACCGAGCTCGCGGAGTTGTCGGCGATGACCGCCGAGCTGTGCGAGGTGCGGCCCGGCGGCGCGCTCAACGAGGTGCTGCGCGGGGTGCGGCCGGTGTTCGCCGACTCCCCCGCCGCCCGCGCCGCGCTCCCCGAACTCCTCGGCGAGGGCGGCGAGTCGGTGGTCCCCGGCGCACAGCACGCGATCCTCGCGCCGCTGCGCGGCCGGCGCCGGGTCATCGGGGCCGCGCTGTTCCTGCGCCGCCCCGAGCGGCTGGCGTTCGAGGCCGATGACCTGCTGGTCGCCGCCCAGCTGGCCACGCACAGCGCCCTCGGCATCGACAAGGCGGTGCTGTACGGCCGTGAGGCGTACATCGCCGACGAGCTGCAGCGCACGATGCTGCCGGAGACGCTGCCCCGCCCGACCGGCGTCCGGCTGGCCTCGCGCTACCTGCCGGCCGCCGAGACCGCGCGGGTCGGCGGCGACTGGTACGACGCGATCCCGCTGCCCGGCAGCCGGGTAGCGCTGGTCGTCGGTGACGTCATGGGCCACTCCATGACCTCCGCGGCGATCATGGGCCAGCTGCGGACGACCGCCCAGACCCTCGCCGGGCTCGACCTGCCCCCGCAGGAGGTGCTGCACCACCTGGACGAGCAGGCGCAGCGGCTGGGCACCGACCGGATGGCGACCTGCCTGTACGCGGTCTACGACCCGGTCTCGCACCGCATCACCATCGCCAACGCCGGCCATCCCCCGCCCGTCCTGCTGCACCTGGGCGGCCGGGCCGAGGTGCTGCGGGTACCGCCGGGCGCGCCCATCGGCGTCGGCGGTGTCGACTTCGAGGCCGTCGAGCTGGACGCGCCCGCCGGGGCCACGCTGCTCCTGTACACCGACGGCCTGGTGGAGTCCCGCCTCAGGGACGTGTGGACCGGCATAGAGCAACTGCGGGAGAAGCTCGCCGCGACCGCCCAGCTCACGGGGCCGGACCATCCGCCGCCGCTGGAAGCCCTGTGCGACGAGGTGCTCGACATGCTCGGCCCGGGTGACCGGGACGACGACATCGCACTGCTCGCCGCCCGCTTCGACGGGATCGCGCCGAGTGACGTCGCGTACTGGTTCCTGGAGCCGGAGGACGCGGCCCCCGGCCGGGCCCGCCGGCTGGCCCGGCGCGCGCTGGCCCGCTGGGGCCTGGAGGACCTCAGTGACTCGGTGGAGCTGCTGGTCAGCGAGGTCGTGACGAACGCCGTGCGCTACGCCTCCCGCCCGATCACGCTCCGTCTGCTGCGCACCGACGTGCTGCGCTGCGAGGTCGGCGACGACGTGCCCCAGCTGCCGCGCCTGCGCCAGGCCCGGGCCACGGACGAGGGCGGGCGCGGGCTGTACCTGGTGAACCGGCTGGCCCGGCGCTGGGGCGCGACGCGGCTGAGCACCGGCAAGGTGGTCTGGTTCGAGCTGAACCGGAGTTGAGCGGGACCGGAGGGAAAGGGGCGCCCGGTTTCTCCCGGGCGCCCCTTTCCGCCGCTGCCCCTACTGGCTGTTGGGGTTGAGCGGGTTGTCCGTGATGTCGTCCGTCGGCGTGTCCGTCGGAGTCGGCGGTGCCGTCGTCGTCGGCGCGGTGGGCGTCGGCGGTTTGCTGGTCGTCGAGGACGGTGACGGTGACACGGACGTCGGGGACTCGGACGACGGCGGTGGGGAGCTCGGCGTCTCGGACGCGGTCTCGGTCGGCGACTGGGAGTAGGTCGGGGTCTTCGTCGGTTCGACCGCCGCGCCCTGCGTGGTGTTCAGGTCGAACGTGGCCTTGTGCGTGACCCCGAAGGTGTACGCCGCCCAGATGTGCGCCGGGTACCCGCCTCCGTCGATCCGGCCGGAGCCCGGGATCAGGCCGGTCGCGCCCTGCAGGGACACATGGCGGCCGGTCTTCTTCTCCTCGCCGAACAGGCCGACCGAGGTGACCAGATCGGGCGTGTAGCCGGTGAACCAGGCGGACTTGTTCTCGTCGGAGGTACCGGTCTTGCCCGCCACCTGCTGCCCGTCGCGCAGCGGGTTCGCCGCGACCGACCGCTGCGCCGTACCGTCGTCGACCACGCCGGTCAGCACCGAGGTCACCGTGTCGGCGGCGGTACGGCTGATCACCTGGCCGCCGATCGGGTCGGGCATGTCGACCGTACGGCCCTTGTTCTCCGCCGCCTTGATGATCGACGGCGTGACCTTGGCGCCGTGGTTGTCGAGGGTGGCGTACACCCCGGCCATCTCCAGCGGGCTCGCGCCCATGGTGCCCAGGGTCTGCGCGGGCACCGCCTCCAGGCCCTCGGTGTCCATGCCGAGCTCGCCGGCGACCTTCAGCACGTTCTTCATGCCGACGTCGACGCCCATCTGCGCGAAGACGGAGTTGACGGACTTGTTCATCGCCTGCTGGACGGTGATGTCGCCGTAGCTGTGGCCGTCCTCGTTCGGCGGGGCGAATCCGACCTTGGTGCCGTGATCCACGACCGGGCGGCGGCTGGTGCCGTCGTAGATCGTGTCGGCGTTGATCGGGTTGCCGTCCTGCGTCGTGGCGTCCTGCTCCAGGGCGGCGGCCAGGATCAGCGGCTTGAACGTCGATGCGGGCTGGTAGTCCCGGCGGGTGGCGTTGCTGTAGTAGTGCTTGAAGTAGTCCTGGCCGCCGTACAGGGCGACGATCTTGCCCGTCTTGGGGTCGACCGACACGGCGCCGGCCTGGACGTTGCCGTCGACCTTGCGCTTCTTCGGGTCGAGCTTGCTGGTCAGCCGGGACTT
Source organism: Streptomyces sp. NPDC051636 (assembly GCF_044453765.1). Classification (NCBI taxonomy): domain Bacteria; kingdom Bacillati; phylum Actinomycetota; class Actinomycetes; order Kitasatosporales; family Streptomycetaceae; genus Streptomyces; species Streptomyces sp. NPDC051636. Next base: position 244,965 of record NZ_JBITDA010000003.1, on the reverse strand, counting down.
GACCGCCTTTTCCAGCTGCGCCTGCTTCTTCTTGTCGATGTTCAGGGTGATGGTCCACCCCTGGTTCAGGACCTGCGCCTCCGCGTCGGACTTGGAGATGCCCTCGTCCTTCATCAGCCGCTGTGCCAGCTGCGTGTTGGCGAGATCGACCAGGTAGCCCTTCTGGCCTTCCATGCCCGGGGCGCCCTTGGGCTCCTTGGGCTTGGGGAAGTCCAGGGCCTGGCGCTCGGCGGAGTCCAGCCAGTGCTCCTCGACCATGTTGTCCAGGACGTAGTTCCAGCGCGCCGTCACCAGCTTCTTGCCGTGGTCGGTCGCGGCGGCCCAGTCGTACTGGCTGGGTGCCTGGAGCAGCGCGGCGAGGTACGCGCCCTGCTCGACGGTGAGGTCCTCGGCGTCGACGCGGTAGTAGGCCTGGGCGGCGGCCTGGATGCCGTAGGCGCCGCGGCCGTAGTAGCTGGTGTTGATGTAGCCCGCGAGGATCTCGTCCTTGGACTTCTCGCGCTCCACCTTCAACGAGATGACCAGTTCCTTCAGCTTGCGCGTGACGGTCTGGTCCTGGTTGAGGTAGAAGTTCTTGACGTACTGCTGGGTGATCGTCGAACCGCCCTGCTTGCCCTTGCCGGAGAGGGTGTTGATCAGGCCGCGGGCGGTGCCTTTCAAGTCGACGCCGGGGTCGTGGTAGAAGCTCTTGTTCTCGGCCGCCACGAAGGTCAGCTGGACCTTCCTCGGCACCTTCGACAGGTCCACGATCTCCCGGTTGACCTTGCCGTCCCGGGCCAGGATCGTGCCGTCGCTGAACTTGTAGACGTTGCTCTGGCGCTTCGCGGCCACGTTGCCCGCGGGGACGTCCACGGCCATGTACAGCGCGATGAAGGCGCCGATGCACAGCAGGCAGAAGCCGAAGAACGTGCCGAGGATCTTCTTCCAGGTGAACAGCCTGCGTATTCGGCCCTTGGCGGGCTTGCCGTTCGCCGCCGCCGGCTGGGCGTTCGCCGTGGGTTGCGAGCGGTGGCGCCTGGGCGCCGCGCGGTGGCCACCGCGCTGCCGCGCTCGTCTCTCTTCCGCTCGTCCCATGAGTCCCTACGCTCCGCTTCCGTCTCTGGTCAGCTCAGAAAGCTAACACCGCTCTATATGACAAAGGACCTTCGATCCGCCCTTTTGTGGACGTGACAATCAGCACCCCGTTCCAACGGAACCGACGGCTGGAGGGGCCGGAGGGTTGCTTCGGCGGGGGAAACGGCTTCCCCCGGGGGAGGCCGGGGCGTGTAGCAGAACCGTGACATTCGTCGCCCACCTGCGCGGCCCTACCCCCCGCCATGATCTACACACTCGGCGTATACATACGGCGTATACACCACGTGTAGAGTGCTTGACATGTCCATCGGTCACACCCTTCTGGGACTCCTTGAGTCCGGCCCGCGGCACGGCTACGACCTGAAGCGGGCCTTCGACGAGAAGTTCGGTCACGACCGGCCGCTGCACTACGGCCAGGTCTACTCGACGATGTCCCGGCTGCTGAAGAACGGCCTCGTCGAAGTCGACGGGATCGAGGCGGGCGGCGGGCCCGAGCGCAAGCGGTACGCGATCACCGACGCCGGCATCACCGACGTGGAGCGGTGGCTGGCGACGCCGGAGAAGCCGGAGCCGTACCTCCAGTCGACCCTCTACACCAAGGTCGTCCTCGCGCTGCTGACGCGGCGCAACGCGGCCGACATCCTCGACACCCAGCGCGCCGAGCACCTGCGCAGCATGCGGATCCTGACCGACCGCAAGCGCAAGGGCGATCTGGCGGACCAGCTGATCTGCGATCACGCCCTGTTCCACCTCGAGGCCGACCTGCGCTGGCTGGAACTCACCGCCGCGCGCCTCGACAAGCTCCGTGAGGCGGTGGCTGCCGCATGACGGCTCCTCCCGGTTCCCTGCTCGCCGCCGACGGGCTGCGCAAGGCCTACGGTCCGACCGTCGCGCTGGACGGCGCCGACTTCTCCATCCACCCCGGCGAGGTCGTCGCCGTGATGGGCCCCTCCGGGTCCGGCAAGTCGACGCTGCTGCACTGTCTCGCGGGGATCGTGCCGCCCGACTCGGGCTCGATCACGTACGACGGGCGGGAGCTCGCCACGATGAGCGACGCCCAGCGCAGTGCCCTCAGGCGCAGCGAGTTCGGGTTCGTGTTCCAGTTCGGGCAGCTCGTCCCGGAGCTCACCTGCGTGGAGAACGTGGCGCTGCCGCTGCGGTTGAACGGCACCTCCCGCAAGCAGGCCGAGCGCACCGCGCTCACCTGGATGGAGCGGCTGGAGGTCCACGACCTGAAGGGCAAGCGGCCCGGTGAGGTCTCCGGCGGCCAGGGGCAGCGGGTCGCCGTGGCGCGGGCGCTGGTCACCAGTCCGCGGGTGCTGTTCGCCGACGAGCCGACCGGCGCGCTCGACTCGCTCAACGGCGAGCGCGTGATGGAACTGCTGACGGACGCGGCCCGGTCGACCAACGCGGCCGTGGTGCTGGTGACGCACGAGGCCCGGGTGGCGGCCTACTCCGACCGCGAGATCGTCGTACGGGACGGCAAGTCCAGGGACATGGAGCGCGCCGTATGAGCGTGCGGCAGTGGTTGAGGGATCTGGCCATGGGAGCCCGGTTCGCCGTCACCGGCGGACGCGAGGGCTGGGTACGGATGCTGCTGACGGGCGTCGGCGTCGGGCTCGGCGTGGCGGTGCTGCTGCTGACGACGGCGATACCGAACGTGCTGACGGTGCGGCACGAGCGCGAAAAGGCTCGGCTGGACTTCACGTACAACCTGAAGACGCCGCCCAAGACGGACGGCACCCTCGTCATCGCCGACGTCGACTCCACGTTCCGCGAGAGCGACGTCCGCGGGCGACTGGTGGAGCCCGAGGGACCGCACGCGCCCCTGCCGCCGGGCGTGCGGAAGTACCCCGCGACCGGCGAGATGGTGGTCTCGCCGGCGCTGAAGTCGCTGCTCGACTCCGACGGGGGGAAGCTGCTCAGGGAGCGGCTGCCGTACCGGGTCGTCGGGACCATCGGGGAGCACGGGCTGATCGGCTCGCACGAACTCGCCTACTATGCGGGCGTCAAGGGGCTCGCGGCGAAGATCGACCACTCCCGGGTGGACCGCATCGACCGCTACGGCGACCCGCACCCGTCGCAGCAGCAGACGGACCCGGTGCTGGTCCTGCTCGCCCTCGTCGTCTTCGTCGTGCTGCTGATGCCGGTCGCCGTGTTCATCGGCGCGGCCGTACGGTTCGGCGGCGAGCGGCGCGACCGCAGGCTGGCGGCGCTGCGGCTGGTCGGCTCCGACAGCCGGATGACCCGCCGGATCGCGGCGGGCGAGGCCCTCGCGGGCTCGCTGCTCGGCCTGCTGCTCGGCACGGTCTTCTTCCTGATCGGCCGTCAGGCGGCGGGCTCCGTCGAGATCCTCGGCGTCAGCGTCTTCCCCAGCTACCTCACCCCCTCCCCCCTGCTCGCCATGCTGATCGTGGTCGCGGTCCCGGCGGCGGCGGTGGCCGTCACGCTGTTCGCGCTGCGCGGGGTGGTCATCGAGCCGCTGGGCGTGGTCCGTGCGGCACGGCCGGCGCGCCGACGCCTGTGGTGGCGGCTGCTGCTGCCGCTGGGCGGGCTCGCGATGCTCTACCCGATGATCGGGCAGGGCCGGGGCAACGGGGACTTCAACCAGTACCTGGTCGCAGGCGGTGTCATCCTGCTGCTGGTCGGTGTCACCGCGCTGCTGCCGTGGGTGGTGGAGACGGTCGTCGCCCGGCTGGGCTCCGGCGGGGTCGCCTGGCAGCTGGCCGTACGGCGGCTGCAGTTGAGCAGCGGTTCGGCCGCGCGCATGGTCAACGGCATCGCGGTCGCGGTGGCCGGGGCGATCGCACTGCAGATGCTGTTCTCCGGTGTGGACAGCGCCTACACGAAGCGGTCGGCGAACGACCTGTCGCGGGCGCAGATGGACGTGTCCGTGCCGACCGGGGTCGAACTGACCTCGGCGACCAGGAAGTTCGCCGCCACCAAGGGCGTGCGCAAGGCCAGCGCCCTGGCCGGCGGCGCGCTGGGGACCACACGCAAGGATCCCGAGACCTCCAGCCGGCTCACCGTCGGTGACTGCGAAGCCCTGCGCGAGGTGGCCGCCCTGCCGTCCTGCCGGGACGGGGACGTCTTCGTCCTCCGGGGAGGCGAGTACGACACCGACGCGCCGAAGCTCGCCCATCCCGGCCGGACGCTGTACCTCGATCCGTCGTACTCAGGTGAGCGAGGCAGCGAGGTCGCCTGGGCCGTGCCCCGGAACATCAAGCAGGCCCGCTCCGTCAAGGACCCGACGAACATGCGGCGCGGCGGCTTCCTGATGACTCCCGGCGCGGTGCCCGCGCGGGTGGCGGGGACGCTGTACGGGCACGTCTACCTGTCGCTGGACGAGTCCGTGCCGGACGCGCGGGAGTACGCGCGCAACGCGGCGGCGGAGATCTCCCCGATGGCGGACGCCATGGAGTGGGCGTCCAGTGAACAGTCCAAGGAGTTCACCTCCATCCGCACCGGCCTGCTCGTCGGCGCCGCCTGTGTGCTGGCGCTGATCGGAGCGAGCCTGCTGGTGTCGCAGCTGGAGCAGCTGCGCGAGCGCAAGAAGCTGCTGTCCGCCCTGGTCGCCTTCGGCACCCGGCGTCGCACGCTGAGCCTGTCCGTGCTGTGGCAGACGGCCGTCCCGGTCGCCCTCGGCCTGTTCCTCGCCTCGACGGTGGGCCTGACCCTGGGCGCGGTGCTGCTCCGTATGACGGCCACACCGGTGCGTATCGACTGGGCGAGCGTGCTGTCGATGACCGGCGTCGGCGCGGCCGTCGTCCTGGCGGTGACGCTGCTCAGCCTGCCGCCGCTGCTGCGGCTGATGCGGCCGGAGGGGCTGCGGACCGAGTAGGGCCTCGCCGCGGTGTTCTTGAGGGCCTCTTCCCGGGGACGGGAAGAGGCCCTTCGCCGTCTATGCCTCCCGGTCCAGGACCCGCACGGGCAGTGGCCTGAGGGCCTCGCGGAGGGCGGCCGCCAGCTCCTGGTACTCGGCGCCGCGGGCCGCGCCGGCGCGCATGGCCAGGGCGATGCGGCGGCTCGGGGCGGGCTCGGCGAAGCAGCCGGTCAGGAGCTGGTTGCTGCGGGTCGTCTCGACCTTGAGGGCGGTGCGCGGCAGCAGGGTGCAGCCGAGTCCGCCGGCGACGAGCTGGACGAGGGTGGACAGGCCCGCCGCCGTGGTGGTGACCGGCGCGTCCTCCCGGCCCGCCTCCCGGCAGATGTCGAGCGCCTGGTCGCGCAGGCAGTGCCCCTCGTCCAGGAGCAGCAGGTTGAGCTCCTTCAGTGCCTCGCGCGGGATGCCCTCCCGTCCGCCGAGCCAGTGGTCGAGCGGAGTGACGAGCACGAAGTCCTCGTCGAACAGGGGGACTTCGACGACCCCCGGTACGCCGAGCGGGACGGCGAGCAGCAAGAGGTCGAGCCGTCCGCTGGTCAACCCCTCGATGAGGTTGGCGGTCTGCTCCTCATGGACCTGCAGGTCGAGGTGCGGGTAGCGGTCGTGGACCAGGTTGAGGACGGTGGGCAGCAGATAGGGCGCGACGGTGGGGATGACACCGAGCCGCAGCACCCCCGTGAACGGCGCCCGGACCGCCTCGGCCTCCTCCAGCAGCGCCCCGACCTCCTCCAGTACCGCCTTCGCCCGTACGGCCAGACGCTCACCGGCGGGCGAGAGCAGCACCTTGCGGGTCGTACGTTCGAGGAGCGTGACCCCGAGGGTCTCCTCCAGGGAGGACACCGCCCCGGACAGCGCGGGCTGGCTCATTCCGATGGCTGCCGCCGCGTCCCGGAAGTGCAGGTACTCGGCGACGGCGGCGAAGGCGCGCAGCTGGGAAAGGCTGGGCAGTCTCCGCTTGCTGCTACTCATGGTCACTGATAGCTACCTCCGATCAACCTGACCGAGTGTAGCTATTTCCCGTATCAATGCACCCTGTGCCAACATCGAAAAAGTCCAACCCATGGGAAACACCCGCGATCCGGGTGTTTCTTCGCTGCAAGGAGAGCGTGTGCTCACTGTCGGTGACAAGTTCCCCGAGTTCGAACTGACCGCCTGCGTCTCGCTGGAGAAGGGCAAGGAGTTCGAGAAGATCAACCACAAGACCTACGAAGGCAAGTGGAAGGTGGTCTTCGCCTGGCCCAAGGACTTCACCTTCGTGTGCCCGACCGAGATCGCCGCGTTCGGCAAGCTGAACGACGAGTTCGCCGACCGCGACGCGCAGATCCTCGGCTTCTCCGGCGACTCCGAGTTCGTCCACCACGCCTGGCGCAAGGACCACGACGACCTGCGCGACCTGCCGTTCCCGATGATGGCCGACTCCAAGCACGAGCTGATGCGGGAGCTGGGCATCGAGGACGAGGACGGCTTCGCCAAGCGCGCGGTCTTCGTCGTGGACCAGAACAACGAGATCCAGTTCTCCATGGTGACGGCGGGTTCGGTCGGCCGTAACCCCAAGGAGGTCCTGCGGGTGCTGGACGCGCTGCAGACGGACGAGCTGTGCCCGTGCAACTGGAGCAAGGGCGACGAGACCCTGGACCCGGTCGCGCTGCTGGCCGGGGAGTGACCTGACATGTCGCTCGACTCCCTCAAGTCCCGGATTCCGGACTACGCCAAGGACCTGAAGCTCAACCTGGGCTCGGTCATCGGCAACTCCGAGCTGCCCGCGCAGCAGCTGTGGGGCACGGTGCTGGCGACGGCGATCGCCTCCCGTTCCCCGATCGTGCTGCGCGAGCTGGAGCCCGAGGCGAAGGCCAACCTCACGCCGGAGGCGTACACCGCGGCCAAGTCCGCGGCCGCCATCATGGCCATGAACAACGTCTTCTACCGCACGCGTCACCTGCTGTCGGACCACGAGTACGGCACCCTGCGGGCGGGCCTGCGGATGAACGTCATCGGCAACCCCGGCGTCGACAAGGCCGACTTCGAGCTGTGGTCCTTCGCGGTCTCCGCCATCAACGGCTGCGGCATGTGCCTCGACTCCCACGAGCAGGTACTCCGCAAGGCCGGCGTCGACCGCGAGGTCATCCAGGAGTCCTTCAAGATCGCCTCCGTCATCCAGGCGGTGGGCGTGACACTGGACGCGGAGGCGCTGCTCGCTGAGTAGACCGGGTTCACTCCGGGCCCCGCTCACCTCTTGCTCTTGGTGGGCGGGGCCCCGGCGTTTCCTGAGCGCCCCCCTAGGAAGCCGACGTCTCCGCGGCGGGCTCCGCCGGCCGTGCTTGCGCCTGGGCGGCAGCCAGCCGGCGGGCCTGTTCCTGGGAGTAGGCGCGCAGGTAGCCGACCACCGTGTTGGTGACCGCCACCAGCGGCACGGCGACCACCGCGCCGCCGATCCCCGCGATCATCCCCCCGGCGGTGACGGAGAGCACCACCGCCAGCGGATGGACCCGCACCGCACGCCCCAGGATGAACGGCTGGAGGATGTGCCCCTCGATCTGCTGGACCGCCAGCACCACCGCCAGCGTCATCACGGCGGTGAACACGCCCTGGGTGACGAGCGCGACCACCACCGCCAGCGCGCCGGAGGCCACCGCGCCGACCAGCGGGATGAAGGCGAACAGGAAGATGAACACCGCGAGCGGGACGGCCATCGGGACGTCGAGGAAGTAGATGCCGAGGCCGATGAAGATCGCGTCGATCAACGCCACTATCACCGTGCCCCGGACGTACGCGGTGAGGGTGCGCCAGGCCCGGGGCCCCGCCCCGGCCACCCCGGGCCGCGCCGCCGCCGGCACGAGCTTCAGCGTCCACTCCCAGATCCGCCGGCCGTCGTAGAGGAGGAAGAGGGTCGAGAAGATGGTGAGGAGGATGCCCGTGAGGGCTTCCACGACCACCGTCACGCCCTCGAGCCCCGCCGACGTGATCTGGTCCGTGTTCGCCCCGATCGCCTCCCGCAGGTTCTTGGCGATCTGGTTGATCTGCTTGTCGGTGACGTGGAAGGGACTGTTCAGCAGCCACTTGCGGAGTTCGTCGATACCGTCCTGGATCTGGTCGGAGAGATCGTCGATGTTCTCCATCACCTGCCAGGTGACGAACCATCCGATCAGGCCCATGATGACGAAGCCGAGGATCGCGGTGAGCGCGGTGGCGGGCCCCCGCGGCAGCCCCCAGCGCCGCAGCCGCGCCACCGTGGGCTGCAGCAGAGCGGTGATGAGCAGCGCGGTCGCGAAGGCCAGCACCACCAGTTGTACGGCGCTGATGACCCGCATCAGCACCCAGACCGTGCCCGCCAGCACCAGCAGCCGCCACCCGGCCTCGGCCGCGACCCGTACGCCCCAGGGCACCGCCTGCGCGGGATCGGGGCGGACGGGGACGGCGACCGGTGCCTGGTGGTCGGCGGGCGGGGGTTCGGTTTCGGGGGCCGGCGGTCCGGTCTCGGCGTCCTCCTTCTCCGCCTCGGCCCTGCGCTCCTCCAACCGCTCGCCCACTTCGGTGAGTCGGGCTCCGATCCGGCCCAGCCACCCCGGCACTCGCGACATGATCCGTCCTCTTCCCCCGTGTCCCCGGGTGCTCCCCACCACTCCCCCCCGGAGTCGTCGCGTCCGACCGTACAGGGCAACAGCCCCTCCCCCTAGGACGGGGAGGGGCTGCGTGAGGTTGAGAGCGGCGAACGGCGGCTCAGTAGTAGTGGTTCGCCTGCCAGAACGACCAGGCCTCGCACGGGCTGCCGTACCGGCCGTTCATGTAGCTGAGGCCCCACTTGATCTGGGTGGCCGGGTTGGTCTGCCAGTCGGCACCCGCGGACGACATCTTGGAGGCGGGCAGTGCCTGGAAGAGACCGTAGGCGCCGGAGGAGGCGTTCACCGCGTGCATGTTCCAGCTGGACTCGTGGTCCACGATGTTGCTGAAGCACTGGAACTGGCCGGCCGGCACCATCTGGCGGGCCATCGCCTGGATCTGCGCGACGGTGTAGGTGCTCTGCACCGGGAAGCTGGAGGAGTCGCGGACGTCGTCGCGGCTGGCCGCGGACTTCGTCTCGGCGCGCTCCTTGGCGTCCTTCGCCGCCTTCTCGGCGGCTTCCTTCTTCGCGATCGCGGTCTGGGCAGCCGCCTTGCGGGCCGCTTCCTCGGCGTCCTTCTTGGCGCTCGTGTCCGCGGCGATGGCCTGTGTGTCGGCCTGCTGCGTCAGGGACGCGGTCTGCACCTGGGCCTGCTGACCCGCGGGTATGTCCGCGAGGAGCGGGGTGTCGGCAGCCGTCGCCTCGGCGTCGTTGTTCTGCGCGACGCTGCCCGAGGCAACTCCGACGACGCTTCCGACGGCGGTGACCGCGGTGGCCGAGGCCACTGCGAATCCCCGGACCGAAATCCGGCTCACACGGTTTCCTTCCAGCATCGCCCGCTTCGGTGACCCTGGCGGACGCAATCGTGCCCCTGACGCTGGCCTCCCAACTGCGGGGTCACGGGAGGCACGGGCCCGGTGGGCAACTCCCGCACAGGGAGTGCCGCGAGGTGCTCGGGCGGCATACGACATTCCGTATGGAGTTGGTGGTGGTGCTATGTGATGCCGTACCGCTGGGGGTACAGGTGTGTCGTATGCGGGGCCTGACAGGAGTGAGACTCTGCCGTAACCGGACGCCGGGTGGCAATTCCGAGTTGAGTGTGAAAGCTCACATCCGGTTTGGCCCAGGGGATTCAAAGAAACAGCCACACGCGAAGGCGCCGCCCGACTAGGCTCAGGGCCTTTGTCGGACGGCGCCAACTGACGGACGTATCGCCCTGGTTGGACACTCTGGCCACTCAGGTCAGATATGACCGTCTTCGAGCATTTCGGTCACAAGCGCTGCAATCTGGGACCTCTCGGACCGGGTCAGCGTGACATGTGCGAAGAGCGGATGCCCCTTCAGCTTCTCGACGACGGCGACCACACCGTCGTACCGGCCGACCCGCAGATTGTCCCTTTGTGCCACATCATGGGTCAGAACGACACGTGAATTCGCGCCGATCCGGGACAGAACAGTGAGAAGTACGTTCCTTTCCAGTGACTGCGCCTCGTCCACGATCACGAACGCGTCGTGCAGCGAGCGCCCGCGGATGTGGGTCAGCGGCAGGACCTCCAGCATCCCGCGCGCGGTGACCTCCTCGATGACCTCGCGGCTGGTGACCGCGGAGAGGGTGTCGAAGACCGCCTGCGCCCAGGGGCTCATCTTCTCCGCCTCGGAGCCGGGCAGATAGCCCAGTTCCTGCCCGCCGACCGCGTACAGCGGGCGGAAGACCATCACCTTCTGGTGCTGACGGCGCTCCAGGACCGCCTCCAGGCCCGCGCACAGCGCCAGCGCCGACTTGCCGGTGCCGGCCCGGCCGCCCATCGAGACGATGCCGACGTCCGGGTCGAGGAGCAGGTCGAGCGCGATGCGCTGCTCGGCGCTGCGGCCCTTGATGCCGAACGCCTCCCGGTCGCCGCGCACCAGGCGGACATTGCCCTCCGCGGTGACCCGGCCGAGCGCCTTGCCGCGCTCCGACTGGATCGTCAGGCCGGTGTGCACGGGGAGGCCGGAGGCCTCCGGCACGTACACGTGTCCTTCCTCGAAGAGGATGTCCACCTGCTCGCCGGAGAGGACCAGCTCGGACATTCCGGTCCAGCCGGAGGCGTCCGTGATGGCGAGTTCGGCCCGGTACTCCTCCGCGAGGAGGCCCACGGACGACGCCTTGATCCTCAGGGGCAGGTCCTTCGACACGACGGTGACGTCGAACCCCTCGGCCTGCAGATTGCGGGCCACCGCGAGGATGCGGGAGTCGTTGTCCCCCAGGCGGTAGCCGGTGGGCAGCACGCTGGGGTCCGAGTGGTTGAGCTCGACACGGATCGTTCCGCCGAGTTCCCCGATCGGGATGGGGGCGTCGAGGCGACCGTACTTCACCCGGTAGTCGTCAAGCAGGCGCAGGGCCTGCCGGGCGAAGTAGCCGAGTTCGGGATGGTGCCGCTTGGCCTCCAGCTCCGTCACCACGACGATGGGGAGCACGACCTCGTGCTCGTCGAAGCGGGCCAGGGCGTTCGGGTCGGCCAGCAGGACGCTGGTGTCGAGAACATACGTGCGCCGGTCTGGCTTGTGGCGCTTTGTGCTGGTCACCACGGAAGGACGTACCCCCTCGGATGAGGTCGGGGAGCGACGAGAGTGAGCTGGACCGGTCGACGGCCTCCGCGCACGGCGGGCCGAGAACCGGCCCTCCGCGGCTGCGTCCGTGCAGTGACCGCACGGTCGGGCTGGTGCAAAGGGCCTCCCGGGCGGACGGCCCCGTGCCGTCCGCTGAGATGCGACACCCGTGGTTCGGGTGTCGACCTGCTTGGCTTATGCCCTCGAACAAGCGGCGCCATGCAAAGGCATGGGACAGCGCGCTGATGAACTCCTTGTTACACCCGGTCGAAATGGGGTATACGAGCGCCTTTCCCCCTGGGGTATGTCCCGGGGGCCGGTGTCCGCCGGTCAGCCGCCGTAACGCCGGTGACGTGCGGCGTAGTCGCGCAGGGCACGCAGGAAGTCGACCTTGCGGAAGGCCGGCCAGAAGACCTCACAGAAGTAGTACTCCGAATGGGCCGTCTGCCACAGCATGAATCCGGACAGCCGCTGTTCGCCGCTGGTACGGATCACCAGGTCGGGGTCGGGCTGGGCGCCGGTGTAGAGGTGACGGCCGATCATCTCGACGTCGACGGACTCGGCGAGGTCCTCCATCGAGACGCCCCTGTCGTGGGCGTCGAGGAGCATCGCGCGGACGGCGTCCGCGATCTCCTGGCGGCCGCCGTAGCCGATGGCGACGTTGACCAGTATCCCGTCGACGTGCGCGGTGGCCTCCTCGGCCTCCTTCAGCGCGGTCTGCATCTGCGAGGGGAGGATGTCGGGCGTGCCGACGTGGTGCACCCGCCAGCGGCCGTCGGCTGCCAGGGTGCGCACGACGTCCTCGATGATGCCGAGGAGCGGGACGAGCTCCTCCTTGGGCCGGTCGAAGTTGTCCGTGGACAGCAGCCAGAGCGTGACCACCTCGACGTCCGTCTCGGAGCACCAGCCGAGGAACTCCTCGATCTTGTCGGCACCTGCCCGGTGACCGTGGACGGTGCTGGAGCCGGCGGCCTTCGCCCACCGGCGGTTGCCGTCCATGATGACGCCGATGTGCTTGGGCACCTGAGCGTGGTCCAGGTGGCCTTCCACCCGGTGTGCGTACAGCCTGACCAGCAGGCCGCGCAGCCTGTCGCGCAGGTTCACGTGATTGTCAGCCCCTCCGGTGTCGCGGTCCCCGCGGGCCGAAGCCTACCCCCGCGGGGCTTTGACACGGGATTTTGAGCCCCGTGCCGCTGGTCGGCTCACCCCCTGGGGAGAAAAAACGGGCCGGTCCGTGGGGGGGGAGACGGACCGGCCCGAGGGGGGGTTTCCACCATAACCCTTCGTGAGGGCGGATGCGTGCATCGGCGGGCCACAACTACGCTCCGGAGTCACATGGCGACGCGGCGGTGAGGACGGAAGGCTTCGTTCAGGGGGTTCGCACGGCTGAATCACAGCGGATTCACAGGGAAGCGGGCCGTATGCGGTGAGATCAAGAGGGTTTGGGCCCTCTTGGGGGCCGCTCGGCGAGTTGTCCTCCCGATCCCTCCGATGGGCGACCCGGTCGCGAACGGCCGCTTGACGCGTGCGCCGACGGGATTCCGGCACCGCGCAGCCCCCTCCACCGCGCGGTACCACCCGCGCGGATTTGCTTGCGCGAATTTTCTTGGTCTGAACTTACGCGAGGGTCGAGGCGGTTGGGAGTCGCCCGGTATAACGATGTGGAAACCCCAGGGATGCGAAAGGTGAACACGGGGGTCGGCCCGTTCACTTATGCGCAGATCGCCCGATTCGCTACTCCGGCTTCCGGGCATCCAAGAGGTGGCGGGTGCTGTGCGCGACGAAGGGTCCCTCGGCCTCGATCCGCTCGTGCAGGGCACGCAGCCGCGGCTCGTACGCCTCGACGGTGAAGCCGGGCACCATCCAGACCACCTTGCGCAGGAAGTGCACGACGGCGGCGATGTCGTGGAACTCCATCCGCAGCCGCTCGGCCCGCAGGTCGACGATCTCCAGCCCCGCCGCTTCCGCGCCGGCCCGCTCCCGGTCGGGGTGGCGGCCGCTGCGCACGCCGTCCGGCTGCGGCCCGAGGAAGTACTCGACCAGCTCGAACACGCTGCTCGGCCCGACGTGCTGGGCGAAGTACGTACCGCCCGGCCGCAGTACGCGGGCGATCTCCTCCCACTGCGGGCACACCGGGTGCCGGCTGAGGACCAGGTCGAAGGCCTCGTCGGCGAAGGGCAGCGACGCGTCCTCCGGCGCGGCGACGACCACGACACCGCGGGGCCGCAGCAGGGCGGTCGCCTTGGCGGCGTTCGGCGGCCAGCCCTCGGTGGCGGCGACCAGTACGGGCCGGGCGGGCGCCGCCGTACCGAGGGCGAAGTCGAGCACCTCCCCTCCCCCGGTCTGGATGTCGAGCGCCGCCGTGGCCCGGGCCAGCCGGTGGCCCGCCGAGCGGGCGTAGCCCCATGAGGGCCGCGCCTCGGTGGCCCGCCCCTCGAACCAGGAGAAGTCCCAGCCCTCGGTGGGCACGGCGGCGCCCTCGGCGACCAGGTCATCGAAGGTCCGGGAGTTGTCCATGAGGAGATCGTCGCAGGGCGGCCACGGGGAAAGCTGCTGATTTTCCGGGGCGGGACGCTGCTGGCTTTCCGGGACATGACAGTCGACGCGGGTGGGGAGTCGGCGTACACGGCGGCCGACGAGAAGGCGACGCTGCACGCGAGCCTCGACCGGCACCGGGACGCGGTCCTGTGGAAGCTGGAGGGCCTGGACGACGAGCAGTTGCGGCGCCCGATGACCCCGTCCGGGACGCAACTGCTCGGCCTGGTGAAGCATCTGGGGTCGGTGGAGTACGGCTGGTTCACCGGCACCTTCGGCCGCGAGGTCGAGCCGCCGTGGTTCGACCCGTACTCCGACGAGGACATGACCGTCGCTCCCGACGAGACGACGGAACGGATCGTCGCCTTCTACGCCCGCGCCGCCGCCGACCGCACGATCGCCGAACTGTCCCTGGAAACCCTGGGCCCGCCCGCCTGGCGGGAACAGCCCGTCTCCCTGCGCTGGGTCCTCGTCCACATGATCGAGGAGACCGCGAGGCACGCCGGGCACATGGACATCGTGCGGGAGCTCATCGACGGGGCGACGGGGGACCGGCGGCCGGTCACCGGTGGGGTCTGACGAGGTCCGACTCCCCGCCGGTCGATGAGGCGTTGACCGAAGCGGGCGAGTGGCGGCAGCCATCCGTCCGCCGCGGATGTGCGGGACACGGCTGTGGACGGGGGCGCTGCCGCGCAGCAGGCAGGGTTCGAGGGCGGGCGCCCCGGGGGCACTACCGGTCCTCCTCCCCCGCGGTGTCCCGGAGGACGAGCAGCACATGCTCGTCCTCCCCGTGCCGGACCATGCCGTCGCGTGCGAAGCCGTGCTTCTCGAGGAGGCGGACGGAGGCGTTGTTCCCGGAGAACGGGTCGGCGTACAACGGCCGGATCCGGTCCTTCCGCAGAAAGAGCGTCAGGGCACGGCTGCCGATGCCCCTCCCCCAGTACGGCCGCCCGAGCCAGTACCCGAGGAACCTGCGGTCGCCCTCCCACCAGGACACGATGTTCCCGGCCACCTCGCCGTCCACGGTGACGGTCTGTACGAGGCAGCCGGGGTCGCCGAGGACGTTCTTTCTCCAGTGGGTGAGAAAGGCCTCCCGCGGCCGGGGCGTGAACCTCGACCGCCGGACGGCCTCCGGCTCGTGCTCGTAGGCGAGGAAGGCTTCGAGGTCGGCGTCGAGGACGTCACGGAGCTGTACGTCGTCACGGTTGTCGTACGGCTGACTCATGGGTCCGAGTGTGGGCACCAGGCACTGACAACGGCTCTCCGCCGCCACTTCCTACGGCACGAGGGGCCGTACCTCCTCGGCCACGAACCGCACGAAGCCCTCCAGGCCGGGCTCGTCCCCCGTCGGCTGCAGGACCACGGTGTCGGCCCCGGCGTCCGCGAGCCGCCGCACGGCCTCGGCGACACCGAAATCCGGCACGTCGCCGAGCCCCTCGTCCTCCAGCTCGGCGCGCAGACGGGCGGCGGCGTCGCTCCCGGTGGCGGTGAGGAGATAGACGACGACCCTGTGGTCATCGGCCCCGGCCCGCCCGGCCGACACCCGCCCCTCCCCGATGAGCCGGCGGGCCTTGCGCACCCCCTCGGGCGGAGTGCCCGCGGTGAGCACCGTCCCGTCGGCCGCCTCACCGGTCAGCCGCAGCGTGCGCGGACCGGTGCCGCCGGCGAGGACCTCCACGGCGGCCTCCGGCGGCCAGTCGAGGGCCACGCCGTCCAGCTTCACGTACCGCCCCTCGGTGGTGAGCCGCTCCCCGCGCAACAGGGCACGCAGCGCGACGAGATGCTCCCGCAGCAACGCACCGGCGACTCGACCCGCGCCCCGACCTGCCCCATCCACTCCTGCACCCCGTGCCCGACGACGACAGCAGCCCGCCCGGGGAACATCCGGTGCAGCCCCGCCACCTCCATCGCGGTAACGGCCACATTCCGCAACGGCACGGGCAACAGCCCGACCCCGACCCGCACCCGCTCGGTCCAGGCGAGAGCGGAGGCGGCCGTGGAAATCCCACCTTCACGGAAGCAGTCCTCCCAGAGCCAGAGCTCCTCCAGCCCTGCGGCGTCCGCGAGTCGGGCTATGGGGCGGAGGCGTTCCGGGGGAGCTGGGGGCGGAATACGGCGCCTAGTGTGGTCATGGGGAGTTCCTATCCAGTCCGAGCGCCGCCAGACAACGCCTTTACGGACCACCGGTGCCGGGCCGCCCCCTGGCCCCTTCAGGCTGCTCAAGCATTGGTAGGGACATCGCTGCTATGGCTCGAGCGCTGGTAAATCACGAACAAGCGACGTGGCCCCGGGACCGCGATAACGCCGGCGGCTCGAGGGTCGCCCGCGAACCAAATCTCTTTCACCTGCGCGGTCTTCCTAGTTGTGAAGCCCCGTCCGAGGCGTCGCCTCCACCAGGCGGACCGAATGTGCCCGTGCAGGATCACCGGCACCTTCTCTTCCGGTCGCTCAGGATCGGGAAAGCTCAGCCAGACATCCCCCATGCCCCCTCCGGGGATCTTTCCAATGCCACTCTCCGGTGCTACGAATACCTTCCACGGCCACTCCCGCAAGAGACGGCGTGTGCGAAACGCCCCAGTGATGTATGCGGGTTGGAGAAAAGATCGGTAGAAGGCATAGAGCATCGGAACGAAGAACAACCACAGCGTCCAGGTCGGCGAGGTCACGTACCACTCCAGGAGACCCACCCAAGCCACCGGCCAGAGAATCTGGCCGACGAAGGCCCACATGAGGAGGATCGTCCAGGAACGCCGCGTGGCTGGGCTATCCCAGGCTGTCGGGTAGCGGACGGGGGTCATGTCATTCCTCACCAGGTACGTCTTGAAGCGGGTTGGCGAAACTGACCGTGTGCGCGATATGCCGAAGCAACGTGCAATAGTGCTGCGCGCGCTCTACTGCCGTGGTAGCCAATGTCAAGATCGCGATTCTGACACCGTCAGGGCACGGAACATACGCGGTGACCTGAAGCAGTTCCTGCTTGGAAAGCCCCGTCTCCGGCAGCATCGTCAGGCGCTCTTGCACGAGCGAGGCTGGGCCACAGGGAAGATCAAGAGCCTCGATGTGTTCGGCGTTCCCGCTGCCCACGGCGGCACGGGCCGCGATCACGCTGCGCGGGGCCCAGGCAGTTGTCCGCCAAGCGAGTGTGAACAAGGAGAGCAGAGGACTCTCGTCGCCCTCATCGTCGGCGTGCAGGCCGAGGGACCAATGGACGGCTCCAGTCTCCAGCAGTACCTGAGCCATCCGCCGGATCGGAGCGAAGCCGGATACCAACCGCTGCCGAACCTCGGCAGCGGGGAGCGCCTCCAACAGGGGGCGCAACGTGTCCCCCAATTCGGCTTTCTCAGGGCTGCTCCCGAGTTCCAGGAGCGGAAGTGCGACGAAGCCCGCAGGCAGCGCAAACCAAATGTCTGCCTCCTGGCTGCGCGCCGAGTCATCGATGAGGAAGGGGGTGCCGCTCATGAGGCCGGCCTCGCTCCGAAGACGAGGAAGTGAAGTGCTCCGAACGTCGCCGGCACGTCCACCCCCAGAGTTCTGGGACCGTCGAGGCCGCTGGTAATCACCGTGGCCGTGTCATTGTCAAGGCTTTCCACGACGCTACCAGCAACGCCGTAAACAGCAGTCCCGGCGCCCAAGATGGTCGCCGGACGGTCGGCCCTCTCCACAATCGGTCCCAGCCGACCGCCGAACACCTTCTCGTGAGCCAGGATGCTCGCAGCGCCTTCCGTAGCGGCGGCCTGCGCCTTGACGGAAGTCCCGACCGCAGCTCCGACCGTTTTGATCGAAGTCCCTGCCTTGGCGATCTTCTGCCCGAGGGTCAACACCTCGTCGGCCTCACCAGCCGTTCTGGACGCCACCGCCAGGGACTCCGGAGCTTTCATGGCCCCCTTCGCCACCGCGCCCAACATCGGCAGCATTCCCAGAAAGTCCCCCGCCACCCCAAGGGCGTTGCTCCAGAAATCAAGGTCCAGCTCGCCGTGCAAGCCTTCGGCCAGCGAAGCCCGAACCTCGGGATCTGAGAGACGCAGGCCGAGGGCCGTCGCGCTCAGCAACCCCGCCGCCAGGAAGAGCGCCCAGGGTGCGATAGCCGTAAGACCCAGCAGCGCAACCACGCCCAACACCGCCGCGCAAGCGCTGAGAATGTCAGGCAGGTTGTCCGTCAACCAATCTGTGAACTTGTCGAACATGCCCGGCTCATGCGGCGCCAGCCTCCTCGTCGCGTCTCGGATCTTGCCCGCTCGGTACTGTGCCTTCGCCTCGTGTTCCTCGGCGAGCTTCTTCGCCTTGCCGATGATCCTGTCGAGCTCCGCCTGGGCCTCGTCCATGGCTGTGTTCGCGTGGGTCAGGGCCTTCTGGGCGTTGTCGTGACGCGAGCCCTTCTTGTCCGGGCCGGGATTGTTGTTCGCGTCGGCGCGGCCCTTGGCGGCGTCCAGCGCGGTCTGGGCGTCCTTCGCGTCCTCTTCGAGGCGCTTGGCCCGGCGATGGAAGTCGTCGAGTTCGCCTTCCCAGCGATCCAGCTGCCGGGCCGCCCTACGGATGGAGTGGGCGGCGTTCTTCAGGTTCAGCGGCAGGCGGCCGCCGTCGAGTTGCTCCCGGAAGGCAACGGCCGCGTCTCCCTTCCAGTAGCTTCCGTCCATCAGCTTGGTGACGAGACCGTGCGTCTCTTCCAGGACCTTGGCGCAGTTCGCGAGCTTCGTGTACAGGTCGTGGACGGTATCCGTGCTACCGGGCACGGGATCGAAACCGAGGTGAGGATAGACGGGATGGGGGAGGTACGGCGCCGACTTGAGCCCCTGCGGCTTGCCGAGATCCGCGCGCGACTTCGGGTCGAGGGCCGCACCGGTGTTCTCTGTTCCGGAGGTGCCCGTCACCTCCGGCTCCCCTTCTTGTCACCCCTGGCCTTCTTCAGGACCTCCTCGAGCGCCTTGTCCACCTCGCGGTAACTGTCCCTGCTCTGGCCGATGATGTCGGCGAGATCCTCTGTCTGTTTGCCGATCTCCTGCGTGCCGTACTGCCAGTCGCCCTGGAAGTCTTCGCACGCGCGGTCGAGGTCGTCGGTGCCGAGCCCTGTGACGTCCGCGTCCAGCAGTGCCTTGCGGACTCCGTCGAGGGCACTCGCGGATTTCTTCAGCATCTTCATGAAGTGCGCGAGCTCGTGACCGTCAACGGCCAGCCGTTCCGCCATGCGGCTGCTCCCTCTCTCCCCTGGTACCGCTTCAACGATCCCAAGGGCATCCAGGAAATCGGGCCGTCAACCGTCTGACCGCGGATCGTGACACCCGGGAGTGAATGGCGTCCGTGGACGACTTAACGGACGGCCGGGGACCGGACACTACTTCCCCATGACCGAACCCCAAGTCGAGCTGGAGCACGAGTTCAGTCTCGATATCGAGTACGACCCCACCCGGTGGCTGGAGATCCCTCCGCGTTGGGACGTCGAGGAGTGGCGCGACATCGGCGCGTGGGCACGTGAGTGTGCCGAGTTGTTCTGGCGGTCGCACGGAGGGGAAGCAGGCCGGCCGGAGATCCTCTTTCTCGCCGACACGTTGCGCCGCTTCGCGGAAGCCTTCGCCCCCGCGCCCTTCGACACCCGTGTGTTGCTGCGCGTGTGGGAGCCGGCGAGCATGCCCCTTCAGCTCTTCGCCATGGTCAAGCCCGCCTCCGGGAACCGCGAGGATACGCTGCGGTTTCTCGTCGGGGCGGAGGATCCGGACGCCGTTGAGCCGCCGCTTGTCGAGGCCTTCCGTACGGAACTGCTCGGCGAGGGAGTGCGGGCCTTTCGGTACCTGCGCCAGGACGGCACTGCCGAGCTGCTCGCCGCGCTGCGTTACGCCTGGCGCGACGAGAGGGTCGGCGCGGATGTGGTGATGTGGACCGCCACCGACGACACCGCGCAGATCGTCCGGGCCGCCCCGGACATCGAAGAGCTGGCGCACAAGGTGGGTGTGGCGGTGTGGGACCTCCGGCCGGAAAGGGAGGTTTCGCCGGACGTGGCGTCGTAGGACCCAGGATACGGTCGGTCCGGACAGCCGACGGCGGTGCAGCGGAGGTGGCCGGCATGGGACGGTGGCGGGACGGGCGAGGAACGCTGGTCGTCCGGACGGGGAAGCCGGCGGCCACTGTTCCGCTGGAGATCGCGGTGTCGTACCGCGCGCGTACGAAAGGGCTGCTGGGGCGGGACTCCGTCGAGGGGGCCATGCTGCTGTCCCCCGCGAGCAGCGTGCACACGTTTCGTATGCGGATGCCCATCGACGTCGCCTACCTCGACCGCCGGCTCCGCGTGATCGCCGTACGCACCATGAAGCCGGGCCGCCTTGGCCTGCCCCGGCTCCGCTCCCGGCACGTGCTGGAGGCGGCGGCGGGGGCCATGGCCGGGTGGGGGCTGGGTGTGGGAACGCAGGTGACGGTGACGGGCGAGGCCGAGTGATTCCCTGTCGCGCGCCGCGATCGGGTGCGTGATGCCCGCCGATGTCAGTGCCTCGGCCTACGATCCGGGCATGAGAGCTTCAGGGACGTTCAAGGTCGCGGACTTCACTCCTGCCCCGGTGCCCGGCCCGGGCGTCGAGACAGCGGTGCCCGTCGGGGTGGCGACGATGGAGAAGCAGTACGAGGGGGAGGTCGCCGGGCGTTCGGCCACCCTGTTCACCGCCGCGTTCGATCAGGCGACGGGGACCGGCACCTACGTCGCCATGGAATCCTTCGAGGGCGCCCTCCACGAGCGTGCGGGATCCTTCAACTTCGCCCACTCCGCCACGACCCTCGGGGAGGGGCGGGAGCGTGAGTTCTTCGTCATCGTGCCCGGCAGCGGGACGGGGGCGCTCCTCGGGATCCGCGGGGCCGGCGGCATCGCCGTCGACGCGGACGGCACCCATCGGATCTGGTTCGACTACGAGCTCGAGACCGGCCAGTAGGCCGCTTCAGCTTTCCGAGCGCGGGAAGGTGACCTCCACCCGGCGGTTCTTCCTGCGGCCCTCCTCCGTCGAGTTGTCCGCGATCGGGTACTGCTCGCCGTAGCCCCGTACCTCGAAGGTGATGTTCGCGTCGTTCAGGTCCTGGTCCAGGAGCGCCTGGACGGCGTTGGCCCGCTGCCTGGACAGGACGTCGCCGTGGGCGGAGGAGCCCAGGTTGTCCGTGAAGCCGAAGACCCTGACCTGCGTCGCGTTCTGTTTCTTGATCTCCTCCGCGATACCGGCGATGCGGGCCTTCGCCTCGTCGCTCAGCTTGGCGCTGTCCTTGCTGAACAGCACCTCTGCCTGGAGGGCGAACTTCACGTCCGCGTTGGTGTCCTCGCGGCGTTCGTCTCCGCTCTGGTCCTCCACGACCGACTTGATGTCCAGGACCTTGAGGTCGGCGAGGGTGGCTCCCTCGGGGAGTTTCAGGTCCGGGTCGGTGGGGTCGATCTTCACGGGGGCGGTGGCGGACGGTTCGGTTCCTGGCGGGACGCTGGGGTCGGTGTCATCGGCGTGGGCCGCGGTGCCGTAGAGGGTCGAGGCGAGGAGGAAGGTGGCTGTGGTTACGGCCATGGGGAGGCTACGGGCTGTGGTCACGGTGGCCTCACCCGGAGATCTGGATGGTGGCGGAGGGGAACGTCGGCAACTGGAAGGTGACCTCACTCGCGCCCGCCGGAGGTGCTGGGAATTGCATGAAGATGGGAACGGAGTCCCCACCCTTGATCGTCTGCACACCGGTAGTGGTGAGCGGGCGTCCGTCCGTGTCCCGGAGGACGTAGTAGCGCTTCTTCCCCTTGGAGTCGACGAGAGAGGCACCGCCGAAGGACTGGCCGTTCTTCATGATCTCGGTTTCGTTACCGGTGAGCTGGGACGACAGCACGGCGTCCTTACTACCGTCGTTCTTCAGCTCGGCATTGACGGTGACGAAGCCACCGGCGTCCCGCTCGGCCGAGGTGATCTTCAGATTCAGCCCGTCCGGACCCCGAAGCTCGGCCAAGGGGTCGTCCGACTGGCCTTCCTGAGCACTCGGCTCGGATCCACTGCCCTTGGAAGCTGAAGCAGATGTCTCCGGCTTCTTGTCGTCGCTACCACCACCGCCACAACCAGCCACACCGATGGCCAGACCGGTCGCGACGGTCATTGCGACCATCCCCCTGCGGGCCTTCGCAGTGAACCGAATGCTCATCGCTCTGCGTCCCTCTTCACTCATCGTTCGCTTGGTCAGTCGGCCAGGTGGACATCAAAGAGATCCTCGGGCCCCGGGAGATCCGTGAGATCGTCTGGGTTGAGGTCCCAGTTCCTGTCCCCGCTCCTGTCCTTGCAGGTGAGTCGCGGCAGCGCTTTGTCCCCGGCGTCGTCGCCGAGTGGCGGGAACGTGCAGAGCGACTCGATCACGGCCGTGGCGGACGCCTCTGCGTATACACGCTCGGTACCTGGGACAACGGAATCTCCGACCGGCTTGTTCGACTTGACCTGGATCGTGACGCCCAGCGGCCCCGCTGGCGGGCAGCCGCCCTCTACGTGTGCGTCGTTCTGCGAGGCGAGTTGATAGGCCCGCCAGCAGGAGGAGTCGACCGCTACATTCCCGTCGAAGATGTCCTGCCATTTGGTCGGATCGAGTACGGCCTCCACCCACTTCCCCGCCAACTGGTCCCGTGTGTTCTGGGCCGCTGCCAGAGCCGCTGCGTCCGCAGCTGTCTGGGCACCGTTGCGATTCACCGCGGCCTGGCCCACCGCGAGGTAGGCGAACGCGAGAAAGAGCAGGCCCGCCACCACCGTGATGTAGATGGGGAAGGCCTGCCCTGCGTCGCTGAACCTGCGCCGAGGCATCAGGTGATTTCGGTGATCTTCGCCTTGATCTTGTCGAGGATCGTCTTGCCGATGTCCGTACCCGTGATCGCCAACACGATCGCCACCACCACCGCAATGATCCCCAGATACTCGACCGCCGTCTGCCCCCGGTCCCCCGCCCGTCGCCGCATCGCCTCGGCCGTCGTGTTCTTCCAGCCGCTCACGCGAACCTTGGTCGCCACGGCCGTCTTCAGCATCAGGTCGCTCATGGTGTTCCCTTCCGGGTTCGCTTCCGACCTGGGCACCGTACGGCCGGACACCCCGGTCTCCCCAGGGCCCCAGGGCCCAATCCCGGGGCACTTCACGCCACCCCCAGCCACTTGGCCGCGGCCTGGGAGCGGCTGGTGCTGTGGAGCTTGGCGAAGATGCGGTTGATGTGGTTCTTGACCGTCTTCTCGCTGATGAAGCAGGTGGCGGCGATCTGCTGGTTGTTCATGCCGGTGGCGATGAGGTCCATGATCTCCGCCTCCCTCGTGCTCAGTCGGAACCGCGACCTCATTGACTGTCCCATATTGGATTGCAGTTGCGAAAGGCGGGACGAAGAAATTTTCCTTGCGGATACAGGACGTTGCGGGGTTGCATGTGCAGTTGCGTGGTGTCGGCGCGGTTGCCGTGACAGTGCGTCCGCCGCCGTCCGCGTGAAGTGTGGCCTCCCCGCTCTGATGTCCCTGACCGCCGTCACCAGCTGCTCCACGGTGAACTCGCCGTGCACCAGGTAGCCGCCCGCGCCCAGCCGTACCGCCTCCCGGACTGTCTGGGACTCGTGGCTGTACGTGAGCATCATGACCGGGGCCAGCGGCACGAGGTGGGGAAGGGCCGAGAGGCCGTCCATGCCGGGCATGCGGACGTCGAGGAGGATGACGTCGGGGCGGTGGTGGCGGGCCGCGTCGCAGGCCTCGCGGCCGTTGGCGGCCTCGGCGACCACCGTGGTGTCCTCGCGGCCGGCGAGGAGGGCGGTCAGGCCGGCTCGGACCACCGGGTTGTCGTCGGCTACCACGATCCGGAGCGGTGCGGTGGGTGACATCGGGGTGCCTCCTCTCATGGTTCCTGGGGATGACAGGGCGTTGCGGGAGTCAGGGCCGCCAGCGGGAGTTCCAGGCGGACCTCCGTACCCTTGGGGTGGCCGCCTCGGCCGATGCGGATGCGGGCGCCTACCGAGGCCGCCCGTTCCACCATGCCGAGCAGGCCGAAGTGGCCGGTGTGGCGGAGGTGTTCGAGGGTCGTGTCCGGGGGGAGGCCGCAGCCGTCGTCGTAGATGGTGAGGCGGAGGATGTCGCCGTCTGCTCCCGCGCGGACTTCCACGTGCGTGGGCGCGCCGTGGCGGTGGGCGTTCTCCATCGCCTCCGAGGCGATCGTGAGGAGTTGGCGGGCCACCGCCGGGGGGATGGGTGGGAGTTCGTCCTCACCCGGGGGGTGGTACGTCGCCCGGACCCCTGTGCGGGCCGCGAAGTCCCGTGTCCGGGCCGCGAGTTCCGTCAGGACGTCCGTGCCGTGGGCGGGGTCGGTCTGGCGGCGGAGGTCGGTGAGGAGTTCCCTGGCCTCGGTCGCCGCCCTGCGTGCCGAGCGGGCCACCAGTTCCGCCTGCTCGCGGAGCGCGGCGGGGTCCCTGCGGTCCGCCGTCGCCGAGGCCGCCAGGCCGTCCGCGGCCAGGGCCACACCGTAGAGCGTCTTGGTCACCGAGTCGTGCATCTCGCGGGCCAGGCGCGCTCGTTCGGCGCCTACGGCCTCTGTTACCGCCAGGCGGGCCTGGGTCGTCGTCAGGGCCCAGGTGGCCGCGCCGAAGCGGAGCATCAGGTTGCGGAGTGTCGAGCCGAGGGCGCCCGTGATGACGCAGAGGCCGGGCAGCAGCAACGACTCGGCCAGCTCCGCTTCGTGGTCCGCCTTCAGCGTGGCGTGGACCAGGAGCAGGATCAGGGCCTGCAGAGAGGCGAAGCACGCCGCTCCCCGCCAGCTGTAGACCAGGCCCGCGAGGAGGGGGGTGCAGACGCTGACGTACGCGAGTGTGGTGTCCGGGCCGGCCGAGACGAGGAGCAGGGAGCCGAAGAGGGTGTCCGCCGCGAGGAGGGTGGGGTGGCGGAGGAGGAGGGGGCCGAAGCGTTCCCAGTCCCTGAACAGGACGTACGAGGCCATGAAGGTGACCACCACCGCGGCGCCCACCAGGCGGGCGCCGAGGCCGGGGGCGGCGTTGAGGAGGGCGGCGGGGGCGGCCAGGGCGATCATGGCCAGGCGGAAGCCGAACACCTGGCGGCACATCGCCTGTAGGGCGCGTAGCTGTAGTTTCTCGGGTGTGGGTGAGTGGGGGGGCATCCGGCCTTCGGCCGGATGCGGGTTTCCATCCGCACCACCCGTGCTGCTTTCGTTGTCGGGTGCGGACGGCCCCTGTGGGGCCCAATCGCCGTCGGCGGCCTCCGGAACCGTGCTCGCCGGCGCCGTGCGCCTCGTCGCCATCGCCATCACCCCGCCCCGCCTACTTCCCGGTGATCGAGCCGAAGTCCACCCCGGAGCCCAGGAGCAGGCCCGCGGCGAGGAGGAGCATGGTGGCCGGGACCATGAACGTGGTGATCATCAGGGTGGCCCGGGGGACCGCGCGGGCGGCCTTGCGGCGGGCGTTCTGGGCGTCCGTGCGGCGCATGTCCTTGGCGAGGGCGACCAGGGTGTCGACGATGGGCGCGCCCAGTTCCTCGCCCTGCTGCAACGCCGTGACGAACATCGCGACCTGTTCGGAGTCGTTGCGGCGGCGCAGTTCGGCGAAGGCCTCGCGGCGGCTCACGCCGAGGTCCATCTGGCGGAGGGTGATGCGGAGTTCGTCCGCCCAGGGGCCCTCGTACCGGGAGGCCACGCGGTCCAGGGCCTGGCGGAAGCCCAGCCCCGCGCTCACCACGACCGCGAGCACGTCCAGGAAGTCCGGGAGGGTCCGCTCGATGACGTCCTTGCGGATACGGATCGCCGACCAGATACCGACCTCCGTCCAGAACGCGCCGAAGGCCAGCAGAAGCAGGGCCACGAACCAGTTGCCGCGCATCAGCATCACCAGGAAGCCGACGCCGCCCAGAGCCCCGTACACCGCCCTGCGCGCCGCGTAGCGGTCGATGGTCAGGCCGCCGGGGTTGCCCGCGAGGTCGATCTTGCGGCGGTACCTGGCGACCTGCCTGGGGCCCATCACGCGCAGGACCGTGGGGGCGTAGCGCATGCCCATGCGGTCGATGAGGGAGTTCGCGGCGCCGGTGCGGGTCGCGCCCACCTCCAGGGCCAGCGCGAGGTCGCCGGGCAGTTCGGCGTCCGCGCGGTACATGCGGATGCCGGTGAAGACGCCCAGGACGCTCAGGCCCATGAGGAGTGCGAGGAGGAGGCCCATGTCGACGGTCATCCCCTCACACGTCGATTCGGCTCATGCGGCGGATCAGGACGAAGCCGATCGCGTACAGGGCGAAGGCGATGAGCACGCAGGCCTGGCCGACCGGCGAGCCGGTCATGCGGTCCAGGGCGCCGTCCTTGACGCCGTTCATCAGGAACAGGGCGCCGATGCCGAGGACGGGGACGGCGTACGAGGTCATGGTCACCTGGGAGAGCTGGGTGCGGACCTCGCGGCGGGTCTCCTTGCGCTCCTCCAGCGTCTCGGTCAGGTTCCGGAGCGCGCTGACCACCTGGCCGCCCGCCCGGTTGGACAGGACCAGCGTCGTGACGAGGACGACCAGCTCGCGGGAGGGGAGGCGGTCGGCGAGTTCACCGAGGGCGTCGTCCATCGAGTGGCCGATCGCCAACTGGTCGGCGACCTTGGCGAGTTCCTCGCCCGCCGGGGCCTCCAGCTCCTCCGCGGCCATGCCGATGGCGGTGCGCAGGGCGAGTCCTGCCTGGGTGGCGTTGGCCAGGATGCGGGCCAGTTCGGGGAGTTGGTTGATGAAGCGCTCGATGCGTTTCTGGCGCTGCCAGTTGAGGAACTGCCACGCGGCCCAGATCCCCAGCAGCCCGGCCAGCGGGCCGAAGAAGGGGGCCAGGGTGGCCTGGCCGATCAGCCAGAGGGCGGCCACCGTGGCGAGCATGTACGCGAAGAACTCGCCAGGGGTGACGTCCAGGCCGGTCGCCGCCAGACGCATTTCCAGCTTCCTGCCGAACCGGGTGCCGCGCAGCCTGCGGTCCAGGTTGCGGAAGCGGCGCCGGCGGCCGGTGACCGGGATCTGGCCGGTGTGCGTCAGCCGCTCCACCAGTTCCGCCCGCTGGGCCCGGCCGGTGGCGTAGGCGTGCAGGCCGAGCACGGTCAGGACACCGGTCAGCAGGGTGAGGCCCGTGGTGAGGGTGACGAGGGTGTGGAGATCCATGGGCCTACCTACCTGGCTTCTCGGGTGGTGAGCTGGTCCAGCGTGCGGGCGACGCCGAAGGCCTGGGGTATCGGCTGGCTCGCCATGTAGAGGCGGTCGGCGGTGCGGCGCGGCAGCGGGAAGTACTGGAAGGTGCCGTACACCCGGCCGTCGGGGGTCATGGGCCGCGCGTCGAAACGGGCCACCGTGGCCAGGCGGTACGGTTCGCCGCCGTGGCTGTCCAGCAGGGCGATCTCGGTGATGCGGCGGGCGCCGTCGGCGAAGCGGGTGAGCTGGACGATGACGTCGACGGCGCTGTTGATCTGGTCGTGCAGCGCGACGAAGGGGACCTCCACGTCGGACATGGAGGCGAGGGTCTGGAGGCGGGTGAGCGCGTCCTCGGCGCTGTTGGCGTGCACGGTGGCGAGGGAGCCGTCGTGGCCCGTCGACATCGCCTGGAGCATGTCGAGGGACTCGCCGCCGCGGACCTCGCCGACCACGATCCGGTCGGGGCGCATCCGCAGGGAGTTGCGGACCAGGTCCCGGATGGTGACCTGGCCCTTGCCCTCGACGTTCGGCGGGCGGGACTCCAGGCGGACCACGTGCGACTGCTGGAGCTGGAGTTCGGCCGAGTCCTCGATGGTGATGATGCGCTCGTGCGCCGGGATCAGGCCGGACAGGGCGTTGAGCAGGGTCGTCTTGCCGGTGCCGGTGGCGCCGGAGACGATGATGTTGAACTTCGCCTGCACCAGGCCCGCCAGCAGGAACACCATGTGCTCGTCCAGCGAGCCGAGGCCGATCAGCTCCTGGAGGGTGAAGGAGCGCGGGAAGCGCCGGATGGTGAGGGTGGGGCCGGTCAGCGACAGCGGCGGGATGATGACGTTCACGCGCTCGCCGGAGGGAAGGCGGGCGTCGACCATCGGGTTCGACTCGTCCACCCGGCGGTTGACGGTCGACACGATCCGCTCGATCGTCTGCATCAGCTGGTCCTGGGAGACAAAGCGGATCGGCAACTGCTCGACCCGGCCGCCGCGTTCGACGAAGATCGCGTCCGGGCCGTTCACCATGATCTCCGTGATGGACGCGTCTTCGAGGAGGGGTTCGAGGATGCCGAGGCCCAGCGCCTCGTCGACCACCCGGCGGATCAGCTGGGAGCGCTCCACCGTCGACAGGACCGGTCCCTCGCGGCTGATGATGTGCCCGAGCACCCGCTCCAGGCGGGCCCTGCGCTCGGCGGCTGCCAGCGAACTCATCTCCGCGAGGTCGATCTCCTCCAGGAGCTTGGCCCGGTAGGAGGCGACCAGGTGGCCGTCCTCGCCCCGGCTGCCGTGCTCCTCGGGGGTGCTGATGCGTGCGCGGAGACTCATGGGTGGGTGCTCCTCGGTCAGTGGTCGATCGGCATGGTGGCGGACTTGTGGGCGTCACCGAGGTCCCAGACGATCTTGGGGATGTGGACGGTGGCGGTGACGGTGACCGTCTCGCCCTGCTCCGAGGACACGCACCCCACGGTGAGCCCACCGCTGACCGCGTCCCTGCACGCCTGTCCGACGTCCTGCCGCAACGAGGCGGCGCGGGCTCCCGCCCTGGCCGCCGTGCCCGCCTGCTCGGCGGAATAGGCGACCGCCCCGATCTGGATGCCGGCCATGGCGACGAGGAGCAGGATGGGGATGAACCCGAGGTACTCGATGGCGACCTGCCCCCGGTCGCGGCGGCCCTGGCGGTCGTACGGCATCTCAGCGCTTCACCTCCTCCACGGTGCCCGCGTGGCCGTGCACCGTGACGGGGAAGGAGATCAGGCCCGGGAAGAGCACGGGAACCTTGATCTCGACGTCGGCGGTCACATAACCGGCCGGGCTGCACTTCACCGACGCGTCCCCCCTCCATGCCGCCGACAGGTGCTTCAGGCCCGCCTGCTCACAGGCGCTCTGGCGGGATCCCGCCGGCGGCGCCGCCGTCCCCGCCCGGGCCGCCTCGTCCGCAGCATTCCCGGCGAGCGTGAAGGTGTACCCCACGAGCACGCACTGCCACATCAGCACCAGCGTCAGCAGGATCAGCGGTGTCATGCCGAGGAACTCGATACTGACCTGGCCCCGATCGCCCTCCGGTCGTCTCACCCGCCCGCCTCCCTCCGGCGCCGGAGGCCCACCGGTCCCCGGTCGTTGCGCGCCCGGGAGCGCCGGGCGCCGTCCGGCGCTCTGACCAGGCCCAGCTCCCCCGCGAGGGCCCACAGGGCCTGCTTCACCGTGCTCTTGGCGTCGAGTTCGTGGACGCGCCCGGCGTCCACGGCGGCCTGGAGTTCCCTGAAGTTGGCGGGGACGGCCGTGCGGGCCAGCGCGGTGCCGGTGATGCGCTGGATGAGCGGCGGCTGGATCTCCGTACCGCGTGTGTGGCGGTTGACGACGACCGTGGTCTCCTCGGCCTTGCGGATCTGCAGCCGGTCCCACATCCGTACCGTGCGTTTGGCGGCGCGGACGGCGACCACGTCCGGGGTGGTCACGAGCAGCGCGGTGTCGGCCATCTCCACGGCGGCCGCGCCGGCGCCGCTGAGCTGCGCTCCGCAGTCGACGACGACGACCTCGTAGCGCGAGCGCAGGGCGCTGACGATCTGGCGGGCGGCGCGGTCGGTGACCTCCTCTCCGCGTTCGCCCTCGCCGGGGGCGAGCAGCAGGGCGAGACCGGTGTCGTGGCGGAAGACGGCGTCGGCGATGACGCGCGGGGAGATGTCCGTGATGGTCGCCAGGTCGACGACCGAGCGACGGAACTGGATGTCCAGGTAGGAGGCGATGTCGCCGGTCTGCAGGTCCATGTCGACGAGCGCGGTGGGGCGGCCGGACGCCTGGGCCGCGAGGGCGACCTGGATGGCGGCGAGGGTGGCGCCGACGCCTCCTTTGGCGCCGCTGACCGTGACGACGGTGCCGCCGGCGCCGCCGAGCACGTCGGGGCCGTGGCCGAGATGGCGTCGTACGCCGACGGACCACTGGGCGACGGCCTGGACCCGCATGGCCAGTTCCTCGTAGCCGAGCGGGAGGGTGACCAGGCCGCGGGCGCCGGAGTCCATGGCGGCGGCGAACAGGCCGGGGCCGGCGTCGGAGGTGACGAGGATGACGCCGACGGCCGGGAAGCGCAGGGCGACTTCGCGGATCAGCTCCAGTGCCGGAACCGGGCCGATCCGCTCGTGTACGACGACGACCTCGGGCAGCTCGTCGACGGATTCGGCGGCGAGGCGGGCCAGGGTGTCGACGAGCTGGGTGGAGTCGGCCACCGGTGGGACGGGTTCGGCGTCCGGGAGCTGGCTGAGCAGGGTGGTGAGGGTCCGGACGGCGTCCGCGTCACCGACCGCCGGGAGGATCCTGGTGGGCATGCGGGCCGCCTCTCACTTGTCCGTCGCGAGTTCGTACGTGCGGTCCTTGTCGGGGACGGTGGTCTCGCCGCCGGGGGCCACCAGGGCGAGCCGGACCCGCTGGGCGAACGACTCGGCGTACGTGATGCGCTGGGCGTCGACGGTGGACAGCGCGAAGGTGATCGGGACGGCGTCGGTGGGCTGCTGGTTCTTGTCGTCGGGCTCCAGGGAGGTCAGTCTGCCGACGTCGAGGACCCGGGCGTTGGTCACGATGATCTTCGACTGGTCGGGGTCGCTCTCCTTCTTGCCCTCGAAGGTGGCGTAGACGTTGACCCGGGAGCCGGGGGTGATCTTGCCGGCGACCCCGGTGGCCGCGTCGATCATGATCGCGACCTCCTGCTGGCCCGCCCGGAGCGCGGGCTGGTCGACGATCATGTCGGTCTGGAGCAGGGAGCCCTTGCGCAGGGTGGTCACGGCGATCTTGCCCTGGATCTCGCGGAGGCTGGTGACCGCGTTGGGCGACAGCCACCGCTCGGGCATCTTGACCTTCTCGAACTGCCCCGCGTTCAGGGTCGTGTAAGGCGCCACCTCGGACCGGACCCGGTACGCGGTGACCTCGGGCCCGACCTTGGACTGCACGTCATCGATGACGGAGAGCACGCCGGCGAACGCGCCGAGAGCGCACAGGACCGACAGGATCAGGAGTATCACGCCGCGGCGCTGACGGGAGTTCATCAACCGTGCAACCTCATTGGGGGAATCGGTCGAGCGGGGTCGAGGGGCTGAGCGGGGCGGTACGGGTTGCCTGTCAGGCGGGCGTGCGTTGTGCGAGCGCCCGGGGGGCGGGTGCCTCGTACACGGGCGGGGTGGCGGAGCAGAAGACGCAGCGGTCACCGATGACGTCGATGCCGCACCAGTGACAGCTGTTCTGCCGGACCGAGGTGACCAGTTGGTAGAGAACGGACAGATCGGCGAGATAGCTGCAGAACTCGACCACCTTCCCGGTCCCCCACCAGCCCGGTGACTCGGCGGGCAGCGGCACCTCGCGCATCCCGTGCACACCCCAGGACCTGCCCAGCGCGCTCCCGGCCCACTCGGACTGGAACTGCCCCTTGGCGACAAGCATCCAGGTGCTGAACTCCGGGCCGGTGAGGGTGGCGTCGGGCCCGACCCGGGCCAACTGCGGCTCGGGGTGGGCGACGACCGCGAACTGACTGCCGGGCACCCAGGACTTGGCGTGCGCCTTCAGGCCGACCGGAACGCGGTCCAGCTTGGCGACCGAGCCGAGAACCGCGCCGGCGTGGATGTAGTGGGTGAGCAGCCGGCCGGCGGAGGCGAGCACCCCCGGGCTGAGGTCGCAGGAGGCCAGCTGCCGCAGCTGGCGGGCGAGGACGGCGATGCCGAGGGGCGGCAGTTCGGGCCGGAACAGGGCGATGCGGTCGCTCTCCATGAGGGAGCGGAGGGTGTGCAGCCGCCGGGTCACCCCTTCGGGCGCGGCCCGCGACGACACGACGATGACGTGCCCGTGCTGCTCGACGAGCGCCTGGAGTTCGGCCAGGGCCTGCTCGAGCGGTCGCTGGTCCAGGTCCCGGAGCACGACGGCGGGCACGGTCCGCTCGTCCTGCGGCGGCAGCGCCATGTCGGCGCTGGTCACGGCAATGGCAGTTGGCACGCGCAGCTCCCCGCTCTTCACACCCGTCGGCCCGGGCGACTGTTACTCCCCTGCGCCGAGACGACTTCATTGCGTGACTACGTGAGCACTGTAACCACGCCGCTCTGGCCGGAGAACAGCGTTTGGGCAGCCGGGCAGGAACTGCCGTTGCGCAACACCGGTCAAATCGGGATGTGTTGAGCATCCCGCCCGCCCTCGATTTGGTCTGGACCTATTGACAGTCATATTGGTCTGGACCAACTTGGAGTCCATGCCTCCCGTTACCAGACCCAGCCGACCCATCCGTTGGGGCGCCTGCGGCACCCTCGCCCTGGCCGTCTCCCTCGCGGGCCTCACCGCCACCCCCGCGTCCGCGGCGGACGTGAACAACGTCAAGAACGCCGGCTTCGAGTCCGGCCTGAGCAACTGGACCTGTTCCGCGAACAGCGGTACGACGGTCACCTCCCCCGTACACGGCGGCACGGCCGCGCTGAAGGCGACGCCGGCCGGGCAGGACAACGCCCGGTGCACCCAGACCGTGGCGGTGAAGCCGAACTCGACGTACACCCTGAGCGCGTGGGCGCAGGGCGGCTACACCTATCTGGGCGTGACCGGCACGGGCACGACGGACGTGTCGGCCTGGACCCCGGACTCGACGTCGTGGAAGCAGCTGTCGACGACGTTCACCACGGGCGCGTCGACGACCTCGGTCACCGTCTACACCCACGGCTGGTACGGCCAGGCCGCGTACTACGCCGACGACGTCTCGGTCCACGGCCCCGACGGCGGCGGAGGCGGCGACCCGGCCCCGACGGTCCCGGCCGCGCCGGGCGGCCTGAGCGTGTCGGGTACCACGTCCTCGTCGGTGTCCCTCGCGTGGTCGGGGGTGACGGGGGCCACCGGCTACAACGTCTACCGGGGCGGTACGAAGGTGGCGTCGGTGTCGGGGACGTCGGCGACGGTGACCGGCCTCGCGGCTTCGACCTCCTACTCCTTCCAGGTCACGGCGACCAACTCGGCGGGCGAGTCGGCGAAGTCGGCGGCGGTGACGGCCACGACGGCGGCGTCGGGCGGGGGAGGTGGCGGGGGCACTCTGCCGAAGCACGCGGTGACGGGGTACTGGCAGAACTTCAACAACGGGGCCACGGTCCAGAAGCTCTCCGACGTCCCCTCCGCCTACGACATCATCGCGGTGGCCTTCGCGGACGCGACGTCGACGCCGGGCGCGGTGACCTTCAACCTCGACTCGGCGGGGCTCGGCGGCTACACGGTCGACCAGTTCAAGGCAGACATCCGGGCCAAGCAGGCCGCCGGGCAGAAGGTCATCGTCTCGGTCGGCGGCCAGAACGGCACGGTGTCGGTGAGCGACTCGGCTTCGGCGGCCAACTTCGCCGACTCGGTGTACTCCCTGATGCAGACGTACGGCTTCGACGGCGTCGACATCGACCTGGAGAACGGCCTCAACGCGACGTACATGAGCCAGGCGCTGCGGGCACTGGCGTCGAAGGCGGGCGCGTCGCTCGTCCTCACCATGGCACCGCAGACGATCGACATGCAGTCCACCTCGAACGCCTACTTCCAGACCGCCCTGAACGTGAAGGACATCCTCACGGTGGTCAACATGCAGTACTACAACAGCGGTTCGATGCTGGGCTGCGACGGCAAGGTGTACAGCCAGGGCTCGGTGGACTTCCTGACCGCCCTCGCCTGCATCCAACTGGAGGGCGGCCTGTCCCCCTCCCAGGTGGGCCTCGGCCTCCCGGCCTCGACCCGCGCGGCGGGCAGCGGGTACGTCTCGCCGACGGTGGTGAACAACGCGCTGGACTGCCTGACCAAGGGCACCGGCTGCGGTTCCTTCAAGCCCTCCAAGACCTATCCCGCCCTCCGGGGCGCGATGACCTGGTCCACCAACTGGGACGCGGCGTCGGGGAACGCTTGGTCGAGCGCGGTCGGGGCGCATGTGCACGGGTTGCCGTAGCGCCGTGCGGGTGGTGGCGTGATGCCGCATTGCAATCCGTAACCGCCTCGTGTGATGTTTGGGAACATGCGTACGGAGGGGGATGCCGTCGACCTGGTCGACGTCGTGCGGCGGGCGCGGGAGGGACACGCTCCGCCGCAGGACGTCTTCAACGCATTCCTCCGGGCCCGGGTGTACTGCGAACGCCCTCAAGAACCAGGGTTCTTGGCAGTGACAGTGCCGGAGGCCGTGGCGGGGGACGGCGGTCCGGGGCCCCGCTCCCGGCTCCTGGACTTGGTCGACGGGACGCTGCCGAAAGAACCGACGCCCCCGGCGGCCCGGTTGGTGCCCGTCTTCTCGTCGCTGGAGCAGTTCTCGCTGTTCGCGGGCGAGGGCGCCTGGTTCTCGACCACCGGTGCCGACGTGCTCGATCTGCTGCCGACGGGGCTCGACGTATGGCTGGATCCGGCCGCGGAGCACGCTGTGCGGCTGGCGTCGGCGGCCACCGGGGTCGAGCCGGTGCTGCGCATCTCGTATCGGAATCAAGTGAATCGGGGGAAGGTGTCGTGAGCGGCGGTCAGGGCTGGCTCATTCCCAAAGGCGCGGACGGCGGCGAATTCAAGTACGAAGTGCAGTTCCTGGAGTCGATCGCCCAGCCGCTGGAGGAGTCGACCGCGGCGGCCCGGAAGCTCGCCGGCGACCGGGCGGAAGAGCGCTTCGAGTTCGCCGCGCTGAACACTCTCGACAAGACCGGCGCGAACGACGTGACGGACGCGGTCAACACCTTCCTCGACAAGTGGTGCCACGGCCTCGGTTGCATCGCCGATGACGCGGACGTGATCGTCTCCGCTCTGAGCTCGACGATCAACACGTTTCTCGTCACCGAGACGAAGGTGGCGTACGAAATCATGATGGTCAGGCTGGAGAAGGAGTACAAGGACGACCACCCCGTGACGACGTGGCTGGAGGGGTACGGCATCACGGGCAAACAGCAACAGTTCAGTGAGCGCGTCGACAGCCCGCAGCAGGCTCAGGACCAGGGTCCGGGCCAGGAGTAGGGCAGTCACGCGATGACGGGGAAACATTTCTTCCGCAGGTTGTGGATCACCGCGGAGGACACGGTCCAGGACTGGGTGCCGGGCAAGCCGACCGAACTGGACCAGCTCATCAAGAAGCTGGCCGGCGCGGCGGCCCGCTTCGGCGCGGGCGCGGAACGGCTGCGCAAGCTGAACACCGACTCCTGGCAGGGCGAGGCAGCCGAAACGTTCAGGGAGGTCGTCAAACGGCTGCCGAAGGAGCTCGACGAGGCGCTGGACGCGTTCGTGACGGCCAGCCTGGCGGTGCTGGCCTACCGGGACGTCCTCGACGACGCCCAGCGTCTGACCCAACGGATCATCGAGCACGAGGCCCCCGCGGCGCGCGAGTTGTCGCGCATGTACGCGAAGGCTGTGGACGACTACAACGCGGCGGTGAAGTCCGGCGACACAACGGCGGCCAAGCCGCCCGAGGACGACCCCGGAACGACGTTGATGACCGAGCTCGTCGGGATGATCCAGTCCGCGCAGGGCGATGTCGAGGACGCCGCGAGTGCCGCCAAGCGCTCGCTGCACAAGGCGGCAGAGAACGCGCCGAAGCGGCCGAGCGGCTGGGCCCGGTTCAGGGGTGGCGTGAAGGAGGCCGTGAAGGACGTCACCGACTTCGCCCTCACGGTCGACCCCGGCCGTCTGCTGAGGGAGCCGGGCTCCTATCTCCACGACGGGGCGATGGCCCTCGACGGCGGCATCACGGCGGCGAAGGACCCCGTTGCCTTCTCGAAGAACGTCTACCAGGGCGTCTCCGACACCTGGGACGAGTTCGAGAAGGATCCGATGCGGATGTTGGGGTATTTCGCGCCCGGTGCGGTGGGCGGGGCGACGCTGCGTGGCGCGGGCGGGGCGTTGGCACGACGTCTCGACGGGCCGAACGCGCTTGCCCGGGCGACCGGGCTCGGCACGGGTGGCGATCACGTCGACGGCGGCGAACCGGGTGGCCACAGCAACAACAGCCCGGCCGCTCACCACGACCCCACCGACCCCGTCGACCTGGCCACGGGCAAGATGTACCTCCCGCAGACCGACCTCGCCCTGCCCGGCGTGCTGCCGCTGGTGTTCAAGCGCCGCGCGGAGTCCGGCTATCGCGCCGGCCGCTGGTTCGGCCCCTCGTGGTCGTCCACGGCCGATCAGCGCCTGGAGATCGAGGCCGAGCGCATCGTGTTCGTCCACGAGGACGGACTGATCCTGGTCTATCCCCACCCGAGGCCCGGCGAGGCGACGCTGCCGACGGAGGGTCCGCGCTGGCCACTGCGGGCGGAGCGGGAGGGCTACACCGTGTCCGACCCGCCCACAGGCCGGGTCTGGCACTTCACCGCACACGCGGACGACCACGCCCTGCTGGAACAGGTCGACGACCGCAACGGCAACTGGATCACCTTCGAGTACGACACGGACGGCGCCCCGGCCGCACTGGCGCACAGCGGCGGCCACCGCGTCCGGATCACGACCGAGGACCACCGGATCACGGCCCTGCACCTGGTCGGAGCCGCCTCCGACGGCGGCGACGAGGAGCTGATCCGGTACGGCTACTCGGATGCGGGCGACCTGACCGAGGTCGTCAACTCCTCCGGCCTGCCGCTGCGTTTCACATACGACGAAGCGGGCCGCATCACCTCCTGGACCGACACCAACGACCGCGGCTACACGTACGAGTACGACGACCGCGACCGCTGCGTCGCCGAGGGCGGCGCCGAAGGCCACATGAGCCTGCGCCTCGACTACGGCGAACGGGACCCGGAGACCGGGCTGCGCACCACGACGGCCACCACCGGCACCGGACACGTGCACCGCTACCTCGTGAACGGGCTGTGCCAGGTGGTCGCGGAGACCGACCCGCTGGGCGCGGTCACCCTCTTCGAGCGGGACCGTTACAACCGCCTGCTGTCCCGGACGGACCCGCTGGGCCACACGACGTCCTTCCGCTACGACGAGACGGGCAACCTGATATCCGTCGTTCGCCCGGACGGCCGCGAGGCGCGGGCCGAGTACAACGCCCTTCGCCTGCCGGTGTCGGTGGTGAACCCGGACGGCACGGTCGTCCGCCAGACGTACGACGAGCGTGGCAACAGGACGTCGGTCACCGCCCCGACGGGCCAGACCACCCGCTTCACCTACGACGAGGCAGGCCACCTCACCGCGGTCACCGACCCCCTCGGCCACACGACGACGGTCCGCTGCGACCGGGCCGGCCTCCCCATCGAGGTCACAGACCCGCTCGGCGCGGTCACCCGCTACGAACGTGACGCTTTCGGCCGACCTGTCACACTCACAGACCCGACAGGGGCGGTGACCCGCCTGGAGTGGACCGTGGAGGGCCACCTGGCCCGCCGTACCGCCGCCGACGGAACAACCGAGTCCTGGACGTACGACGGCGAGGGCAACTGCACCAGTCACACCGACCCTCTGGGTGGCGTCTCCCACTTCGAGTACACCCACTTCGACCTGCTGGCGGCACGGACGGGCCCGGACGGCGTCCGCTACGAGTTCACCCACGACACGGAACTGCGCCTGACGGAGGTCACGAACCCGCAGGGCCTGACGTGGACGTACGCGTACGACGCGGCCGGCCGCCTGGTGGCGGAGACGGACTTCGACGACCGCACGCTGACGTACGAGTACGACGCGGCCGGTCGCCTCACGGGGCGGCGGAACGCGCTCGGCGAGGCGGTGTCCTTCGAGCGCAACGAGCTGGGCCAGGTGCTCCGCAAGGACGCGGCAGGCCAGGTCACGGTGCACGCCTACGACCTGACCGACCAGCTCGCTCAGGCGACGGGCCCGGACGGTACGACGCTGACGTTGCTGAGAGACCGCTACGGCCGGCTGCACTCGGAGACGGTTGACGGCCGGACGCTGACGTACACGTACGACGCGCTGGGCCGCCGGACGGGCCGTACGACGCCCATGGGGGCCAGGACGACGTGGTCGTACGACGCCTGCGGGCGCCGCACGGGCATGGTGGCCTCGGGCCGTGCGATCGACTTCACGTACGACGAGGCGGGCCGCGAGCTGACCCGCCGCATCGGCGGAACGATCGCGTTGCAGCACACCTTCGACGTCCTGGGCCGCCTGACCGCCCAGTCCGTGACGGGAGCCGGGGGCCGCACGGTCCAGCACCGGACGTACACGTACCGCGCCGACGGTAACTTGATCGGCGTCGACGACCTACTCACCGGCTCCCGCCGCTTCGACCTGGACACGACGGGACGGGTGACAGCCGTCCATGCGGCGAACTGGACGGAGCGGTACGCCTACGACGAGGCAGGCAACCAGACCCAGGCGTCCTGGCCGCCGGACCACCCGGGCGGCGAGGCAACGGGTGCGCGCTCCTACGTGGGCACCCGCATCACCCGAGCCGGCAACGTCCGCTACGAACACGACGCCCTGGGCCGCATCACCCTCCGCCAGAAAACCCGGCTGTCCCGCAAACCGGACACCTGGCGCTACGAATGGAACGCCGAGGACCGCCTGACCTCGGTGGTGAACCCCGACGGCACCCGCTGGCGCTACACGTACGACCCCCTGGGCCGGCGCACGGCGAAACTCCGCCTGGCGGACGACGGCGAAACGGTGCTGGAGAGGGTGGACTTCACCTGGGACGGCACCACCCTCTGCGAACAGACCACCACGTCCCCCGACCTCCCCAACCCGGTCACCCTCACCTGGGACCACCAGGGCCTACGGCCGTTGTCCCAAACGGAACGCATCACCGCGGCCGACGCCCCCCAGGAGGAGATCGACTCCCGCTTCTTCGCCATCGTCACCGACCTGGTCGGCACGCCGAACGAACTCATCGATGAACAGGGTGACATCGCCTGGCGTACCCGAAGCAGGCTGTGGGGGACAACGGCGTGGGCGGCCAACAGCACCGCCTACACGCCCTTACGGTTCCCGGGCCAGTACTACGACCCCGAAACCGGCCTGCACTACAACTACTTCCGCCACTACGACCCTGAAACCGCCCGATACCTCACTCCTGACCCTTTTGGGCTCGCACCATCACCCAATCCGGATACCTACGTTCCAAATCCTCACAGGTGGGGAGATCCTCTGGGACTGGCACCGGTAGAATGCCCTCACCGCACGGAAAGAGTCCCTGACGAAGACCTGAGGACTCTGTATCACTACACAAATGAAAAGGGATACAACGGGATCCTCGAAAGCAATGAGCTACGCGCATCCCTGAAAGCAAACAATGTCAACGATGCACGCTTCGGGGATGGGCAGTATCTTTCCGACATACAACCTGGAACGAAAACCCGAGGACAGCTTTCATACGCCTTCGTCCGCCTACCCTGGGCCGGGCACAAGTTCACTCACTACATAGAGGTAGACGTCCGTGGACTTGAGGTCATGCGGTCAGTTGAGCGACCTGACGTCTACGTGATACACAACCAGGGGCCGCTCGATGTAACGGGTCGCATTGTCAGTCACGGAAAGAGCTGAGTCATGAAATATTGGAAGGTCGACTGGTTGCACGATTTTGAATCCGAGCCGACGGCATTTTATAGCGAGATCGGGAGCGATGGGTACGAAGTACGCAAGATCCAGCTTTATCGGGACGGACGGATACTGAAATCTGATAAATTCCACGAGTCTGGAGAAATCGGCTTGAGTGAAATCCCCGTGGGCGCCATCGAAGATGTGGCTAGCCAGCCAGAATTTTCCGCCGCTTTGATCAGCCAAGAAGAATTCGAGCAGGTATGGCAGTTGGCCTCATGGTCCACCGGGAATTCCCGCTCTTCCTGAGAGAAGACCTGCATTCCGTCCTGTCCGCGACTCAGAAATGACAGCAGCCTGCATCGGTTCTCAGATGGCGCGGCACGGCTCAGTCTGGCCAGCGGGCGATCACAGGGGAGTACAGACTTCATCTGAGAGTGTCGCTTCATCCGACGCCCGACCCAATGCACCTCCTCCTGCTTCTCGCCCAGCCTCGGCCAACCGCCCCCCGTTTCATTAACGGGGCGGCGCTCATGTTGAGACACCCGGGTCCGCTCGCGGCTCCTCCCCGGCGCCCCCGTATGCCATTCGCCGAGAACATGGTCTCCTTGGCCGGCTGATCCACTGACGCCCTGACGGGCACACCACGGCGCTAAATTCTACCTCAAGGCACTTTCGTATTTCGAGCTCATCATCCTGCGTCTCCAGCAGATCCCGATCCCGGAAAGACTCCGACGCGAAAATAATGAGACGGGGCAGGCCAGCCCCGGTGCCACGTGCGTCTTCATCATTCGGTCAGCCGCCTGCCGCTTTTGGAACTGGCACCAGGACCTGGTCGCAGCCCATCGCATCCTGATGTCCGAGCCCGACAGTCCCTGGCTCAACGTTCCGTTCCGGTGACCGACCCCGCCCAGCCGGGTCCCCGGAAGACCCGGTGCAGCGCCTCACGCCGTCTCCAGCTCGCACCACACGTACTTCCCCCGGTCCCCGAACCGCGCCGACGGCTGCCAGCCCCAGTACTGCGCGCAGGCCCTCACCAGCCCCAGCCCCCGCCCGTCCTCCAGCTCGGCGGCCTGGTCCAGCGGTCGGGGCGGAGGGGGCGGCTCGGGATCCGAGTCCCAGGCCCCGATCCAGACCACGCCCTGCGGGGTGCGGCGGACCCGGAGCGCAGCCGGTCCCTTGGTGTGTCGTACGGCGTTGGAGACCAGCTCCGTCGCGAGGAGTTCCGCGGTGTCGACCAGGCCGATCAGGCCGTGCAGGGTGAGGATCAGGCGCAGGGTGCGGCGGCAGACGGTGACGGCTCTGGGGTCGTTCGGGATGAAGAGGGTGTAGTCCCAGGTTTCGGGCATGCGTCAACTCCCAATAGGTGAGGGTGATCGGCGCGCGGTGGCATTGCCGCAGCCGCCATGGCAGGGCGGAGCGGTGCGCTTCCGCTGTGTGTGCGCTACGTCACTGACCGTAGAGCATAAATTTTTGCTCACGCAAGCCGGTCGCGTAACCTGGCCCCGAACGAGGCAGACAGGCAAGCCTGTTAAGGGCTGGGAGGGCACGTGGCACCGAGAAGCCAACCCACCGCACGGCAGGTGCGTCTGGGTGTCGAGCTGCGCAGGCTGCGGGAGGCGGCCGGTCTGAAGGCACGCGAGGTGGCGGCCCTGCTCAGCTCGACCTCCGCCCAGATGAGTCAGGTCGAGGCGGGTCTCGCGGGCGTCAGTGAGGAGCGGGTACGACGTCTCGCGGCCCACTATGCCTGTGCCGACCAAACATTGATCGAGGCTCTGGTCTCGATGGCCACCGACCGCACGCATGGCTGGTGGGAGGAGTATCGCGGCGTGCTCCCGCCGGTGTTCCTGGATGTAGCCGAGACCGAGTATCACGGCACGTTCCTGCGTGAGATCGTCACCAGCCACGTGCCCGGGCTGCTCCAGACCCCGGACTACGCCCGCGCCGTCTTCGGCTACATGGTCCCGGAACTGCCGGAGAGCGAGCTGAGACCTCGCGTCGAGCACCGGATGAGGCGCAGGTTCGTACTGGAGCGTGACGTCCCCATCCCGTACGAGACGATCATCCATGAGGCGGCACTACGCATCCTGGTGTCGGATCGCCGTACCGCCCGTGCGCAACTCCTGGAAGTCCTGCGGGCGATCGAGCGCGGAAACGCCACGGTGCGCGTCATCCCGTTGTCGCAGGAGGGATTCGCCGGGGCGGGGATCGAGATGATGTACGTGGGCGGCCCGCTCCCCCAGTTGGATACGGTGCTGCGCGACGCTCCGCACGGCACGGCCTTCATCGATGCCGAATCTCAGCTGGCGCGCTTCCGCGCCATGCTCCATAAGGTGGGGAAGGCAGCACTACAGCCCGTGGAGTCACGGAACTTCATCCACCGCATGACGAAGGAAATGTGAGGGCACCCGCATGACCCAGGCCGTCCGCTGGCAGAAGTCGTCGTACTCCGGCGGAGGCGATGGCAACACCTGCGTCGAGATCGCTGAGATCGACACTCACATAGCCATCCGCGACTCCAAGGCCCCGGCCAGAGCCACCCTCACCTTCCCGGCCGGCGCCTTCACCCCCTTCATCGAGGCCCTGAAGCAGAGCCCCTCCGCGGCGGACCCGTATGTGCGTCTCGACCGGTGACGCCGCCTTCTCCGGCACCATCCTGTACTGCGGGCGGCTGCATCACCCCGTGCACGGTCTCATTCATGTCATGGGGTATCAGAACACCGCCGTGAACCTGGCGGACGGGCCGAACGCCATGCTGCTGCACCTGCCCACGCGGCAGGTCGCGCCTCAGCAGTTCGTCTCCACCGGACGCAGCGACGACATCCTGCGCCGGATGGTCGACGCCGTCGAAGCCACGGACGCCGAGGATGACGGCATCGCGTGGATGGGCGCGGGGCCGGAGCCCGTGCAGGTCTTCGAGCACGATGTCTACACCGTGCTGCTCGCCTCCGACCCCACCTTGATACCCGCCACGCTCCATCGAGTGCCCCCGCATCGGCGACCCCGGCTCAACCCGGAGCTCCTGCGCTTCTACGCCGAGCACTTCCCCGACCACACCATCGCCGTCTGCTGCTTCGACAACGCCGATGCGCAACGGGCCAAGCCCTTGCTGGTCTGGTATTCGCCGCACGACCCCGACCAGTTGACCCTGCCGGCCCTGGACAGTCACACCGGTGGCGCGCCGGATCTCGACGCCGACGTCCCCGTGGACCACTGGGTGCTGTTCTCCACCGACCAGGCCCCGGACGGCTGGGGCGCCCCCGTCGCCTACCCGGCCCGCATGCGGCACAGCCTGCGCGCCTTCCTTCCCGGCACGGTCGTGGGCCGTTACTACGGCGACGGGCAGGCACTGGCCAACGGGGACTTCTGCATCAGTCACTCCGACCTGCTCGGCGGCGACCTCGACCGCGTCGAGCGGCGCCGTCCGAGCCTCGTTCCGTAGACCACCGTTCGAGGAGACCGCACTCGGCGGTTTCCGGTCGGACCCTTTTATCGTTACTTGACCTGACCATGACATCGCTGGACCATGGAGCGCCGACCGGCACAGCGGACGCACAGCAGACCCCGCCCCCGGTCCGCACCCCACCCGCACGTCGCACTGAAGCACACCCCCCAGCTCCCAGCTCCACTCCCCACATTCCGGCGATCCCGGAATTCCTGGAGACCCAAGGAGAGTTCATGCGACTTCGCACCCGTGGCTCAGGCGCGCGCGGCAGCAGACGTATCGCCGGGCTCGGCGCGCTGCTGGCCCTCGCCCTCGCCGCTCCCGTCTGGTCGACGGCCACCGACGCCAGCGCCGACAGCGCCAGGAGGGTCGCGCCCTCCGGCGACGACATCCGGCAGTACGAGATCCACCAGAGCACGACCCCCGTTACCCGTACC
This sequence comes from Streptomyces sp. NPDC051636, assembly GCF_044453765.1. NCBI lineage: Bacteria > Bacillati > Actinomycetota > Actinomycetes > Kitasatosporales > Streptomycetaceae > Streptomyces > Streptomyces sp. NPDC051636. Next base: position 201,838 of record NZ_JBITDA010000003.1, on the reverse strand, counting down.
GCCATCCAGGCGGCCGGCGTCACGGTCGACGAGGCCGATGAGGAGACCGTGGTCGTCTCCGGGCGGGCGGACCAGATCCGTGAGCTGCGCCGACTCGGTTACAGCGTCACCCCGTTGGGGGCGGCGCCGGAGCGGTCCGGGGCGCGGCTGTACGACTTTCCGACCGCCGACTCGAAGTACCACAACTACGCCGAGATGAACACGGAGATCGACCAGCGGCTGGCCGCCTACCCGGGCATCATGAGCAAGCGGGTGATCGGCAGGTCGTACCAGGGCCGGGACATCGTCGCCATCAAGGTGAGCGACAACGTGGGCACCGACGAGAACGAGCCCGAGGTGCTGCTCACCTTCCACCAGCACGCCCGCGAGCACCTCACCGTGGAGATGGCGCTGTACCTGCTGCGGGAGCTGGGCGCCGGGTACGGGACCGACTCCAGGGTCACCGGCATCGTCAACAGCCGGGAGATATGGATCGTCCCGGACCTGAACCCGGACGGCGGGGAGTACGACATCGCCACCGGGTCGTACCGGTCCTGGCGGAAGAACCGGCAGCCCAACTCCGGGTCGTCGTACGTCGGAACCGACCTCAACCGGAACTGGAACTACAAGTGGGGCTGCTGCGGCGGCTCGTCGGGGTCGACGTCGTCCGAGACCTACCGGGGGGCCGCAGCCGAGTCCGCGCCCGAGGTGAAGGTGGTCGCCGACTTCGTGCGCGGCCGGGTCGTCGGCGGCAAGCAGCAGATCAAGGCGGGCATCGACTTCCACACGTACAGCGAACTGGTGTTGTGGCCGTTCGGGTACACGTACTCCGACACGGCCACCGGGATGACGGCGGACGACGCCGCCGCCTTCAAGGCCGTGGGACAGAAGATGGCCGCCAGCAACGGGTACACGGCGGAGCAGTCCAGCGACCTCTACATCACGGACGGGTCGATCGACGACTACCTGTGGGGCAGCCAGAAGATCTTCGACTACACCTTCGAGATGTACCCGACGTCCGCTTTCGGCGGTGGGTTCTACCCGCCCGACGAGGTGATCGAGCGGGAGACCTCGCGCAACAAGGACGCGGTGTTCCAGCTGCTGGAGAACGCGGACTGCATGTACCGGTCCATCGGGAAGGAAGCCCAGTACTGCAGCTAGGAGAGATCCTGGTCGCTAGTCGGTCTCCATCGGCTCGGTGTCTTCCTCGAAGTAGGCGTCCAGCACCGCGTCCAGCTGCTCGTCCCACTCCTTGAAGCGGCTCCTGGCCGTCGCCTCGATCTCGATCGGGTACCAGCGGCGGTCGGGAGTGTGCACCGTGACGGTGTACCGCTTGCCGAAGCGGGGGATCTCCGTCTCGACCGCGCCGATCTCGTCCCAGCGGAACTCGCATGCCTCCTCGTCGAGGCGGAGACGGACACCCCGGTGGTCGGCCACGATCTTCGCGCGGCGGTCGGAGGCCTCGAAGACGGGGCCCTCGGGGGTCTCGTCCTCCTCCTCGGTCGCGTCATCGGCGGCGGGCTCCGCCGGAACCTCCGGCTCCGGCTCCGACTGCGACTCCGCCTTCGTCGGACTGGACGTCACCTCGGGCTTGGCGTCCTCCGGCTGCCCCGCCGCAGGCGAGGTGAGCCCGGGAACGAAGGCCGGGTCGAATCCGGCGCCCTCCAGGGGCTGGCTGCTCGAACCTATGCGCTGCTCCACGGCGGAAGTATGGACGACATTCCTGTGCCGGAACCAGCCAGCCCACCATTCACCCGGGTTCGCCCGGGTCACTCGTCCGAAATGACGCGTACCGTCCCTCGCGGAGGAGTTCGGGCGGCAGGCTGCGGATGTCGTTGGCGGTGGCCATGACGGAGGCGCGGGACTGGGACGGTTCCAAGCCTCGGCGGCCAGGGCGAGATCGTCGCCCCGGCCGTCGCCGTCGCGCGGGAGCAGGTCACTGGACCGAGGCAGACAACCATCCTGCCCGCGGCTACACGAACACGCTCAGCGCCCCTGCCACCGCGAACCCCACCACCGACAGCACCGTCTCCAGCACGGTCCACGTCTTCAGCGTGTCCCGCTCGGTGATGCCGAAGTACTTGGCGACCATCCAGAAGCCCCCGTCGTTGACGTGCGAGGCGAAGATGGAGCCGGCCGAGATGGCGATGATGACGAGGGCGACGAAGGGCTGGGAGTGGTCGCCCTCGGACAGCAGGGGCGCCACGATGCCCGCCGTCGTCACGATCGCGACCGTCGCCGAGCCCTGCGCGACCCGCAGCACCACGGAGATCAGGTAGGAGAGGACGAGCATCGGCAGGCCGACGTCGTGGAAGGTGTCCGACAGGGCCTGGGCGACACCGCTGGCCTTGAGGACCGCGCCGAAGACACCGCCCGCGCCGACCACCAGCAGGATGTTGCCGACCGGCTTCAGCGAGGCGGTCGACACCGTCTCCAGGGACTTGCGGGACCAGCCGCGCCGGATGCCGAGCAGGTAGTAGGCGAGCAGCAGGGCGATGGTGAGGGCGACGAAGGGGTGTCCGAAGAACTCGATGACCGAGCGGCCGGTGGAGGGGTCCAGGGCGACGGAGGAGAAGGTGGCGGCGAGGATCAGCACCAGCGGGGTGCCGATGATGCCGAGGACCGTGCCGAGCGGCACCGGCTCCTCCCGCGGCTCGACGCCCGCGCGCCGCTGCTCCTCGACGACCGCGCGCTTCGCCTCGTCCGCGGCCTCGACCATGTCCTGCGGTACGGCGACGAAGATGCGCCTGCCGATCCAGGCCGAGAAGGCCCAGGCGGCGAGCACGGCCGGTATGCCGCAGACGACGCCCATGAGGATGATCCAGCCGAGCTGGACGTGCAGCAGACCGGCGGCGGCGACCGGGCCGGGGTGCGGCGGCAGGAAGGCGTGGGTCATCGACAGGCCCGCGAGCAGGGGCAGGCAGTAGAGCAGGATGGACTTGCCGGACCGCTTGGCGGCGGCGTAGACGATCGGCGCGAGGACGAAGATGCCGACGTCGAAGAAGACCGGGATACCGAAGATCAGGCCGGTCAGGCCCATGGCGAGCGGGGCGCGCCGCTCCCCGAAGAGGCCGAGCAGCCGGGACGCCAGCACCTCCGCGCCGCCGCTGACCTCGAGGATCGCGCCGAGCATGGTGCCCAGCCCGATGATGATCGCGACGTGGCCGAGGATGCCGCCCATGCCGGACTCGATGGTGGAGACGGCGTCCGAGCGCTGGACGGTGCCGAAGAGTTCGGTGACCGACAGGCCGGCCAGCAGGCCGACGGCTATGGAGACGGCGAGCAGGGCGACGAAGGGCTGGAGTCTCGCCTTGATGATCAGGAACAGCAGGAGCGCGATACCGAGGGCGGCGACCAGCAGCAGTCCGGTGGTGCCGTCGACGAGGAGGAGCAGGCCTCCGGTGTGGGGTGGGGTCGCGGGGGCGGTTGCGGCGAGCGGATGGGACATCGGGGGGTCCTCTGGTTAAGGGCATGATGCTTTCGGGCAGGGGGAATCGCGGCACGGCTCCCCGGGGGTGGTGGGGTGCCGTGCCGGTTACGACGTGCGGATGGTGAGGGAGCGTCAGCCGAGTACGGCGAGCGCGTCGATCTCGATGAGGTGCCCGGCGGGCAGGCCGACGTACACGGTGGTACGGGCGGCGGGCGGCTGGGTCAGGCCCTGCCGCTCGAAGTAGGCGTTGTATATCTCGTTCATCTCGGCGAAGTGGCCGGTGTCCGTGAGGTAGACGCGGATCATCATCACGTCGTCCCAGGAGGCACCGCCCTCGTCGAGGACGGCCTTGACGTTGTCGAGGGTCTGGAGGGTCTGCTCGCGCAGGCCGGGGCCGACGAGCGTGCGGGGCTTGCCCTCCTCGGCCGGGAGGAAGGCGACCTGCCCGGCGACCTGGAGGATGTTCCCCTTCCGCACGCCGTGCGAGAACTTCGCCGGCGGCGCGGTATGGGTCTTCGGGGTGAGCGCGGTCTTCTCGGTCATTCGGTGTCCCTGTCTGGGTGGGGTACGGGGTCGGACACGGGTGTCCTGCCGGAGTACTCGCCGCTGATCGCGTCCGCCGTACGGCGCACCAGCGGGAGCAGGGTGAGGAGTTCGTCGGCGGTGACGACGACGTTCGGCGCGGAGAGCGACATCGCGGCGACCACCCGGCCGTCGGCGCCCCGGATGGGTGCGGCGACGCAGTTGATGGACTCCTCGTGGCCGCCGAGGTCGGTGGCCCACCCCTGTTCGCGGACCTTTTCCAGCTCCCGCAGGAAGGCTGCGGCGTTGGGGGTCGAACGGGGTGTGTAGAGGGGGTAGTCGAGCTTCTCGGCGAGGGCGCGGCGCTCGGGTTCGGGCAGGTCGGCGAGGAGGAGTTTCGCCACGGCCGCGACGGTGATGGCCACCGGTTTGCCGATCCGCGAGTACATGCGCACGGGGTAGCGGCTGTCCACCTTGTCGATGTAGAGGACCTCGCCCTCCTCGTACACGGCGAGGTGGACGGTGTGCCCGCAGCTCTCGTTCAGCCGGGCCAGGTGGGGGTGGGCGATCTCGCGGACGTCGAGGTTCTCCATCGCCTCCTGGGCGAGGGCGAAGAGGCGGGCGCCGAGGCGGTAGCGCTGGTCGGACTGGCGGTAGACGAGGCCGTGCTCGTGGAGCGTGCGCAGCAGGCGCAGGGCCGTCGATTTGTGCACGCCGAGGCGGTCGGCGACCTGGCCGAGGTCGGCGGGGCCCTCGGCGAGCAGCGGCAGGATGCTCAGCGCGCGGTCGACGGTCTGACTCATGGCGTACGTACCTCCTCGTCGGCCCAGTCAACGGCGTGCGTCCAGCCGGGGCCGAGTCGAAGTCTCCCCCACGCCTGCTCGTCCAGGGCGGCCAGCCGGTCGGCGTGGTCGCGGGAGGGAGGGGTGGCGAGGTCGCCGGGGACGGTGAGGGCGGCGGCGGCCATGAGGTGGCCGTGCCGGAGCCGGTCGCGGGCGGGGAGTCCGCGCAGGGTGGCGGAGAGGAACCCGGCGGCGAAGGCGTCGCCGGCACCGGTCGTCGCCACGACGTCGACCGTGAGGGCGGGGACGAAGGTGGCCGGCCGTGAGGTGCCCGCGGTCGCGGCTCGGAGGCGGGTCGCGCGGCCCGGCGCCGGCGGGGTGCCGCTCTTCCCGGCGGGTGCCGTCCCGGTCGGCACGCACGCCGGCGGACCGACGAACGCGGTCGCCCCCCGCGCCCCCTGCTTCACCACCAGCACCTCCGGCTCCGGAAGCGCGGCACGGATCGCGGACGGGCCGCCCTGGACACCCCACGCCTCCTCCGCCTCGTCCTCGCCGACGAAGACGATGTCCGCGCCCCGGGCCAGCTCCAGCAGCACCCGCGCCTCCGTGCCGTCCCACAGCCCGGGCCGGTGATTGACGTCGAAGGAGACGAGCGGTCCGCCGGTCCTCGGCGCCGTCAGTTCCCGCACCAGTTCCAGGCACTCCCCGGACAGCGCGCCCGTGATCCCGGACAGGTGCAGCACGCGTCCCGCCCGCACGGCGTCGAGGTCCACGTTGTCCACCGACATCGCCGAGGCTGCCGATCCCGCCCGGTAGTACGCCACCTCGTGGGCGTCGGTGCCCCGGTCGCCGGCGGTGCGGAAGTAGACGCCGGTCGGCCGGGCCGGGTCCCGCCGTACGGCGGTGACCTCGACGCCGTACGCCCCGACCGCCTCGACCAGGTGATCCCCGAACCCGTCCACGCCGACCCGGCTGACCCAGCGCGCGGTGTGTCCGGCGGACGCCAGCACACAGGCCACGTTGGACTCGGCGCCGCCGATCGCGCGGTCGAAGGACGGCACGTCCGCGAGGCGGCCGGGGCGGGTGGGCAGGAAGGTGACCATGGACTCGCCGAGCGCGACGACGTCCACGACGTCGGGGGCCTTGCGGGGTCCGGTGGTGGTCACGATCGTCGTAGCTCCTCGGTCCGGGTGGGGTGGCGGCCGTCGTTGACCCGGCGTTGGCCGAGATGTTAGACAGCGGTAAGCGATATGCGCAACGAACGTTGCACAGAATGCAACACACCATTTCAGGAGGCCTCATGAGCACCGAAGCGCTCGCCCGCCTGGCCGAGGAACGCGTCGACCACCGCTTCAAGGGCCTCCCGCCGGACGCCGACGGCCTCACCGTCGGCGAGCTGGCCGCCCAGCGCCGGAACCTCTTCACCGACGGTTTCACGACCCCGCTCCTCGCCCTGTCCGCCGAGCGCCTGGAGCACAATCTGAGGCTCATGGAGGCGTACGCGGCCCGCCACGGCCTCGCCTTCGCCCCGCACGGCAAGACCTCCATGGCCCCCCAGCTCTTCCGGCGCCAGCTCGACCACGGCGCCTGGGGCATCACGCTCGCGGTGCCGCACCAGGTGCGGGTGGCGCGGGCGTTCGGGGTCCAGCGGGTGTTCCTCGCCAACGAGCTGGTCGACCCGGCGGCCCTGCGCTGGATCTCCGCCGAGCTGGACGCCGACCCGTCCTTCCGCTTCGTCTGTTACGTCGACTCCGTGCGCGGGGCGGAGCTGATGGACGCGGCACTGCGGGGTGCCGCCCGCCCGGTGGACGTGGTGGTCGAGCTGGCCGCCGGGGAGGGGGCCCGGACCGGGGTGCGCACGGAGGCGGAGTGTGCGGCGGTCGCCGACGCGGTGGCCGCCGTACCCACCCTGCGGCTGGCCGGGGTCGCCGGTTACGAGGGCGAGGTGCCGCGGGCCGATCCGGAGCGGGTGGCCGCCTGGCTGCGGCGGCTGGTCGCGCTGGCCGCCGGCTTCGACGAGGCGGGGCGGTTCGCCGGGGCCGGCCTGGACGAGATCGTGGTCAGCGCGGGCGGCAGCGCCTGGTTCGACGCGGTGGCCGACGCCTTCGCGCGGATCCCCGGACTCTCCCTGCCGGTGCTGAAGTTGCTGCGCTCGGGTGCGTACGTCTCGCACGACGACGGCCACTACCGGAAGGTCACCCCCTTCAACCGCGTCCCCGAGGAGGGCGCCCTCGAACCGGCGTTCCGCCTGTGGGCGCAGGTGGTGTCCCGCCCGTCCGCCGAGCAGGCCTTCGTGAACGCGGGCAAGCGGGACGCGGCCTACGACATCGACCTGCCCTTCGCCCAGGTCGTCCGCCGGGACGGCGTCGAACGCCCCGCCACGGGTGTCTCGGTCACCGGCATGTCCGACCAGCACGCCTGGCTCGGCACCACCCCCGAGGCCGATCTGGAGGTCGGCGACTGGCTGGGCCTGGGCCTGTCCCACCCGTGCACGTCCTTCGACAAGTGGCCGCTGATCCCGCTGGCCCAGGCGGACGGCACGGTCGTCGACTACATCCGCACGTTCTTCTAGGAGGCCACCCGTGGAAGACCTCGTCATCCGGGACGCCGACGTCGTGGACGGCAGCGGAGAGCCGTCGTACCGCGCCGACGTGGTGATCGACGACGGCCGGATCGCCGCCATCGTCAAGGAGGCCGCGGCGGCGGGCTGCCAACGCCCGCGCGCCGTGCGGGAACTGGACGCGGAGGGTCTGGTCCTCTCCCCCGGCTTCATCGACATGCACGCCCACAGCGACCTCGCCCTGCTGCGCGACCCCGACCACAGCGCGAAGGCCGCGCAGGGCGTGACGCTGGAGGTCATCGGCCAGGACGGGCTGTCGTACGCGCCGGTCGACGACCGCACGCTCGACGGGGTGCGCCGGGCCATCACCGGCTGGAACGGGTACGGCGACGACATCGACTTCGACTGGCGGACGGTGGGCGAGTATCTGGACCGCCTGGACGGGGGCATCGCCGTGAACGCGGCCTACCTGATCCCCCAGGGCACGGTCCGCGCGCTCGTCGTCGGCTGGGAGGACCGCCCGGCGACGCCGGAGGAGATCGGCCGGATGCGGGAGCTGGCCGCTCAGGGCATGGAGCAGGGAGCGGTCGGGATGTCGTCCGGGCTCACCTACACGCCCGGCATGTACGCCGACGACGCCGAACTGACCGAGCTGTGCCGGGTGGTGGGCTCGTACGGCGGCTACTACTGCCCGCACCACCGCTCGTACGGGGCGGGCGCGCTGGAGGCGTACGCGGAGATGGTGGAGCTGACCCGGAAGGCGGGCTGCCCGCTCCATCTGGCCCACGCCACCATGAACTTCGGCGTGAACAAGGGCCGCGCGGCCGATCTGCTGGCGCTGCTGGACGACGCGCTCGCCGCCGGTGCCGACATCAGCCTCGACACCTACCCCTACACGCCGGGCTGTACGACCCTCGCCGCGCTGCTGCCGAGCTGGGCGAGCGCGGGCGGCCCGGAGAAGGTCCTCGCGCGACTCGCCGACGAGGAGACCGCCGAGCGGATCCGGCACGACCTGGAGGTCACCGGCTCCGACGGCTGCCACGGCGTGCCCGTCGAGTGGGACACCATCGAGATCTCCGGCGTGAGCGACCCCGCCCTCGCCGACCACGTGGGCCGCACCGTCCTCCAGGCCGCCCGGCTGCGCGGCGAGACCCCGTGGGCCACCGCCCGGCGGCTGCTGATCGGGGACCGGCTGGGCTCCACGATCCTGCAGCACGTCGGACACGAGGAGAACGTCCGGGCCATCATGCGGCACCGCACGCACACCGGCGGCTCGGACGGCATCCTCCAGGGCGCCAAGCCGCATCCGCGCGCGTACGGCACCTTCCCGCACTACCTCGGCCACTACGTACGGGAGTTGGGCGTGCTGTCCCTGGAGGAGTGCGTCGCCCACCTCACCGCTCGGCCCGCGGCCCGGCTGCGCCTGCCGGACCGCGGGCTGGTGCGCGAGGGCCACCGCGCCGACCTGGTCCTGTTCGACCCGGCGACGGTCGCGGCGGGGTCCACCTTCGAGCAGCCGCGCGCGCTGCCCGTCGGCATCCCGCACGTGCTCGTCGACGGCCGGTTCGTGATCGAGGACGGCCGCCGGACGGACGTACTGGCGGGCCGGGCGGTCCGCCGGACTCCCCGGTGACCGCCCTCCCGTCATGCCCCTGTCACGGCTTGGGCAGGGTGCAGCCGCTGAGGGTGAGGTCCAGCTTGTTACCGGTGGTGAAGCAGGCCGGGATGTTGTAGGTCTCCTCGGCGTAGTTGATGCCCTCGCGGACGGTCACATTGCCGCCGGCGTCGACCTCGCACGGGTTGTTGTCGGTGCAGCGCCCGCCGTCCTCGTTGCCGGTGTTGTTGACAGCGACGACCTTCCCGGTGGCGTTGTCGATGACCGGCGAGCCCGAGGTGCCGCCGATGGTCTGGCAGGCGGAGGTGTAGCGGACCGAGTCCTTCCAGGTCCAGCCGCCCTCCTTGAGGCGGTACACGAACCCGTCGATGTTGCAGGCGTAGGTCCGCTTCCAGTAGCCGGAGACGACCGTGATGGCGGTACCGGCGACCGGGTGCGTGTCCTGGAGCGTCAGCGCGCTGATCCCGTACGAGCTCTTGATCTTCGCGTACGTGGTGGTGAGCTGGTAGATCGTGACGTCGGTGTCGGTCATCGTCGAGTAGGCCACCTTGTCGGCGCGCAGTGTGCCGACCCTGGTGGCCGAGGAGTTGAGCAGGCCGAAGGTCCGGCTGGACGACTGGCCGACGATGACCTCGCCGGGCTCCGGGAAGCCGGTCTCCAGGCAGTGGCCGTTGGTCATGACCAGCGCCGGGTCGCTGTCGGCGGAGTTGGGGAAGCGGATGACCGAGCCGGAGCAGTTGCTGAGCGACACCGTGCCGGCGAAGTTGACGGCCTTGATCGAGGGCGCCGCGCTCTTGGCCGCGGTGGCGCCCTCGGCCGCCGTGGCGGCGGCCGCCGGTGCCATGCCCGCCCCGGTGATCACCAGGGTCGCGAGCGTGGCAAGGAGAGGCTTGTTCATGTGGGGGTCCCCTCTGCAGACGTGAGCGACCGGAGATCTTCCGGCCGCCTGCCGTCTTGTCATGGGCATTGTGATCTGAACGAGAGGGGACGGCAATAAGCCGCATGCAATGCGGCGCGTGCCACACGCCGGTCAACCCACCACGAAACAGGCCTACTTGGGACCCTTGGTATTCCCTCTGCCATGCCCCCTGGGGTTGCCCGGGGCGGATGCGTCCGCCGGGGCGGAGGCCGTGGACGTCGGAGTGGCCGAGGCGGTAGGCACGGAGCCGGAGGGGGCGGCGGAGGTGACGCCGGGGCTCGCGGAGCGCGCCGCGACGGCCGGCTCGGCACTGCGGGAGGCCGTGGCCCCCGCCTCCACGACGTCCGATCCGGTCGGCTTCGGGATGGGCGCGCTCCCGCTGCCGGAGGACTCGCCCGGGGAGTCCGACTCCGTGGCGGGCGCGGTGTCCCCCGACGTCGGCGACGTGCCGCCCTGCCGGCCCTGCGGGGCGTTCGACGACCCCGAGAAGGAGAGTCCGGCGATCACCGCGGCGAGGGACATCACGCCCACCGCCCCGGCGGTGACCGCGGCACGCCGCGCACGCCGGTCAGCCGCCCGCCTCCGGGAGCCGCGGCCGGCGGCCCGGCGCCGCTCCGCCCGGCCCCCGCCGGACGGGCCCTCCCCGGTGATCACCGGCAGTTCGCGCGTCTCGTCGTACGCGTTCTGCCAGCCATGGGCGGCCGCGGGATCGGCGTACTCCTCGTACGCCGGAGCCGCCTCGGCCGACGGGACGTACACGTTCGGTGGCGGCAGGGGCTCGCTCTCCGGCTGCGGCTGGGCGGGGCTCGACATGGCCCGCGATTCTAGGTACTGGTGGGCCTCCTGGGACAGCTACCGGCGATAACGGACCAAAGCGGCCGTCTCACGTGTCGGAAAACACGGCCCTGCGGGCGTTACCGGGCCGTAAGCTCCCTGACATGCAGGTGATCCAGTCGACCAAGCTAGCCAACGTCTGTTACGAGATCCGGGGCCCGGTACTCGAGGAGGCGATGCGGCTCGAGGCGGCGGGGCACCGCATCCTGAAGCTCAACACCGGCAACCCCGCCGCGTTCGGCTTCGAGTGCCCGCCGGAGATCCTGGAGGACATCCTCCGCAACGTCTCGACGGCACACGGCTACGGCGATGCCAAGGGCCTGCTGGCCGCCCGCCGGGCGGTCGTCATGCACAACCAGACCATCGGCATCGAGACGGACGTCGAGCACGTCTTCATCGGCAACGGCGTCTCCGAACTGATCGTGATGGCGATGCAGGGCCTGCTGGACGACGGCGACGAGGTCCTCGTACCCGCGCCGGACTACCCCCTGTGGACCGCCGCCGTGTCCCTGTCCGGCGGCACCGCCGTCCACTACCGCTGCGACGAGCAGTCCGACTGGATGCCCGACCTCGCCGACGTGGAGCGCAAGGTCACCGACCGCACCAAGGCGATCGTCATCATCAACCCGAACAACCCGACGGGCGCGGTGTACGACGAGGCGATGCTGCGGGGCCTGACCGACATCGCCCGCCGGCACAACCTGCTGGTCTGCTCGGACGAGATTTACGACAAGATCCTCTACGACGGCGCGACGCACACGCCGACCGCGGCCATCGCCCCGGACCTGATGACCCTCACCTTCAACGGCATGTCGAAGGCCTACCGGGTGGCCGGCTACCGGGTGGGCTGGATGTCGGTCTCCGGCCCGCGCGCGCACGCCGGCTCCTACATCGAGGGCCTGACGATCCTGGCCAACATGCGCCTGTGCGCGAACATGCCGGGCCAGCACGGGGTCGTGGCCGCGCTCAGCGGACGGCAGTCCATCAAGGACCTGGTGCTGCCGGGCGGGCGGCTGAAGGAGCAGGTGGACGTCGCCTACGACCTGCTCACGCAGATCCCGGGCGTGACGTGCGTCCGGCCGAAGGGGGCGCTGTACCTCTTCCCGCGCCTGGACCCACAGGTGTTCAAGATCAAGGACGACCGGCGGATGGTCCTGGACCTGCTGCGCCAGGAGAAGATCATGGTGGTCCAGGGCACCGGCTTCAACTGGCCCGAACCGGACCACTTCCGGGTGGTGACCCTGCCCTCGGTCGGCGACCTGCGGGACGCGGTGACCCGGATCGGCACCTTCCTGGACGGATACAGCCAGCCGTAGTCCACCGGTAGCCGGCGGGGCGCGATCCGTGATCGGGGTCAACTTTAGACGAAATCTAAGCTAGGATGGCTTCCTGCCAGAGCACAGGAGGCCATCTCCCATGTACGAACCGATCCGCACCAAGTCGGTCCACAGCACGATGGCCGGCACCACCTCGAACTTCCCCCACCGGTCGCGCGAGGAGGAACTGGACATCCAGCTCGCCGGCCACCTCGCGGCCCTCCTCGCCGTCACGGACGAACTGCGCGCGCTGACCCCGTCGGCCGACCTGGACACGGCGGCCGAGCGGCTCGCCGTGCAGGTGTCGCGACTGCGCGGCGGACGTACGCCGGTACGCGCGTCCACGGCGACCGTCACGGATCCGTCGACACTCCACCACCGCGCCCACGCCCTCGCCGGCCGCGCCCTCGTCGTCGCCGCCTCCCGGGCCGACACGGCGGCGGCGATCCTCTCGGCCGAGCGCATGGACGCGCACGCCGCCGCGCAGGAACTGAGCGGCACCCACTGACCCCTGCCGGGGTCCCCTGATCGGCCCCGGTCCGCGTGCACCCGCAGCGACGCGCGGACCGGGCGCCACAGCACTGCGTGGGCTCGGGCCGGCTCGGCCGGCGGCGTGTGCGACTCCGATCCGCCGCGACGGCACTCAGCCACAGCAGCGGCCTTGGGCGGTGCCGAACCGCGGGCAACCCCAACCCGCGACCGCCCGCGCACAACGCACACACGCCGGCGGGCCGGACCCGCGACGGCGTTGTCGCGCATCCGGCCCCGGCGGAGCGTCACCGCGGCCGACCAGGACGACGTCGCAGGTCAGGGCAAGTCGGGGTCGACCGCGGAGCCTTGGTCAGCCCAGGCGGGACACCAGGGCGTGGTACTGGTCCCAGAGTTCCTTCGGGGTGTGGCCGCCGAAGGTGTTGAGGTGCTCGGGGATGAGGGCCGCCTCCTCGCGCCAGACCTCCTTGTCGACCGTGAGGAGGAAGTCGAGGTCGGAGTCGGCCAGATCGAGGCCGTCGGTGTCCAGGGCCTCCCGCGTCGGCAGGACGCCGATGGGGGTCTCGACGCCCTCCGCCTTGCCCTCCAGGCGCTCCACGATCCACTTCAGGACGCGGCTGTTCTCACCGAAGCCGGGCCAGACGAACTTGCCCTCGTCGTTCTTGCGGAACCAGTTGACGTAGTAGATCTTCGGCAGCTTGGACTGGTCCTTGTCCTTGGCCACGTGGACCCAGTGGGCCATGTAGTCGCCCATGTTGTAGCCGCAGAAGGGGAGCATCGCGAAGGGGTCGCGGCGCAGTTCGCCGACCTTGCCCTCGGCCGCCGCCGTCTTCTCGGAGGCCACGTTGGCGCCGAGGAAGACGCCGTGGTTCCAGTCGAAGGACTCCGTCACCAGCGGCACCGCGCTGGCGCGCCGCCCGCCGAAGAGGATCGCCGAGATCGGCACGCCCTTGGGGTCCTCCCACTCCGGCGCGATGATCGGGCACTGCGAAGCGGGGACGGTGAAGCGGGCGTTGGGGTGGGCGGCCGGGGTCCCGGACTCCGGTGTCCAGTCGTTGCCCTTCCAGTCCGTCAGGTGGGCCGGCGGCTCCTCCGTCATGCCCTCCCACCACACGTCGCCGTCGTCGGTGAGCGCTACGTTGGTGAAGACCGCGTTGCCCCACAGCGTCTTCATCGCGTTGGCGTTGGTGTGCTCACCGGTGCCGGGCGCGACACCGAAGAAACCGGCCTCGGGGTTGATGGCGTAGAGGCGGCCGTCCTCGCCGAACCGCATCCAGGCGATGTCGTCGCCGATCGTCTCCACCGTCCAGCCGGAGATGGTCGGCTCCAGCATGGCGAGGTTGGTCTTGCCGCAGGCCGAGGGGAAGGCCGCGGCCACGTACTTCGACTCGCCCTGCGGCGGGGTCAGCTTGAGGATCAGCATGTGCTCGGCCAGCCAGCCCTCGTCGCGCGCCATGACGGAGGCGATGCGCAGGGCGTAGCACTTCTTGCCGAGCAGTGCGTTGCCGCCGTACCCGGAGCCGTAGGACCATATCTCGCGGCTCTCGGGGAAGTGCGAGATGTACTTGGTCGAGTTGCAGGGCCAGGGCACGTCCTCCTGGCCCGGCTCCAGCGGGGCGCCGAGGGTGTGCACGGCCTTCACGAAGAAGCCCTCGTCCCCGAGCTCGTCCAGGACCTGCCGGCCCATGCGCGTCATCGTGCGCATGGAGACGGCCACGTACGCCGAGTCCGTGATCTCCACACCGAGCGCGGAGAGCGGGGAACCCAGCGGGCCCATGCAGAACGGCACGACGTACATCGTGCGGCCGCGCATCGAGCCGCGGAACAGGCCGTTCTCGCCCTGGAAGATCTCCCGCATCTCCGCGGGCGCCTTCCAGTGGTTGGTGGGGCCCGCGTCCTCCTCCTTCTCGGAGCAGATGAAGGTCCGGTCCTCGACGCGGGCGACGTCGGTCGGGTCCGAGGCGGCGTAGTAGGAATGGGGGCGCTTGACGGGGTCGAGTTTCTTGAATGTCCCCTTGACTACGAGCTCCTCGCACAGTCGCTCGTACTCGGCCTCGGATCCGTCACACCAGACCACGTTGTCCGGCTGCGTCAGTTCGGCGATCTCGTTCACCCACGAGATCAGTTCCTGGTGGTTGGTGGGGATGACGGGGGGAGCCGCGATGTCGCGCGCCACGATTGCTCCTAAATGAGGGATTTTTTTCTTGGAGGCCCCGTGGGGGCTGCGACCCGGATGCTTCGTAGCCGCTCATCCGGTGCCGACCGCACTCATTTGATCATCCGATGGTACTGCGCATCTGTCCAGAGGGCCTCACAGGTGAGCGAAGTGAGGAAGGCCACGGTTATCCGCGCTCCTCCGGGATAACCCCTGGATCACTCCGGGATCCTTTACGTGCACGTTGGGTTGGCCTGAGAGATTTTTTGCGTTACGCCCGCGGGTTCCCCGTGAGACGATGGACACTCGGATCGGCCACCGACCCGCACTCATCCGTAACTTACGGTTCCGTAGGTACGATGCGGGTCATGACTGCGCCCGTCCCCGACGCACCCACGGACCCGCCGGCCACCGGCCGCGGTCCCGTCGCGCTCTCCCTGCCGCACCCGGTCAAGCCCAGACTCCGGGGCTGGCTGCATCTCGGAATGTTTCCGGCCGCGCTCATCGCGGGCCTGGTGCTCACCGCGCTCGCCCACTCCACCCGCGGCCGGATCGCCTGCGGGATCTACGCACTGACCGCCTGCCTGCTGTTCGGCGTCAGTGCGCTCTACCACCGGGGCGACTGGAGCCCGCGCATGGACGGCATCCTGCGCAGACTCGACCACGCGAACATCTTCCTGATCATCGCGGGCACCTACACCCCGCTGACCATGCTGCTCCTGCCGGGAGGCAAGGGGCAGTGGCTGCTGTGGAGCATCTGGGCGGCGGCGGCCGCGGGCATCGTCTTCCGCGTGTTCTGGGTCGGCGCCCCGCGCTGGCTCTACACCCCCTGCTACATCGCGATGGGCTGGGCGGCCGTCTTCTTCCTGCCCGACTTCCTGCACGCCGGGGGCATCGCCGTCCTGGTCCTGGTGGTCGTCGGCGGCCTGCTCTACAGCGCGGGCGGCGTGATCTACGGGATCAAGCGGCCCAACCCCTCACCTCGCTGGTTCGGCTTCCACGAGGTGTTCCACTCCCTCACCCTCGCCGCCTTCGCCGTCCACTACGTGGGCATCTCCCTGGTGGCGTACACACACCCCTGACGCTCCCCCGCACAGTGGCCACGGCTCCCCAGCCGTGGCCCTCGGTGGTGCCCGCGATGGACGGGGCGCTGGCGGCCCTGCCCCGCGACCGGGCCGGCAGCGGCTCCGGGCTGCTGATGACCCTGCGCCAGGTCGGCGGCGCGATCGGCATCGCGCTGCTGGGCAGCCTGCTGGCGAGCGCCTTCCGCGACCGGCTGGACGTCGCCGGGCTCCCCGGCGATGCCGCGCACACCGCCGGGGAGTCGGTGGTCGCCGCGCACATCGTCGCCGAGAAGGCGGGCTCGCCCCACCTGACGGCCTCCGCGAACGGCGCCTATGTGCACGGCATGGGCCTGGTCCTGCTGGTGTGCGGCATCGCCTCCCTGGTCACCGCGCTCCTGGCCGGAGCGTTCCTGCCCAACGGCTCCACCGGGGCCGCGAAGACCCCCGCACCCGCGAAGCCCCCGGCCGGACCCGGCTCCTCCGGGGAGCCCGCCGCGGTCGACGCCGCCCCGCGCGTGGTCGCGTCCGAGCCGGATGCCCGACAATGACCACCATGACGGCACGCACCTCCTCCCCGGCCGACCGCCCCCGGCTCAGCCTGCGGGAGCGGAAGAAGATCAAGACCCGCGAGGCGATCCGCACGGCGACGTACGCCCTGGTCGAGGAGCAGGGCTACGACGCCACCACGATCGAGCAGATCGCCGACCGGGCCGAGGTCTCGCCGTCGACCGTCTTCCGGTACTTCCCGACCAAGGAGGACATCGTCCTCACGGACGAGTACGACCCGGTCCTCCTGGAGGAGCTGCGCGCCCGGCCCGCGGACGAACCGTGGACCGAGTCCCTGCGGCACGTCGTGCGCAAGGCCGTCACCGCGGGGATGCAGGAAGACCCGGAGGTGGCCCGGCTGCGGGCCCGCCTCGGGGCCGAGGTGCCGGCGGTCCGCTCCCGGATGATGGAGAGCATGTCGGCCGCCGGCCGGCTGCTCTGCCGGGCCATCGCGGACCGCACCGGCCTGGACCCGAACGCCCTGGAGGTCCGGGTCCGGGCGATGTCCCTCGTCGGAGGGCTGATGGAGGTCTCCGTGTACTGGGCGGAGAACGGCTGCCAGGGAGAGCTCCAGGACCTCATGGACCGCGCCCTGGACGTCATGGAACACGGTCTCCCCGGCGAAAACCGCTGAGGCCCGGCCGCCTTCCCGTGCCATCCTGACCAGGTGAACGGTCCCGAGATCCACGTCGAAGTCGCCGCCGAGCTGCGGCTGTTCGTCCCGCACGCCCGCCGCCTGGGCGCCACCCCGGTGCCCACCGACGGCGTCTCGACGCTCGGCCACGTCGTCGAGTCCCTCGGCGTCCCGCTGACCGAGGTCGGCGCGCTGGTCGTGAACGGCCGGGAGGTGCCGGCCTCGCACGTCCCGGTGGCCGGCGAGCGGGTGGACGTACGAGCGGTCGAGCGCCCCCAGCGGGTGCCCGGCGCTCCCCTGCGCTTCCTCCTCGACGTCCACCTCGGCACCCTGGCCCGCCGCCTCCGCCTGCTCGGCGTCGACACGGCGTACGAGTCGACGGACATCGGTGACCCGGCGCTGGCCGCCCGCTCGGCGGCCGAGAAACGGGTCATGCTCAGCCGCGACCGGGGCCTGCTGCGCCGCCGCGAACTGTGGGCGGGCGGCTACGTCTACAGCACCCGCCCCGACGACCAGCTCCGCGACGTCCTCGGCCGCTTCCACCCCGAACTGCGCCCGTGGACCCGCTGCACCGCGTGCAACGGCCTGCTGAAGGACGCCACGAAGGACGAGGTGGCCGACCAGCTCAAGCACGGCACCCAGCGCTCCTACGACGTCTTCGCCCAGTGCACCGAGTGCGGCCGCGCGTACTGGAAGGGCGCGCACCACGACCAGCTGGAGGCCATCGTGGAGCGCGCGTTGAGCATGCGTACCCAGCAGGGTTGAGTGTCCGGGCCGATCACCGGGACCGCCCGGGCCGGTTGGCTGGGGCCATGACGACATCACCGCGCACGGCCGCCGATCGACGTCTCACCCGGTGGTCGGCGTGGGGACTGGTCCTGCTGATCCCCAGCGTGCTCCTCTCGGCGCTCGCCGCGCTCTCGAGCGAGCGCGGCACCCGCTGCGTCGAGTACAACGAGTGCCCCCAGGTACCGGGGGCGCTCGTGTACGGCTGTTTCCTCTCGGCACTCGCCGCGGGCGTCCTCGCCGGGCTGTGGCCCCGGGGCCGTGGAACCCCGGGGCGGACCTGGGCCGTGGTGCTCCAGTGGAGCGCCCAGGCTCTGCTGTCCCTCCTGATCCTCAGCTACGGCGCCTGACATCCCCGTTCCCGCAGGCCAGCCCGTCCCCGTTCGGGTCGAGGCCCAGGGGGTCGTCCCTGCCGTTGGTCTTCAGGCGGCCGTAGTGGTTCCGCTTGAGCCAGGCGCAGCGGGCCGCTGCCGTCTTCTCGACCTGCGGCGGGAAGACGGTCGGCACGCACACGTTGATCGAGCCGTAGTGCCGGTCGCAGCCCGAGAGGGTGGTGCCGACCTTCTGCGACGCCCGCTTCTTGCCGGGGCCGGAGACCCTGCCCTGGAGGGAGTCGGCGAAGGAGTGGACGTGGGCGGAGGGGTCCGAGGCGCTGAGGGCGGCCGGGCCCTGCAGGTGCACCCACTTCGCCACCGACGGCACCCCGCCGGCATCGACCGCGAAGAGCATGTACCAGCCGGGCGGGGCCAGGTTGGGGTTGCTCGTGACGTTGAGGTCGACGTTGTCGCCGTCCACCGACAGAGGCAGGTCGACGAAGCGCTGGTTCGGGTCGGAGGAGTGGGTGACGGCGGCCGGGCGGATCAGTTCCGCCTTCGCGATCGGGCGGTCGACGGTGATGCGCTGGGTGTCGCCGTACTTCCACTCGGTACTGATCAGTGAGGTGATCGTCGGCCGGGTGCCCTTGTAGAGGTAGGGCGGGGTGTAGATCGACACGTTGTGGTTCCAGCTGCCGTTGCCCGGGTTGTCGCCCGTCGACATCACCCGGCCGTCGGGCAGCAGGAACGAGGACGAGTGGTAACCGCGGGCCTCCGGATCGGCGGCCACCGGGTCGAAGGCGGACGTCGCCGGGTCGTAGACCGACGACTCGTACACCGGGTCGGCCCGGTTGTGCAGCGCGCCGCCCGTCTCCAGCACCTTGCCGTCGGGCAGCAGCACGGCGGAGACGTACATCTTGCCCTGGTTGCCGGTCTCGGCGGTCCTGCCGCCTCCCAGGTCCACCGTGCCCTGCGGGATCGGTGGCCCGGCGACGTACGACGGGTCGGCCTGCTTGAGGTCGATGATGTCGGTCAGCCGGTTCGCGTCCGGGTTGGAGTCGATGTTGCCGCCGCCGAGGGTGAGGACCTTCTGGTCCTGCGCCGGAGGCAGCAGCACGCTCGCCGACTGGTCGCGCTCGTCCTTGTTCCGCAGGCCGGGGATCTGCGTGATCGTGTTGGCGTCGTAGTCGTAGATCGCCGAGCCGGTGCCGGGGATGTTGTTGCCGAAGACATGGCTGCCCGTGTAGAAGAGGCGGCCGTCCTGCATGAGGATCATCGACGGGTACAGACCCCAGTAGGACCAGGTCTGGTTCACCTGCCACAGCGCCAGCCACTTCCGCTGGGCGTCCGACCAGTACTCGGCGGTCACCGAACCGGTCGAGTCCTCCCGCAGCCCGCCGAAGGAGATCACGTCACCGTTGCCGAGCTCGGTCGCCGACGGGTACCAGTGGCCGTCGTTGAGGTCGTTGGTCCTGCTGTACGTCTCGGTCTTCGGGTCGAAGACGTACGAGTCCTTGAACCCCTCGTAGCCGTGCCCGCCCGCGACCGGATAGGCCTTGTTGCCGCTCATCACCAGCACCCGCCCGTCCTGGAGCTGGACGTGGCCCGCGCAGAACATGTCCTTCGGCGTGGGGATCACCTTGTAGGTGCCCTTCGCCGGGTCGTACACGGCGCTGGTGAAGGTGCCCGCGTCGAACTGCTCCTCGCTGTTGCCGGAGCCCGCGATCAGCAGCACCTTGCCGTTGCTGAGAACGACGGAGTGCATGGAGCGGACCGGGTTCTGTGTCGGCAGGACGGACCAGCTGCCGTCGGCGCACTGGGCGTTCGTGCCGGTGCACCGGGCCGGCGGGAGCGTGTCCGGTACCTGCTCCATCGTGTAGTCGTCGGTGGTCGCCGAGCCGGTGCCGTAGACGGAGACACCCCAGGTGATGCGGTCGGTGCCGGCCGGAACCTCGGGCGTGCGGACCGTGGCCTGTGCCCACGCCGACGCCATGTCCAGGGTCTTGACGTCGGTCCAGTACTGCCAGCCGGAGATGGCGTCGTGCCGGAAGAGGGTGATGTTCGCGTCCGGGGTCGTGGTTTTGTACCAGAGCCCGAGGTCGTACTGCTTGCCGGCGCTCACGACCGGCGCGCAGTCGGTGGACTCGGTGAGCATCGCCTTGCGGTCGCCGGAGACCCGGCGGGTCAGCGTGACCCTCATGGCCTTCGCGCCGGAGTGCGCGTCGGAGGTGGTCTCGTAGGCGAAGTCGTTGTCGCCCCAGCCCGCCTTCTCCCAGCAGTACGGCATGTCGCCGGTACTGGCGGTCTCGAAGCCGGGGTTCTTGACGAGGTTGGCGGCTTCGGCGCTCTGCGGCGAGGTGAGGAGGAGACCGGCGGTCAGGGCGCCCACCCCGACCAGCGCGGTCCGTCTGCGGTATCTACTCACACGGCTCTCCTTGCGGTCGTACGGTTCCCACGGCGTCGTCGCGGGAGATAGACCAGCGCTTCGGTCCCCACGAAGCGCAGGACGAACGTCAGCACCAGCGCGAAGGCGGTGGCGGGCAGCGCGCCCATCCGGAACCGGTCGACGAGCAGCGCGATCAGCGGGATGCGCAGCACCAGGTCGGCGTTGGCGAGCAGCGCGAACCGGCCGAGCCGGTCCCACCAGCGGCGATGTGCGCGCCGGTCGCGGAACAGCAGATGCTCGATGAGCAGGAAGTTCCAGGCGACGCCGAACTGGTTGGCGAGGATCTCGGCGGGCACGTAGTGCAGGCCGGCGACGGTGAGGAGGTACAGGCCGAGCAGGTTCGGTACGAAGCCGCTCGCGCCGATCAGGCCGAAGCCGACCATGCGCGCGACCGGGGACGCGGTCCGCAGCCCGGCCAGGTGACGCAGGAAACGGAAGCCCTCTGTGGCGGTGGACTTGGACTCGCCGGCGAACCGGTCCTGGAAGACGAACGGCACCTCGGCGACCTGCCGCGGCCTGCTCCGTACGGCCAGCTCCAGCAGGATCTTGTAGCCGAGCGGCTTGAGGACGTCGGCGGTGACCGTGCTGCGCCGGATGGCGAAGAAGCCGCTCATCGGGTCGCTGATGCCGTGCAGTCTGCGCGGGAAGAGGGACTTGGTCAGCCAGGTCGCCCCGCGCGAGACGGCCACCCGGTAGCTGCCCGCGAGCCCGGCCCGGCTGCCGCCCTTGATGTACCGGGAGGCGACGACGAGCCCGGCGTTCGACCGCTCGCCGGTGGCGACCAGCTCCGGGACGAGGGAGGGCGGGTGCTGGCAGTCGCCGTCCATGACGACGATCCACTCCGAGCCGGCCGCCTTCAGCCCCTCCACGACCGCCCCGCCGAGCCCGCCCACCGGCTCCTCGCGGTGCAGCACGGTCACCGGGAAGGGGCAGTCCTGCGCGGCCTGCCGGATGACGTCGGGTGTGTCGTCGGTGGAGTCGTCCACGAAGACCACCTCGCAGGGCAGCCGGGACGGCACCGACTCGGTGATCTGGTGGAGGAGCCGGCGGATGTTCGCGGACTCGTTGAAGGTCGGTACGACGATGGTGACGGCACCGGGCTCGGGCACCTCGGAGGCCCGTACCGCCGGGTCGCCCAGCTCGCCGGGGACGGTGTACTCGTGGCTGCTCATCGGGCGCCTCCCGGGCCGGCGGTCCGGATCTGCCGGATCTCGATGCGGTCGGGGCCGGTGCCGAAGGTGGCGACCGGGGTGGAGTGCCGGATGGCGGCCCGTACGTTGGGCAGGTCGCGGGCATCCCGCCGGACCGTCGGCGAGGCGACCACGTAGTCGAGGTCCCGCCAGCCGTGCGGCATCGTCTTCGTCACCGCCGGGTCGAGGTCCGCCTTGTAGAACCAGATGGCGCCGAGCCCGGGCCGGTATCCGTCGTGCACCAGGTCCAGCCAGAGCGCGTCGTCGACCAGGACCCGGGTGTCCTTCGGGTCCCCGACCTTGCTGCCGAGCCACTGGGAGGCCTGCCGGTAGGGGGCGTTGGCGTCGGCGGTGACGGCGGTGCGGTCGCCGTCGTACCAGTGCGGTACGACGTAGGCGCCGGCGGCGAGGGCGAGGACGGCCGCGAGCACGTACCGGCCGCCGGTGACGTACCGCTTCTCGCCCTCCGCCCGCCACCGGCGCAGCACGGCGTGGGTGACGGAAGCGACGCCACCGGCGAGGACGAGGGCGAGGAAGGGCAGGGCGCCGATGACGTACATCGCGGGCAGGTAGCCGTCCGGCCGCATGGCCACGGCGGCCAGGATCGCGACGGCCAGGGCTGGTCCGGCGAGGGCCCGGGCGGTGACCGACCAGCGCCAGGTGGCCAGGAGCAGCAGGGCGCCGGCGAGGCCGCCGAGGGGCAGGACGCGGTCGTAGTACAGCCAGGAGTGCAGAACGCCGTACGAGCCGGAGGCCTGGTCGAGGATGAAGCCCGAACCCGGCCTGGAGACCTGGTACTTGATGCCGTCCCAGAGCGAGACGTGCCCGCTGCCGGGGAACAGCTCGCCCTTGAGGAGGGCGAAGAGGGGGTACGCGAAGCCGACCAGGACGCAGGCGGTGACGGCGCCGGTGAGGGCGAACTTGCGGGTGTCGCGGTGGCCGTGGCGCCACATGGTGACGACCAGGGCGGGCAGGACGACAAGCATCGTCTCCTTGGTGAGCACGCCCGCGGCGGCGGCGAGCCCCGCGCCGAAGTGGTGCCAGAGGTGCCGGCTGGGCGAGGCGGCGAGGCAGAACGCCAGCAGCAGCCACATCACGGCGATGTTGTCGAGGAATATCTCCCGCTGGAGGACGACGGACAGCGGGGAGAGCCCGAAGAGGGCCATGCCGACTCCGGCCGCCCAGCGGGGCAGGGACAGCCGTCGCCCGAGGACGTAGACCAGCACCGCGCTGACCCCGCTGACGACCAGCATCGCCACGCGCATCGTGCCGACGGTCATGGCGCCGGGGTCGATCGCGGACGGCAGCCAGGTGAGCAGGGCTATCTGGATCCAGCCCAGCGGCGGGTGGTCGTACCAGTAGGTGTAGTGGGCCAGGCCCTTGCCCTGCTGGACGGCCCAGGCCTGGGCGAGGTAGGTGCCCTCGTCGTCGCTGAGGGTCGGGTAGTCGGCGATGTTCCAGCCCTGGACGACGAGGATCGCGGCGAGCAGGGCGGCGCACAGGAGCAGGTCGGGGCGGGAGGAGCGGAGTCGGGCCGGCGGGATGGTCCGACCGGTCGAACGGGTTTCAGGTGCAGGTCGGCGTTGCGCGGGGACCTTGGGAGTGGTCACCGCGGGAAGGATGGAGGTCACGCGGTAGCGTCCTCTCGGATCGTCTCGGCCGCGGTGAGGTGCGCGCCGACGTGAGTGGTCAGCTCCCAGTCGTTGCGGCCGCGTTGCTCGCGCCAGACGGCGCGGACGGCGGCCCCGGCGAGGAGGACCTGGTAGAAGGGCCCGCCCACGATGAGCTTCGCGTAGTGGACGAAGCGGACGCGCAGGCCGTACTGGATGCCGAAGTCGTGCAGTCCGACCACCTCGAAGACGAAGGTGACGGCGGCGGTGACCAGGGGCAGGAAGGTGAGGAAGGCGATCCCGACGGGCACGTCGAGGAAGAGCGCGACGGCGGCGTTGAGCGGGATGATCACGCCGGAGAAGGCCTGCAGGAACGGTGTCATCAGCGTGTACCGGGCGAGCAGCCGCTGGCCGAAGCCCGGCAGTTGCTTCCAGTCCTTCTTGCGGTAGACCTGCAGGAAGCCCTGGTTCCAGCGGGTGCGCTGCTTCAGCAGCGACATGAGGCTTCCGGGCGTCTCCTCGCGGGTGACCATGTCGGAGTCGTACGCGACGACCACCTTCTTGCCGACGCTGGACAGGCGCACACCCAGGTCGCAGTCCTCGGCCAGGCAGTTCGGGTCCCAGCCGTCCGCCTCCCTGAGGACGTCGGTGCGCACGAAGACGGTGTTGCCGCCGAGCGGGATGAAACCCTTCTGCGCGTGCAGGTGCAGCCGGGAGCGGAACCAGAAGAAGTACTCCAGGCAGTTGCGCAGGCTGTACCAGCTGGAGTGGAAGTTGATGAGCTGGACGCCGCCCTGGACGACATCCGCCTTCGTCGTCCGGAACGCGTGGTCGACGTGGGCGAGCAGTTCGGGATGGACCTGGTCCTCGGCGTCGAAGACCCCGACGACGTCACCGCGGCAGTGCGGCAGCGCCGTGTTCATGGCCTTCGGCTTGTTCTTCTTCTCGTGGGTGTCGACGACGACCCTCACCCGCGGGTCACGCTCGGCGGCCCGGTCGGCCACCTCCGCGGTCTCCGGGTCGTCGTGCCCGACGATCACGATGATCTCGAAGTCGGTGTGTGTCGACTCCAGCAGCCGCTGAATGGTGTGGTCCAGCACGGCTTGCTCATGCCGGGCCGGCAACAGCAGCGAGAACGACAGTTGTTCGTCGCCGTCCGGTCTGCCGAAACGGGTGGAGGCGAGCACTTCGGGCGTACGCCACGCGTGCATCTGCCACCACAGAGTGAAGGCCGCCATCCAGAACAGGGCCAGTGAAACGGCAGCAATGAAGACAGACGTCAGCAAACAGATCCCCCCAGATCCCAAGTCCCCCTGTCGCGACGGTGCGTCACACCTGTCGCGTCACTGTGGAGAGGTTAGGGGGGATCTGTGAATCAGGAGCGCTGTTCTTATAAATAGTGTGTTTCGGAACGGTGGTACAGGAAGCGGTATCTACCCGAACACCTGCGCAATTCCCGACAGAGTGAACATCTCGGTTTTCAGTGGTTCCAGTCGTTTCAGCCGCTCAGCGTCGCCCGCAGCCGCTCCGGGTCGG
The DNA here is from genome assembly GCF_044453765.1 of Streptomyces sp. NPDC051636. Classification (NCBI taxonomy): domain Bacteria; kingdom Bacillati; phylum Actinomycetota; class Actinomycetes; order Kitasatosporales; family Streptomycetaceae; genus Streptomyces; species Streptomyces sp. NPDC051636. Next base: position 177,111 of record NZ_JBITDA010000003.1, on the reverse strand, counting down.
TCGTCGGGGCGTCACACGTGAAGTTACGGCAGACGTACGCCGCCGGTTCACCGCCGACGAGGGGCCGCTCGGCGAGGAGGGGGAACTCGTCGCTCCCCGGGGTGCCGACGGCGACCACGGCACCGGGGGCGGTGCCCAGAAGTGCCGTACGGTGCAGGGTTTTCGTGGCCGGGTCGTCGAGGGCCGGTCCGATGACCGCCACTTCCCTGGGCCCGTCGAGGAGGGCCTCCGCGACGGCCAGGCCCCATCCGATGAACCGCGGGACGCGCGGCCCGAGCGCCTTCACGACGCCCAACGCCTTCTCCGCCGCCGCGCGATGGGACTCGGAGCCCGTGTGGGCGGCATAGCCCAGCAGGGCGCCCGCGGCAGCCGTCCAGCCGGAGGGGGTGGCGTTGTCGGTGGGGTCCTGCGGCCGGCGGATCAGCTTCTCGGCGTCGGCGGCGGTGTCGTACAGGGCGCCGGTCCCGGGGTCGGTGAAGCGGGCGAGCACATGGTCGAGGAGCAGCCCGGCGAACTCCAGCCAGACCCCCTCCCCGGTCACGGACGCCAGCGCGAGGAAGCCCTCGGCGACGTCGGCGTAGTCCTCCAGCACACCCGCGTTGGCGCCGGCCCGGCCGTCGCGGCTGGTGCGGGCCAGATGGGCGTGCTCGTCCAGGTGGAGCCGTACGAGCAGGTCGGCGGCGCCGACCGCGGCCTCGACCAGGTCGGGGCGGTCGAAGCAGGCGCCGGTCTCGGCGAGGGCGGCGATGGCGAGGCCGTTCCAGGCGGCGACAACCTTGTCGTCGCGGCCGGGGGCGGGGCGCTCGGCACGCGCGCGCAGGAGGCGCTCGCGGATGGAGGCGATTTTCCCGGCGTCGGACACGCCCTCCCGCTGCGGGAGTTGCAGGACCGACTGTCCGTGCTCGAAGGTGCCCTCTTCCGTCACCGCGAAGTACTGGGCGGCGAGTCCGGCGTCCTCGGCGCCGAGGATGTCCGCCAGCTGCCGGGGCGTCCACGCGTAGTACGCGCCCTCGACGTGCCTGCCGGTGCCGTCGTCGCTGTCGGCGTCGAGGGCGGAGGCGAACCCGCCCTCGCCGGTGCGCAGCTCGCGGACCATGAAGTCGGCGGTCTCCAGGGCTACCCGGCGGGCCAGCTCCGAGCCGGTGGCCCGCCAGAGGTGGGCGTAGACGCGGCACAACAGGGCGTTGTCGTACAGCATCTTCTCGAAGTGGGGCACGATCCAGTCGCGGTCGACGGAGTAGCGGGCGAAGCCGCCGCCGAGCTGGTCGTAGATGCCGCCGCGTGCCATGCGCTCACAGGTGTCCTGGGCCATCTGCAGGGCGCCCTCGGCGCCGGTGCGGGCGTGGTGGCGCAGCAGGAACTCCAGGACCATCGACGGCGGGAACTTGGGGGCGCCGCCGAAGCCGCCGCGCTGCGGGTCGTACTCGCGGGTGAGGCCGAGAAGGGCATGGGCCAGGTCCTGTTCGCCGGGGACCTGCGTGGTCTGGTAGCCGATCTCCCGCTGCGAGAGGTCCCGCACGATCTTCCCGGCGACCTCGGTGACCTCGTCCCGACGGTCGGCCCAGGCGTGCCGGACGCCCTCCAGGACCTGCCGGAAGGAGGGCATCCCGTGCCGGGGCGCCGGCGGGAAGTAAGTGCCGAAGTAGAAGGGCTCGGCCTCCGGAGTGAGGAAGACCGTCATGGGCCAGCCGCCCTGCCCGGTGGCCGCCTGGACGGCCTCCATGTAGACGGCGTCCACGTCGGGGCGTTCCTCGCGGTCGACCTTGATGTTGACGAAGTGCTCGTTGAGGTAGTCGGCGGTGGCCCGGTCCTCGAACGACTCGTGGGCCATGACGTGGCACCAGTGGCAGCTGCTGTACCCGACGCTGAGCAGCACCGGTTTGTTGGTCTTGCGGGCCTCCTCGAAGGCCTCGGCCGACCAGGGCCACCAGTCGACGGGGTTGTCGGCGTGCTGGAGCAGGTACGGGGACGTCTCATGGGCCAGTCGGTTCACCTTTCCACTCTCCCACGCTGTCCGGCACGGCGTAGAAACGGAGACTGACCGGGCGCGCCCCCTCGGGGGCGTCCTCGCGGGTGTGGCCGTAGCGGGACAGGAGTTCGTGGTAGTCGCGCATGAAGGCGAGCACCTCCTCCCTGGTCATCCAGCTGCCGTGCCGCTGGACCTGGGCCCAGCCCTGCGGACCCCGGTACTCCTCGTGGGCGCGGCGGAACAGTTCCGTGTCGACCTCGATCTTCAGCAGGGCGAGGTGTTCGGCCGCCGCGTACTCCTCCGGGTTCATCGTGGCCGGGTCGGGCGTCGTGTGGCTGAAGGGCAGCGCCCGCCACCAGCGCTCGCGGCCCCGGGACTTCTCCGGGATCTCCTCGATGAGCCGTTGTTCGGCGAGTTTGCGCAGGTGGTAGCTGGTGGTGCCGGAACTCTCGCCGAGTTCGCGGCCGAGCACGGTGGAGTTCGCCTCGCCGTGCCGGCCCAGGTAGTCGAGGATCCGCCGGCGCAGGGGGTTGCCGAGGGACTTGTAGAGAGCGGTGCGTTCGAAGCTGGTCAGTTCGGGCGCGGTGGTGGGGTCGGGGACGGACATGGGAACACGGTAGCCCGCGGCGTCACTCCGCAGAGCGACGTCTGCAGAATTTTGTTTGCAGAATATTCTCTGTGGTCTAGCGTGGAGGCATGCGAACGAAACGGATCCCGATCCTGCTCGGCGCGGCCGCGGCCCTGCTCGTACCGTGGATGGTGGTGCTCGGCCTCACCCTCCCGGCGAACACGGAGGTCCGGCACTGGTCCCTGGCCTGGATCGGCCTCGACGTCTTCATGGCCACGGGCTGCGCCGCCACGGCCCTGCTGGGCCTGCGCGGCGACTCCCGCGCCCGCCTCACCGCCTCCGCGACCGCCACCGTCGCGGTGCTCGACGCCTGGTTCGACATCACCACGGCCCCGTCGGGCGCGGCTCTGCTCCAGGCCGTCGCCTGCGCGGTGGCGGAGGCTGCGCTCGCCGCCGCCTGCGTACTCCTGGCACTCCGTGATCGTCGCCCCTCCCGCTCTCCCGCCTCCCCCGAAGGACACTGATATCCAAAGGAGTTGACGCCGGAGGGGGACGGGACATGCGGGACGGCCATCGAGCGGAGGCAGAGCGGCCGGGCTCCCTGGTCCTGTACCGCGGGGGCGGCTCGGTGCACGGCGAGGCCCGGGCCCACTTCCAGCTCGGCCCGTCGGCGCTGCGCATGGGCGACGTACCGCGCGCGGAGACGGAGCTGCGGGCCGCCCTCGACCGCTACGGCCGCACCCGCGACGCCCGCGGCGAGGCCTGCGCCCTCACCCAGCCGGCCGGGCCCGCCTGGTCGACGGCGACGCCTCCCCGGCGATGGAGGGTCTGCGCCAGGCGGCCGCCCGGCACCGGGAGAACGAGGACGCCCGCGGTGAGGCCCGGACGGTCTACTACCTGGGGCAGGCGCTGGAGGAGACCGGCAACCCGGACCAGGCGGTCCGCGAGCCGGAGCGCTCCCGCACGATGTTCTCCCGCATGCGCGACGTCTACGGCCTGGCCCGCGCCCGCCACCACTCCGCCCGCGTCACCCACGACCAGCGCGCCGCCCAGACCGGCTCCCTGCGCAACTCCGGCTTCGCCCGCCGGCTCCTGGCCGACGCCCGCGTCGGCTTCCAGCGCATCGGTGTCGCCCACGGCGAGGCCTGGACCTGCCTGGAACCGGCGGTCGTCGACGCGGGCAACGCACGTACGCAGCAGGCCCTGGCCTTGTGCGACTTTCTGCGCTGCACCCCGCGCTGCCGTCACGGCGACGCCACGGGCTCAGCCCTTCTCGGCGGGCTTCGCCTCCCGCTCCGGGGCTTCGGGCTCCTTGAAGTCGACCTTCTGCATGTGCTTGTTCATGGACTTCATCAGGCCCCACACGGCCAGGGCCATCACCGCGAAGACGATGAAACCGAGGACGCCGGGGGTGACCTTGTTCCGGTCGACCTCCTTGGCGAGGGGGATCAGGTGCGTCAGTGCCAGGCTCGCGCTCATATCAGGCATTGTCGCGGATGCCCGCAAAGAGGTCGTCCTCGGGGAGGGAGGTATCGACGAGGGACTTCGCCAGCTCGTACTCCTCCGTCGGCCAGACCTCCTTCTGGAGCTCCAGCGGGACCCGGAACCAGCCGCCGTCGGGGTCGATCTGCGTGGCGTGGGCGATCAGCGCCTTGTCACGGATCTCGAAGAAGTCGGCGCACGGGACATGCGTGGTGAGCGTGCGGCCACGGTGGCCCGAGTCGTCCCAGCGCTTGAGCCACTCACCGTAGGGGGACTCCAGGCCCCGGTCGAGCATCGCCTTGTGCAGGGCCTCGGTGCGCGGGCGGTTGAAGCCCTGGTTGTAGTACAGCTTCAGCGGCTGGTACGCCGGGCCGTACTCCCCCTCCGGGTACTTCTCGGTGTCCGCCGCACCCTCGAACGCCACCATCGAAATCTTGTGGGTCATGATGTGGTCGGGGTGCGGGTAGCCGCCGTTCTCGTCGTAGGTGGTGATCACCTGGGGACGGAAGGAGCGGATCTGCTTCACCAGCTCGCCGGCCGCCTTGTCGACGTCCTCCAGGGCGAAGCAGCCCTCGGGCAGCGGGGGCAGCGGGTCACCCTCGGGCAGCCCGGAGTCGACGAAGCCGAGCCACTCCTGCTTGACGCCGAGGATCTCGCGGGCCTCGTCCATCTCCTTCTTGCGGACCTCGTGGATGTGCTCCTCGATGTACTTGTCGCCCTGCAGCTTCGGGTTGAGGATGGAGCCTCGCTCTCCGCCGGTGCAGGTCACCACCAGCACGTCCACCCCCTCCGACACGTACTTCGCCATGGTGGCCGCGCCCTTGCTCGACTCGTCGTCGGGGTGCGCGTGGACGGCCATCAGTCGCAGTTGGTCAGTCAAGACTCAATCCTCAGTCAGTCGGCGCCCGGGTCATCGGGTGCGATCGGCGGCTTCTATAGTGACCGAATCGGGGGGCGAATAATTCCGGGGCCCGGCTCCGGAGGCCCCTTCGGGACCCCTGTCCCGCCCCTGCCGAGAGGACGATCATGAGCACGGCGAGCACGCGGCTGCCCGAGGGCCGCTACGGCCGCTCCTCGGAAGAGCGCGCCGACCGCGGGCTCAAGGTCGCCGCGGTGGTATTCGGTGCGGCCCTGCTGGCCCTGGTCGGCTACTTCGCCTACCACTACGTCGGCCAGAACGAGATCAGCGCGCAGGTGATCACCTTCCAGGCCTCGGACGACGCGGTCAGGGTGCATCTGGAGGTCCACAAGGACTCCGGTGCCTCGGGCTACTGCACCCTGCGCTCCCAGGACGCCGACGGCACCGAGGTCGGCCGGGCGGACTTCCGCTTCACTGGCTCCGCCACGCGCATCGACAAGGTGGTCACGCTCCGCACGACGTCCGAGGGCACGACGGCCGAGCTGCTCGGGTGCCACGCCGACTGACGTCATCCGCAATACGTAGGGTCTGACCTGCGTTCACTCGATTCTGATGGCTTATGTCCTCCCCCTTCGGCGCTTGAATTGTTAGGCTCGTGGTTTCGCCCATCCATGGAGGAACATTCTTCTGGGTAGGGCGATGCTTGTATTCCCAGTACCGACGAGGAGCACCCTGTGACCCAGACCAGCGAGAACGTCACCTGGCTGACCCAGGAGGCGTACAACAAGCTCAAGGATGAGCTTGAGTACCTTACTGGTCCTGCGCGCACGGAGATCGCCGCCAAGATCGCGGCCGCGCGCGAGGAGGGCGACCTGCGCGAGAACGGCGGGTACCACGCGGCCAAGGAGGAGCAGGGCAAGCAGGAGCTCCGTGTGCGCCAGCTGACCCAGCTCCTGGAGAACGCCAAGGTCGGCGAGGCTCCGGTCTCGACGGACGGTGCGGTGGCCCCCGGCATGGTCGTCACGATCGCCTTCGACGGCGACGAGGACGACACCCTGACGTTCCTGCTCGCCTCGCGCGAGTACGCCAGCGCCGACGTCGAGACCTACTCGCCGCAGTCCCCGCTGGGCTCCGGCGTCATCGGCCACAAGGTCGGCGAGGACGCGGAGTACGAACTGCCCAACGGCAAGAAGGCCTCGGTGCGGATCCTGAAGGCCGAGCCGTACTCGGGCTGAGAGGCTTCGGCCCGGTCCGTCCGACAGTCCCTGACCTGCCCCCGGCGTCCACGCGACGCCGGGGGCACCGTCATGCCGTCGCCGAGCGGTACTTGCGGACCGCCAGCGTCCGGAATATGAGGACGATCAGGATCGAGTAGATCAGCGAGGCCCACACCGGGTGCTGCATGGGCCATGCGTGCGACGTGGACTGGCCGGGGTTTTCGAACAGGACGCGGGCGGCCTGGACCGTGGCGCTGAAGGGGTTCCACTCCGCGATGTGGCGCAGCCACGGGGTCATGTGGCTGGTGTCGACGAACGCGTTGGAGATGAAGGTCACCGGGAAGAGCCAGATCAGCCCGCCGGAGGTGGCCGCCTCGGGGGTGCGCACGGACAGGCCGATCAGGGCGCCGATCCAGGTGAACGCGTACCCGAGCAGGAGCAGCAGACCGAAGGCGGCCAGCACCTTGGCGGCGTTGGTGTCCCCGTCCGACCCGACGCGCCAGCCGACCAGCAGGGCGACTATGGCGAGGACGAGCAGGGTCAGCGCCGTCTGGACCAGGTCGGCGAGCGTGCGCCCGGTGAGCACCGCGCCGCGCGCCATGGGCAGCGAGCGGAAGCGGTCGATGAGGCCCTTGTGCATGTCGTCGGCGATGCCGGCGCCGGAGCTGGCGGTGGCGAAGGTGACGGTCTGCGCGAAGATGCCCGCCATGAGGAAGTTCTTGTAGTCGGTCGCGCTGGTGCTGCCGCCGATCTGCATGGAGCCGCCGAAGACGTAGGTGAACAGCACCACGAACATGATCGGCTGAATGAGCCCGAAAATTACCATTTCGGGGATTCTGGACATGCGGATCAGGTTCCGCTGGGCGACGATCAGCGAGTCCCGGATGGACTGGCTGATGGCGTTGCGGGGCGCCGCGACCGGCACGGCGTCGGTGACGGCACTCATTTCACGGTCTCCTTGCTCTGCTTGGTCTCGCTGCCGCCGTTCTCCTCGTCCTTCGCCTCGGCCACGTGTCCCGTCAGGGACAGGAAGACATCGTCGAGGGTGGGGCGGCGCAGTCCGATGTCGTCGATCTCGATGCCGCGGGTGTCCAGTTCACGGATGACCTCGGCGAGCAGCTTGGCGCCGCCGGTGACGGGCACGGTGAGCTTGCGGGTGTGGTCCTCGACCGTGGTGTCGCCCTTGCCGAAGCCGCGCAGCACCTCGGCGGCGGTCTGTATGTGCTCGCGCTCGTGCACCACGACCTCGACACGCTCACCGCCGGTGCGGGCCTTGAGCTGGTCGGAGGTGCCCTTGGCGATGACACGGCCGTGGTCGACGACCGCGATGTCGTGGGCGAGGTGGTCGGCCTCTTCCAGGTACTGGGTGGTGAGCAGCAGGGTCGTCCCTCCGGAGACCAGTTGCTTGATGACCTCCCAGAGCTGCTGCCGGTTGCGCGGGTCGAGGCCGGTCGTCGGCTCGTCCATGAACATGACAGGGGGGGAGACCACGAGGGCCGCCGCGAGGTCGAGCCTGCGGCGCATGCCCCCGGAGTAGGTCTTGGTGGGGCGGTCGGCGGCGTCCGTGAGGTTGAACTGCTCCAGCAGTTCCTCCGCGCGGGCTTTCGCCGCCCCGGCCCTCATCTGGTAGAGCCGGCCGACCATCTGCAGGTTCTCGCGGCCGGTCAGGTATTCGTCCACGGCCGCGAACTGGCCGGAGAGGCCGATGGAGCGGCGTACGGCGTCGGGATGTTTGAGCACGTCGATGCCCGCGACGACCGCCTGGCCGCTGTCGGGGCGCAGCAGGGTCGTCAGACAGCGGACGGTCGTCGTCTTGCCCGCGCCGTTCGGCCCGAGCAGGCCGAGGACCGTGCCCTCGGGGACATCGAGGTCGACGCCGTCCAGTGCCCTTACGTCGCCGAAGGTTTTCACCAGGCCTTCGGCATAGATGGCGCCTGGCATGTGAGTCTCCACGTCGTTGGGGATGCTTCGGAAGGAGCGAGACACACAGTAAACGCGATGTATCGCGTCCCTCAATGGATTTTCTCGAACGAGTGGCCCGTGGGTGGGGAGCCGGTCGGCGCGTCAGCCGATGACCGTGTAGCCCGCCTCGCGCAGCGCCTGGCCGACCTCGACGCAGTGCGCCGGGCCCTTCGTCTCGAGGTGCAGCTCCACCTCCGCCTCCGTGAGCCCCAGCCGTGGGTCGGTCCGTACATGGCTCACGTCGAGGACGTTAGCGTCCACCACTGACAACACCCCGAGGAGCGTGGCGAGGGCGCCAGGGCGGTCGGTGAGACGCAGGCGAACGGCCAGGTAGCGGCCCTGTGCGGCCATGCCGTGCCGCAGGACGCGCTGCAGCAGCACCGGGTCGACGTTGCCGCCGGACAGCACCGCGACGACGGGGCCCTCGAAACCGCCCGGCCCGCTCAGCAGCGCGGCGACCGGGCTCGCGCCCGCCGGCTCGACGACCAGCTTGGCCCGCTCCAGGCACAGCAGCAGCGCGGCCGACAGCTGGTCCTCGGTGACCGTGCGGACCTCGTCGACGAGGTCACCGATGATCCCGAACGGCACGTCACCGGGCCGGCCGACCTTGATGCCGTCGGCCATCGTCGCCGGGTTCTCGATCGCCACCGGGCGGCCGGCCGCGAGCGAGGGCGGGTACGCCGCCGAGCCCTCCGCCTGTACGCCGACGATCCGTACGTCCGGCCTCAGCGCCTTCACCGCCACCGCGATGCCGGCCGCGAGCCCGCCGCCGCCGATACCGACGACGATCGTGCGCACCTCCGGGCACTGCTCCAGGATCTCCAGGCCGACCGTGCCCTGCCCCGCGATGATGTCGGGGTGGTCGAAGGGGTGGATGAACACCGCGCCGGTCTCGGCCGCGTACTCCTGGGCGGCGGCCAGCGTCTCGTCGACCACCTGGCCGTGCAGGCGCACCTCGGCGCCGTACTCCCGGGTGGCGCTGATCTTGGGCAGCGGAGCGCCCTGCGGCATGAACACGGTGGCGTGCACCCCGAGCAGCGCGGAGGCCAGGGCCACGCCCTGCGCGTGGTTGCCGGCGCTCGCTGCCACCACCCCGGCCGCCCGCTCCTCCGGGAGCAGGCCGGCGATACGGACATAAGCGCCGCGCAGCTTGAACGAGCCCGTCCGCTGGAGGTTCTCGCACTTCAGGTGTACCGGCGCCGCGACCAGCTGGGACAGGTGCCGACTGCCCTCCATCGCGGTCACCCGCGCCACCCCCGACAGCATCTTCTGGGCGCCGCGCACATCGTCGAGGGTCACGGGAAGCGAGGGACCGGCCGGGATGTAGCTCATGACTCCAGCATCGCAGTTCACAGTCGTGCGCGACTGGTGTGACCAAGCTGCGAGACCGGTTTGCGCAGCGCCGGTACGGCCCGCCCCCCGGCCGCGTACCCTGTCCCCCAACCCAGCAGCCCTTTTCATGAAGTGAGCCCCCGGCCATGCCCACAACACCTGAAATGTCGATGGACATGACGACCGTCGGTGACACCGGTCTCCTCGACACGCTGCAGCACGAGGTCGCGGTGTTCGCCCGCCGTGCCGAACAGACCCGGCTCGGCGGTGTCGGGCAGGTGCGCAACTCCATGGACCGCGCCGCGTACCTGCTGCTCAACCGCCTCGACAAGGAAGGCCCGATGGGTGTCAAGGCGCTCGCCGCGAGCATGGGGATCGACTCCTCGACCGTCACCCGGCAGGTTGCTCCACTCGTGGACACGGGGCTCGTCAAGCGCACCTCGCACCCCGAGGACGGGCGTGCGGTGGTGCTCCAGCTGTCGCCGCGCGGGCTGTCCCGGCTGGAGGAAGTGCGCTCCTCCAGGCGCCAGTTGATGGCCGAGCTGACACAGGACTGGGCGCCGGAGGAGCGCGAGGCGTTCTGCACGCTCCTGACGCGCTTCAACAGCGCGCTCTCCGCGCGCATGGCGGTCCAGGGCGTGCCGGCGCCGGAGACGCCGACGGTCTCCTGAGGCCTCCCGCACCACCCGTGGCGGCACGTCCGCACACGCGCGTGCCGCACGGCTCTTGACCGTGGGCCGCCGCCGGCCTCATATGAGACCGGGTCCTCGTCGTACACGGTTGCGTATTCCGTGGGCCGGCAGGGGTCCCTCAGGCGGGGGGAGGGAGGCGCGGTGCGAGAACGGCAGGCGTCCGAGCATGCCCGCCGGGCCCGGGAGTTCGAGGCGTTCGTCGCGGGCGCGGGCGGGCGGCTGCTGCATGCCGCCACGCTGCTCACCGGGGAGGCGCCGCACGACAACCCGCGCGCGCGGCGCCTGCTGACGCTGGCGCTCGCCCACACGTACGCGTGCTGGGACCGGCTGCGCGGTGAGGACCCGTACGACTGCGCCCGCCAGTACCTGGCCACGCGCTTCGCCCGCGGTGCCTGGCACGAGTACGGCGGCCTCGGCCGCGCCCGCCCGCACCCCCACAGCGCCCTGGCCGTCCTCACCCCCCAGGAACGCCTGATCCTCGTCCTGCGGCTGTACGAGGGAGTGGCCGAGGAGCAGGTGGCGGCACTGCTCGGGCTGCCCCTGGAGCGGGTCCGGACCATCTGCGACCGCGCGACGGCGACCGTGCTGCACCCGTCCCGGGGGCCGTCGCCGGCGGCGGTGGGGGCAAAGGTGGCGCCGTCATGACGGTCACCGGACGGCGGGGCGGCCGGAGCTCCGTATGAACCGGTCCGAGCGTGAGGCGACCGTGCGGCGGATCATGGAGCAGACGCCGCCGCGGGTGCCGCCGGAGCTGTACGCGGACGTCGTGCGGCGCGGCGGCCGCCTGCTGCGCCGCAGGACCCTGGCCCGCCGCCTGCTGTGGCTGCTGCTGTGCGCCGCCTGCGTGGCCTTCACCGTCTGGGCGCTGGCCGCCCGCCCCTGAGTGGAGCCGCCGTCCCGGACGACCCCACCGCTGACGGGCTGGTGACCCGGTCCCGGACCGAAAACGCTCCTAGCCCAGGGCCTGCTGGAGGTCCTCCAGGAGGTCCTCGACGTTCTCGATGCCCACGGAGAGGCGGACGAGGTCGCCGGGGACCTCCAGGGCCGAACCGGCCGCGGACGCGTGGGTCATGCGCCCGGGGTGCTCGATCAGCGACTCGACGCCGCCAAGGGACTCGCCGAGGGTGAAGACCTTCGCGCGGTTGCACACCTCGACGGCCGCCTCCTCGCCGCCGGCGACCCGGAAGGAGACCATGCCGCCGAACGCCCTCATCTGCTTGGCGGCGACCTCGTGGCCGGGGTGCTCGGGCAGGCCCGGGTACAGCACGCCGGTCACGCGCGCGTGCCGGGTGAGCATGTCGGCGATCCTGGTGGCGTTCTCGCTGTGCCGGTCCATGCGCACCGACAGCGTCTTGGTGCCGCGCAGCACCAGCCAGGAGTCGAAGGGGCCGGCGACCGCGCCCATCGCGTTCTGGTGGTACGCCAGCTCCTCGCCCAGGTCCTGGTCCCCCACGATCAGCGCGCCGCCGACCACGTCCGAGTGGCCGCCCATGTACTTGGTCAGGGAGTGCACGACGACGTCCGCGCCGAGCGAGAGCGGCTGCTGGAGGTACGGCGTGGCGAAGGTGTTGTCCACGACGAGCTTGGCGCCCGCGTCGTGGGCGACCTGAGCGACGGCGGCGATGTCGGTGATGCCGAGCAGCGGGTTGGAGGGGGTCTCCACCCAGACGGCCTTGGTCTTCGGGGTGATGGCGGCCCGTACGGCCGCCGCGTCGCTGGTGTCGGCGACGGACCACTCGACCCCCCACCGGGCGACGACCTTCGCGAACAGGCGGAACGTACCGCCGTACGCGTCGTTGGGGATGACGACGTGGTCGCCGGGGCTGAGCAGCGTACGCAACAGGGTGTCCTCGGCCGCCAGCCCGGACGCGAACGCCAGCCCCCGGCGACCGCCCTCCAGCGCGGCGAGGTTCTCCTCCAGGGCCGTCCTGGTCGGGTTGGCGCTGCGGCTGTACTCGTAGCCGCCGCGCAGGCCCCCGACGCCGTCCTGCTTGTAGGTCGAGACCTGGTAGATCGGCGGGACGACCGCGCCGGTCAGGGGATCGGCGGTGTTGCCCGCGTGGATCGCGAGAGTCTCGAAGTGCTGACTGATGTGCCTGTCGCTCATGGGGACCGAGCGTAGTGCGCTCGCGGGGTTGATGACGGACGGCGGGGCATTGCGGAGTCCGCGGCGGTTGTCCACAGGGGCGCCGCCCCGGTTGTCCACAGGCGCACCGAACCGGTTGGCCAATTGTCGGCGGCGTCTGGTTCGCTTGGTGCATGGCGATTCTTTGGGTCCTGATGGCGCTGCTCATGCTGAGCTTCGTGCTGCTCCCGACGCTGCGGCGCAGGCGCGGCATGATCGAGCAGGTGCCTCCGGAGCACCCGGACGCCGCCGACCCGGCGGACTACGGCTTCGTGCGCCAGGAGGAGCTGGACATCCGCATGCCCGGCCCCGACGAGGACCTGCTGGACGTCCTGGACCTGGTGCAGCGCACGCAGGACTACCACGCGGCGGCGCAGCTGCTCGCCGGCACCGGGACGGAGGGCGAGCAGCGCTGGCAGCGCGTGCAGGCCTTCGCGGGCGCGGCGGCGCTGGAACTGCAGCAGCGGCCCGGCGGTGTGCACGAGACGCCCGGCGGACAGTGGCTGCGGGTGTGGCGGGCCGAGCAGCCCAAGGACGCGGGCGGCGCGGCGGTCCACGCGGAGTTCCTGGTGCAGCAGGCGTGGCGGACGTCGACGCCGGGCGCGGACGACTTCCGGATCATCATGGAGGAGGCCCGGGAAGCCTGTGCCCAGGCGGCGCTGCTGGCCCCCGACGACCCGGTCCCGCACATCGTCGAACTGTCGGTGGCCCGCGGGCTGGCCTACGCGCAGCCCGAGTTCGAGAAGCTCTGGCTGAGGATCCTCGACCGCGCCCCCGCGCACATGGGCGCCCACCTGGCGGCCCTGCACTACTGGTGCGAGAAGTGGCACGGCTCGCGCGAGCTGGCGTACTCCTTCGCCGAGGCCGCCGCGGCCCGCGCCCCGCAGGGCTCGCTGCTCGCCGCGATGCCGCTGTTCGCGGTGTTCGAGCACCTCCCCGAGGTCAACCTGGTCAGCAGCTTCTACCAGAGTGAGGTCGTCACCAAGGCGATGCACGGCGCGCTCCACGCGGTGCACGCGGCGCCCGCCGACGACCCGATGCAGGCGCACGTCCGCCACCTGCTGCTCTTCTTCCTGGTCCGCGCCGAGCGCTGGGCGGAGGCCATGAACCAGCTCATACACGTCGACGGCCACGTCGGCGCGCTCCCCTGGATCCTGTCCGCCGACCCGGCCGCCGAGTTCGCCCTGAACCGCGCCCTGGCGGTGGCGGGCTACGAGGCGAACGGCGGCAGCCCGGCGACGCTGCTCAGCTGACCGCTGCCCGGCTGACCGGTCCCGCAGTGGCGGCGCGGGCGGCGGCCTGAGGGGCCCCGGGCGCCGCACGGAGCCGGAATTCGGTCGGCACCTGAAACGTTGTCCAGGGTGCCGCCCGCGCGCCGTGCGGACGGATCACCCAGACCGACAGGGAGACCTCATGCTCTTCGGCCGTACGCCCCAGCTGCCCACCCCCGAGCAGGCACTCAAGGGCCGGCCCGCGCCTGCGTTCGAGGTCCCCGACCGCCACACCGTGCTGGGCAACCCGCTCCAGGGCCCCTACCCGGAGGGCCTGGAGGTCGCCGACTTCGGTCTGGGCTGCTTCTGGGGCGCCGAGCGCAAGTTCTGGCAGCTCCCGGCGGGGGTGTGGACGACCCTGGTCGGCTACCAGGGCGGCTACACCGAGAACCCCACGTACGAGGAGGTCTGCTCGGGCCTGACCGGCCACACGGAGGCGGTCCGCGTGGTCTACGACCCGAAGCTGATCTCGTACGACCGCCTCCTGAAGACCTTCTGGGAGTCCCACGACCCCACGCAGGGCTTCCGCCAGGGCAACGACGTCGGCACCCAGTACCGTTCGGCGATCTACACCCACACCCCGGAGCAGGCCGCCGTCGCCGAGGCCTCCCGAGCCTCGTACCAGAAGGTCCTGACCTCCTCCGGCTACGGCACGATCACCACGGAGATCCTCCCGGCCGAGGGGCGGCCCTTCTACCCGGCCGAGGCCTATCACCAGCAGTACCTCGACAAGAACCCGGCGGGGTACTGCGGGCTGGGCGGGACCGGGGTGTCCTGCCCGATCGGTGTGGCGAAGGCAGACGGCTGAGCCCCACGCGGGGGGAGGGAGGCGGATGGTGCCGGGGTGGCTGCGCAGGGCTCGCCGGGGTGGGCCGGCATCCGTGCACAACGTCATCGAGGGCGGCCTCTTCTACGGACCCGTCGTCCAGGCGGGGTCCGTCCATTTCAGCGTCAACAGGGCGCGCAGATGGACCGATGATCTCGCCCGCCTGGTCCGCCAACAGGAGCAGAACGAATGGCGTCGCCTTCTCGGCGACGACACCGAGCGTATCGACCTCACCTACACGCGGATGGCTTCGGCCGGCCGCGCGGCGGACCACGCCGGCGACACCGGACGGCTGCTCGCCGATGGCGTTCATGCCTACTACACGGCGCTGAGCCCGCGCCGGCTGGTCATCACCGGATCGGCGGGCGCGGGAAAGACGATGCTCGCTCTGGAACTGCTGCTGGCCCTGATCGAGCACCGCGGCGAGGAAGACCCGGTCCCGGTGCGGATGCAGCTGGCCGACTGGGATCCTCGTGTCCCGCTGGCCGACCGGTTCGTGGAGCATCTGCACCACACCTACGACTGGCCCAGACGCAAGGGGCGCTGGTTGGTCGAACGGAATCTCGTGCTGCCCGTGCTCGACGGCCTCGACGAGATGGATCAGCCGCTGGCGAGCGGGCGGCCTGATCCCGCCGCCGCGCGGGCCCGGGCCGCGCTCGAAGCACTCAATCGCCACCAGACCGGGCGTGCACCCGGCGCGCTCATACTGACCTGCCGCGATGACGCCTACCGGGCGCTTTCCCAAGGGCCCGGCCCGGACGACCAGCGCCGGCTGTTCGACACGGCACACATCAGGGTCGACCCGGTGCTTCCCGCCCAGGCCCACGCCTACCTCAGCCGGCGTGCCGTCGATCACGCAAGGTGGCGGCCACTGCTGGACCACCTCGCGGCGCACCCCGGATCACCGATCGCCCGGTTGCTTTCCACACCCTGGCGGCTCTGTCTGGTCGCTACCGACTATCGAACGGACGGCGATCCGGCGGAACTCATCCACAGACGCACCGCCAAGAGGCTGGACCGGCTGCTCCTGGCGCGATACATCCCCGCGACCATCGGGCTGGAGAAACCGCCCCGCTACGAAGCGGCGGCCGTGCACCGTTGGCTGCATGTGTTCGCCCGGCATGTGGAGTCGGCGGACGACGGCTCGCCGCGGGCCGTTCTGGAACCGACCGAGCTGTGGCGGCTGCCGGGAGCCGCGGCCATCCGTTCGACACGCATGATCGCAACGGTCCTCGGCTTCATGTTCCTGCCCTGGCTGACGTTCGTTCTGCCGTTCGACGAAGAGACCAGCGCGTTGGCCGTCCAAGCCCTTCTCGCGGCGCCGTTCGGCCTGATGCACGCTTCCAAGGAGCTCCCGATAGACGTACGGCCCCGGACGCTGCGGCATCTGGCGCCCTGGCGCCGGCCGCTGCGTTTTCTCGCGGCCATCGCCCTGGCCGCCGCCGTCGCACTGACGGTTGACCAGTTGCTCGACGCGAGGTGGGGGCTGGTTGCGGCCGTCGGCATCCTCATTCCGGTCGCTCTGCTGAACCGGTTCACACCGACCGACGCGGTGCTGAAACCCCGCCAGGTACTGCGCGATGAATTCGTCGCCACCGGAGTCGTGGGCCTGATCATCGGAGTGGGTCTGGTCGCCGGGATGAGTCATTACCACAGTGTGTCGGACGCCGTCCTCATAGCCGGACCGACCACTGTGTACCTCTACCTCACCACCTACGGCGGAGCCGGTCTCCGCTATCTGGCCTTTCTCCAACGCACCCGCGGGACACTCCCGCTGCGTGTCGTGGCCTTCCTCGACTGGGCCACCGCGGCCGGACTGCTGCGACTGACCGGCTCCGCCTACCAGTTCCGCCACGGAGAACTGCAGAAGTGGCTGGCCACCCATGCCGAGCCGCCGACCGGCTCCGCCTCGCGCTAGCGGTTGTTTTCTCACGTTCCGTGGGGTGGTGTGGTCGGGTTGCCGAACGACACCCCGTTGAAGTCCCGGCCTTGCAGCACCGGGCTGTTGAACGTGCCGCCACTGATCTCGTTGCGCGTCTCTCCGTCTCCTGTGCGCACCAGTTTTGCCTGCTCATGCCACTGCTGGAGCCCGGCCTGGAATTCCGCGTCCAGCGCCGCCCGGACCGCGAGTGCCGTGCTCAACGCCTGTGCCCTGACCGGGTCTGCCGGGTCATGCTGCAGAGCGGCCAACTCGGCCTCCCCCGAGCTGACTGCGGGAAGCCGGTCCGTGCCATCACCGCGGCGGAACGGTCGGCGTACGAGCGCTCCGAGCCCGGTCCACGCCTGCCTGCCGGCCTCCCCCGCCGCCCCGCTCGCCAACGCCGCCAGCAGTGTCACCGACACCGGATCCATCTCGTCTCCTTCCCCGTGGGTGCCTACTCCCCAGAAGTAGACACCCTGCGGCCGATTCCAGTACCGCGAACCGGTCATGTTGGCCGGAGCCACTCCCCCTCTTCGCCACGGCTCAGCGTCGCCAGCAGGCGCCGCAGTTCCGCCCGCTCCTCGTTCAACCGGGCCGCACGGGAGTCCAGCTGGGCGAGGCGGGTGCGGAGTTTCTCGTGCACGCCGGGGCAGGCGGTGAGGGTCGGGCCGGTCGGGTCGGTGTGCGTCGTGCACGGCAGCAGCGCGTCGATCACCCGCGCCGGGAGGCCCGCGTCGAGGAGGGCCCGGATGCGCAGCACCCGAGGGACGTCGGCGTCCGTGAACTCGCGGTATCCGTTGGCGCGGCGGGTGGGGGTGAGGAGGCCGACGCGTTCGTAGTGGCGCAGGAGGCGGGGGCTGGTGTCCGTGCGGCGGGCCAGTTCACCGATCAGCAAGGGTTCGCGGCCACCTTCCGTGGGTTGTTTGACCTTGTCACTGTGTCAACCTGCAACGGTGCCCCGGAGACCGCCATTCCAGGAAAGGGGCACCCGTTGATCATCGATGCGCATGCGCACGTCCACGACCCGCTCGACCTCCACCTCGCCGCCCTGGACGCCGCCGGCGTCGACAAGACCGTGCTGTTCCCGACCCGGCCCCACCCCGAACGCGCCGCCGATCTGGCCGCGCTTCGGCGCGAGTTCGCGGTGCTGGAGCGGGCCCTCGGCGGGGATGTCCACGGCGAGGGCGGGTTCAAGGCCGCGCTCGACGAGCTGCACGCGGCCGTGGCCCGGCACCCGGATCGGTTCGTCGGGTTCGGGTCCGTACCGCTGGACGGACCCGCCGCCGACGTGGAGCGGGCCGTCGCGGAGGAGGTCGTGGGGCGGGGGCTGCGCGGGATCGGGGAGCTGACGCCCGCGCCGGGGCGAGCGGCGGCCGTCGAGCCCGTGCTGCGCGCCGCCACCGATCACGGCGGGCTCCCCGTCGTCGTGCACGGGTTCGCGCCGACCACGGACGCCGACCTGCGCACCCTGGTCGGCCTCGCCCGCCGCTATCCGCGCACTCCGCTCGTCATCAGCCAGCTCGGCGGGCTCAACTGGATGGAGACGGTGGAGCTCGCGAGGGACACGCCCAACGTCCATCTGGAGCTGTCCACCGCCTTCCTCGTCATCGCCGTACGACTCGCCGTCCGCGAACTCCCCGAGCGCACCCTCTTCGGCTCCGACGCCCCCTACGGCGACCCGGTCGTGGCCCGCACGATGGTCGAGCGGGCCACCCCGTCCGGCGAGGTCCGAGACCGGGTGCTCGGCGGCAACGCGGCCCGGCTCCTCCGCATGTGACGGAACACCTGGTCCCCGGGTAATCCGGTCGACGGCCACCGCTGCCTCCCCGTACGTTCGCCACTCGTCACGGAGAAGGAACACAGGACGAACAGAGAAGGAAGAGGAGGGGGAACCAGGATGAGCAGCCACACGTTTCTCATAGGCGGCGGATGGGACGCCGCCGAGGTCTACGAGCCGTTTCTGCGAGCGGCGGCGGTCGCGGCCACAGGCGTGCCCCGTATCGGGTGTGTGATCGTCGACGAAGGGGACGGTGACGAGCAGTTCGCCCGGTACGGGAACGCGTTGCGGAAGGCCGGGGACTGTACGCCCGTACCGCTGCTGGTTCCGGTCGGCGGCCGGTTCGAGCCCGGGCTGCTCGAAGGGGTCGACGGGCTGCTGGTGTGCGGTGGGCTGACGCCCGCGTATCAGGAGGCGTTCGGTGAGTGCCTCGACAGCCTTCCCCGTCTGCTGGCCGAGCGCGGTCTCCCGTATGCCGGGTTCTCCGCGGGGGCCGCTGTCGCCGCGCGGCGTGCCGTCGTGGGCGGGTGGCTGGTGGACGGGGTTCCGGTGTGCCCGGAGGACAGCGCGGAGGATCTGGAGGGGGTCGACGTGCGGGCGGGGCTCGGGCTCGTGCCCTTCGGGGTGGACGTGCACGCCGCGCAGTGGGGGACGTTGGCGCGGCTGGTGGCCGCCGTCGCACGGGGGTACGTCCCCTTCGGCGTCGCCCTCGACGAGAACACCGTGGTGGAGGTGGCCGGGGACGGGCACGCCCGGGTCCGGGGGCTCGGGCGCGCCCATGTCGTCCGGCCGGCCGGTGACGGGGACGTTCGCGTGCGGTCCTACGCGGCCGACGGATCCTTCTCCGTGGAGTGACTCGGCTCCCGCTGCCGTACGGCCTGGTAGGGACCAGCCGGTGGCCGTCGGGCCGATCACCCGCACGGGCTGAGGCGGCGGCCCCGGCTCGGACAGGCCCGCTCAGATCGTCGACGTGTCGATCACGAACCGGTACCGGACGTCACTCGCCAGCACCCGCTCGTACGCCTCGTTGATCTGGTCCGCGCGGATCAGCTCGATCTCGGCTCCCAGGCCGTGCCCGGCGCAGAAGTCCAGCATCTCCTGGGTCTCCCGGATGCCGCCGATGCTGGAGCTGCTGAGGGTGCGGCGGTTGCCCATGACGGAGGAGAGCAGGATCTCGACCGGCTCCTCGGGCACGCCTACGTTCACCATCGCGCCGTCCGTGCGCAGCAGGGACAGGAAGGCGGCGAAGTCGATCGGCGCCGAGACCGTGTTGAGGATCAGGTCGAAGGTGCCGGCCAGCTGCTCGAAGGTCGCCGGGTCGCTGGTGGCGTAGTAGTGGTCGGCGCCCAGCTTCAGGCCGTCGTCCTTCTTGCGCAGGGACTGCGAGAGGACGGTGACCTCCGCGCCGAGCGCGTGCGCGATCTTGACGCCCATGTGGCCGAGACCACCGAAGCCCACGACGGCGACCTTCTTGCCGGGGCCGGTGTTCCAGTGCCTGAGCGGGGAGTACGTGGTGATGCCGGCGCAGAGCAGCGGGGCGGCCACGTCCAGGGACAGGCCGTCGGGGATGCGGACGACGAAGTTCTCGTCGACGACGATCTTCTGGGAGTAGCCGCCGTAGGTGGGCTCGCCGTCCTTGCCGACGCCGTTGTACGTCCAGACCGGGCGCTGGTCGCAGTACTGCTCCAGGCCCGCCTTGCAGTTGGCGCACTCACGGCAGGAGTCGACCATGCAGCCGACGCCCACACGGTCGCCGACGGCGAACCTCGTGACGCCGGGGCCGACCTCGGCGACGACGCCCGCGATCTCGTGGCCGGGCACCATCGGGAAGATGGCCTTGCCCCAGCCCTCGCGGGCCTGGTGGATGTCGGAGTGACAGATGCCGGCGAACTTGATGTCGATCAGGACGTCGAACTCGCCGACCGTCCGCCGCTCGATGGTGGTCCGCTCCAGCGGTGCCTTGGCGGCGGGTGCGGCGTACGCAGCAACAGTGGTCATGCCGAGGGTTCTCCCAAGCGATTGATCGAGCCCGGCTGCCTTCTGTCCGAGCACGTCCTCCAGCCTGCCGGACACCCCGTCAGCCACCCAGGTCACGCCTCTGCCTACGACCAGTGGTCCTACTACTGGCGGGGTCAGGTTCCCGTGCGTACGACCATGAATACTGGACGTATGGACGAACAGGCTCCACCCGCCGGCCCGCCCCTGGACCGGCGCGCCGAACTGAGTGAGTTCCTGCGCAGCCGGCGCGCCCGCCTGAAGCCGGAGGACGTGGGGCTGCCGGACTTCGGGCGGCACCGCCGGGTGCCGGGGCTGCGCCGCGAGGAGCTGGCTCAGCTGGCCGGGGTGTCGGTGGCGTACTACACGCGGCTGGAGCAGGGCAACGGGCGCAACGTGTCGGCGGAGGTGCTGGACTCCATCGCCCGGGCGCTGCGGCTGACGGACGCCGAGCACGCGCACCTCACCCACCTCGCCAAGGGCAAGCAGTGCAAGAGGAAGCCGTCGGCGCGGCCGCAGCAGGTGCGGGCGTCGATCGGGCAGCTGCTGGAGTCGATGGACGCGGTGCCCGCGTACGTCTTCGGGCGGCGCTCGGAGATCCTCGCGTGGAACCGGATGGCGGCGGCCGTCTTCGGCGACTGGGCTCAGCTGCCGGCGGAGGAGCGGAACTGGGCGCGGCTGGTGTTCCTGAGGCCCGAGTACCGGGACCTGTTCGTCGACTGGGAGCAGAAGGCGATCGACATCGTCTGCACCCTGCGCATGGACGCCGGCTGCTATCCGGACGATCCGCGTCTGTCCGCCCTCGTCGGCGAGCTCTCCGTCAAGAGCGAGGACTTCCGGTGCCTGTGGGCCACCCACGACGTCAAGGAGAAGAGCCACGGCGTCAAGCGCCTGCACCACCCGCTGGTCGGCGCGCTGTCCCTGAGCTTCGAGTCGTTCAGGATGACCGACGACGCGGACCAGTCCCTGGTGGTGTACCACGCCGAGCCGGCCTCCCCCTCGGCCGAGGCCCTGCGCCTGCTGGCCAGCTGGGGAGCGGACGCCACCCGGGCGGGGACGGGCAGCTGACCGCGCTGTCCGTCCCCGCGTCACCCCTGGTACGGCGGCGCTGCTCCCCAGGTCCACTTCGGCACCGGCTGCTCCGCAGGGGGCTTGGCGTCCGGGCCGGAGAAGTACACGGCGAGCCGGGTGCCCCACTCCACGTAGGCCAGGAAGGCCGACCGGAACTCGGCGTCCGTCGGCAGCCCCGCCTCGTCGGCCGCGTCCTGGATCAGATTCACCCACCGGCGGCGCTGCGGCTCGCCGATGTGCTTGCCGAAGTGCTTGGCGACCATGTGGGAGTGGCCGCCCTGGGTTTCCGAGTACCGGGCCGGCCCGCCGAAGACCTCCGCCAGCCACAGGGCCACGTGCTCCGCGTGCTCGGGGGCCAGGCCGGCGAAGAGCGGGGCGAGCAGGTCGTCCTTCAGCACCTTGTCGTAGAACACGTCCGTCAGCCGCGAGAAGGCCTCGGCGCCGCCCGCCCAGTCGTACAGCGTGGGGATCGCCGCCCCGTCGCCCCGGACCGTGGTCGGCTTGTAGTGGCGCATCTCCTCGATGTTCTCGACGAACGGACGGATCTCGGCGAAGAACGCGGGGAACACGTCGGAGGTACGGAAGCCCTCGAGGTGGTCCTCGGTCGACGTCCAGGTGATCCGGAGGACGTAGTGCTCGAAGTCCTCCTCGCACCGGCTCAGCTCATAGTCCACGCACTGCGGCGCCGCCGCCAGCTGGGTCGCGGCGCGGGTGTAGGCGGCCAGGAACTCCGCCGACTGCCGCTCGGGGATGCGGTACCGGATGTATTCGACGGTCTCTGCGGTCATGGGCCCAGCCAACACGACAGACCCACCGGAGGGTCCCCTTCCGGCGCCCCTGTCGTACATGTCAGCGCTGGGCGTAACCGGCGTCACGGTCGGCCAACCGGTCGGCGTCTGCTCTTCGCGCGAGCGGCGCCCACGGCAACCACCCCCTTCCCGTCCCCCGGCAACGCGCCAAGGGGCCTGCCGGAAGTCACCCCCCGGCAGGCCCCTCAGCTGCGGACTACGTGTCGCTTACTTGCCGTAGTACGCGTTGTAGATCGAGATCGTCGACTTGTTGCCCTTCTTGTCGGCGATCTTGGCGTGGAAGGAGACGGCCTTCCCCTTCGCCGGGTTCTTCACGGTGATCTTGCCGTGCTTGACCTCGACCTTCTTCCAGGTCTGGCCGTAGTCGTACGACACGTACACCGCGAGGGACTTCAGGTTGCTGCCCGCGGCCGCGCCCTCGACGGTGACCGGGAAGGTGACCGTCCTGCCGGCCTCGACGCGGCTGTCCAGGCCGGTCTTGGCGTTGAAGCGGAGGGTGGAGGCGGGGAGCTTGACGTGGTCGCTGGAGGACTTCTTGGAGCGGAAGGTCCAGCTCGCGTCGATCCGCGTGGAGGCGGCGGCGACCTTGACGGTGCGCTTCACCGAGGTGGTCAGCTTGTACTCGGCGTCGGCGGACGGGACCTTGAAGGTCTCATCGCCGAACAGCGGGTCCGCGTTGGAGCCCACCTTGGTGCCGTTGCGGTACAGGGTCGTGGTCACCGAGGTGAAGTCCGACGAACCGGCGTGCTTGCTGCCGTCGGCGAACAGCGGCAGCCAGCCGTACATCTCGTTGCCGTCACGGTAGAGACCGAAGTGGGCGTTGAGGTGCGGGCCGAAGACCGCGGTGTTGAAGGTCTTCGAGTAGGTCTTGCCGGCCGCGAAGGACTGCTGGGGGGACATGTAGTACGCGTCGGTGATCGGGAAACCGTCCTGGTCGACGCCGCTTTGCTGCTCGAAGTCAAGCTCCCACTGCACGCCGCCCTGCGCGGACAGGTGCAGGGTGCGGGTGCTCGGGGTCGGCTGCGGGATGCCGATGGAGGAGGCGCCGGTGCTCCCAGGGAGCCAGCCGACCGCGTTGATCGCGCCCTTCTTGCCGCTGGCGGCGGCACCCAGTCCGGCCTTCACCGTGGACAGGTCGCCGGCCTTGTAGTGCTTGGTGTAGCCGGTGGCGAGCTGCTTGACCTTGGCGCCGGTGGTGATGTCGTACTGCTCGGTGGCACCCTTGGTCCAGTGCCCGTCCCACTGCTGGTAGAGCGAACCGTCGGTGACCGGCGAGCCGAGGCCGGCGGTGTGGAAGTTCTCGTACGAGTCCAGCCAGAACCCGAAGCCGTACGTGGTGTTGCCCGCGGTGACGTCGAACTCCGGCGAGGCGAACTTCGACTGGGCGGCGGCGTCGGGGACGGTGATGTCCACCGGCTTGGCCTTGCGCGCGTCCAGCGTGACCGTCTTGTTCTTGGTGACGCTCAGCTTCGGCTGTGCGATCCAGTCGGCGCCCTTGGAGGCGTCCTCCGGGTCCACGAAGAGCGCGGAGTTGAGGACGTAGGTGCCCTTGGGCACGCGCACCTTCACCGTGCCGGAGGGGTCGTACGGCGTCAGCCACGTGTCCTTGCCCAGGCCGGTGAGGCCGGCCAGGTCGATGCCGTACTCCTTCGGGGCCTGACCGTCACGTCCGATGACCTTCAGGGTGAGGTCGTACGACTCCACCTCGCGCTGCACCGCGGCGGCCGTACGCACGGTCTGCCCGCCGCCGGTCGCCGTCACGTACGCGGAGTACGCGCCGTCGAGGGTGCCACCCAGCTTGGTGTTGACGGTCAGGTCGACGGAGGCCTTGCCGCCCGCCGGGACCGTGATCTCGGTCGCGCCGAGCTTGAAGAAGCCGGCCGGAGCCGCCTGGCCCTTGGGGTCGGTGGCGGAGGCGCCAAGGCTGAGCGTGACGTCCTTGGTGCCCAGGTTGCGGTAGGTGACCTGCTTGGTGACCGGCTTGTCGTCGGTGTGCGGCCACTGCTGGGTGCCGAAGCCGACCGAGACCGGGTCGGCGATCACGGACTGCTTGATGGCCTTGTCGACCGCGATCCGGCCGGAGCCCTGCTGGAACGGCGTGTACGTGCCGCCCTTCGCGGAGCCGGTCAGGGCGCCCTTGAGCTCGGAGTAGTCCCAGGTCGGGTGCTCCTGCTTCAGGATCGCGGCGGCGCCAGCGACGTGCGGGGTGGCCATCGACGTACCGGAGATGGTCAGGTAGCCCTCGGGCTTCTCGCCGACCTCCTGGTCGATGACGCTGCCCTTGGCCGCGGCGGCGGTGATGTCCACGCCGGGCGCGGTGACGTCCGGCTTGATGGCGCCGTCGCCGTTGCGCGGGCCGGTGGAGGAGAAGTCCGCCAGCTTGTCGCTCTTGTCGACGGCGCCGACGGTGAGCGCGGCGTCCGCGCTGCCCGGCGAGCCGATCGACTGGGGGCCCTCGTTGCCCGCGGCGATCGCGAACAGCATGCCCTTATCGGCGGAGAGCTTGTTGACCTCGGCCTCGAGCGGGTCGACCTCGGGCGTGTCGTAACCGCCCAGGCTGAGGTTGACGACGTCGGCGCCCTGCTGGGCCGCCCACTCCATGCCGGCGAGGATGCCGGAGTCGTCACCGAAGCCGCTGTCGTCCAGGACCTTGCCGTTGAGGATCTTTGCGTCGGGCGCGACACCCTTGTACTTGCCGCCCGACTTGGCGCCGGTGCCCGCCGCGATGGACGCGACGTGCGTGCCGTGGCCGAAGTGGTCGGTGGCGTCGGCGGCGGTCGAGAAGTTCTTGGACTCGATCACCTGGTCCTTCAGGTCCGGGTGGGTGGCGTCCACACCCGTGTCCAGGACGGCGATCTTGACGCCCTTGCCGGTGTAGCCGGCCGCCCACGCCGTGGGGGCGCCGATCTGCGGCACGGACTTGTCGAGGCTGGCCTTGCGCACGCCGTCGAGCCAGACGTGCGCGATACCGGAGGCGGTCTTGTCGCCGTTGGTGACCGCGTCCCACAGCTCGGGTGTGTCCTTGGCCGGGGTCTGCACCGCGTCCGCGTTCAGCGCCTTGAGGCTGCGGCGGAGGGTGCCCGCGTCACGGACGTCCGCCTTCGTCGCCGCGGCCGCGCCGCTGTAGCCGACGATGACCTTCAGGCCGTGCTTCTGGGACTTGCGGGTGACGGCCTTGTTCAGCTCGGTGACGTCGAACAGCCGCTGGTCCAGCTTGCCGGTGGCGACCAGGCGGGCCGCGTCGGCGGGAACGACGAGGGTGTGCCCGTCGGCCTTGCGGATCTGGAACGGAATGTGCTCCCGCCCCTTGGCCCGCTCCAGGCCGACGACCCGGCCCTTGGCGTCGAGGGCGACCCGGTCGCCGGTGATCAGGGTGACGCGGTGCTTTGCCGTGAGCGACGAGGCGGCGGACGACGACCGCTGCTCGGGTTTCGCCGACGCCGGGCTGGTCATGCCCGCGGCGAGGGCAACTGCGGCTGCGGTGGCCACGGTGGCCGCAGCCGCTCTTTTCACTTGTCTGCGCAAAACTCCCCCTGGAGGTGAAGTACCGGGCGAATTCCCCGTTCACCCGGCCGGGGGCAGTCCCGTACGCATGCACGTCAACCCCCCGGAAGACGCAGTATGCCGGGGGGTGATCTGACGGCTCAATAGATGAGAAGGGGATGAGAAAGCGCTACCGTGAACTGTTACGCCCCGGGGGGAACACCGTTACAGAACCGCGAAGTCGAAAGCCGGTGACCGGTGTTATAAGCCGGGCGCGAGGTGGGCCGGTCCAGCCCGACGGCCATCTGCAGCAGCGTCGCCTTGCCGCCGCCGGTGGGGCCCTGGAGGACCAGGCGGTCGCCGTCGCCGAGGGTCAGGTCGACACCGTCGAGGGCGACAAGGCCGAAACAGAGAAGCACGAGAAGGCTGTGGCGGCCCCCGGGAGAGCCCGATGCCGCCCCTGGGAGCGGCATCGGAAGCAGGGGGACTGAGCGAGCGTCAGACCGCCGAACCGGCCTTCCACTGCGCCCAGCTCATGTTCCAGCCGTTGAGGCCGTTGTCGGGGGCCACGGTCTTGTCGCCGGTGTTCTTCACGACGACCACGTCACCGACGATCGAGTGGTTGTACATCCACGCGGCCGGCGTGTCCGGGTCGTTGGCGCCCTTGGTGTCCGACAGGCCCACGCAGCCGTGGCTGGTGTTGACGCTGCCGAAGATGGACTTCGCGCCCCAGTAGTTGCCGTGCAGGAAGGTGCCGGAGCCGGTGAGGCGGATGGCGTGCGGCACGTCCTTGATGTCGTACTCGCCCTTGCCGTCGTCGTCGGTGAAGCCCACGGTCGCGCCGTTCATGCGCGTCTCCTTGAACTTCTCGGACATCACCATGACGCCCTCGTACGTCTTGTTCTCGGGCGAACCCGCCGAGATCGGAATGGTCTTGATGGTCTTGCCGTCCTGCGTGACCTTCATCTGCTTGGTCTGCGCGTCGACGTAGGAGACCTGGTTGCGGCCTATGTGGAAGGTGACCGTCTTCTGCTGCACGCCGTAGACACCGCCGGCGCCCTCGACACCGTCGAGCGCGAGCTTCAGCGTGACGGTGGAGTTCTCCTTCCAGTAGTCCTCCGGGCGGCAGTCCATGCGGTTGGTGCTGAACCAGTGGCAGGCGACTTCCTGGCCGCTGCTGGAGCTGACCGTGATGCCCTTCTGGACGGCGGCCTTGTTGGTGATCGCCTTGTCGAAGTGGATCGACACGGGCATGCCGACGCCGACGGTGGAGCCGTCCTCCGGCGTGAAGTTGGCTATGAAGCTGTTGGCCGGGGAGACCGTGGTGAAGGAGGCGTTCTCGTGGGCGACGCGGCCCTCGGAGTCCTTGGCCGCCGCGGCGACCTTGTAGGTGGTGGAGCGCTCCAGCTGCACACTGGGCTTCCAGCTCTTCTTGTCGGCGGCCAGCTGGCCCGGGACGGCCTTTCCGTCGGCGGTCGTCATGGCCACGCTGGTGAGCGTGCCCTTGGTGACCTTCACGGTGGCGGAGTTGTTGATGGACGCGTTGTTCGAGCCGTCCTTGGGCGTGATCGTGATCTGGGCCTCGGACGACTTCTTGGCCGCCGCCGCGTCGGCCTGAGCCTGCGAGCCGTCGCCGCTGCCGGAGGCCTTGTCGTCGCCGCCGGAACAGGCCGTGAGCACCAGCACACCGCCGAGCAGTGCGGACGCGGCCATCAGGCCCTTGCGCCGCTTACTGTTCGTTATCACACGCTTCTCCATCGTTGCCGAATCCCCAAAAAGCCCGAGTCCCCCGTTGAGAACCTTCAACGCTACGGCCGGTACGCCCCGTTCCACCTTCCTGGAAGGTGTGGGCCACACCACGTCCCCCCCGGGGGGGCGGGTGGTGCGAGAGTCAGCCGTGCGCCCCCTGAGACGACGAAACCCCGGTCGGCGGTTGCCGTCCGGGGTCACGCGTTCCCCCCTGAGCTCAGCCGATGCCGCCGGGTCGGCCTTCGCCGTCCTCGTCGTCCTCTTCCTCGACATCATCGTCGCCGAGGTCCCACTCCGGCGAATCGGGGTCGTAGTCGATCCGCTCGCTCGACCAGGAGGCCTGCTGGAGCTCGACGCCCGGCACTTCGCTGACCAGGTCGAACGGATCGACGAGATAGGCCAGGGCCTCCGCGGTGTCTTCCGTCACAGCCCCCTCGGCGTGGGTCCGCTCCTCGTCCGGCAGCTCCGGATCCGCGGCGAGCCGGCGCAGCGCGGCCTTGGTGACCGCGTCGCCGTCCTCGACCTCGAGGACCAGCTCCACCCGAAGGCGTACAAATCGTGATGTCTCTGGAGTGCTCATGCTCGGAGCGTACGGCGGAAACCTCTCGTGACTTTCCTGTGACCCGCGCCTTTCACTAACATCGCCCCACACGGCCAATTCGCCAGCGTCACAAGGGGATCGATATTCCGTGTCATCCGTTCGCCGCCCGCTGCTGACCGCCACCGCCGCGGGCACCCTCCTGGGCGCCCTGTGGTTCGTCCCGTCCGCTAACGCGACGCAGGACGCCCCGGCGAGAGCGGAGACCTCGGCGACGCAGGTCACCCAGCAGGCCAGGGCGGTGTCCGAGGCGACCACCGAGAGCGCGTCGGCCTCGGCGGACGACACCCGGCTCGCCGACACCGGCAGCCCCGACACCACGCCGTACGTCATCGGCGGCACCCTCTTCCTCGCCGTGGGCGCCGGATTCGTGGTGTATTCGGTGCGCCGGGAACGCCTCGGCTTTTGAAGAACTTGACGTTTCATTGACTCGCGTCTCATAGTCCGCTCATGAAGAGATCATCGGGCGTGCGACTGTGCGCCGCTGCCGCAGTGAGCGCGTTGTCGTTCGCCCTTGTCACGGGGTGTTCCAACGGGGGTTCGAGCGACTCCGGGGACGGTAAGGGCGGCAAGAGCGAGAAGCCGGCCGCGAAGGCGCTGAGCGCCGCCGAGTTGAAGAAGCTGATCATCGCCAAGGGCGAGGTGCCCGGCTTCAAGGTCGGGCCCGTCGAGGGGGGCATCCCCGAGGACGGCAAGGTCAGGACGGACGACGCCAAGTGCGACCCGCTGCTCGACGTCCTGACCGGCATCGCGCCCGGCGACCCCGCGACGAACACCAGCCGCATGGCCACGGAGGACAAGAAGGACCCCACGGACGACGCCACGTCCCTGGACGATCTGGCCGACGGCAAGTTCGAGGACGCGCTCAACGAGTCCATGGACCTGGACGTCACCGTGGTCACGCTGTCCTCGTACGACGGGGAGGGCGCCGAGAAGGCCCTGCAGTCGGTCTCCGACGCGGTGAAGGCGTGCTCGGGCGGCTTCTCCGGCGACCAGGACGGCGAGAAGGGGAAGTTCACCAAGGTCGCCGAGGAGAAGTCCTCGGGCACGGGTGACGAGTCGCTGGCCTTCACCGCGACCAACGACACGCCGGACGGGGCCGTTCCGCTCCACGGCGAGGTCGTGCGGCACGGGAACACCGTCGCGACGTACAGCACCATCAACATCGGCGCGGCGATGACCAAGAAGGCCTACACGGTGTCAGCCCCGGTGATCAAGGCCCAGGCGGCCAAGCTGAAGTGAGGTACGGAACGTGAGAAGGGGCCCTGTCCGAGGACGGGGCCCCTTCTTCTGGCTCACCGCAACGGCCCGGTGACCGTCTCCACCGCGGCGACGAGCTCCCCGCTCCGCACGAACGCGTCAGCGGCGGCCAGGTCGGGGGCCAGGAACCGGTCCGGCCCGGGACCCTGGGCTCCCGCGGCCCGTACGGCGTCGATGACCGCCCGCGAGGCGGGCGCCGGGGCGAGCCCCTCGCGCAGTTCGATGGCGCGGGTGGCGGCGTACAGCTCGACGGCGATGATCCGGGTGAGGTTGTCGACGGCGGTACGCAGTTTGCGCGCGGCCGACCAGCCCATCGAGACGTGGTCCTCCTGCATCGCGGAGGACGGGATGGAGTCAGCGGATGCGGGCACGGCGAGCCGCTTCATCTCGCTGACCAGGGCGGCCTGTGTGTACTGGGCGATCATCAGCCCCGAGTCGACGCCGGCGTCGTCCGCGAGGAACGGCGGCAGCCCGTGGCTGCGGTTCTTGTCCAGCAGCCGGTCGGTGCGGCGCTCGGCGATGGAGCCGAGGTCGGCGGCGGCGATGGCGAGGAAGTCCAGGACATAGGCCACGGGAGCGCCGTGGAAGTTGCCGTTGGACTCCACGCGGCCGTCGGGCAGGACGACCGGGTTGTCCACGGCCGAGGCGAGCTCGCGCTCGGCGACCAACCGGGCGTGCGCGAGGGTGTCCCGTCCGGCGCCGGCGACCTGCGGGGCACACCGTACGGAGTAGGCGTCCTGGACGCGGGGCGCGTCGTCCTGGTGGTGCCCCGTGAGCTGGGAGCCCTTCAGTACGGCCAGCATGTTGGCGGCGGACGCCCCCTGCCCCGGGTGCGGACGGATGGCGTGCAGCTCGGGCGCGAGGACCTTGTCCGTGCCGAGCAGCGCCTCCAGGCTGAGGGCGGCGGTGACGTCGGCGGACTTGTAGAGCAGGTCGAGGTCGGCGAGAGCCAGCACCAGCATGCCGAGCATGCCGTCGGTGCCGTTGAGGAGGGCGAGGCCCTCCTTCTCGCGCAGCTCGACCGGGGCGATGCCGTGCTCGGCGAGCAGTTCGCCGGCGGGGCGGACGGTCCCGTCGGGGCCCTCGGCGTCGCCCTCGCCCATCAACGTCAGGGCGCAGTGGGACAGCGGGGCGAGGTCGCCGGAGCAGCCGAGGGAGCCGTACTCGTGCACGACCGGGGTGATCTGGGCGTTCAGGACGTCGGCCATGGTCTGGGCGACCTCGGGACGGACGCCGGTGTGCCCCGAGCAGACGGTCTTCAGCCGCAGGAACATCAGGGCGCGTACGACCTCCCGCTCGACCTTCGGCCCCATGCCGGCGGCGTGCGAGCGGACGATGTTGCGCTGCAGCTGGGTGCGCAGGTCCTGGCCGATGTGCCGGGTGGCCAGGGCGCCGAAGCCGGTGCTCACGCCGTAGACCGGGTCCGGCTTGGCCGCCAGCGCGTCCACGATCTCCCGGGCCGCCGCGAGGGCCGCCACCGCCTCCCCCGACAGCTCGATGCGAGCGCCGCCGCGCGCCACGGCGAGAACGTCGGACGCGGTGACCCCCGACGTCCCCACCACCACAGTGTGCATATCCATATTCAGGAGCGTACGCATTGAATGCAGGGATGTCACTAGTGGGGGTCCGGTTCGACCCTTACCGCGGCGGACAGGGACGTGGTCACGGCTGACGGCCGCGGAAACGGCGCCGCTCGGCCCGCTCGGGCGACGGCTCGTCGGCGAGACGGACGACCGGGTCCTCGGGGCCCTCCCGGCCGGCGACCACCGGCCGGTCCGCGTGGACGGCCTTCGCACGGTACTGCGCCGCATCCGCCAGCCGGAACAGCCGGCGGGCCGACCGCACCTCTCCGATCGGGTCCGCCGTCGAGGCCACCCCGCACGCCACACCCTCGCCCAGCTCCAACTCCCTGGCCCGGCGGCAGAGTTCGTCCGCCGCCTTGACCACCTCGTCGGCCGGCGGCCCCACCGCGAGCAGACAGAACTCGTCCCCGCCAAGCCGCGCCGCGAGAGCCCCCGGCAGCATCGCCCCGCACAGCGACAGCACGGAGCCGAAGCGTTCGAGGAGCCGGTCCCCCACGGCGTGCCCCTGGGTGTCGTTGACCCGCTTGAGCCCGTTGATGTCACACACGGCCAGGCTCACCACCACGCCCTCCCGGCGGTGCCGCTCGACGGCCTCCTCCAGGCGTACGTCGACGGCGCGGCGGTTGGCCAGCCCGGTCAGCGCGTCGGTGAACGCCAGCCGCCGGGCCTCCTGAAGCCGCTCGGTCTGCGCGAGCCCCGCGGCGACGACCGCGGCCAGCACGGTGGCGAAGTCGGCGTCGCCCCGGTCGAAGACGGGCACGCCGAGCGCGCGGGCGACATACAGCTCGCCCCAGGCCCTCCCGTGCAGCACGACCGGCGCGACCACGCAGCAGCCGCGCCCGCGGCGGCGCAGGGCGGCGACACGCTGGTGGAAGTAGCCGGGGCGCCCGGCGGCGGCCCCGTCGGCGGTCTCGACCCAGGCGTTGGGCCCCTGGCCCCCCGCCCACCGCTCGTGCAGGAACTCGGTGATCTCCGGGAACTGGTGCACCGGATAGGCCTCGTGGTCCGGGAACTCCTCCTCGTCCGGGGCCCGCTCCCCCGCGTTCACCAGGACCCGCAGCTGTCCGCGGTCCCGCTCCCACACGGACAGCGCGGCGAAGCTGCCGTCCAGGGCCCGGCACGCGCCGAGCGCGGCGGCCCGCCAGGACTCGCGGGGGGTGTGCGCCGCCGCCATCCCCTGCGCCAGCGCCACGACGGCGGCGAGCCGCTTGTCCTCACCCATCACTCCAGGTTAGGGAGGATTGGAACGAACGGGGACATTGGTGTGCCGAACAGGTGGACCGCTGGTGTGCGATCACGGTCTGCGCAGCTCTACTCCCCCGGCCACTGCGGCTTCCGCTTCTCGTTGAACGCCGCCACCCCCTCCGCCCGGTCACCCGAGAACGCCACCGACCGCCAGGCCGCGTCCTCGACCTCCAGCCCGGCCCGCAGCTCCAGCCCCTGCCCCAGCCGCAGCGCCCGCTTCGCCGCCCGCAGCCCGACGGGCGAGTTCCCGGCGATTCGGGAGGCCAGTGCCAGGGCCTCCTCCCGGTCCCGTCCGTCCTCCACCAGCCGGTCCACCAGCCCCAGCTCCCGCGCCTCGGCCGCCTCCAGTCGCCGCGCGGTGAAGATCAGCTCGGCCGCCCGCGCCGCCCCGACCCGCCGCGGCAGCAGCTGCGTACCGCCGCCGCCCGGAATCACGCCCACGGACACCTCCGGCAGCCCCACCACGGCCGTGCGGTCGGCCACGATCAGGTCGCAGGCCAGCGCCAGTTCGAAGCCGCCGCCCAGCGCGAACCCGTGCACGGCGGCGATCGTCGGCACCGGCAGCTCCAGCACACCGGTGTACGCACCCCGCGTCACCGGCCGCTGCCGTACCAGGTCGGCGTCGCTGAAGGAGTTGCGCTCCTTCAGGTCGGCCCCGACGCAGAACGCCCGCTCGTGCGACGAGGTCACCACGACCACGCGCGCGTCCCGGTCGGCGGCGAGCGCGGTGCATGCGCCGGCGATGGACCGGGCCATGTCGGTCGAGACGGCGTTCATGGCCTTGGGCCGGTCCAGCACGAGCTCCGCGACATGCCCGTGCCGCCGCACCAGCACGAACTCCCCGAACCGCTCCTCGCTCATGACACCCTCCGGTTAACGCGGGTTAACTCCCTGACGCCCCGATCATCGCAGCCGGGCCCTCACCGGGGAAAGAGGCGGCCTCGCTGCCCCGTTCGAGTGACATCCCGCCCGACCCCGGCCCAGCCCCCACAAGGAGCGCATAGCGTGCGCTACGCGGCGCATGGGGGGGCGCGGCGGGGAGGGACGCGATGACAGACACGGAAGAACACAGGCGTACGGGACCGGCTCCGAACGCCGCACCGCTCGTCCGGCGCGGCCGCCACCGCAAGCCCCGTCCCCGCAAGGCCGTGCTCACCGCCGGCGGGCTCGCCCTGGCCGCCGGTGCCCTGAGCCTCGTACGACTGGCACCCGAGGCCGGAGTCGGCGCGCCGGGCGCCGCGAAGACCGAGCCGCGGCTCGGCTCCGGCGGCGCCACGCAGCGGTCCGCGAACACGGCCGCCACCGTCGGCACCGTACCGAGCGAGGTGGCCTCGGCGACCGCCCCCATGGGCGGGGTGAACGCCATCCCGAAGACCTCGGCCGTGTCCCCCACGGCCCTCCCGGGCGGCACGGCCGTCCCCGCTTCCGTCCCGGCCACGACGATCCCGGCGACCCTCCCGCAGGCGACCGACCCCCCGGCGCCGTCGGCGACCACGGCACCCGCCCCGGACCCGGCCCGCACCCCCGCTCCGGCACCGAGCCCCAGCACCGCCGCTCCGGCGCCGCAGCCCGGTCGGCCGGGAAGCGTATGCGTGCCGGTCATCGGGTTGTGCGTGGACCGGGATCCGGATTAGGAGTCGCTGTCCCGGCGGGTGAGCAGCCACGGTTCGACGACGCCGAGACCGCGTACCGGGCGCTGCCACATCGGCTGGAGCGCGAAGCGGTACGTCGGCGGCTCCTCGCCCTCCTTCTCCGCGGCGGCCGCGGCCTCGGCGGCCTCCGCCTCCGACGCGGGGGCCTCGCCGGTGCGGATGAGCTCCTCGGCGAAGGCGCTGTCCACGAGGACCGAGTCGCGGGGCGCTATCGACGTCAGCCGGGAGGCCAGGTTCACCGTCGTACCGAAGACATCGCCCATGCGGGTGGTCACCGTGCCGAACGCCATGCCGACGCGCAGTTCGGGCATCGTCTCGTCGTTGGCCATGGTCTCCACCAGGCGCAGGGCGATGTCGGCGGCCGTGCCCGCGTCGTCGGCGGCGTACAGGACCTCGTCGCCGAGGGTCTTGATGAGCCGGCCGCCGCGCGCGGCCACCAGGTCGGCGGCGGTCGTCTCGAACGCCTCGACGAGCTCGCCGAGCTCCTCCTCCTCCATACGGCGGGTCAGTCGCGTGAACCCGACGAGATCGGCGAAGCCGACGGCGAGCCTGCGGTCGACCATCTCCTCGTCGTCCGCGGCCTGCACGACCCGGCCGGCCGATGCGGCGAGCTGGCGGCGCCAGACGTAGACCAGGAACTCCTCCAGCTCGGGCAGGAGCAGTTCGACGATCGGGTACGTCACCTCGGTACGGGTCATGCCCGGCTCGGGCGGCTCGGTGAGGCCCTCCAGGAAGGAATCGATCTGCCACTCCGCCAACCGGGCGGTGGTCTGCCCGGTGGACCGGGCCACCTGCACCGCCATCGCCTCGCTCAGCAGCCCCGCCTCGACGAGACCCGCGAGGCGGCGCAGGGCCAGTACGTCGGCCTCGGTCAGCGCCTTGGCCTGGCCGATGTCGGCGAAGCCCATGGCCCGCCAGAAGCGTGAGGCCAACTCCATGGAGACGCCGGCGCTGCGGGCCGCCTGAAAGGGGGTGTAGCGCCGCTCGGCGCCCAGGATGAGCTGTTCGAGGCGCAGGGCGAGCGGGTTGTCCTCGCCGGAGTCGGCGGCGTGGGGGTCCACCCGGCCGTCCGCGCCCGCGCCGGAGCCCGTGTCGTCGACGGTCACGCCTGCTGCCCTTCCGATCTGTCACGGTCAGGTATCGACCGGCCTTCACTCTACGGCAGGTGTGCGCCAGCTCACTCCGTTATGTTCGGCGGGGGTACGGTCTCCGGTGCTGGTGAGGGGATGCCCGGTCGATGCTGCCCGCTGCTGGCCGCTGCCGCCCCCAGACCCCCGCTTCCGCCCTGAACGGCCTCGTCCTCAAACGCCGGACGGGTGGGACTGGGCTGAGGTACCTGCTCGGCTGCGTTGCAGTCGTGCCGCTTGGGGCGGCACGGGCGGGCGCAGCGGCACCCCGCCCGCGCGGGTGGGCGGACCCGCCTCCCGGCGGCAGCGCACGGCACCCCGTCAACACCCGCTCTGCCCCCGGAGGGAACCGTCAGGCCGGCCGCAAGTGCACGATGTCCCCCGCCCCCACCGGCTCCCGCACCCCCTCCTTCGTGGCCAGCACCAGCCGCCCGTCCCCGTCGACGGCCACCGCCTCCCCGACCACCGACCGGTCCCCGGGCAACTCGGCCCGCACGAGGCGCCCCAGCGTCGCGCAGCCCGCCGCGTACGTCTCCTGCAGGCCGCTCGCCGCCGCATCACCCCCGGCCGACCGCCACCGCCCGTACCAGTCCTCCAGCGACCGCAGCACCGCCCGCAGCAGGGGATCCCGGTCCGAGTTGACCGCCCCGGCCAGCGCCAGCGAGCCGGCCTGGGGCACCGGGAGCTCCTCGGCCCGCAGTGAGACGTTGATGCCGACGCCGATGACCACCCCGTCGTCCCCGGCCCGCTCCGCGAGGATGCCGCCGGCCTTGCGTTCCTCGCCGCCCACGGTCACCAGCAGGTCGTTGGGCCATTTGAGTGCCGTGTCGACGCCCGCCGCCCGCGACAGCCCCGCGGCCACCGCGACCCCGGTCAGCAGCGGCAGCCAGCCCCAGCGGGCCACGGGCACCTCGGCGGGACGCAGGAGGACGGAGAAGAACAGGCCGGAGCGGGCGGGAGCCGTCCACTGGCGCTCCAGGCGGCCCCGCCCGGATGTCTGTTCCTCGGCGACCAGGACCGCCCCCTCGGCCGCCTTGCCCTCGGCGGCGCGGGCCACCAGGTCCGAGTTGGTGGAGCCGGTGCGCTGCACCACGTCCACCTCGGACCACAGGCCACCCGCCCGCACCAGAGCCCGCCGCAGCGCCACGGCGTTCAGGGGCGGGCGGTCCAGGTCGGACCAACGGCTGTCGTCTGCTGCATCTCGTGGCGTCATGCAAGCCACCCTAGGTGTGGTAAACACCGCACTGCCGTTTGGTGGGCACCCCACTACGCTACGGATGAGTAACCGTCCCCCCTTTTGAGCAGGCAGGGAGCCGCATCCCGATGTCCGAGCCTGAAGAGATCGACACGCACACGACCGCGGGCAAGCTCGCGGATCTCCAGCGCCGTATCCAGGAAGCGACGCACGCCGGCTCGGAACGCGCCGTCGAAAAGCAGCACGCCAAGGGCAAGTTGACGGCCCGTGAGCGGGTCGAGCTGCTGCTGGACGAGGGTTCTTTCGTCGAGCTGGACGAGTTCGCCCGGCACCGGTCCACCAACTTCGGGCTGGAGAAGAACCGGCCCTACGGCGACGGCGTCGTCACCGGGTACGGCACGGTCGACGGCCGCCCCGTCGCCGTGTTCTCCCAGGACTTCACCGTCTTCGGCGGGGCCCTCGGCGAGGTCTACGGCCAGAAGATCGTCAAGGTGATGGACTTCGCGCTGAAGACCGGCTGCCCGGTCATCGGGATCAACGACTCCGGTGGGGCCCGCATCCAGGAGGGGGTCGCCTCCCTCGGCGCGTACGGCGAGATCTTCCGCCGCAACACCCACGCCTCCGGCGTGATCCCGCAGATCAGCCTGATCGTTGGCCCCTGCGCCGGCGGCGCGGTCTACTCCCCCGCCATCACCGACTTCACCGTCATGGTCGACCAGACCTCGCACATGTTCATCACCGGCCCGGACGTCATCAAGACCGTCACCGGCGAGGACGTCGGCTTCGAGGAGCTCGGCGGGGCGCGGACCCACAACACCGCCTCCGGCGTGGCCCACCACATGGCCGGGGACGAGAAGGACGCCATCGAGTACGTCAAGCAGCTGCTGTCGTACCTGCCGTCCAACAACCTCAGCGAGGCTCCGGTGTTCCCGGAGGAGGCGGACCTCACCGTCACCGACGAGGACCGCGAGCTGGACACCATCGTCCCGGACAGCGCGAACCAGCCGTACGACATGCACACGGTGATCGAGCACATCCTCGACGACGCCGAGTTCTTCGAGACGCAGCCGCTGTTCGCGCCGAACATCCTCACCGGCTTCGGCCGGGTGGAGGGCCACCCGGTGGGCATCGTCGCCAACCAGCCGATGCAGTTCGCGGGCTGCCTGGACATCGACGCCAGCGAGAAGGCCGCGCGGTTCGTGCGGACCTGCGACGCCTTCAACCTCCCGGTCATCACCTTCGTCGACGTGCCGGGCTTCCTGCCGGGCGTCGACCAGGAGCACACCGGCATCATCCGGCGCGGCGCCAAGCTGATCTACGCGTACGCGGAAGCCACCGTCCCGCTGATCACCGTCATCACCCGCAAGGCCTTCGGCGGGGCCTACGACGTCATGGGCTCCAAGCACCTGGGCGCCGACCTCAACCTGGCCTGGCCCACCGCCCAGATCGCCGTGATGGGCGCCCAGGGCGCGGTCAACATCCTGCACCGCCGCACCATCGCCGAGGCGGAGGCCGCCGGGGACGCCGAGGCCACCCGGGCGCGGCTGATCCAGGAGTACGAGGACGCCCTGCTCAACCCCTACGTCGCGGCCGAGCGCGGCTACATCGACGCGGTGATCATGCCGTCCGACACGCGCGGCCACGTGGTACGCGGCCTGCGTCAGCTGCGGACGAAGCGGGAATCCCTGCCTCCGAAGAAGCACGGCAACATCCCCCTGTAGGCCGCGGACCCCTTGGGAGCAGACATGACGATCAAGGTCGTACGGGGCAATCCGACTCCGGAGGAGCTGGCCGCCGCACTGGCGGTGGTGCGGGCCCGCGCCGCGGCGGCGGCAGGCACGCCGTCCGGCGCGGAAGGCCCGCGGGACTCCTGGGCCGACCCCGCCCGCATCGCCGCCCACCGGCTCCCCCAGCCGGGGCCGGCGGCATGGACCCGCACCTTCTGGCCGGGCTGAGGGTCACCCACGCAGGGCACCGCGGAGTGCGGCACAGCGCACCGCTCAACTTGAGTACGCGTACTCAGGCGCCTCCCCGGCGCCCCGCCGGACCATGGAGAGATGCTGTGGTCCGACCCGGAGAACGAGCCGCCAGAAGAACTGCGCGACACGCAGGAGATGCTGCGGCGGCTCGGCCTCCTCATGGCCCTGGCCATGTTCCTGGCGATGATCGTGATCGGCCTGAGGTGAGGACCGCGCACCGGCGTGGCTAATCTGACCGCATGACTGCCAAGCCGCGCCGCCGCCTCGTGCTCGCCTCCCAGTCCCCCGCCCGGCTCGGCCTGCTCCGGCAGGCCGGGCTGGATCCCGAGGTGATCGTGAGCGGGGTCGACGAGGACGCCGTCACCGCGCCCACCCCCGCCGAGCTGGCGCTGGCCCTGGCCGAGGCGAAGGCCTCGGTGGTGGCCGCCAGGCCGGAGGTGCAGGGCGCCCTGGTGATCGGCTGTGACTCGGTGCTGGAGCTGGACGGGCAGGCGCTGGGCAAGCCCGCGGACGCCGAGGAGGCCACCGCCCGCTGGAAGGCGATGCGCGGGCGGACCGGGACGCTCCAGACCGGGCACTGCGTGTGGGACACGGCGAGCAAGCGGTACGTGTCCGCCACCGCCTCCACCGTGGTCCGCTTCGGCGATCCGACCGACGAGGAGATCGCCGCGTACGTCGCCTCGGGCGAGCCGCTCTACGTCGCCGGGGCCTTCACCCTCGACGGCCGTTCGGCACCCTTCATCGAGGGCATCGACGGCGACCACGGCAACGTCATCGGCATCAGCCTGCCGCTGGTGCGGCGGCTGCTGGGTGAACTGGGCGTCGGCATCACGGAGTTGTGGGCGCCGGCGGAGTGACCGGGGCGGGGGGCACGTCGTCCTGCGGCTCGTGGGCGGGAGGGACGTCGTCCTGCGGCTGCGGGTCGCCGCCGGGGCCGCCGCCGTCGCCGGGCGTGCTCCCGGCCGCCGCTTGGACCTGGCCCTCCTGACGGTCGTACGTCATCAGGAGCAGTACGACCAGCCCGAGGACCACCACCATGAACAGGAACGCCGTCCAGCCCACCAGCCCCCAGGCGAACGCGCCCAGCAGCCCGTGCACCACCGCCACGCTGATCAGCAGGACGCGGCCGAGGCCGGCCGGGGCCCGGTCACGGACGGCGACCAGCAGCGTGACCAGGGCGCACAGCGCGAAGTAGAGGCCGAAGACCACGCCGCCGACCTTCGAGGACAGCGCCATCCTGTCCGGGTCGAGACCGGCCAGGGACATGTCCTGGCGGTCGACGACCACTCCGAGGAACCAGTTCAGCGCGGCGATGCCGAGTGCCTCGGCGAGGAGGATGACCGTCACGACCCACGCCACCGGTCTGCGCACCACCGGTCCCACCCACTTTCGACCTCAGCCCGAGCGGAGCTGCCGTTACCTGAAGTACGTTCAAGACATCGCGAACGCTACTAACGGGTAAACCCTGGGACAAGGGTCCGGCCGGAAGCAAAGAATCATTGGGCCATTCGTAGGGACTCGACAAAGAAACCGAGTGGGGCGCGGCACGCTCTCACAGAGACCTTGACCACACGACGGGACTAGGGTTTGCCGGTGAAGTCCTGTCGTACCGAGGTGCGACATGGGCTTTCGCGGGTCGAGCGAGCCTCGAATCACGCTCCGTGTGGGCAAGCTCACCATTGGGGACGGGTCGAAGTGCCGTGTCGGCAGTCCCTAAACTCGGCTTGTTTCAAGGAGGGAGCCTCAATCGTGCGCAAGGTGCTCATCGCCAACCGTGGCGAAATCGCTGTCCGCGTGGCCCGGGCCTGCCGGGACGCCGGGATCGCGAGCGTGGCCGTATACGCCGACCCGGACCGGGACGCTCTGCATGTCCGCGCCGCGGATGAGGCGTTCGCTCTGGGCGGTGACACCCCGGCCACCAGCTACCTCGATATCGAGAAGGTCCTCGGTGCCGCCCGTGAGTCCGGCGCCGACGCCATCCATCCGGGCTACGGCTTCTTGTCGGAGAACGCCGACTTCGCCCAGGCCGTCCTCGATGCGGGGCTGATCTGGATCGGCCCGCCCCCGCAGGCCATCCGCGACCTCGGCGACAAGGTGGCGGCCCGTCACATCGCCCAGCGCGCCGGTGCCCCCCTGGTGGCCGGCACCCCCGACCCGGTGAGCGGTGCGGAGGAGGTCGTCGCCTTCGCGCAGGAGCACGGGCTGCCGATCGCCATCAAGGCCGCGTTCGGTGGCGGCGGGCGCGGTCTGAAGGTGGCCCGGACGCTGGAAGAGGTCCCGGAGCTGTACGAGTCGGCGGTGCGCGAGGCCGTGGCGGCCTTCGGCCGGGGTGAGTGCTTCGTCGAGCGCTACCTCGACAAGCCCCGCCACGTCGAGACGCAGTGCCTGGCCGACCAGCACGGCAACGTGGTCGTGGTCTCCACCCGTGACTGCTCCCTCCAGCGGCGCCACCAGAAGCTGGTGGAGGAGGCCCCCGCGCCGTTCCTGAACGAGGCGCAGGTCGCGGAGCTGTACCGGGCGTCGAAGGCCATCCTGAAGGAGGCCGGGTACGTCGGTGCGGGCACCGTCGAGTTCCTGGTCGGGACGGACGGCACGATCTCCTTCCTGGAGGTCAACACCCGTCTGCAGGTCGAGCACCCGGTCACCGAGGAGGTCGCCGGCATCGACCTGGTCCGGGAGATGTTCCGTATCGCCGACGGCGAGGAGCTGGGGTACGACGACCCGGTGCTGCGCGGTCACTCGTTCGAGTTCCGGATCAACGGCGAGGACCCGGGCCGCAACTTCCTGCCCGCTCCCGGCACGGTGACCCGCTTCGACCCGCCGTCGGGTCCGGGCGTGCGCCTGGACGCGGGCGTGGAGTCCGGCTCGGTCATCGGCCCGGCGTGGGACTCGCTGCTGGCGAAGCTGATCGTCACCGGCCGCACCCGCAAGGAGGCGCTGGAGCGGGCCGCCCGTGCCCTGGAGGAGTTCCAGGTCGAGGGCATGGCCACCGCCATCCCCTTCCACCGCGCGGTCGTCAAGGACCCGGCGTTCGCCCCCGAACTGACCGGTTCCCCCGAGCCGTTCACGGTCCACACCCGGTGGATCGAGACCGAGTTCGTCAACGAGATCAAGCCCTTCACCGCGCCGGCCGACGCCGAGGCGGAGGAGGACGCCGGTCGTGAGACCGTCGTCGTGGAGGTCGGCGGCAAGCGGCTGGAGGTCTCCCTGCCGGCCTCGCTGGGCATGACGCTGGCCCGCACCGGTCTGGCCGCGGGCGCGAAGCCCAAGCGCCGGGCGGCGAAGAAGTCCGGCCCGGTCGCCTCGGGCGACACCCTGGCCTCCCCGATGCAGGGCACGATCGTGAAGGTCGCGGTCGAGGAGGGCCAGGAGGTCAAGGAGGGCGACCTGATCGTCGTACTCGAGGCCATGAAGATGGAGCAGCCGCTGAACGCGCACAAGGCGGGCACGGTCAAGGGCCTCAGCGCGGAGATCGGCGCGTCCATCAGCTCCGGTTCCGCGATCTGCGAGATCAAGGACTGATTCCCAGCAGGGATACGGGACTCCGGGCGCCCGGCGGACGAAGCACTCGTCCGCCGGGCGCCTCGCCTTTGCGGCCCGATGGCATCCTGGAGGCGAGTCCGGGGTGAGAGAGAGCGGGTGGAGGGCGGGTGGAGGCCATGGCGGGCACGACCGCACAGGAGACTGCCCGGGCTGCCCGGGCCGGGGGCACGGCGGCGTCGCCCGTCGTCCCGCGTGCCATGCGCGCCGACGCGCGGCGCAACCACGAGCGGCTGCTCGCCGAGGCCCGCGCCGCGTTCGCCG
The DNA here is from genome assembly GCF_044453765.1 of Streptomyces sp. NPDC051636. Taxonomy (NCBI): domain Bacteria; kingdom Bacillati; phylum Actinomycetota; class Actinomycetes; order Kitasatosporales; family Streptomycetaceae; genus Streptomyces; species Streptomyces sp. NPDC051636. The sequence continues at coordinate 135,560 of NZ_JBITDA010000003.1, read as the reverse complement.
CGCACGGTACGGACGCCTCGCTGGAGGACGTGGCCCGTCGGGCGGGCGTCGGCATCGGCACGCTCTACCGGCACTTCCCGAACCGGCAGGCGCTGATGAGCGCGGTCTTCGAGGACGCGGTCAGCGAACTCCTCGAGCGCGCCCGGGAACTCCGGCAGGCCCCCGAGCCGTGCTCCGCCCTGGTGACCTGGCTGCGCGAGATGGTCACGCACGCCGGCGAGTACCGCGGCCTGGCGCGGGCGCTGATGTCGGTCTCCGCCGAGTCCGGTTCGGCACTGGCCCGGTGCAGCGCCCCGATCCGCGAGGCGGGCGGCACGCTGCTCGCCCGCGCCCAGGAGTCGGGCGCCGTGCGGGCGGACGTCTCGATCGGCGACCTCCTCCAACTGACCCACGCGATCGCCCTGGCGGCGGAGGAGTCCCCGGACGACCCGGACCTGGCGGACCGCTTGCTGCGGCTGACCCTCCGGGGGCTGAAGGGTTAGGGGTGTCCGGGGGTCAGGGGGCAGCCGCCACGCGCGAGCTCGGGCACGCGGGCGTCAGGCGTCGGCAGGAGCACGGGCATGCGCGACGGCGGGGACGCGGGCCTCTTCGGCGGCAGGGAGACGCCACGGTCGCACGGCACGCCAGAGGCGCGGCCTCCAGGGCGGCGGAGGTACGCCCCTCACCGAGCGGCGGGCAAGCAGACCCACGGCGGCACCGGCGCGTGGGCCGCAGGCAGCGGCACCGAGGCACAGCCATCACACGGCAGGCCCTCAGAGGCGTCCCTCATGCGGTGACACAGGGAGCCCGGGCCTGACGCGGCGGCGGAGACGGAGCCCCCAGGGGACGCAGACACCCGGCCCTCCCGCAGTGGCGGGTCGTCGCACGGCAACCCGTGTCCGGCGTCCACCACCGGCGACGCAAGGGCGCGGCCCGCGCGGCGGCACCGGCATCCGGCCCATACCGGCGACACGCAGACTCGCCCCTCCCCGCGGGGCGGTCAGCGGCGGCGCAGGTCTGCCACGCGAGGGCGGTCCGGGGCCGTCGGCTGTTCGGTCCCCAGGACGGTGGCCGAGCGCAGGCCGGTGCCGGGGACCTGGCCGCGGCGGGGGCCGGGGAGGGGCACGTCCCGGCGCTGCTGGCGCGCCGGACCCTGGTCACCCCCCGGGCTTCCCGACGCCCCGGCCACCGCGATCTGCACCCCTTGGTCGGCGAGGGCCTGGAGTTCGGTGGCGGCACGGTCGTCGTGGCCAGGAGGCTCGTCGGTGACCAGACGGGTGATGAGGTCCGTGGGGACCGTCTGGAACATCGTGTCCGTGCCCAGCTTGGTGTGGTCGGCGAGGACCACGACCTCCGCGGCCGCCTGGACCAGGGCGCGGTCGACGGACGCCGAGAGCATGTTGGACGTGGACAGGCCCCGCTCGGCGGTCAGACCGCTCCCCGAGAGGAACGCCTTCGACACTCTCAGCCCTTGCAGGGACTGCTCGGCGCCGGAGCCGACCAGGGCGTAGTTGGAGCCGCGCAGGGTGCCGCCGGTCATCACCACCTCCACGCGGTTGGCATGCGCCAACGCCTGGGCGACGAGGAGGGAGTTGGTGACGACGGTCAGGCCGGGGACCCTGGCGAGCCGGCGGGCCAGCTCCTGCGTGGTGGTCCCCGCCCCCACCACGATGGCCTCGCCCTCTTCGACGAGTCCCGCGGCGAGATCGGCGATGGCCGTCTTCTCGGCGGTCGCGAGATGGGACTTCTGCGGAAAGCCGGACTCCCGCGTGAACCCGCCCGGCAGTACCGCACCGCCGTGCCGGCGGTCGAGGAGTCCTTCTGCCTCCAGTGCCCGCACGTCCCGCCGTACGGTCACTTCGGAGGTCTGGACGACGCGGGCGAGCTCACGGAGCGACACGGCCCCGTTGGCTCGCACCATTTCGAGGATCAATTGGCGACGTTCTGCAGCGAACACGAAACTGACAGTAACGCGGGCGACCGTCTGCTTTCAGCAGTTTGCGCCGAATAACAGAAGTTGTTCGCACGGCAGGGCGGGAAGTGGTATAGGGCCTATCCGTCCCGCCTATGCCGCACGCATGGGCGGCAACTCCCCGTGACCAGCGGGGAGTCCGATCCGGCCGTCACGCCTCCCCGGTCGCCTTCCGGGTGTGCAACTGCCGTGCCACTTCGGCGATCGAGCCCGAAAGGGACGGGTACACGGTGAAGGCGTTCGCGATCTGCTCGACCGTCAGATTGTTGTCGACGGCGATCGAGATCGGGTGGATGAGTTCCGAGGCGCGCGGCGCCACGACCACACCGCCGACCACGATTCCGGTGCCCGGCCGGCAGAAGATCTTCACGAAGCCGTCGCGGATGCCCTGCATCTTCGCCCGCGGGTTGCGCAGCAGGGGGAGCTTGACGACCCGGGCGTCGATCTTGCCGGCGTCGACGTCGGCCTGGGTGTAGCCGACGGTGGCGATCTCGGGGTCGGTGAAGACGTTCGACGAGACCGTCTTGAGGTTCAGCGGGGTCACCGCGTCGCCGAGGAAGTGGTACATGGCGATACGTCCCTGCATCGCGGCGACGGACGCGAGCGCGAAGATGCCGGTGACGTCGCCGGCCGCGTACACGCCGGGCGCGCTGGTCCGGGAGACCCGGTCGGTCCAGATGTGTCCGGAGTCACGCAGCCGCACGCCCGCCTCCTCCAGACCGAGCCCCGCGCTGTTCGGGACGGCGCCGACGGCCATGAGGCAGTGCGAACCGGTGATGACGCGGCCGTCGGCGAGGGTGACCTCGACCCGGTCGCCGACGCGCTTTGCGGACTGGGCGCGGGAGCGGGCCATCACGTTCATGCCGCGGCGGCGGAAGACGTCCTCCAGGACGGCGGCGGCGTCCGGGTCCTCGCCGGGCAGCACGCGGTCGCGGGAGGAGACGAGGGTGACCTTGGAGCCGAGCGCCTGGTAGGCGCCGGCGAACTCGGCGCCCGTGACACCGGAGCCGACCACGATGAGCTCGTCGGGGAGCTCGGTGAGGTCGTAGACCTGGGTCCAGTTGAGGATGCGCTCGCCGTCGGGCTGGGCGTCGGGCAGCTCGCGCGGGTGACCGCCGGTGGCGATGAGGACCGCGTCGGCGACGAGGGTCTCCTCGGTGCCGTCGGCGGCGCGGACGACGACCTTGCGGGAGCCGTCGAGGGCCTGCATGCCCTCCAGCCGGCCGCGGCCGCGCATGACCCGGGCGCCGGCGCGCGTCACGGCCGCGGTGATGTCGTGGGACTGGGCGAGGGCGAGCCGCTTGACGCGCCGGTTGACCTTGTCGAGGTCGACCCCGACGACGCGGGCCGCCTGCTCCAGGGGCGGCGTGTCGTCGGCGACGATGATGCCCAGTTCCTCGTACGACGAGTCGAAGGTGGTCATCACCTCGGCCGTGGCGATAAGGGTCTTCGACGGCACACAGTCGGTCAGCACCGACGCTCCGCCCAGACCGTCGCAGTCGACGACGGTCACCTCCGCGCCGAGCTGGGCGGCCACCAGGGCCGCCTCGTATCCGCCGGGTCCGCCACCGATGATCACGATCCGAGTCACGTACTCCATTGTCCCGCACGCTTCAAAGTGCTTCCGCCCGGGGGCGCTGCCTTGCTTCCGAGGTTACTTCCGGGGTGGCAGGGGCGGGAGTTTCCACTGCCGTACCCTCGACCCATGTCGTCGCTCTATGCCGCGTACGCCGGCAATCTCGACGCGCGCCTGATGTCCCGCCGCGCCCCGCACTCGCCGCTGCGCGCCACCGGCTGGCTGAACGGGTGGCGGCTGACCTTCGGCGGTGAGCAGCTGGGCTGGGAGGGCGCGCTGGCGACGCTCGTCGAGGACCCCCTCTCGCAGGTCTTCGTCGCGCTGTACGACATCGCGCCGATGGACGAGGAGTCCATGGACCGCTGGGAGGGCGTCGGCCTCGGCATCTACCGGCGGATGCGGCTGCGGGTGCACACGCTGGACGGGTCGGAACCTGCGTGGGCGTACGTGCTGAACGGGTACGAGGGCGGGTTGCCGTCGGCGCGCTACCTGGGCGAGATCGCGGACGCGGCGGAGTCGGCGGGGGCACCGCACGACTATGTGATGGAGCTGCGGAAGCGGCCCTGCTGAGCGCGGCTTGCCGGAAACGACAAGACAACGATCGCCTTCCCGTGAGCTCCGTCATCTACGCGCGTAGGCCCGGAGCGGCTACCCTCGTCGGCGTGAACGCATCTCTTCTTCCGGACGACATCCAGGGCGACCCCTACGCCGCCGCCGACACGGCCGCCGCGCGCCTGCGCGAGCTCACGGGCGCCGAGACCCACGACGTCGCCCTCGTGATGGGCTCCGGCTGGGCGCCGGCCGTCGACGCTCTGGGCGCTCCCGACGCGGAGTTCCGGGTCACCGAGCTGCCCGGGTTCCCGGCGCCGGCCGTCGAGGGGCACGGGGGCAAGGTCCGCTCGTACGTCATCGGCGACAAGCGCGCGCTGGTCTTCCTGGGGCGTACGCACTACTACGAGGGCCGTGGTGTCGCCGCCGTGGCGCACGGCGTACGTACGGCGGTGGCCGCGGGCTGCAAGACCGTGGTGCTGACCAACGGGTGCGGTGGGCTGCGGCAGGGCATGCGGCCCGGGCAGCCGGTGCTGATCAGCGACCACATCAACCTGACGGCGACCTCGCCGATCGTCGGGGCGAACTTCGTGGACCTGACCGATCTGTACTCGCCTCGGCTGCGGACGCTGTGCAAGGAGATCGACCCCTCGCTGGAGGAGGGCGTCTACGCGCAGTTCCCCGGGCCGCACTACGAGACGCCGGCCGAGATCCGGATGGCCCGGGTGATCGGGGCGGACCTCGTGGGCATGTCGACCGTGCTGGAGGCCATCGCGGCGCGGGAGGCCGGGGCGGAGGTGCTCGGGATCTCGCTGGTGACGAATCTCGCCGCGGGGATGACCGGGGAGCCGCTGAACCATGAGGAGGTCCTGCAGGCGGGGCGGGATTCCGCGGCGCGGATGGGAACGCTGCTCGCGCGCGTGCTGGGCCGGCTGTAGTCCCCCCGGGCCGGGGAACCGGCCCGGACTTGGCCAGGGGCTCCGCCCCTGGACCCCGTTCGCCCACCCCCACCCGACTCGGTAGGCCAAGAGGTGGCCCCCTGGGGCTCCGCCCCGGACCCGGCGGGAACTGCGTCCCCTGCACCCCTCGCGGAGCTCCGCCCCTGCACCCCGGGGGTTTGGTCCCTGCAACCGGCGGGGCTCCGCGCCTGCGCCCCGCCTCTCAGCCCCAGTCGGCCCGATCCGGCCCGGCCGGCGCTTGAGGACGAGGCCGTTCAGGCTGAAGCGGGAGGCTGGGGGCGGCAGCCCCGGTGCGGGCACAGCACCACCCGGCACCCAGAAACACGAACGAGAGGTTGACCCGACGTGCACGACGATCTCATCGCACGGGCCAAGGCGTGGCTGGCCGAGGACCCCGACGTGGAGACCCGTGAGGAACTCGCCGAGCTGATCGACGCCGGGGACGTCACAGAGCTCGCCGCGCGGTTCGGCGGGACGCTCCAGTTCGGTACCGCGGGGCTGCGGGGCGAGCTGGGGGCGGGGCCGATGCGGATGAACCGGGCCGTGGTCATCCGGGCCGCCGCCGGGCTCGCGGCGTATCTGAGGAAGAAGGGGCAGAGCGACGGGGTCGTCGTCATCGGCTACGACGCCCGGCACAAGTCCGAGGACTTCGCCCGGGACACGGCCGCCGTGATGACGGGCGCGGGGCTGCGCGCGGCCGTACTGCCCCGCCCGCTGCCGACGCCCGTCCTGGCCTTCGCCATAAGGCACCTGGGCGCGGTCGCCGGCGTGGAGGTCACCGCCAGCCACAACCCGCCCCGGGACAACGGCTACAAGGTGTACCTGGGTGACGGTTCCCAGATCGTGCCGCCCGCCGACGCGGAGATCGCCGCCGAGATCGACGCGATCGCCTCCCTCAATGACGTTCCGCGGCCCGACTCCGGCTGGGAGACCCTGGACGACTCCGTCCTCGACGCCTACCTCGCCCGTACCGACGCCGTTCTCGCCGAGGACTCCCCGCGTACCGCCCGTGCCGTCTACACGGCGATGCACGGCGTCGGCAAGGACGTGCTGCTGGCCGCGTTCGCCCGGGCCGGGTTCCCGGAGCCCGTGCTGGTCGCCGAGCAGGCCGAGCCCGACCCGGACTTCCCGACCGTGGCCTTCCCCAACCCGGAGGAGCCGGGCGCGATGGACCTGGCCTTCGCGAAGGCCCGGGAGACCGACCCCGATCTGGTCATCGCCAACGACCCGGACGCCGACCGGTGCGCCGTGGCCGTCAAGGACGGCGGCGAGTGGCGCATGCTGCGCGGTGACGAGGTGGGCGCCCTGCTCGCCGCCCACCTGGTCCGGCGGGGGGCCACCGGTACCTTCGCCGAGTCCATCGTGTCCTCCTCGCTCCTCGGGCGGATCGCCGAGAAGGCGGCGCTGCCGTACGAGGAGACCCTCACCGGCTTCAAGTGGATCGCCCGGGTGGAGGGGCTGCGGTACGGGTACGAGGAGGCCCTGGGCTACTGCGTCGACCCGGACGGCGTACGGGACAAGGACGGCATCACCGCCGCCCTCCTCGTCACCGAGCTGGCCTCCGAGCTGAAGGAGCAGGGGCGCACCCTCCTCGACCTGCTCGACGACCTCGCCGTGGAGCACGGCCTGCACGCCACCGACCAGCTCTCGGTCCGGGTGCAGGACCTGACGCTCATCTCCGGCGCCATGCGGCGGCTCCGCGAGCAGCCGCCGACCGAGCTCGCCGGGCTGGCCGTCATCCGGTCCGAGGACCTCACGCGGGGCACCGGCAAGCTGCCGCCCACCGACGGCCTGCGGTACACCCTCGACGGTGCCCGGGTCATCGTCCGGCCCAGCGGCACCGAGCCGAAGCTGAAGTGCTACCTGGAGGTCGTCGTGCCGGTCACCGCGCACACCGAGCTGCCGGCCGCCCGCGCCCGCGCTGCCGAACTGCTCACGGCCGTCAAGCGCGACCTCTCGGCGGCCGCCGGCATCTGAGCCGTATGTCTGAGACGTACTGAAGTCGCGCCGAGGGGGCGCCCCCGTCACCAGGGGCGCCCCCTTCGGTGATTCGGCTGCGGCAGCAGGGCGGGCGCCGTCGTGCCGAGGACGTGGGGCCAGGGGCCGGACTCGCCCAGAACAGGCGGTACCCCGTGCCACGGCCTCGTGGGCGCTCAGGCGGAGCTCCTGGTACGCCGCCCCGCGCTCGGCCGCGCGCTTCTCGCCGGCGGGCCGTCGGCGGTCCGTCAGCCCACGGCGAGCAGGATCGCCAGCAGCACCGCCCCGGCCACCGCGGGTGCCACGATCTCGTACGCCCAGCGGACCGTGACCTCGCCCTGTGCCGGCTCCGCCTGCTCCCGGCTGCCCAGCAGCTCGCGCAGGTCGTCCATGATCTGGTCGGTCTCCGCGCGGGTCGGGCCGTCCGACGCGGCGGAACTCCGCAGGCCGCCGCCGAGTCCGCCGCCGAGCCCCCCGCCCAGCCGGCTCGGTCTGCCGCCCGTGCGCGCCTCCGCCTCGGCGCGGGCCTGTCTCCGGGTGGCCTTCTTGCGGGCGCGCAGCGAGACGGGGATGGCCCACAGCTGGTACTTGGTGCCGGACTTGGCGACGGCCTCGTTCGAGTAGCCGGAGCGCAGCGAGACGATCTCACCCCAGGGCAGGGTGATCACGCGGAAGGGGTTGCGCACGCGCAGTCGGTCGTCGTTGGCGAAGACGGCCGGGCGCAGGGTGAAGGCGACCACCAGCGGCACGATCAGGAGGAGCCCGGCCAGCGCCAGCCACGGGGTGCGGCCGTGCCCCTTGACCAGCGCGTCGATGCCGAGCCACCCGACGATGCCGAGCAGCAGGACACCGCCCGCGAGCGCGGCCGGCGAGCGGTAGATCCGGTCCTGGGCGGCGCGCACCGGGGGCTGCGGCGCGGGTGACTGGTGGTCGGGGGTCGTCATGGTCCCGATTGTGCCCGACGCCACCGACAGCACTCGTGCGAGGTGTTCGTACGAGGTGTTCGTTACCCGGGGTTCGTTACCAGGGGTTCGTGCGCGGTGCTCCTGCGTGGTGCCGTACGCGCTCGTCGGAGCGCCGGAGCGCGGGACGAGCACCCAGGGGTGTACAGCCGCTACGCGCGTAGATATGCTCGGCTGGTGACCATGCCCAGTACTGCACCCGCTGCACCCGCTGCTCTCGCTGACGTCACCGCGTCCGACAGCACGCTGCGCCGCTTCCTCCACGGACTGCCCGGCGTCGACGCGGTCGGCCTGGAGGCGCGCGCCGCCTCGCTCGGCACCCGTTCCATCAAGACCACCGCGAAGGCGTACGCCATCGACCTCGCCATCTCGATGGTCGACCTGACGACGCTGGAAGGCGCGGACACCCCGGGCAAGGTCCGGGCGCTCGGCGCCAAGGCGGTCCACCCCGACCCGACCGACCGTACGGCCCCCGCGACCGCGGCCGTCTGCGTGTACCCCGACATGGTGGCCACCGCCAAGGAGGCCGTCGCCGGCTCGGGCGTGAAGGTCGCCTCGGTCGCCACCGCCTTCCCGGCGGGCCGCGCGGCCCTCGACGTGAAGCTGGCCGACGTCCGCGAGGCCGTGGCCGCGGGCGCCGACGAGATCGACATGGTCATCGACCGCGGGGCGTTCCTCGCGGGCAAGTACCTGAAGGTGTACGACGAGATCGTCGCCGTGAAGGAGGCCTGCGGGACCTCCGCCCGCCTGAAGGTCATCTTCGAGACCGGTGAGCTGTCGACGTACGACAACATCCGGCGCGCGAGCTGGCTCGGCATGCTGGCCGGGGCCGACTTCATCAAGACGTCCACCGGCAAGGTCGCCGTCAACGCCACCCCCGCGAACACCCTGCTGATGCTGGAGGCCGTGCGCGACTTCCGCGCCCAGACCGGGGTACAGGTCGGCGTGAAGCCGGCCGGCGGCATCCGCACCACCAAGGACGCCGTCAAGTTCCTCGTCCTCGTCAACGAGACGGTCGGCGGGGACTGGCTGGACAACCACTGGTTCCGCTTCGGCGCCTCCTCGCTGCTGAACGACTTGCTGATGCAGCGTCAGAAGCTGGCCACCGGCCGCTACTCCGGCCCCGACTACGTGACGGTGGACTGATCACCATGGCTTCCGCATTCGCATACGCACCCGCGCCCGAGTCCCGCGCGATCGTCGACATCGCGCCCTCGTACGGCCTGTTCATCGACGGCGAGTTCACCGAGGCGGCCGACGGCAAGGTCTTCAAGACGGTGTCCCCGGCCACCGAGGAGGTCCTCTCCGAGGTCGCGCAGGCCGGTTCCGACGACGTCGACCGCGCCGTCCGGGCCGCCCGCAAGGCCTTCGGGAAGTGGTCGGTACTGCCCGGCTCGGAGCGGGCCAAGTACCTGTTCCGCATCGCCCGCATCATCCAGGAGCGCAGCCGCGAGCTGGCCGTCCTGGAGACGCTGGACAACGGCAAGCCCATCAAGGAGACCCGGGACGCCGACCTGCCCCTGGTCGCCGCGCACTTCTTCTACTACGCGGGCTGGGCCGACAAGCTGGAGCACGCCGGTTTCGGCGCGAACCCCCGGCCGCTGGGCGTCGCGGGCCAGGTCATCCCCTGGAACTTCCCGCTGCTGATGCTGGCCTGGAAGATCGCCCCGGCGCTGGCGACCGGCAACACGGTCGTCCTGAAGCCCGCGGAGACCACGCCCCTCTCGGCGCTGTTCTTCGCGGACATCTGCCGCCAGGCGGGCCTGCCCAAGGGTGTCGTCAACATCCTTCCGGGATACGGCGACGCGGGCGCCGCACTCGTCGCGCACCCGGACGTCGACAAGGTGGCCTTCACCGGCTCCACCGCCGTCGGCAAGGAGATCGCCCGCACGGTCGCCGGCACCCGCAAGAAGCTCACCCTCGAACTCGGCGGCAAGGGCGCCAACATCGTCTTCGACGACGCGCCCATCGACCAGGCCGTCGAGGGCATCGTGAACGGCATCTTCTTCAACCAGGGCCAGGTCTGCTGCGCGGGCTCGCGCCTGCTGGTGCAGGAGTCGGTCCACGACGAGCTCCTCGACTCCCTCAAGCGCAGGCTCTCCACCCTCCGCCTGGGCGACCCGCTCGACAAGAACACCGACATCGGCGCGATCAACTCCGCCGAGCAGCTGGCCCGGATCACCGCGCTCGCCGAGCGGGGTGAGGCGGAGGGCGCCGAGCGCTGGTCGCCCGCCTGCGAGCTGCCGGCGTCCGGCTACTGGTTCGCGCCGACGCTCTTCACCAACGTCACTCAGGCGCACACCATCGCCCGCGACGAGATCTTCGGCCCGGTGCTGTCGGTGCTGACCTTCCGCACGCCGGAGGAGGCCGTCGCCAAGGCCAACAACACGCCGTACGGCCTGTCGGCGGGCATCTGGACGGAGAAGGGCTCCCGCATCCTGGCCGTCGCGAACAAACTCCGCGCCGGCGTCGTCTGGTCCAACACGTTCAACAAGTTCGACCCGGCCTCGCCGTTCGGCGGTTACAAGGAGTCGGGCTTCGGCCGCGAGGGCGGCCGCCACGGCCTGGAGGCGTACCTTGATGTCCGATAAGTCCGAAACGATCGACCGTCTGTCGGTCTTCAAGACCTACAAGCTGTACGTCGGCGGGAAGTTCCCGCGTTCCGAGAGCGGCCGGGTGTACGAGGTGAGCGACTCGAAGGGCAAGTGGCTGGCGAACGCGCCCCTCTCCTCCCGCAAGGACGCCCGTGACGCCGTGGTCGCCGCACGCAAAGCGTTCGGCGGATGGTCCGGCGCGACGGCGTACAACCGCGGCCAGATCCTCTACCGCGTCGCCGAGATGCTGGAGGGCCGCCGGGAGCAGTTCGTGCGCGAGGTCGCCGACGCCGAGGGCCTGTCGAAGTCGAAGGCCGCCGCCCAGGTGGACGCGGCGATCGACCGCTGGGTCTGGTACGCGGGCTGGACCGACAAGATCGCCCAGGTGGTCGGTGGCGGGAACCCGGTCGCGGGCCCGTTCTTCAACCTTTCCTCGCCCGAACCGACGGGCGTGGTCGCCGTACTGGCGCCCCAGGAGTCGTCCTTCCTGGGCCTGGTCTCCGTCATCGCCCCGGTGATCGCCACCGGCAACACGGCGGTCGTGATCGCCTCCGAGAAGGCCCCGCTGCCCGCCCTGTCCCTGGGCGAGGTGCTGGCCACCTCCGATCTGCCCGGCGGCGTGGTCAACGTCCTCTCCGGCCGCACGGCGGAGATCACGGCGCCGCTCGCCGCACACCAGGACGTCAACGCGATCGACCTCGCGGGCGCCGACGAGGCGCTGGCGAAGGAACTGGAGATCGCGGCGGCGGACAACCTCAAGCGCGTTCTTCGCCCACAGCCTGTGGACAACTGGTCGGCGACTCCGGGGACCGACCGCATGACGGCGTTCCTGGAGACCAAGACGGTCTGGCACCCGACGGGGTCGCTGGGCGCGTCCGGCTCGTCGTACTGACGGCCGCCGAAGACGGGAGCCGCGCTTCCCCTCCGTCCGGGGGAGGCGCGGCTCTCCTCGTCCGGGCCTTGCCATGCACGGGGTCATTCGATCGTCACGAAGGGTCGTCGAGGTGTGATGCGCGCTCCAAAGCCGGTCCGCGGGGTCGGCAGGGGGCGCGCCATGCGTCAAACTGGTGTTCCGTGAGCATTCATCCCCCGCCCCCCGCCCGTGTCGTGCTGCTGTGCGGCCCCTCGGGCTCGGGCAAGTCACTCGTCGCCGCCCGTTCCGGGCTGCCCGTCCTGCGCCTCGACGACTTCTACAAGGAGGGCGACGACCCGACGCTGCCACTGGTGGACGGGAGTTCGGACATCGACTGGGACCATCCGCTGTCGTGGGACGCGGACGTCGCGGTCGAGGCCATCACCCGGCTGTGCGCCACGGGGTCGACGCCCGTGCCGGTGTACGACATCGCGCTGAGTGCCCGTACCGGCGACGAGACGCTGCGCATCGGCCGCACTCCGCTGTTCATCGCGGAGGGCATCTTCGCCGCCGAGATCGTCGAGCGCTGCCGTGAACTCGGGGTGCTCGCGGACGCGCTGTGCCTGACCCGCGGCCCGGTCACCACCTTCCGGCGGCGCTTCCTGCGGGACCTGAAGGAGGGCCGCAAGTCCGTGCCGTTCCTGCTGCGGCGCGGCTGGCGGCTGATGCGCGCGGAGCGGTCGATCGTCGCGCGACAGGTCTCGCTGGGCGCCCATCCCTGCGACCGGGACGAGGCGCTGAGCCGGCTGGCGGCAGCGGCGGCGGGGCGGCGGCCCCGGGCCCGTACGGCGGCCTGACGAAGGACGTACACGCAAAAAAGCGGGACTGGACGGACCCCCCGGTCCTCCAGTCCCGCACTCCGTCCACGTCCCCCGTGACGGAGCTCCCCCCCCGATTCCCCCGTGCTCCCCCCCGGGTGGTACTCCCCCGTCCCCCCAACCCTCAGGCGACAAGCTCCCCGAAGGCGTACTCCTCGTCACGGCCGAAGCTGAGGACCTCGTCCTCGCGCAGCCGGCGGAGCGACCGCCAGATGCTGGACTTGACCGTGCCGACACTGATGTCGAGGATCTCCGCGATCTCCGGGTCCGTGCGGCCCTCGTAGTAGCGCAGGACCAGCATGGTGCGCTGGAGTTCGGGCAGCCGGGCCAGCGCCTGCCACAGGACCGCGCGCAGCTCGGTGCCGCGCATGGCGTCCGTGTCGCCGGGCGTCTCCGGCAGTTCCTCGGTCGGGTACTCGTTGAGCTTGCGGCGCCGCCAGGCGCTGATGTGCAGGTTGGTCATCGTGCGGCGGAGGTATCCGCCGACCGCCGCCTTGTCACTGATCCGGTCCCAGGCCTTGTACGTCGAGAACAGCGCGCTCTGCAGCAGGTCCTCGGCCTCGAAGCGGTCGCCGGTGAGGTGGTAGGCGGTGGCGTACAGGGAGGCGCGGCGCTCCTGGACGTAGGCGGTGAACGCCGCTTCGGCATCCACGGTCTCCGTCAGCGGGCGCCGCTCCCCCGGGGCCTCCCCGTACGCGGCTCCCCCGTGCGTCTCCCCCGTGAAGGTGTCGACCACCGTTATGCAGGGCTGACGCTCCTGCGGTGCGGAACCGGTGTGCTGACGTCCGGTGCCGCGAGCGCACCCCCGCCCGCTCACGGCACCGGACTTCTCGGAACCCCGGTGCACGTCGTGCAGGCGCGTGACCACTGCGCTGGTGCTGGTGCCGTGCAGCGTGTTCATCTCGCGCCCCCCGTCGTGGACTTCCGGTGTTCGTCTCGCTCAGGCCGCTCTTCCTTGCCTGTGCCGAAAAGCTTGCCGGGGGGACTTCATGGCCGTGTCCGCCGACTGTCACAGAGCTGTCACAGGGGTCGGCCACACGGTCGTCACAGAACGCGCACAGGTGATCGCGGTGCGGGTCGCCCGCAGACCGCCCGCGCCCACAGGTCGTACGACACCCCCTCCATGGGCCAGAATGAGGCCCGTGCCTTCCCTGTTGCTGATCGAGGACGACGACGCCATCCGTACGGCCCTGGAGCTGTCTCTTACGCGCCAGGGACACCGGGTTGCCACCGCTGCCACCGGTGAGGACGGTCTGAAGCTGCTGCGCGAGCAGCGGCCGGACCTGATCGTGCTGGATGTGATGCTGCCCGGCATCGACGGGTTCGAGGTGTGCCGGCGCATCCGGCGCACGGACCAGCTGCCGATCATCCTGCTGACCGCGCGCAGCGACGACATCGACGTGGTCGTCGGGCTGGAGTCGGGGGCGGACGACTACGTCGTCAAGCCCGTGCAGGGGCGGGTGCTCGACGCCCGGATCCGGGCGGTGCTGCGGCGCGGGGAGCGGGAGTCCAGCGACTCGGCGACCTTCGGCAGCCTCGTCATCGACCGTTCGGCGATGACCGTGACGAAGAACGGCGAGGACCTGCAGCTGACACCGACCGAGCTCAGGCTGCTGCTGGAGCTGAGCCGGCGGCCGGGGCAGGCGCTGTCCCGGCAGCAGTTGCTGCGGCTGGTGTGGGAGCACGACTACCTGGGTGACTCGCGTCTGGTGGACGCCTGTGTGCAGCGGCTGCGCGCCAAGGTCGAGGACGTGCCGTCGTCCCCGACGCTGATCCGTACCGTGCGCGGTGTCGGCTACCGGCTGGACACTCCTCAGTGACCGACGTGCGAGGGGGGTTCCGTGGCTGGTCCGCGGGTCGCAAGGGGGCCGTTTCCCGGCTGCGTTTCACCAGTCTGCGGCTGCGACTGGTCCTGGTCTTCGCGCTGGTCGCCCTGACCGCCGCCGTATCGGCGTCGGGCATCGCGTACTGGCTCAACCGGGAGGCGGTGCTCACCCGCGCCCAGGACGCGGTGCTGCGCGACTTCCAGCAGGAGATGCAGAACCGGGCCGGCGCGCTGCCCGTGCATCCCACCCAGGACGAACTGCAGCGCGCCGCCGGTCAGATGGCCAACAGCAGCCAGCGTTTCAGCGTGCTGCTGGTCGCCACGGACGCGAGCGGCAAGACGGTGTACGGCAACTCCGGCGGCCTGAACGGATTCGCGCTGGAGGACGTGCCGGGGTCGCTGCGGACCGCGGTGAACAAGCGGCAGAAGGTGACCGACGGCAACAAGTCGGCGTACCACCTGTACTGGCAGCGGGTCGTCGACCACGGCACCCCGTATCTGGTGGCCGGTACGAAGATGATCGGCGGCGGCCCGGCCGGGTACATGGTCAAGTCGCTGGAGCCGGAGGCCAAGGACCTCAACTCGCTTGCCTGGTCGCTGGGTATCGCCACCGGGCTGGCGCTGATCGGCTCGGCGCTGCTCGCACAGGCCGCCGCGACGACGGTGCTGAAGCCGGTGCACCGCCTCGGCGTGGCCGCCCGGCGGCTCGGCGAGGGCAAGCTGGACACCCGGCTGAGGGTCTCCGGCACCGATGAACTCGCCGACCTGTCGCGGACGTTCAACAACGCGGCCGAGGCGCTGGAGAAGCGGGTCGCGGACATGGCCGCGCGGGACGACGCGTCCCGGCGGTTCGTGGCCGACATGTCCCACGAGCTGCGCACGCCGCTGACCGCCATCACCGCCGTGACGGAGGTACTGGAGGAGGAGCTGGAGTCGGAGGCCGGGGGCATCGACCCGATGATCGAGCCCGCCGTACGGCTCGTCGTCAGCGAGACCCGGCGGCTGAACGACCTCGTCGAGAACCTGATGGAGGTCACCCGCTTCGACGCGGGCACCGCCCGGCTGGTCCTGGACGACGTCGACCTCGCCGACCAGATCACCGCCTGCATCGACGCCCGCGCGTGGCTGGACGCCGTCGAGCTGGACGCCGAGCGCGGCATCCACGCCCGCCTCGACCCGCGCCGCCTGGACGTCATACTCGCCAACCTGATCGGCAACGCGCTCAAGCACGGCGGGTCGCCGGTGCGGGTGTCGGTGCGCATAGACGGCGACGACCTGGTCATCGCGGTGCGCGACCACGGGCCCGGCATCCCCGAGGACGTCCTGCCGCACGTCTTCGACCGCTTCTACAAGGCAAGTGCGTCGCGGCCGCGCTCGGAGGGCAGCGGCCTCGGCCTGTCCATCGCGATGGAGAACGCCCACATCCACGGCGGCGGGATCACCGCCGCCAACTCGCCCGAGGGCGGCGCCGTCTTCACCCTGCGGCTGCCGCGCGACGCCTCGGCGCTGACGGAGGAGAACGACGGCAAGGGCGGCAAGACCGACGGCTCCAAGGAAGAGGCGTCATGAACGCACGACGCCTGCTGGTGATACCCGCCCTCGCCGCGCTGCTCACCGGCTGCGGGATCCGGGCCACGGAGGTGCCGACGGACTTCGGCGCGGCGCCCTCCCGGGTGCCGTGCTCGCTGACCGAGCAGGACCTGACGACGCAGTCCTCGCACGGGGTGCCCGTGCAGGTGTTCCTGCTGTGCGGCTCGTCGCTGGTCACCGTCGACCGGTCGGTGCGCGTCCCGGACGGCACGGCGGACGCCAAGCGGCGGGTGATCGTGGCCCAGGGGCTGCTGGACCAGCTCGCCGAGACCCCGTCGGCCAGCGAGAAGGAGGCGGGCTACACGACGTACGTGCGCGGCGGGATGAGCGTGAGCGGGCCGCGCCCGAAGGACCCCGAGGACACCCTCCGGCTGAGCACCGCGCCGGACCGGCTCACCTCGTACGCCCTCGCCCAGATCGTGTGCACGTTCTCCGACTCGGCGGCGGCCGAGGGGGACGGTTCGGTGATCCTGGGCGGGCCGGGGAGCGCGCCGCTGCGCCGGTACGAGTGCACCGACGACGTACGGTCCCGGCCGGGCAGCAGCGAGCCGCCGTCCAGTGAGGTGACGGCCGGCTGACACGCCGGCCAACGCCGGGTGTGCCGCGGGCCTCACCCACGCGCGTGTGACGGATCCGGAACCGATCGTGCACGCGGGCGCGTCTAGGGGGGCGTGCAGCGTCAAGGCTCCATCGGCGGCAGCGCCGAGATCCGCATCCGTGCGACAGGGGGTGCCCTCCTGGTCGCACACCTCGCGCTCGTCGCCTGGCTCATGCTGCGGCCCCTGGACGTCCCCTGGGTGATGCCCGCCAACCTGCGCCCGCTGGCCGGGATCCGGGCCGACCTGGCGCTCGGCTGGCCTCAGGCGGCCCGGCGGATCGGTGAGGGCCTCGCGCTGCTGGCGCCGCTGGGTGTGCTGCTGCCGATGGCGCACGGCCGGCTCGCCGTCTCCCCGCTCGCCTCCCTCGTTCGTACGGCGACGACGGGCGCCCTGATCTCGCTGGGCATCGCGCTGCTGCAGACGGGTGTGCCCGGCCGGGTCGTGGACGTGGACTCCCTGCTGCTGAACACGGCCGGCGTGGCGCTGGCCCACCTCGCCGTCGTCCCGGCGGGCCGGTCCTGGCTCCGCCGCAGGGGCGAGCGCGTCCGCCGTGCGGCGCCTCCGCAGGAGGAGGCCTCTCAGGGTCGGACCCCGACGATTCCCAGGGTCGGGATCGCACCGTAGAGCGACGCTTCGTCCCCTTCGTCTCCGTACCGTGGATGTCAGATGAGGCAGCCGGCCGGGAGGCCTCGGAAGACGCTCACGAAGGAGCCGGACATGACCGCCCTCGCCCGTCCCGCCAACGGCCGCATGATCGGCGGAGTGTGCGCAGCGCTGGCGCGGCGCTTCGGCACGTCCGCGACGACGATGCGGGTGATCTTTGTGCTCTCCTGCCTGCTGCCGGGTCCGCAGTTCCTGCTGTACATAGCGCTGTGGATCCTGCTGCCCTCGGAGGAGAAGGCACGCACGGCCTGGTGAGTTCCGTGGCCGCCGCCCGCCGGCCCTGGATCAGCTGTCCGGATCAGCTCTCCGGATGCACAGAACTCTTGGTGGACGCGGTCTGCCGGAACAGCCATTCGGATTTCAGCTCGGCGTATCCGGGCTTGATGACGTCATTGATCATGGCCAGTCGTTCGTCGAAGGGAATGAACGCCGATTTCATCGCATTGACGGAGAACCACTGCATGTCGTCGAGCGTGTAACCGAACGCCTCGACGAGATGCTCGAACTCCCCGCTCATGCTGGTGTGCGACATCAGACGATTGTCCGTGTTGACCGTGGCCCGGAAGTGCAGGCGCCGCAGCAGCCCGATCGGGTGCTCGGCGTAGGAGGCGGCCGCCCCGGTCTGGAGATTGGAGCTGGGGCACAGCTCGAGCGGGATGCGCTTGTCCCGGACGTACGACGCCAGCCGTCCGAGTTTCACCGAGCCGTCCTCGTGGACCTGGATGTCGTCGATGATCCGCACACCGTGCCCGAGCCGGTCGGCGCCGCACCACTGGAGGGCCTGCCAGATGGACGGCAGCCCGAAGGCCTCGCCGGCGTGGATGGTGAAGTGGTTGTTCTCGCGCTTGAGGTACTCGAAGGCGTCCAGGTGCCGGGTGGGCGGGTAGCCCGCCTCGGCTCCGGCGATGTCGAAGCCGACGACGCCGAGGTCCCGGTAGCGGTTGGCGAGTTCGGCGATCTCCAGGGCGCGGGCGGCGTGCCGCATGGCGGTCAGCAGGGCGCCGACCCGGATGCGGTGGCCGTTCTGCCGGGCGAGCCGCTCCCCTTGCCGGAAGCCCTCGTTGACGGCCTCGACGACCTGCTCCAGGCTGAGCCCGCCCTCCAGGTGCTGCTCGGGCGCGTACCGCACCTCGGCGTACACGACGCCGTCCTCGGCCAGGTCCTCGGCGCACTCGCGGGCCACCCGGACCAGCGCGTCGCGGGTCTGCATCACGCCGACGGTGTGCGAGAAGGTCTCCAGGTACCGCTCCAGGGACCCGGAGTCGGCGGCCTCGGCGAACCAGGTGCCGAGTTTGTCCGGGTCGGTCTCCGGGAGCTGGTCGTAGCCCGTTGCGCGGGCGAGGTCGACGACGGTCCCGGGGCGGAGGCCGCCGTCGAGGTGGTCGTGCAGCAGAACCTTGGGTGCCCGGCGGATCTGGTCCGGCGTCGGGACGCTCCCAGTCGATGCCGTCTGGCTCGGTGCAGTCTGGCTCGTCATTTCCGCACTCTAACTCCTACGCGCGTAGATCACCCGCTGTACGAATCCGTCGATACGTAATGGTGACCCCACCGACGGGTGGCGTACACCGGTACTTCTGACACTGTTCTGTCATGGCACAGGAAGCGACGCCGGCCCGAACGGCCCGGCTGGGCAGGGCAGTCGGCCCGGAACCGTCGGCGGTGAGCGGCGCGGTCCTGCTCCTGCCCGGCGGCGAGGAGGTATCCGCCCGCAGGCCGTCCCCCGTCTGGGCGACGGCCTTCGTCCGCGCCCTCGGACGCCGGCTCGCGCGCGCGGGCCGCGACGAGGGGCTCGCCACGCACGTCGTCCACTACCGCTATCGCGGCTGGAACGGCAGCGAGGCGCATCTGGCGGGCGACGCGTCCTGGGCGGCGGACGAGATCGTACGGCGCTACGGTGACGTCCCCGTATGCCTGGTGGGCCTCGGGATGGGCGGGCGGGCGGCACTGCGGGCGGGCGGGCACGAGGCCGTCAACTCCGTGGTCGCTGTCGCCCCCTGGCTGCCCGAGGACGACGTGGCCGCTCCCGCAGAGCCGGTGAAGCAGCTCGTGGGACGGCGGGTCCTGATCGTGCACGGCACGAACGACGAGCGGAGCGATCCGGAGTTGTCCTTCCGGCTGGCGGTCCGGGCGAAGAAGGTCAACCGGGAGGTGTGCCGCTTCGAAGTCCATTCGGACGGGCACGGGCTGCACCAGTACCGGGGGGAAGTGCAGGCGCTGGTCGCGGACTTCGCGATGGGGGCGTTGTTCGGCCATGCGTGCCCGCGCCCGCTGGAGGACGCGTTGGCGGCGCCGCCGCCCATCGGGTTGCGGATGCCGCTGGCTGTGGGGTTCGGGCGGTCACTGCGCTCCTAGGAACTCTCCTGGGCCAGGCCGTGTCTCTCAACTTCGTAGCCAGGTAATGACCGCCGCCAGCACGGCTGCAGAGCGATAGACGATCGCAAGTTTGTCGTAGCGGGTGGCCAGGCCCCGCCACTGCTTGAACAGGTTGAAAGACCGTTCCACGACGTTCCCACGCTTGTAAGTCTCGGTGTCCAGAGTGCGGGGTCGTCCACCGCCGCGGCCCTTTCTCGTGCGGTTGGCCTGCTGATCGGCGCGTTCGGGGATCACGGTGCGGATGCCGCGGGCCGCGAGGTCTGCGCGGATCTGCGCGTGCCGGTGAGTCCGGTTGATCGTCGAGTCGACCGAGACAGTCCAATCGATCCCGCCGATCGAGTCCGCCTGAGCGGTCAACTGCGCCAGAACGGTGTCCCGGGTACCGTCAGCCGCCCACCTGCGATGGCGCTTCCATACCGTCTGCCAGGGCCCGAACGCCTCACGGGGCAGATCTCTCTCCACGGGATTCCGGTGCGGTACCGGTAGATGATCCCTTCGATGATGCGACGGTGGTCGGCGAACGGACGCCCAGCCTTACCCGTATTGCAGGGAAGGCAGGGCGCCAGGCGCGCCCACTGCTCGTCGGTCAGCAGGCGCATGCGCCCGCTCGTGGTCACCGAGGCTGGTAAGCGGTGGCCAGCACGGAGACGGTGATTCGGTCGGGCAGGAGGGCGTCATCGGTCAGGTCTGCAGGACTTAAGTGACGTGCGCTCGGCGTCATTCCAACCAGGTCGAGCACCTCCTGCCTGGTCGCAGACATGGTGTACTCGACCTGTTCGGTAACGGCAGCCTCGAAGTAGGGATCCAGCACTCGGTGCAGTCGCTGTTCCTTGGCCGGGTCGATCGTGACCATCGCAGGCACCCGGCCGCGCAGCTCGGCCAGGTGCCGCCCGGTGGGACGGACGACGATCAACCGGCCGGTCGGGCGCAGCACCCGGTGGAACTCGGCCGGGTTGCGCGGGGCGAACACGTCCAGCACGACATCGGCCACTCCGCTGGCCAGCGGAAAGGGGCGGAAAACGTCCCAGGCCGCCGCGGCGGCTCGTTCATGGGCCCGGGCCGCTGAGCGCAGCGCGCGCACCGATGTGTCCAGCCCCAGACCACGGGCGCAGGGCAACTGGTCCAGCACGCTGGCCAGGTAGTCGCCCGTGCCGCACCCCACGTCCACAACCGTGGTCTGCTCAGACACGGCGTCGGCCGCCAGGCTGGCCACGACTTTGCGGATGGGCGCGTACGTGTCGGTCGACAGGAACCGGGCCCGAGCCTGGGCCATGGCCGCGTCATCGCCGCTGGTGGCGCGGGTGCCCGTCAGCAGGCTGGCATAGCCGTGGCGGGCGATGTCGAAGGTGTGGCCCGCCGGGCAGTGCAGTGCGCCGCGGTCGGGGTGCAGGCGGCGCGTGTGGCACGTTGGACAGCGCAGCAGGTCGAGGAACAGTTCGAGGGCAGGGGGAAGCGACACAGGCACGAGACACTCCTGGCAAGGGTGACGGGAAGAAACCGTGCCTGCATGCGCGCTCAGAACGTCACTGCCTCAGGAAGGAACGGGCAGCGTGTGGAAACGTGGTTCACGCAACAGGCACACCAAGGAGGGCGATGCCGTCCGGCATCGCCCTCAACGTCTTCCGGTCACAGGAAGCAGCAGTGCGGGGTGCTCATGAATGTCACACCATGAGTCTACGAGCATCGGCGAAGCCCTTCATGCGCGCCGAAGTTGGGAGACACGGCCTCTAGGAGGGGAGCAGGCTGCCGCGCCTCGACAGCAGGAACCTCTTGAATGCTGCCACCGGCGGTGTGTCCGGGTGGCCGTCCAGCCAGGCCACGCCGATTTCCCGGGCCGCCCGCGGGGCGGTGACCGTCAGTTCCACGACTCCCGGGCGGGGAAAGACCGGCGGGGGCAGGAGGGCCACGCCCAGGCCCGCCGCCACCAGGCCCCGCAGGGTTTCGGCCTCCTCGCCCTCGAAGGCGACGCGCGGTTTGAAGCCCGCCTCCTTGCAGAGGTCGTCGGTGATGCGGCGGAGGCCGTAGCCGGGCTCCAGGGTGACGAAGGCCTCGTCGGCGGCCTCGGCCAGGCGGATGCGCCTGCGGGTGGCCAGGGGGTGGTCGGCGGGGACGACGAGGCGGAGCTTCTGTTCGTCGAGGCGGCGGGCGACCAGGTCGGGGGCGTCGGGGACCGGGGAGGTCAGGCAGAGGTCCAGTTCGCCGGCGCGCAGACGCTCCAGCATCGCCTCGCCGTAGTTCTGGACGAGGCTGAAGCGGACCCGGGGGTGGTCGGCGCGGAACGCCTGGATCAGGCCGGGGACGGTCTCGGCGCCCATGGTGTGCAGGAAGCCGAAGGCGACCTTGCCGGTCGTCGGGTCGGCGTCGGCGCGCACCTCGTCGGCGGCCCGCCCGATCTCGGCGAGGGCGCGTTCGACGGAGGTGAGGAAGGTGCGCCCGGCGGGAGTGAGGGCGACGGTGCGGCCCCGGCGGGCGAAGAGGTCGACGCCGAGGTCCTGCTCCAGGCGGACCATGGCGCGGGAGAGTGTGGACTGCGGGACGTTCATCTCCTGGGCGGCCCGTGTGACGTGCTCGGTGCGGGCCACGCCGGCGAAGTACGCCAGGCGTGGGGCGAGCACTGTGACGATGTCTTCTGAGTCACTGTGCTGTGACAGACGCTCTTGTGACCTCGGCTGATGCACCATGGGAACGATTATGGCGATTCCATGCATTGGACGGATGAGCGGGCTCGTCCGTAGGTTCGAAGCATGTCTCCCGCCGATACCGGGGCGTCCACCGTCGTGGGCGCCGCAACGTCCCCTCCCCCTTCCGCCGACTCCCGTATGTCCCCGGGCGGGCCCGGCTACCGCCGGATGAGCCTCGCCCTTTTCCTCGCCGGTGTCGCGACCTTCGCGCTGCTGTACTCCACGCAGGCCCTGCTGCCGCTGATCTCGGGCGAGTTCGGGGTGGCGGCGAGCGAGGCGAGCTGGACGGTGGCGGCGGCGACCGGCGGTCTCGCGCTGTTCGTGCTGCCGATGAGCGCGCTCTCGGAGCGCTTCGGCCGCCGTACGGTGATGACGGGCTCGCTGGTGGTGGCGGTGACCGTCGGGATACTGGTGCCCTTCGCGCCGTCCCTGGGCGCCCTGGTGGTGCTGCGGGCGCTCCAGGGTGCCGCGCTGGCCGGGCTGCCGGCGTCGGCGACGGCCTACCTGGCGGAGGAGGTCCGGCCGAAGGCGCTGGTCACCGCGATCGGCCTGTTCGTCGCGGGCAACAGCATCGGCGGCATGAGCGGCCGGGTGATCACCGGCTGGGTGGCGCAGGAGTGGGGCTGGCGGGTCGCGGTCGGCGTGGTCGGCGCGCTCGCGGTGGCCTGCGCGGTGGCGTTCCGGCTGCTGCTGCCGGCGCCGAAGCACTTCACGCCGGGTTCGCTGCGCCCCCGGGTGCTGGCCCGCACGGTCCGCGACCACCTCGGCGACCCGCTGCTGTGCCGCCTCTACGCGATCGGCGCACTGTTCATGACCGTCTTCGGCGGCGTGTACACGGTGATCGGCTACCGCCTGACGGAGGACCCCTTCGGGCTGCCGCAGGGCATCGTCGGCTCGATCTTCCTCGTGTACCTGGTCGGTACGGTCTCGGCGTCGACGGCGGGCCGGCTGGTGGGCCGCCTGGGCCGCCGCGGCGCGCTGTACCTGGCCGGCGGAACCACGGCGACCGGTCTCCTGCTCTCCCTCGCGGCCTCCCTCCCGCTGGTCCTGCTGGGCCTGGTCCTGATCACGGCGGGCTTCTTCGCGGGCCACGCGGTCGCGTCCTCGGCGGTCAGCAAGACGGCCACGACCGGCCGGGCCCAGGCCTCGGCGCTGTACCAGTCCGCGTACTACATCGGCTCCAGTGCGGGCAGCACGCTCGGCGCGACGGCCTTCCACGCGGGCGGCTGGGCAGGGACGGTCGGCGTGGGCGTTCTGGCGGTGCTCGGCGTCGTCACGATCACGGTGTTCGGGTCGCGGGCGGCCCGGGTCGCGGCACGTCGGGTGCCGGTGGGCGCGCACTAGGACTTGCCGTCCGGGGGCGTGGCTTTTCCCCCAGGGCGGCCCGCGCACTGCCCGCCCGTACGCCCGTACGCCCGTACCGGTGCCGGGCGGGCTGCTGCCGGCGGCCGGGGCCGGGCGGCTGAAGCGTCTCCGGGTTCGACTTCGAGACGGCGGCACGCATCGAGGCCGACGCGCGGACGGAGGGGGCCGGTGAGGTGCTGGTCCTCGGGCGGCGGCTGCTCAAGGCGCTC
Organism: Streptomyces sp. NPDC051636; assembly: GCF_044453765.1. Classification (NCBI taxonomy): domain Bacteria; kingdom Bacillati; phylum Actinomycetota; class Actinomycetes; order Kitasatosporales; family Streptomycetaceae; genus Streptomyces; species Streptomyces sp. NPDC051636. Next base: position 111,956 of record NZ_JBITDA010000003.1, on the reverse strand, counting down.
ACCGGCATCTGCTCATGTCCGTCGAACAACTGGTCTGACCGGGGCCTGTCAGGGCTGTGAACTGCGCATTCGTGCGCTCCGGGGGCCGTTGTCAGTGGGCTGCGGTAGCTTCCGAAGTGCTGGGGCGCGAAGGCGCGCGACAGGAACGGCCGCAGGGGTGGGTGGACGATGGGCAACAGCGGCACGGCGACGACGGACCTCGACGTCGCACTGGAGAAGCACCGGACCGAGCTGACCGGGTACTGCTACCGCATGCTCGGCTCCTCCTTCGAAGCGGAGGACGCGGTGCAGGACACCCTGGTCCGCGCCTGGCGGAGCTACGACAAGTTCGAGGGCCGCTCCAGCCTGCGCTCCTGGTTGTACCGGATCGCGACGAACGTCTGCCTGGACATGCTGTCCGCGGGCAACAAGCGCGCCCGGCCGACGGACCTCACGGAGTCGACGCCGCTCGCCCGGGCGGCCCTCTCCCCCCGCCCCGACCACACCTGGCTGGAGCCGATGCCGGACGCCCGCGTGCTGCCGGCGGTCGAGGACCCGGCGGAGGCCGCCGTCGCCAAGGAGTCGGTCCGGCTCGCCTTCATGGCCGCCCTGCAGCAGCTGCCGCCCAAGCAGCGGGCGGTGCTGATCCTGCGCGAGGTGCTGGCGTGGAGGGCGAGCGAGGTCGCCGAGCTGCTCGGCACCACGGTCGCCTCGGTCAACAGCGCGCTCCAGCGGGCGCGGGCGACGCTCGCCGAGCGGGACGACAAGGGCGCTTCGGCGGCCGTGTCCGACCCGCTGGACGAGGAGCAGCAGAAGCTCCTGGAGCGCTATGTGAAGGCGTTCGAGGGGTACGACATGGCGGCGCTCACGGCCCTTCTCCACGAGGACGCCGTCATGACGATGCCGCCGTTCGACCTGTGGCTCACCGGCCACGACGACATCACGGGCTTCATGACGACGCTCGGCGCGGCCTGCGCGGGCTCCCGCCTGCTGCCGGTGCAGGTCAACGGCCTGCCGGGGTTCGCTCAGTACAAGCCGGACCCGGAGGCGGGGGGCTTCGCGCCGTGGGCGGTCCAGGTGCTGGAGATATCAGAGGGCCGGATCACCGGGTTCCACTGCTTCCTCGACACCAAGCGCTGGTTCCCGCTGTTCGGTCTGCCCCTCCACCTCGAAGCGGAGGCCGACGAGGTCGAGGAGGGCGTGTAGCCCGGGGTCGGGGTCGCGGAGGCGTATCCGGCCTCCGGACCGGCGGGCGGCCAGTTCGAGGCGGGCGAGGAGGTCGACGGCGCGAAGTCCGGCGGGCCCGAGCCCGCCGGCGTCCACGACCAGGACTCCGGCCCCGGTGGCCTCCAGGAGCGCCCGCACGTCGTCACAGAGCCCGGTCACCTCTTCCTTGGTGACGGGGCCGGGCAGCACGAGTACGGGGGGTGTCTTGGGCTCCACGTGCTGTAGACCGGGTGGCCACCCGTAACTCATCGGGGCGGGGCGAGCCCTACTCGGCCGGGAACTCGCTGGTGTCGATGACGAGATCGAAGGGTGCGGGAATCTTGAGGGGCTCGCCGAACTTGGCGCTGCTCAGCGGGCGGTAGACATCCCCCTTGGGTTCTCCCGGATGAGCATGCTCATGCGGGACGGCACGGCGATGGCCAACGTCTGGAAGATCTCCCACTCCTCTGGGATCACGGCGTAGAGGCGACGCTGAACGCGTGCCGCGATCACGTTGTGACGGTACGCGGGAGCAGGTGACACGGTGATGCTCCCCTCGATGATCTCCACCTTGCTGCCCTCGGGCCATTCCGTCTCCTCCCAGAACCGGACGAGGTCGTCCCAGCTCTGCTCGGGGTCCTGGCTGACGGCGAGTGCGCTCATGGCGGTTTCCTATCGGTGCGTCACCGATCCCAGCATGCCGAACGGGATCGGCACAGGTCCACCGATCCCGTTCACCGGAACGGTAAATCGCCTGGTCAGGCGATACGTTCCAGCACCACCGGCGACGCCGAGAACTCCGTGCCCTCCGCCGCGACGTCGAAGGAGCCCTCCACCGCCTGCAGCGCGTACTCGAACCGCTCGGGCGTGTCCGTGTGCAGGGTCAGCAGGGGCTGGCCCTCGGTCACCGGCTCGCCGGGCTTGGCGTGGATCTCGACGCCGGCGCCCGCCTGCACCGGGTCCTCCTTGCGGGCGCGGCCGGCGCCGAGGCGCCATGCGGCGATGCCGATGTCGTAGGCGTCGAGGCGGGTCAGGACGCCGGATGCCGGGGCCTTGACCACGTGCTGTTCCTTCGCCGTGGGGAGCGGGGCGTCCGGGTCGCCGCCCTGGGCCGCGATCATGCGGCGCCAGACGTCCATGGCCGAGCCGTCGGCCAGGGCCTTCGCCGGGTCGGCGTCCTTCACTCCGGCCGCGTCGAGCATTTCGCGGGCCAGGGCGATCGTCAGCTCGACCACGTCCGCGGGGCCGCCGCCCGCGAGGACCTCGACCGACTCGCGGACCTCGAGGGCGTTGCCGGCCGTCAGGCCCAGCGGGGTGGACATGTCGGTCAGGAGGGCGACCGTCTTCACGCCGTGGTCCGTGCCGAGGCCCACCATCGTCGACGCCAGTTCCCGGGCGTCCTCGACGGTCTTCATGAAGGCGCCCGTGCCGACCTTCACGTCCAGGACGAGCGAGCCGGTGCCCTCGGCGATCTTCTTCGACATGATCGACGAGGCGATCAGCGGGATGGCCTCCACCGTGCCGGTCACGTCCCGGAGGGCGTACAGCTTCTTGTCCGCCGGGGCGAGGCCGTCGCCCGCCGCGCAGATCACCGCGCCGGTGGTGTCCAGGACGTGCAGCATCTCCTCGTTGGAGAGCAGGGCGCGCCAGCCGGGGATGGACTCCAGCTTGTCGAGGGTGCCGCCCGTGTGGCCGAGGCCGCGGCCGGAGAGCTGCGGGACGGCCGCGCCGCAGGCCGCGACCAGCGGGGCCAGCGGGAGGGTGATCTTGTCGCCGACGCCGCCCGTGGAGTGCTTGTCGGCTGTCGGGCGGGACAGGGACGAGAAGTCCATGCGCTCGCCGGAGGCGATCATCGCGGCGGTCCAGCGGGCGATCTCGCGGCGGTTCATGCCGTTGAGCAGGATGGCCATCGCGAGCGCGGACATCTGCTCGTCGGCGACCTCGCCGCGCGTGTACGCGTCGATGACCCAGTCGATCTGCTCGTCGCTGAGCTCACCGCGGTCCCGCTTGGTGCGGATGACGGAGATGGCGTCCATGGCCATGGCCTCGTTCCTTCCGGAGTGTGGTGCGAAAGCCCACGGCCCCTCCGATCGGCTCGTGAAGCCTGGTGGAGCCCGGAGGGGCCGCAGGGGAGATACGGGAGTTACTAGGTGAGATGGTCGGGCCCGAAGGCCTGGGGCAGCATCTGCGACAGCGGCAGGATGCCCGCCGGGGTGTCCAGGAGCAGGTCCGGCCCGCCGAACTCGTACAGCAGCTGGCGGCAACGCCCGCACGGCACCAGCAGGCCGCCGCTGCCGTCCACGCACGTGAAGTGGGTCAGGCGGCCGCCGCCCGTGCGCTGCAGCTGAGAGACCAGCCCGCACTCGGCGCACAGGCCGAGCCCGTACGAGGCGTTCTCGACGTTGCAGCCGGTGACCGTGCGCCCGTCGTCGACGAGGGCCGCGACGCCGACCGGATAGCCCGAGTAGGGGGCGTAGGCGTGGGACATGGCCTCCCGCGCCTTCGCCCGCAGCGCCTCCCAGTCGAAGTCGGCGGGCGGGGTCACTTGCCCTGTCCCTTCCGGTACGGCAGGCCGTCCGCCTTCGGCATCCGCAGGGACTGCGCGGACAGCGAGAGGACGAGCAGGGTGACGATGTACGGAGTCGCCGTCACGAGCTGGCGCGGGACCTCGTTCGTGGCGGTGTACCAGAGGAACATCAGGGCCGCGGTGGTGACGGTGATGACGGCGGGCACGTACTTCTTCTTCCAGGCGAGGTACGCCGCGCCGAACACCAGCAGGATCGCCAGCAGCAGGATCAGCGCGTGGACGTTCACCGTGCCGCCGCGCAGGTTGAGGCTGTCGGTGTAGCCGAACAGTCCCGCGCCGATGGCCAGGCCGCCCGGCATCCAGTTGCCGAAGATCATCGCGGCGAGGCCGATGTAGCCGCGGCCGGCGGTCTGGCCGTCGAGGTAGACGTTCGAGGCGACGATCGAGAGGAAGGCGCCGCCGAGCCCGGCGAAGCCGCCCGAGACGATCACGGCGATGTACTTGTACTTGTAGACGTTCACACCCAGCGACTCCGCCGCGACCGGGTTCTCACCGCAGGAGCGCAGGCGCAGGCCGAACGCCGTGCGCCACAGCACCCACCAGGTGAGCGGGACGAGGGCCACCGCGATGACGGTGAGCGGCGACAGGTCGGTGACCAGGCCGCCGAGCAGGCCGCCGATGTCCGAGACCAGGAACCAGTGCTTGCGGTTGAGGGTGTCCAGCCAGTCGGACAGGCCGGGGATGCTGAAGGTGCCCAGCGAGTCGATCGGCGGGGACTGCTTGGAGGAGCCCTGCGGGGCGTTCTCGAAGGTGAACTTCGACAGGTAGCGGGTGGTGCCCAGGGCCAGGATGTTCAGGGCCACACCGGAGACGATGTGGTTGACGTTGAAGGTGACGGTGGCGATGGCGTGCAGGACGGCGCCGAGGGCACCGCCGACGATGCCGAAGGCCACGCCGGCCCACGGGCCCCACTGGTAGCCGGCCCAGGCGCCGAACCAGGTGCCGAGGATCATCATGCCCTCTAGGCCGATGTTGACGACGCCGGAGCGCTCGGCCCACAGGCCGCCCAGGCCGGCGAGCCCGATCGGCACGGCGAGGCGCAGGGCGGTGGACATCTGGCCGGTCGAGGTGATGCCGTCCGCGCCGGTGATCAGGCGGACGATCGAGGTCAGCACCAGCACGCCCGCGATGACGAGCAGGAGTACCGGGAGCGAGATACGGCGGCTGCGCTTGCCGGGCTGCTGGGCCTGCGGCTTCGCTGCGGTCGCGGTGGTCATCGGGCCGCCACCTCCTTCTTGGTCTTCTGAGCGGCGGCCAGCTCGGCGCCGACCCGGCTCTGCTGGCGGCGCAGAGCCCACTGGCGTACGAACTCGTACGAGATGACGACCGCGAACACGATCAGGCCCTGCATGATCGTGGCGATCTCCTTCGGGTACGCCTCCGGGGTCGCGTAGTCGAGGGCGGGCGAGGCCTTGTCGAGGAAGGCCCACAGCAGGGCGGCGAACGCGATGCCGCCGGGGTTGTTGCGGCCGAGCAGGGCGATGCCGATGGCGGTGAAGCCCAGGCCTGCCGGGAAGCTCAGGCTGTAGGTGTGGGTGTCGCCGAGCAGCAGCGGGAGACCGGACAGGCCCGCGATGGCGCCGGAGATCAGCATGGAGATCAGCACCATCCGCTTGGCGTCGACGCCGGAGGCCGCGGCGGCGGTCTCGGAGGCGCCGGTGGCGCGCAGGTCGAAGCCGAAGCGGGTGCGGTTGAGGACGAGCCAGTAGCCGACGCCCAGCAGGACCGCGAGGAAGACGAGGCCGTAGATCTCGCCGACGTCCGAGCCCAGGTTGATGCCGGGGAACCAGCCGGACTTCTTCATGATGCCGGTCGTCATGTTGTTGCCGACCTGCACACCCCAGACGTCGGCCAGGGTGACGTAGCCGATGACGCTGGTGGCGATCGCGTTCAGCATGATCGTCGCGACGACCTCGCTGACGCCCCGGGTGACCTTCAGGACGCCCGCGATGCCGGCCCAGAAGGCGCCGGTGCACATGGCGACCAGGAGCAGCAGCGGGATCTGCAGGAAGCCCGGCAGGGCGACGTTGGCGCCGACCACGGCGGTCATCACGGCGGCGAGGCGGTACTGGCCGTCGACGCCGATGTTGAACAGGTTCATGCGGAAGCCGAGGGCGACCGCGATGGCGGCGATGTAGTACAGCGACGCCTGGTTGATGATCAGGACCTGGATGTCCGAGTACGGCAGCTGCTGCAGCATCAGCACGTACGGCTCGATCGGGTTCTTGCCCGAGGCGATCAGCACGACCGAGGTCAGCACGATCGCCAGGAGGAGCGCGATGACCGGTCCGGCCACCGCGATGAGCAGCCGCTCCTTGTCGAACTTCTTCATCGGGCCTCGTCCTCCGGACCGGCGTTGTCGTCGGTGGTCTCTACGTGCTCCAGGTGACCGGACGCGGCACCCGTCATCGCCGAGCCCAGCTCCTCCGGAGTGACGGTGGCGGGGTCGGCGTCCGCGACGAGCCTGCCGTCGTAGATCACGCGCAGGGTGTCCGACAGGCCGATCAGCTCGTCCAGGTCGGCGGAGATCAACAGCACGGCCAGGCCCTCGCGGCGGGCCTGCCGGATGCGGTCCCAGATCTGCGCCTGGGCGCCGACGTCCACACCGCGGGTGGGGTGGGCGGCGATCAGGAACTTCGGGTTGTGGCTCATCTCGCGGCCGACGATCAGCTTCTGCTGGTTGCCGCCGGAGAGGGAGGCCGCCGTGACGTCGATGCCCGGGGTGCGGACGTCGTACTCCTCGACGATCCGCCGGGTGTCGGCCTGGGCGCCCTTGGGGTCGAGCCAGAAGCCCCTGGCGTTGGGCTTCTCGGTGACGTGGCCGAGGATGCGGTTCTCCCAGAGCGGGGATTCCAGGAGGAGGCCCTGGCGGTGGCGGTCCTCGGGGATGTAGCCGACGCCCTGCTCGCGACGCCTGCGGGTGGGCCAGGGGGTGATGTCCTCGCCGAGGAAGAGGATCCGGCCGGAGTCGGCGTGCTTGGTGCCGATCAGGGCGTCGATCAGCTCGGTCTGGCCGTTGCCCTCGACACCGGCGATGCCCATGACCTCGCCGGCGCGGATGGTGAAGCTGACGTTGTCAAGGACGCGCTTGGCCTCGCCGGCCCCCGCGAACTCGGTGAGCCCGGCCGCCGAGGGCTCGGCCTCGGTACCGAGGGAGGCGCCGCCGCTGGCGTAGACGGTGAGGTCCCGCACCTCGAGCACGACCTTGTCGGTCACGGTCGACTCGGCGGTCTCCGGGGTGGGCAGCTCGCTGCCGACCATCATCTCGGCGAGCTGGCGCGGCGTGGTCTCCGACGGGATCGCCGTGCCCACGGTCGTGCCGCGCCGGATGACGGTGATGTCGTCGGCGACGGAGAGCACCTCGCCCAGCTTGTGCGAGATGAAGATGACGGAGAGGCCCTCGGACTTCAGCTCGCGCAGGTTGTCGAAGAGCGCGTCGACCTCCTGCGGGACGAGCACGGCGGTCGGCTCGTCGAGGATCAGGGTCCTGGCGCCGCGGAAGAGGACCTTGAGGATCTCCACGCGCTGGCGGTCGGCGACACCGAGGTCCTCCACGAGGACGTCCGGGCGGACACCGAGGCCGTAGCGGTCGGAGATGTCCTTGATCTTCCTGCGGGCGCCGCCGCCGATGCCGTACAGCTTCTCGCTGCCGAGCACCACGTTCTCCAGCACGGTCAGGTTGTCGGCCAGCATGAAGTGCTGGTGGACCATGCCGATGCCGCGGGCGATGGCGTCGGCCGGGCTGTGGAAGCTCACCTGCTCACCGTCGACCGCGATGGTGCCCTCGTCCGGCTTCTGCATGCCGTAGAGGATCTTCATCAGGGTCGACTTGCCGGCGCCGTTCTCGCCGACCAGGGCGTGCACGGTGCCCTTGCGGACCGTGAGGTGGATGTCGTGGTTGGCGACGACACCGGGGAATCGCTTGGTGATGCCCGCGAGCTCTACCGCGACTGTCGACTGAGCGGTGAGCGGAGGGCTGCTGGACGCGTCGATGGCGCACTCTCCTCGGGAAAGGGGCCGCTCTACGCGCGTAGCGCCCCTGCTTTAAATAGTGCCCGGACCTGATCGGCCTTGTTCAAGACGCTCAAGTACCCGATCCGTTCCGAGCATTCTGCCGCGCGAACGGGGCGCGGAGAGACATGCTCCCCGTGCCCCGTTCCGTGGCCGTAACGCTGCCATTACAGCGCTCTTTTGGCCAAGGCCTCTGCCCGAGACGGTCAGGAGGTCTTCACCTTGATGGTGCCGTTCTTGATGCCCTCCTCGGCCTTCTTGATCGCGGCCTGCATGTCGGCGTTGTTCTTGAAGGTCGGGTTGGAGTCGGCCAGGCCCACGCCGCCGTTGGCGAGCGAGCCGCGGATCTCGCCGGAGAGCGGCTTCTTGTCCTTGAGGACGGACTTGGACAGCTCGTACACCGCGCCCTCGACGTTCTTCAGCGCCGAGGTCAGGATGTAGTTCTTGTACGGGGCCAGCGCGGTCTGCTGGTACTGGTCGGAGTCCACACCGATGGCCCACACCTTGTGCGCGGCGGCGGACTTGATCACGCCCTGGCCGGAGAGGCCGGCGGCGGCGTAGACCACGTCGGCACCGGCGTCGATCTGGCCGTCCGCGGCGTTCTCACCCTTGTCGGGGCTGGAGAAGCCGCCTTCCTGGGCCGTCTCGGTCAGGTACTGCTTCTCGACCTTGATCTTCGGGTTGACCGACTGGGCGCCCTGGACGAAGCCCGCCTCGAACTTGTGGATCAGCGGGATGTCCACACCGCCGATGAAGCCGATGTGGTTCTTCTTGGTGGCCTTGGCGGCGGCGACACCGGCGAGGTAGGAGGACTCCTCCTCGTGGAAGACCATGTCGGCGACGTTCTTCGCCTTGATCGTGTTGTCGTCGATGATGCCGAAGGTCACCTTCGGGTACTTGGCGGCGACCGTCTTCACGGCCGGCGCGTAGGAGTAGCCGACACCGATGATCGGGTTGTAACCCTGCTTGGCGAGCGTCTCCAGGCGCTGCACCTTGTCGGCGTCGGACTCGTTGTCCTGCGGCTCGACGTCCCGGGCCTTCACGCCGAAGTCCTTCTCGGCCTTCTGCAGGCCCGCATAGGCGGCGTCGTTGAAGGACTGGTCGCCCTTGCCGCCGACGTCGTACGCAAGACCGATGCCCTTGGACTTGCCACCGGTGGAGGACGAGGTCGACGAGCTGCCACAGGCGGAAACAGTGACGGCAAGAGCTGCGGTTGCAACGCCTGCAACCGCGATACGGGACACCCGGCGCATGGAACGAGACTCCTTCGTGCAAGCACCCATACCAGGTGCTGGTTCCGCCGCAGCGTAACGCGCGTAGACCGGACGGAAAACCCCCAATGTCCGGTCCGTTATCGAGCTGTGGCCACAGTCACGGCCAAGGTTACGGACAGCAGTACGCCCCTTGCGGGAGGCAAGGGGCGTACGACTGCAACGGTGCCCGACCGGAGGTATGGGCCGGTGCTGGATCACTTGGTGTTGACGGTGACCTTGCCGTCGATGATGTCCTGCTTGGCCTTGTCGACGGCGGCCACGACCTTGGTCATCGCCTTGTACTTCGGGTTGGAGTCGGCGAAGCCGACGCCGCCCGACTTGAGGGTGCCCTCCACGAGGCCGCTCTCCGGCTTGCCCTCGTACACCGACTTCACCAGGTCGTACACCGCGCCGCCGACGTTCTTCAGGGCGGAGCCGAGGATGTAGTCCTTGTACTTGGCCAGCGCGGTCTGCTGGTACTGGTCGGAGTCGACGCCGATCGCCCAGACCTTGTGCTCGGCGGCGGCCTGGATGACGCCCTGGCCGGAGAGGCCGGCCGCGTGGTAGATCACGTCGGCGCCCGCGTCGATCTGGCCCTGCGCCGCGTCCCTGCCCTTGTCCGGGCTGGAGAAGCCGCCCTCCTGGGCGGTCTGGGTCAGGTACTGGGACTCGATCTTGATCTTCGGGTTGACCGACTTGGCGCCCTGGTCGAAGCCCGCCTCGAAGGTGTGGATGAGCGGGATGTCCACGCCGCCGATGAAGCCGATGTGGTCCTTCTTGGTGGCCGACGCCGCGGCGACGCCCGCGAGGTAGGAGGACTGCTCTGCGGCGAAGACCATGTCGGCGACGTTCTTCGCCTTGATGGTCGAGTCGTCGATCATGCCGAAGGTGACCTTCGGGTACTTGGCGGCGACCTGCTTCACGGCCGGCGCGTAGGAGTAGCCGACACCGATGATCGGGTTGTAGCCGGCCTTGGCCAGGGTCTCCAGGCGCTGCACCTTGTCGGCGTCGGACTCGTTGTCCTGCGGCTCGACGTCCCGCCCGCCGATCTTGAACTCGTCCTCGGCCTTCTTGAAACCGGAGTACGCGGCGTCGTTGAAGGACTGGTCGCCCTTGCCGCCGATGTCGTAGGCCAGGCCTATGCCCTTGCCGGAGTACTTGCCGTCATCGGAGCCTCCACTGCTGGAGTCCGTGCTGGACTTGCCGCACCCGGCGGCCGCGAGGGCGATGACCGCCACGGTCACCGCAGCTTGGGAGAACCTGGTCCTCCGAGAGATCAGACGCACAGCGAGCACCCTTCGTCCCCACGGCACCGTCACCGGCCCGCTCATCCCCAATGTGCCGCCGGTGGCGAAGATGCCGCCGGTGGTGGCGATTCGGCGCACAGTAACGCGCGTAGAAGAGGAGGGGAACGGGGTTTCCCCGGGCCGTTATCGATTCGTGCCGCCCCCGGTTACAACCGCCGACCACCGGTTACACCCGGGTGGCACAAGGGGACGAAGGTGCACCAACCGGGCGGAGCCCCTCGCCCAGCCGTTCTACTGCACGGCGTCCAGCAGCGCAGCCGCGGTGAACAGCTCCACGCCGACCCTGATGGCGCTCTCGTCGGCGTCGAAGTCACCCTGGTGCAGGTCACGCACCGTCCGCTCCCCCGGCGTCCGCACCCCGAGCCGCGCCATGGCCCCCGGCACGCGCTCGAGGTACCAGGAGAAGTCCTCCCCGCCCAGGCTCTGCTCGGTCCCCTCGACCGACTCGACCCCACGCCGCGCGACCATGGCCTCTTGCAGCAGCTCGGTGACCTCCGGGTCGTTCACGACCGGCGGCACACCGCGCACGTAGTTGATCTCGGACTTGGCCCGGTGCAGGGTGGCGACCTCGTCGATCGCCGCGTGCAGCACGTCGGGCGCCAGCCGCCAGGCGTCGATGTCCAGGCAGCGCACGGTCCCGGAGAGCTCGGCATGCTGCGGAATGACGTTCGGCGCATGCCCCGACTCGATCCGCCCCCAGGTCACGGCGAGCCCGCTCCGGCTGTCGACCCGCCGCGCGACCAGCGCGGGCACGTCGGTGACGACCCGTGCCACAGCGGTGACGAGGTCGGTGGTCAGATGCGGCCGAGCGGTGTGCCCACCAGGCCCGTCCAAGGCGATCTCCAGCCGGTCACAGGCACTCGTGATCGCCCCCTGCCGCAACCCGATCCTCCCGGCATCGACCCGGGGATCGCAGTGCACGGCGACGATGCGCCCCACCCCGTCCAGCGCCCCGCACTCGATGGCGTCGCCGGCTCCGCCGGGCAGCACCTCCTCGGCAGGCTGGAAGATCAGCCGCACCGGCCGCGGCAGCAGCCCCTTCTCGTGCAGCGCGGCGAGCACGAGCCCCGCGCCCAGCACGACGGTCGTATGCACGTCATGCCCACAGGCGTGCGCCCGGTCGGGCACGGTGGACCGGTACGAACACTCACTCTTCGTGTCCGGAATCGGCAGCCCGTCGATGTCGGCCCGAAACGCCAGGATGGGCGCCCCGTCGACCTCCTCACCAGGCTCCACCCCGATGTCGCACAGGAGCCCCGTCCCGGAGGTGAGGACACGGGGCTTGAGCCCGGCCTTCTCCAGCCGCGCCTTGATCGCGGCGGTCGTACGGAACTCCTGGTTGCCCAGCTCGGGGTGCATGTGCAGATCGCGCCGGAACGCCACGAGTTCGCCGTACAGCGACTCGCTCAGCAGACCGGGGAGCACGGCATCGCCGGGAAGGTCGGCCTCGGACTCTTGGGACATCAATTGGTTCACCCTCTGAAGGGTAGGACGCCGGACCGGTCAACTGAGCCTCGATCAACAAAACTTCAACCCGTTAGGGGAAGAAAATCCGACCGCCCGACGCATAGCCGTTGTATGGACTGGGTAAACTCGCGCGGCTCGCGCAGGGACACCCATGCCATCTTCTCCTCTTCCACGGATACCACGCAGCGCCAGAGCCACGCTGGAGCAGTCCACGGACCGAAACGGCCCCCCTACCGACACGCCGACCCCATTTGGAGGATCCGGGCCACCCCACCCCCCAACCCACCTGCACCTTTACCGCCCCCGCTGTCCCATATCCTCCCATTACCGCCTCAGGGAACACCCACCTGGGTCACCGGGTCACGACACTGACAAAGAAGCGGGCGACTGACAAAGAAGCGGGCGGCCCCCACGGCAACCCACTAACCTGCGCCCCGTGACCCACCCGAACGCGGACTTCCTCCAGGCCACCCGCTCCTCCTACGACGCGATCGCCAAGGAGTACGCGGACCGCTTCCCCGACGGCCTGGCCTTCAACCCCTTGGACAGAGCCCTGGTCACCGCCTTCGCCGAGCTGGTCAGGGCGAACGCCCCGGCGCCGGTCGCCGATCTCGGCAGTGGCCCCGGTTACGTCACCGCCCGCCTGCACGACCTCGGCGTCCCGGTCTTCGGGGTGGACCTCTCACCCCGGATGGTGGCGCTGGCCCGCGAGGCGCACCCGCACCTCCGGTTCCACGTGGGGTCGATGACGTCGCTGGACCTCCCGGACGGGACGCTGGGCGGCATCCTGGCCCTCTACTCGATCATCCACGTCCCGGACGACCACCTGCCGACGGCGTTCGCGGAGTTCCACCGCACCCTCGTCCCCGGCGGACACGTACTACTGGCCTTCCAGGGGGACGAGGAGGGCCACCTGCGCCTCACGGAACGTTTCGGCCACGAGATCGGCCTGGACTACTACTGGCGGACCCCGGAAACCGTCTCCGCCAGGCTCACCCAAGCGGGTCTCGAGCCCATGGCCGCAACCCGCCGCGCACCGCTCGACGACGAGAAGCGCCCCCGGGTCTTCCTCCTGGCCCGCAAACCCACCCTCAAGCCGGACGACAGCCCACGGCCGGCCCCCGGCTAAGTCCCAGCCGAACCCCAACCAGCCGCCCCCCAGCCGAGCCCGAACCAGCCCCTCCAACCAGCCCCCAGCCACCCCCTAACCCGAACTCACCGCCGCCAACCGATGCACATCCCGAGCGGTCCCCGTGACCCCGGACAGGAAGCCCTGTGCCCGGGGCGACGCGTTCTCGGTCAGCCAGCCGGGGTCGATGTCGCACACGGCGACCCGCACCCCCGTGCCGACGAGGGCCAGTGGCAAGGTGTGGACGACCGTCGAGGGGAAACTCAGGACGGTCCGCCCGATCGGGCCGCGCCGGGCGATCAGCTCCAGCGGCAGGTCGGGGCGGACTATCTCCAGTCCGGTCCACGCGGCGAGCCGGTGGAGCTTCTCGGCGCTCTCCCTGCGGTGGGCGAAGTAGCGGGTGGCCCCGTGGGCCTTGGCCAGGTTGCGGACCGCCTCCAGGTACCGGTCGCCGTCCACGACCCCCGTCTCGACCAGGGACGTGCCGACCATGTCCGCGCCCTTCGTGATGCGCGGGGGCCCGAAGCGGGCGCGGGTCCAGCCGAAGTCGTTGGCCGTGACCGTCACGCCCTCCGGGGTCTCCTCCATCGGCATGGAGGAGAAGACCTCCACCCGGCGGCCGGCGCTGGGGGTCAGCCGGCGGCGGGCGGACGAGGACACCGGCGCGAACAGCAGGTCACGCGGTCCGGGGCGGCCGCCCTTGCGGTGCCAGCGCACCAGGCGCTCGCCCCGGGCGAGCTGGGCGACGAACTCCATCGTCGCCGTGCCGTCGTCGACCACCACCAGGTCCTTGGCCCGGGTGATCGTCAGCAGCAGTTGTACGTAGCGGGAGAAGGGGTCTCCCATGACGATCCGGTCCGCCCGGCGCAGCTGCCCGGCGAGCCCCCCGATGGTGTGGAAGGGCGCGGCCGGGCCGCCCCGCGCCTCCTCCCAGCGGACCCGGTGCCCCTCGTCCCGGGCCAGGTCGGCCATGCGGCGCAGCTGGCCCCGGGTCATGGGATCGGTCGGGGACAGCACGACGACGGTGAGGTCCGCGCCGGCCGGCGGCGGACCGCCGTCCACCGACCGCCGCACCCGGGCGGGCACGGGCACAGGCCCGCGCCCGGACCCGGGCAGCGCCGGCCCCGGGCCGGGCGTGTCCGGCCCGCGCAGGCCGTGGACGTGCGCCCACTCCAGCAGGTTCAGCAACTGCACCGGACTCTCGACGAACGCGAGAGTGCGGGGACCGGTGTTCCCGGCGCGGGGGCTCATCGACGTACGACCGTCCCGTCGTAAAGGACTCGACTGTCCAGGTCTCACACCGCGACCGGCTCGCCCGCCGCCGCCGCGATCTCCGCCTCGGCGACGACGCCGGTGACGCGGCGCAGCTTCTTCATCGGGCCGAGCTCGGAGTCGTAGACCTTCTTCACGCCGTCACCCAGCGAGGCCTCGATCGTGCGGATGTCGCGGACGAGGCGCTGCAGGCCCTGCGGCTCCACCGAGGCGGCCTGGTCGGAGCCCCACATCGCGCGGTCCAGGGTGATGTGGCGCTCGACGAAGGTGGCGCCGAGGGCGACCGCCGCGAGGGTGGTCTGCAGGCCGGTTTCGTGGCCGGAGTAGCCGATCGGGACGTTCGGGTACTCCCGCTCCAGGGTGTTGATCACGCGGAGGTTGAGCTCCTCCGCCTTCGCGGGGTACGTCGACGTGGCGTGGCAGAGCAGGATGTTCTCGCTGCCCAGGACCTCCACCGCGTGCCGGATCTGCTTGGGGGTGGACATGCCCGTCGACAGAATGATCGTGCGCCCGGTCGCCCGCAGCGCCCGCAGCAGTTCGTCGTCGGTCAGGGACGCGGAGGCCACCTTGTGCGCGGGCACGTCGAACTTCTCCAGGAAGGCGACCGCCTCGGTGTCCCACGGGGACGCGAACCAGTCGATGCCCTTCTCCTTGCAGTGCTCGTCGATCTGGCGGTACTCGTCCTCGCCGAACTCCACGCGGTGGCGGTAGTCGATGTAGGTCATCCGGCCCCAGGGGGTGTCACGCTCGATGTCCCACTGATCGCGCGGGGTGCAGATTTCCGGGGTGCGCTTCTGGAACTTCACGGCGTCGCAGCCGGCCTCGGCGGCCACGTCGATCAGCTTGAAGGCGTTCTCCAGCTCACCGTTGTGGTTGATGCCGATCTCGCCGCAGATGTAGACGGGGCGGCCGGGGCCGGCCTCGCGCGAACCGAACGGGCGGGTACGGGAGTTGGTGCTCATCGTGGAGATGTCCTTACTTGGTGGACTTGGCGGGGGTGTCGAGAGAGGGGCCGAGGATCCAGCCGGCGATCTCCCGGATCGCGCCGTCACCACCGGGGACGGTGGTGACCGCGCGTGCGGCGCCGCGCACGACGTCGTGGGCGCTCGCGACCGCCACGGGCCAGCCGACGAGGGCGAAGCACGGGAGGTCATTGACGTCGTTGCCGACGTAGAGCACGCGCTCCGGCGCGATGCCCTGCTCCTCGCACCACTGCTTGAGGGCGAGGTCCTTGCGGTCGATGCCGTGCAGCACCGGGAGCTTCAGCTTCCGGGCGCGAGCGGCGACCACCGGGTTCTGTTCCGTGGACAGGATCAGCATCCGCAGGCCGCTGTTGCGCAGGGCCGCGATACCGAGGCCGTCGCCGCGGTGCACGGAGACGAACTCCCGTCCTTCGGAGTCGATCAGCACCCGGTCGTCGGTCTGGGTGCCGTCGAAGTCGAGGACGACCGCGTCGATGTCGTCGGCGGTCGGAAGGGCGCCGGGGCGGTCCGCGTCGAACAGCGGAGCCAGGGCCCGTGCCCGCGCCAGGTCGTGCGGATCGTCGATCTCCAGCACCCGCGCGGGGTCGGTGCGCACGAGTTCTGTGCGGCCGAAGAAGCGGTGCTGGTGCTTGCGGAAGCCGGCCGCGTCCATGGCGTAGGCGGCGCCGGTCTCCAGCAGGTCCTGGGGGCGGTCCTGGCGGCGGGGGCGGAAGGACTTGTCGTGGTTGACGCCGTAACCGCCGCCGTCCTCCGTCGAGTCGACGCCGTCCTGCGCGTCGCGCCAGATGAATCCGTGGAACGGTGCCACAGTGACCGCGGTGTCCGCGCCGTTCTCCGCGACGGCGCCGGCCACGCCGTCGATGTCCTCCCGGACCATGAACGGGCTGGTGCACTGCACGAGCAGCACCACGTCGACGGCCGCGCCGTGCAGGGCCTCGTGCGCGTCCATGGCGTGCAGGACCGCGGCCTCCGACGTCGCGGTGTCCCCGGCGATGGCGGCCGGCCGCAGCACGACCTCCGCGCCGGCCTCCCGTGCCGCCGCCGCGATGGCCTGGTCGTCGGTGGACACCACGACGTCCGTCACCAGGCGGGTGGCCCGGCACTCACGCACCGCGCGCGCCACCAGGGGCACGCCCCCGACGGGGGCGAGGTTCTTCGCGGGCACGCCCTTGGAACCGCCGCGTGCGGGGATCACCGCGAGCACCCGGCGCACCGAAGCGCCTTGGCCCGCTTCCGGGTGGGACATGGGTTCTGCTCCTTGAGATGGGATCAGGGCGCTCACAGCTCCCCCATCCGCCGGATGACGGGCGCCACGCGCTGCACTCCGTGCCGGTAGGCGCCGCGCGCCGCCCGGCGCACGATCTGCCGGACCGGTCCGGGTTCCCTGTCGGCGGCGGGCGCGCCGGGCAGCGGGCTGCCGTCGGGGCCGAGGTGGTGGCGGGCGAGGATGCCGGGCAGGTAGCCGGGCGCGGTCTCGGGGGTGTAGTAGGGGGTCAGCGGCGGCAGGCCGCCGGGCTGGGCGAGCAGCTTGGTGATCCGCTCGCGGGCCGTGTCGAAGGCGGCGGCGTAGGAGCCTGCCCCAGAGGGGGGACCCCCAGCGGCGACCCCCTGCCTGGCCACCCACTGCGGGTCGGGCGCCGGCCGGTGTCCGGCGTCCAGCTGGTCCCAGGAGGCGAGGCAGCCGGAGCCCACGAAGTGGTGGTTGCCGAGCACCTCGCGCACGCCGAGGTCGGTGAGGACGACGGTCGGGATACGGCGGTGCAGGGACTCCAGCGCGGCCGTCGAGCTGATGGTGACCAGCAGGTCGGTGCGGTCGAGGACCTCGCCCATGTTTCCGTACACCAGGCGGAAGTTGGCCGGCGGGTCGAGCCGCTGGACCAGCTTCTGGTAGGGCAGCTCCTCGATGTGCGTGGTGTGTTCGCCGGGCTTGGAGCGCAGCTTGAGCAGCACCTCCCGCTCGGGGTGCGTGCGGGCGTGCCGGACCAGGCGTTCCAGCAGGTACGTCCGGTCCCCGCGGTTGTCCGGCACGGACGGCTGCGCGGCGAACACCACGGTGTAGGGGTCGTGTTCGCCTGCGTACGAAGCGCCGCCGAGGAACGGCAGTGCCACCTCCGTCACCGCCGAGGCGTCGGCGCCCACCCCCTCGTACACGGCCCGGAAACGTTCGGCGTCCTGGCGGGAGTTGGCGAGGACGAGGTCCGCGCCGTGCCGCAGCAGCAGGCCGTCGGCGAGCTTCTCGTAGACGACGCCGACGTAACCGGTGACGACGACGGGGCGCTTCGGGTGGCCCTCCCACACGCGCTTGAGGCCGTGCAGCATCGCCTGCACGCCGCCGCCGACGAGGGCGAGCACGACGAGGTCGTACGGCTCCTCGGTCATGGCGCGCAGGAACTCGACGGCCGTGACCTCCCGGAGGGAGTCGGCGGTGACGCCCACCTCGGCCAGCTGGCGCGCGGTGGGCGTGGCCCGGCCGCGCAGCAGGAATCCGCTCAGCTCGGGGCCGGCTTGCGCGTCCTCGCGGGTTGCGGCTTCCATGGACGGGCCCGGTGCGATTCGGGCCGCCGTCAACGCACCCCATTTCCAGCGGGTGTCGGAGTCCGCGAGTACCGCGATTCGCGTGGGCTTCGGTGTACTTGGTGGCACGACGAAGACGCTAGGAAGCAATTCCTAGGTAGGGCCCAACCCCATCTCAACAAAAAGTTAACAACACATCGCCACGAGCCCAACTGGCCCGTCGCAGCACGGGAAGTACATGCGGTGCACCGTTCCGACACATTGAGTTCACCCGCCGTACGAATACCCGAAAGTTCCGCAGCCGGACGGGCTCCTAGGCTTTCGCGAGTGCCTAAGCTTTCCGTGATCGTGCCGTTCTACAACGTGCGGCAATATGCCCCGGACACCCTCCGCAGCCTTCACCTGAACGCCCGTTCCGATTTCGAGTTCGTACTGGTCGACGACCATTCGAAGGACGAAACACCGGCGCTTCTCGAACGCGCTGCCGAGGAGCTTTCCGACGTCGCCCAGGTGCGCTACATCCGCCACGAGAAGAACGGAGGGCTCGCCACCGCGCGCAACACCGGTCTGGACGCGGCGCGCGGCGAGTACCTCACGTTCCTGGACGGCGACGACTGGCTGGCCCCGGGCTACTACGCCGAACTGGTGGCCGCCATCGATGAGTTGGGGTGTGACTTCGTCCGCACCGACCATGTGCAGGCGACGGCCCGCGCGCGGACGGTGCACCGGGTGCCGCACGGGCGGCGCCGGTACGTCATGAACCCGCGCGAGGCGATCCTGCCGGCCGACCGGACGACCTCGGTGGACTACGCCTACGCCTGGGCCGGCGTCTATCACCGCCGGCTGCTGGAGAAGGGGCTGCTGCACTTCACCGACGGGCTGCGCACGGCCGAGGACCGGCCGTGGATCTGGAAACTGCACCGCGAGGCGGAGTCGTTCGCCGTGGTGAGCCTGCTGGGCGTGTTCTACCGGCGTGGGGTGGCCTCCTCCCTGACCCAGATCGGCGACGTCCGCCAGCTGGACTTCATCCGCGCCTTCGACCAGGTCATCGAGGAGACGGCGGCGGACCCGGACGCCGACCGGCTGCTGCCGAAGGCGGTGCGCACCTACTGCGCGATCATCGCCCACCACCTCTCGGACGAGAGCAAGTGGGAACCGGCCGTGGCCAGGCAGCTGCGGTCGATGAGCGCGGCGGCCATACAGCGTATGCCGCAGGACGCGCTCGGTGACGTGCTCGACACCATGGACCTGCGCCGCTCCTCCAGGCTGCGGCGGCTGCGGCGCCGGATCACCACAGCGAAGGCGGCTGCCTGATGCCCCGTACCACCCGGATCTTCTGCGTCTCCACCCTGTACGGCGCCGCCACGCTGGCCGCCGCCCTCGACTCCGACTGCTTCACGCAGGAGGACCGCAGACTCCTGCTGGTCTTCAACAACTCCGCGACCCCCGAGACCACCCCGGCCGTCGACGCCATGCCGGGCTTCGAGCCGCTGCGCGACCACTTCGACGCCGTACTGTCCTGGAACGAGGCCATCCGCCCCTTCCATCCCGGCGCCTGGACACCGCGCCCGGACGACATCCCCCTCTTCGAGCGCTATCTGCGGCTGCTGTGGGATCTGGGCGACGACCACGTCGAGCTGGTCCTGGAGTCGATCCAGGTCGCCCCGGCCCTGACGGTGGCGCAGCTGTTCACCGACGCCCCGATCCACGTCTACGCCGACGGTCTGATGAGCTACGGTCCCACCCGCAACAAGCTCGACCCGCTGGTCGGCACGCGGGTGCGCAGACTCCTGCACCTGGATCTCGTGCCGGGCCTGACGCCGATGCTGCTGACCGAGTTCGACGTGCCGGCGCAGGTCGTGCCGACGGCCGCGTTCCTGAAGGTGCTGGGCGAACTCAGCGCATCGGTGAGCCGGCTGCCGGCGCTGTCCGGCAACTCGGCGCTGCTGCTGGGCCAGTACCTGTCCGCGCTGGGCATCCTCTCCCCCCAGGAGGAGGAGGACCTGCATGTGCGGATGATGCGCGGGGCCGTGGAGCGCGGCCACCGTGCGATCGTCTTCAAGCCGCACCCGACCGCGCCGGCCCGCTACAGCCGCGTCCTGGAGACCGAGGCCGAGAAGCTGGGTGTGGACCTGACGGTCCTCGACGTGCCCGTGCTCGCCGAGGCGCTGTTCGAGATGTCACCGCCCGGCCTGGTCGTCGGCTGTTTCTCCACGGCGCTGTTCACGGCGTCCGCGTTCTACGGCCTGCCGGTCGCCCGCATCGGCACCGAGCTGCTCCTGGAGCGCCTGACGCCCTACCAGAACAGCAACCGCGTCCCCGCCGTGCTGGCCGACGCGCTGCTGCCGGACCTGGAGGGCCGCGAGGGCGAGGACCCGGTTCCCGCCGGCACGCTGACCGGCCTGGTCACCGCGGTCGGCTTCAGCATGCAGCCGCAGATACACCCGTCGCTGCGCACCGCCGCCGAGGGCTATCTGTCCCGGCACTTCGGTCCGCGCACCAGACGCTACTTCAAGAAGCGCCGGCTCACGTCCCTCGGCCTGCCCGGCGGCATTCCGGAGCGGCTGTCGTTCCTGCCCCGCAATTCCACCGCACGCCGGGTGGTGCGCCGGGCCCGGGCCCTGCGCAAGGCGGTACGCCGCTGAGCGCCGGGCCCCCGGCCGGCCACTGAACCGGCGGCAGTGAAGCTCCTTGCCCTTGCGTGAAATGCTCGGCACCACGCGCCGGATGGGCACCACCCACTGTTCACCAAGGGTTCCGTCGCAATTCGGCCCTGCGGGGAACACGGTCGTATTTCATTCAAACAAATGAAGGTACGACTGTCCCTCCGGTGCCTATGGTGCCTGCCTCATCGGGGGGCGAGTCGCGCGCGTGGCGGCGGGGCCCGGACCGCGGGGGAAGGCGGTACGGCGGCTCGCCCGCAAGGAGTCGATCCGCATCGAACTCGCCGATCGTTCCGCCCGGCTGCTGAAATCCGAGTGAGAGAGGCGAGGGATACAGCATGACCGAGACGGTCGTGACGACAGCGAGTCCGCAACCCGCGGCTGTGCCCGTTCAGGAAGGCGCTCCGGCCGGCCGGCCGCCGGCGGTGAAGGCCGCCGGGGGCCGGCTCCGCGCCCTGGACGGGCTGCGGCTGGTCGCCGCGCTGATGGTGGCGGTGTACCACTACGGCGGCCGCGACGGTGACGTCACCCGCGCCTGGGGCAGCTCGCCCAAGCTCCAGTTCCCCACGCTGCACTCGTACTTCGCCTACGGCTGCCTCGGCGTCCAGGTCTTCTTCGTGATCAGCGGATTCGTGATCTGCATGAGCGGCTGGGGCCGGTCACCGCGGTCGTTCTTGGCCTCCCGCGCGTCCCGTCTGCTGCCCGCCTACTGGGCGGCGGTGATCCTCGTGACGGCGGTGTTCGCGCTGCCGGTGGTCGCCTACAAGGCGGTGTCGCCGAGTGACGCCCTCGTCAACCTGACGCTGTTTCAGCAGCCGCTGGGGGCGGACCGGGTGCTGGGGGTGTGCTGGACCCTGTGGGCGGAGATCCGGTTCTACGCCTTGTTCGCGCTGTGCGTCGTACTGCCCGGGGCGAGCCGCCGCCGGGTGATCATGTTCTGCGCGGGCTGGACGCTGGCGGCGGTGATCGCACAGGCCGCGCACGAGCCCCTGCTCGACCTCGTCCTGATGCCCCAGTACGCCCCGTTCTTCGTCGGCGGTGTCGGCCTCTACCTCGTCCACCGCGACCGGCGGGACGCCTGCGCCTGGGGCATCGTGGGCGTGGGCTTCCTGATCGGGCAGCACTATGCCGTGCGCGAACTGTGGAACGCTTCGGGCCCGACCGCGTTCGCCCACCGCACCACGCTCGGCATCGTCCTCGTCGTCGCCTTCGGTTTCGTGGCGGTCGCGGCGATCGCGCTGGGCTGGCTGAGCTGGGCGAACTGGCGCTGGCTGACGGTGGCCGGAGCGTTGACGTACCCGTTCTACCTGGTCCACGAGCACCTCGGCTGGGTCGTGATCCACGCGCTGCACCGGGGTCTGCACCTGTCGTCGGCGGTGACCTTCGCCCTGACGCTCGCCGCGATGCTGCTGCTGGCATGGCTGCTCAACCGGTTCGTCGAGAAGCCGTGGACACCGAGGCTGCGGGCGGCGCTGTCGAGGGCACGCTGAGTACGGCCGTCAGGCAACCCCGTACCGCGCCCCGATCCCCGCGATCACCAGTGCCAGGCCCTCCTCGAAGTGCTCGTCGTAGTCCTGGAACATCTCCGCGCCCGCCCGTGCCGACAACGGGAAGTCGGCCATCAGGCGGGCGCGTTCCTCGATGTCGTAGCCCGCGCGGCGTTCGCCGGGCAGGGGCTGGACGCCCTGTTCCTCGGTGACGAAGCCGAGGGTGTAGAGGTACGTCGTCGACGTGGCGCGGACCGCCTGGGCGAAGGTGAAGCCGGCGCCGGTGAACAGGCGCAGGTTCTCCTCCATCTGCTCGGCGTGCTCGATGCCGGTGAAGCGTGAGCCGCTGAAGACCTTCGCGCCGTCGCGGTAGCCGAGCAGTGCCGCGCGCAGGCCGCGGTTGGACTTCCGCAGCCGTTCCTGCCAGGTGTCGCCGGGGCCGAGCGGTGTCCCGGCGACCATCCGGCGGTACATCTCCGTCGCCATCTCGTCGAGCAGCGCCTGCTTGTCCTTGAAGTGCCAGTACAGGGCGGGCGCCTTGACGTCCAGTTCCCTGGCGATGGCGCGCAGGGTCAGCCCGTCCAGGCCCACCTCGTTCAGCAGCTTCAGGGCCGTGTCCGCGACCCGGGTGCGATCGAGGGGCGGTCGTCGTTCCGTGCTCACGCTTGACAGCTTAACAGCGTTAAGGGCACGCTCGACACCGACGGAACTTAACGACGTTAAGGAGCGGGGTATGACTGCGCATGCTTACGGCACGGACGTCCTGATCGTGGGCGCGGGCCCGACCGGCCTCTCGCTCGGCATCGACCTCGCCCGGCGCGGCGTGGAGGCGCTGGTCGTGGAGCGCGGCCCGGGACTGTCCCCCGGATCACGCGGCAAGGGGCTCCAGCCGCGCACCCTGGAGGTGTTCGAGGACCTCGGGGTGCTCGACGCGATCCTCGAGGCCGGCGGGTCGTACCCGGTCGGGATGATCTGGCAGGACGGGCAGCAGGCCGGGGAGCACCAGATGTTCGACCCGGCGGAGGACGGCGAGGAGGGTTCCCCGTACACCGGGCCGTGGATGGTGCCGCAGTGGCGGACCCAGGAGATCCTGTTCACGCGGCTGGCGGAACTGGGCGGGAAGGTCGCCTTCGACCGGGAGGTCGTGGGCCTGGACCAGGACGCGGACGGGGTGACCGTGCGCTTCGCGAGCGGCACCGCGGTCCGCGCCCGGTACGCGGTCGCCGCCGACGGGGGCCGCTCGGCGGTGCGCCGGGCGCTCGGCACCGGCATGACCGGCGAGACGGTCGACCCGAACCCGATGCTGGTGGCGGACGTGCGGATCACGGGCCTGGGCCGGGACTACCTGCACATCTTTCCCCAGCGCGGGGAGGACGGCGGCTTCCTGGTGATCTGGCCGCTCGCGGGCACGGAGGACTTCCAGCTGGCCGCCCGGTTCCCGGACGGCTCGGACCCGGACCTCTCCCTGGCCGGCGTCCGAAAGGTCGTCGCCGAGCGTACGCACATCGCTCCCGAGGACGTCACCGAGGTGCTGTGGTCCTCGGACTTCCGCCCGCGCGCGGCACTCGCCGACCGCTTCCGGGACGGGCGGGTCTTCCTCGCCGGGGACGCGGCCCACGTGCACTCCCCCGCCGGCGGCCAGGGCCTGAACACCAGCGTCCAGGACGCCTACAACCTGGGCTGGAAGCTGGGCGCGGTACTGCGCGGCGAGGCCCCGGCCGCGCTCCTCGACACCTACGAGGAGGAACGGCGCCCCAACGCCGCCCACATGCTGGACCTGTCGACGGGTGTGCACCGGGGCGAGGTGCGGCGCGGAGAGGCCACACGTCAGCTGGGGATCGGGTACCGGGAGTCGTCGCTGACGGTGGAGACGCGGGCGACGGTGACCGGGGTACGGGCCGGGGACCGGGCACCGGACGGCACGGTGGGCGGGGTGCGGTTGTTCGACGCGTTCCGGGGGCCGCACTGGACGCTGCTGGGGGACGCGTCCGGCGTCCCCGAGCCGGTGCGGGTGGTACGGGGGCCGGCCCCCGAGTCGTACGGCCCCGGTCTGTTCCTCGTCCGCCCGGACGGTTACGTCGGCTGGGCGGGAGAGTCGGAGGCGGGACTCGCGGAGTACCTGGCGGGCGTGGGCTGCGGGTGACGCTCCGGTTTGCGGGCGTCAGCCGTCGAGGAGGGTGTCCACCGGGAACTCCAGGTGGATGCCGACGCACTCCGGCACGGGCAGCTCCTGCTGCAGTACGGCCATGGCGTCCTCCTTTTCGGGGCCCACTCTGCAAGGAGCGTAACGGGGGCGTACGGAATCTGACCTCGATCACTCATTCGAAGGAATCCCGCAGGTCAGAAAGCATCGCTGGGCACATAAGCCCCCCAAACCTCCCGAAGGGCGTTGCACACCTCCCCCACAGTCGCCCGCCCCCGCAACGCCTCCTTCATCGGATACAGCACGTTGTCCTCCCCCTCGGCGGCCTTCTTCAGGGCGGCCAGGGCCGAGTCCACCGCCCCCTGATCCCGCTCGGCCCGCAGCCGGACGAGCCGCTCCGCCTGCTGGGCCTCGATCGCCGGATCCACGCGGAGCGGCTCGTACGGTTCCTCCTCGTCCAGCCGGAAGCGGTTGACGCCGACCACCACCCGCTCGCCGGAGTCGGTCTCCTGGGCGATCCGGTACGCGTTGCGCTCGATCTCCTCCTTCTGGAAGCCCCGCTCGATCGCCGCGACCGCCCCGCCCATGTCCTCGACCCGGCGCATCAGGTCCAGCGCGGCGGCCTCCACGTCGTCCGTCATCCGCTCGACGGCGTACGAGCCCGCGAAGGGGTCGACGGTCGCGGTCACGTCCGTCTCGTGGGCCAGTACCTGCTGGGTGCGCAGGGCCAGGCGGGCGGACTTGTCCGTGGGCAGCGCGATCGCCTCGTCGAAGGAGTTGGTGTGCAGGGACTGGGTGCCGCCGAGCACCGCCGCCAGGGCCTGGACGGCGACGCGGACGAGGTTCACCTCGGGCTGCTGGGCCGTCAGCTGGACGCCCGCGGTCTGGGTGTGGAAGCGGAGCATCAGCGACTTGGGGTCCCGCGCGCCGAACTCCTCCTTCATCACCCGCGCCCAGATCCGGCGGGCGGCGCGGAACTTGGCGACCTCCTCCAGGAGCGTCGTACGGGCGACGAAGAAGAAGGACAGGCGGGGCGCGAAGTCGTCGACGTCCATGCCGGCCGCGACCGCCGTACGCACGTACTCGATGCCGTCGGCGAGGGTGAACGCGATCTCCTGCGCGGGGGACGCGCCCGCCTCCGCCATGTGGTAGCCGGAAATCGAGATGGTGTTCCACCTGGGGATCTCGGCCTTGCAGTACTCGAAGATGTCTGCGATCAGCCGCAGGGACGGCCTGGGCGGGAAGATGTACGTCCCGCGCGCGATGTACTCCTTCAGGACGTCGTTCTGGATCGTGCCGGTCAGCCGGTCCGCCGGGACTCCCTGCTCCTCCGCGACCAGTTGGTACAGAAGCAGCAGCAGGGCCGCCGGCGCGTTGATCGTCATCGACGTCGAGACCTTGTCCAGCGGGATGCCGTCGAACAGCACCCGCATGTCGTCGATCGAGTCGATGGCCACGCCGACCTTGCCCACCTCACCGTGGGCGAGGGGCGCGTCGGAGTCGTGGCCCATCTGGGTGGGCAGGTCGAAGGCGACGGACAGGCCCGTGGTGCCGTGCTCGATCAGCCGGCGGTAGCGGGCGTTGGACTCGGTCGCCGTGCCGAAGCCGGCGTACTGGCGCATCGTCCAGGGGCGGCCGGTGTACATGGTGGGGTACACGCCCCGGGTGAACGGGTACGCGCCCGGTTCGCCCAGCTTCTGCGCCGGGTCCCAGCCGGTCAGGTCCCCGGGCCCGTAGACCGGCTCGATCGGCAGTCCGGACTCCGACTCACGCGCCATGGTGTGCCTCCGCAGTACGGGCGGTACGTTCGGTACTCCTCACCATGCCCCGTTGTTCGGCGGCGGTCACGCGGGGAAGCATCACGGGCATGAGCCGCATCGGACGCTCGACCGCCGCCGCACTCGTCTCCGCCGTCGCACTCGCCGTCCTCGGCGGCTGCACGGTGCAGGCCCCGGACGCGGACGGCAAGCAGCGTTCGCCGGTGCACATCCGGTTGCCGGGCAGCTCGGGGGCGGCCGGCCCGGCCGCCCCCGAGCCCGGCAGCGCCACGCCCGCCCTGACGCCACCGCACGTCCTGTGGACCCGCGGCGACAGCGGCACGGACATACGTGAGCTGCAGGCCCGGCTGCGCCAGATCGGCTGGCTCTTCGACGGGCCTACGGGGACGTACGACGATCTGACGGAGCAGGCCGTCAAAGGCTTCCAGCGCAAGCGCGGGCTGCCGCAGACCGGTGAGACGGACGCCGTCACCTGGCAGCGGCTGCTGGGCATGACCCACGAGCCGGGCAAGTGGGAGCTGTACCTGATGGGCGGTCAGCCGGCCGCCGCGCCCGACCCGCGCTGCCTGACCGGACGGGTGCTGTGCATCAGCAAGACCAGCCGGACGCTGCGCTGGATGATCGACGGGCGGACGGTGTCCACGATGGCCGTCCGCTTCGGCGCGCGGTACACCCCCACCCGGGAGGGTGTTTTCCACATCTACTGGAAGTCCCGGCACCATGTGTCGACGCTCTACGACTCCCCCATGCCGTACGCGATGTTCTTCAGCGGCGGCCAGGCGGTGCACTACTCCTACGACTTCGCCGCGCGCGGTTACGCGGGCGGCTCCCACGGCTGTGTGAACGTGCGGGACGAGGCGGCGATCGCGGATCTGTTCGCGCAGGTGCGGAACGGCGACAAGGTCGTCGTCCACCGGTGAGGCGGGGAGGTGCTGCGGGGGGGGGGGGGGGGGGGGGGGGGGGGGGGGGCGCCCGCCCCCCCGGGGGGGGGGGGGGGGGGGGGGGGGGCCCCCCCCGGGGGGGGGGGGGGGGGCGGGCGGGCCGGGGGGGGGCCGGGGGGGGGGGGGGGGGGGGGGGGGGGCCGGCCCGCGGGGGGGGCCCCGGGGGGGGGGGGGGGGGGGGGGGGGGGGGGGGGGGGGGCGCGGGGCCCCCGCCCCCCCCCCGCGCCAGGTGCACGAGCCGTGGGTACGGGGGGAACCCCGGCTCTGTGCGAGGGCCGATGACCAGTCGGCTCACTCTGTACTGCGTACCGGCGGCCGAAAACGTTACGCGCTGCGGAAAAAAAGTTTCCCGGCCTGCGAACGCGCAGGTCAGAGCGCGGTGTAGGTCGGGCTCGGGGACGGGAGCGGGACGGTCGTCGCCGGGCGCTTCGGCGCCAGCGGGACGAACGCGGACGGGGAGGGCGTGGCGATGGCTCCGTCGCCGTGGTGGTCGTTGCCGCCCGGCCCTATGTGGCCGTCGTCGTCACCGCCCTGGCCGCTGTCGCCCTTCTGGCCGCCCTGGCCGTTCTGGTCGCCCTGGCCGTCCTTGTCCTTGTCCTTGTCACCGGACGCGTTCCCGGACGTCTCGAGGATGCCCTGGCAGTACTTCCACACGCGCGCCGAGCCGCCCGCCGCCCCGTCCAGGGCGTGCTTGCGGTCGGGGGCCAGTTCCTTGCCGGCCCGGATGTCACGGCAGGCCGAGGGCGCACCGCTCCACCAGGTGCCGGTGGAGTGGGAGGTCTCCGCCGAGCCGGTGGCACCGCCCTTGGCCGGGTCCTCGCGGTCCGTGCCGGGCGAGGAGCCGTCGCCGGGGGTGCCGCTCGCGCCGCCGCTCGGGGGCAGCAGGCCGGACGTCCCGCCCTGCGAGGGCGAGACGAGGGGGCGTTCGGGAGTAACGGCGGCCGAGACGGAGGCGGCGGGCCCGGGAGTGTCGCCGCCGAACGGCGTCGGCAGCACCCCGCTCCCGGCGGCCACGGCGACCCCGCCGATCATGCCCGCGGCCAGCGCGGCGGTGAGCGCCAGGCGCACCGGCCGGGCCCAGCCGGGACGGCGTGCGGCGCGGGTCCGGCCGCCCATGCCGACCAGCCCGGCGTCGGCCGGGCGCGCGGACGGGACGCGATGACCGGCCTGCTCGACGGCGGTGACCTCACCCTCGCGGGCCTTGCGGAAGGCGGCCAGCGCGGCTTCCTCGCCGGGGAGTTCCGTTTGGGCCGACGCGGCGTCGGCGGACAGGGCGCCGATGGCCTTGGCGAGCCGTTCGGCCTCGTCGCGGGCGGAGGCGTCGACGGCTTCGAGCGGCTCACCGCGCAGTAGACGTTCCGCCGTTTCGCGGTTCAGCCACCTGTACTGCTCGTTGGCCATCACATGTCCTTCTGCGTCCGCGCACACGTATGCGTCACAGTGGCGGATGTCACCGCGCGACCGCGCGGTTCTCGCTGGGACGGCAGCGCGTCGAGCCTGCCGGCCGATTCCGGATCCTCGCCGAGCATCTCCGCGAGCCGCTTCAGGCCGCGGTGCGCGGCGGTGCGGACGGCGCCCGCGCGTTTACCGAGGGTCTCGGCGGCGGTCTTGGCGTCCAGGCCCACGACCACGCGCAGGACGACGGCCTCGGCCTGGTCCTGCGGGAGCCGCGCGATGAGGGAGAGGGTGCTGTCGGTGGCCAGGGCCTCGATGGCCTCGCCCGCGGTGTCGGACTCGGCGGCCCGGCCGGTCAGCTCGGTCTCGTCGCCACCGATCGCGGGGCGGCGGCCGCGCATCCGGATGTGGTCGAGGGCGCGGTTGCGGGCGATCCGGGCGGCCCAGCCGCGGAAGCGGTCCGCGTCGCCGCTGAAGCGCTCCAGGTCACGGGCGATCTGCAGCCAGGCCTCGGACGCGACGTCTTCGGCGTCCGGGTCGCCGACCAGCGTCCGTACGTACCCGAGCAGCCGCGGATGCACCGCTCGGTAGACCGTCCGGAACGCGGTCTCGTCCCCGGCCTGTGCCGCACGTACCGCGGCGGTCAGCTCCGCGTCGTCCCCCAGCACCTGGTTCCTCAGTAGATGGTCGCGGCCTCGAGGCCGCCGATCGTTGCAGTGATCACGCATTCGTGCTCGACGGAAAGGCACGTTACGACCTGAAACCGCTCCTCGTCCATGTCCGTCCAAGATGCAACTAACTCGTGACGCGGTGGACCGTGGCGGGGTGTGACAGAAGACGCACGCTTGGCGCTGTAGGAAGTACGGGCCGCCGCGCGGTCCGTGCCGCGCGACGGCCGGGGCCTCTCCTGTGGGGGGTGGCGGCTCCGGCCGTTGCCATGGCGGCGAAACGGCGGGGGGCGCGCCGGGTGCGCGGCGTCACTTCTCCGGCTTGGCTTTGCCGCCCTCGTCCGCCTTCTCCGTGCTCTCGCTCCCGCCCGCCCCGCTCGCCACCTTCTCCGCCTTGTCTGCTTTGTCGACCTTCTTGGTCTTGGCGGTCCTGCCGTCCTTCTCCGCCGCCGCCACCTGCTCGGCGCAGTAGGAGGCGACGTCGGCCTCGCCGCCCGCCGCCGTGACCAGCCGCTGCCACGCCGTCGCGTCCAGCGCCTTGCCGTGGTCCTTGACCGACTCGTAGGCACGACAGTGGGCCAGGGTGTCCTTGGCGGTGGCCGGGCGGTCGGCCGAGGCCGGGCCGGACACCGAGGGCGCCGCCGGGGAGGACGGCCGTACGGCGGGGCTCCGCGTCGCGCGGGCCGACGGGACGGTGCGGCCGGGATCGCCGTGGGCCGTGCCGGGGGAGCCGGACGTGCCGATGGCGGCGATCGCGACGCCGCCCACGGTGAGGCTTGCCAGCAGCATCGCCACCGTGGCCTTCAACGAGCGGCGCACCAGGCCGCGCTCGCGGGGCCGCCAGTCGTCCCGCTGCCGGGTCCGGGCCCGGCGTGCCCCGGCTTCCCGGGCGGTTCGGAAGGCGGCCACGGCCCGGTGCTCGGCCTCGGCGTCGACGACGGTCTCGCGCAGGGCGGCACCGAGCAGCTCCGCCAGGCCGGACCCGTCGGGGTCCGGATGCGTGCGGCCGTCCGGGTGCACGCCCCGGCGGCCGGGGAGCCCGCCGCCGCTGTGCCGTTCACCCATGTGCGTATCCATCCCTGTCCGGCGGCCCGCCGCCGTCACCGTTCATGTCGACTCCCCCAGCGTGCGAGGGCCGTCGTCCGTCACACCCTCCGCCCCGTCCGCCACCCCCAGCAGCCCGGCCAGCCGCTTCAGCCCCCGGTACGCGGCCGTGCGCACCGCGCCGGGGCGCTTGCCCAGGACGCGGGCGGCGGCGGGGCCGTCCAGGCCCACGACCACGCGCAGCAGCACGGCCTCGGCCTGGTCGCGCGGCAACCGGCGGAGCAGGGCCAGCGCGTCCTCGGTGGAGATGGACTCCAGGGCCTGCTCATGGGTGCTGTGCCGGCCGGGGAGTTCCAGTACGTCCTGCTCCAGCGCCGTCGCCCGGGGCCGTACCCGCTGGCGGCGCAGATGGTCCAGGGCCCGGTGCCGGGCGATGGTCGCGCTCCAGCCGCGGAAGCCCGCCCCGTCGCCCTTGAACCGCCCCAGGTCGCGGGCGATCTCCAGCCAGGCGTCGGACGCCACGTCCTCGGCGTCGTCCCCGACCACGCCGCGCAGATAGCCCAGCAGGCCGGGCTGCACCAGCCGGTACACC
This sequence comes from Streptomyces sp. NPDC051636, assembly GCF_044453765.1. Lineage (NCBI taxonomy): Bacteria > Bacillati > Actinomycetota > Actinomycetes > Kitasatosporales > Streptomycetaceae > Streptomyces > Streptomyces sp. NPDC051636. The sequence goes on along the minus strand of NZ_JBITDA010000003.1, from coordinate 81,537 downwards.
ACCGCGAAGGCCGCCTCGTCGCCTTCCTGGGCCCGCGCGACAGCCGCGCCCAGTTCCCCGTCGTACGCCTGCACGCGGCGGGTGTCCCCTCCCTCGCCAACAACCGACCTTGATCCCCCAAGGTCATCAGCGCCGGATCTCATGGAAGTGTCACAGCCGTGACGTTGAGTGACCTCTGATCCGGTGCGCGGGGCCGGTCTAGCGGGCCTGCCCCGCCGTCGCGTCCCGGCACAGCAGGCGCAGCGAGCCGTGCCCCCCGAAGCAGCGCCGGGCCTCGTCGATGGGGTCCCACAGTCGCCCGTCGGGCGTGCGGATCCAGTGGTCACCGCCGGTCGCCCACCACTCGGCGCCGGTCTGCCGGACGATCACCTCACCGGCGTACGCCCCGAAGCCGCGCAGCACACCCTGCACGGCGTCGTACGGGGCCTCCTCGCGCCGTATCTCCTCGATCATCCGGTCGACCCGCCACAGGCTCTGCGCCGAGTAGTCGAGCCGCACCCGCGCGCCCTCGCGCATGGTCGCCACCGCGTCCGCCGCCCACCGCACGGGCTTGGCGGCGGCCTGCGGCCTGGTCTCCTGCTGTGCTGTCACGTCCTGCGCTGTCACATAGGGAAGAGCGGGCCCGAGGGGCCTTTCGTCACGCCGATCCGGGCCGTTCCCGCAACCGGCGCAACACCGCCCCAGCTCCACCTCACGACGGTCACAGGACCCGCGCGCCGTCCGGGGTTCGGGGCGGGAGTGATGTTCCGCACCCCCCGTGCGCTCCTATCTCACGATGACTATGTCCTTCCACCTCCGCGCGGTGCCGCCCGGGGAGTTACGAGACGACGTGCCCTCGCTGGAGCGGCTGTTCCAGGACGACTGGGAGACCGTGCGGGGACGGATCGGCCTGCGCCGGGAGCAGGTGCTGGACCAGCGCTACCTGGACCACGAGCTGCTGTACGCCGGTTCGCCCCCGCACCTCGCGGCGGACGGCCCCCGCGCCCAGGTCGTCCTCGGCGGCCGCCCGGTGTTCCACTCGTCGCTCGGACTCCCCCCGTTCCTGCTGCTCACCGCGCCCGAGACGGCCGCCGTCGCCGCGTTCCTCACCTCGTCCGACTTCGAGGCCCTCTGGCGCCAGTCCCGCGACGACCTCCTCCCCCGCTACGGCGGCCCGGCCACCGAGCCCCGGACCCACGGCACCTTCGCAGCCGCACACCGCGACCTCACGCAGTTCTACGCCCACGCCTCGGCGTCGGGGGACGCGGTGGTGAAGTGGCTGGTGCTGTGAGCACGGCTCACGTCAGCCCCGCCGCCCCCGTGCCCGCCGCGACACCACCGCGCGCAGTATCCGGCGGCCCTCGGTCGATACCTCCAGGGCGCCGCGCAGGCCTGCCGGTCCGTGTCCGGACAGCAGCTCAAGGACGGTGATCTGGCGGCGGAGCTCGGCGGCGACCAGGGGCGGCATGTCCTCCGTGCGGCCTTCGCGGCGGGAGTCGACGGAGGAGGTGTCGTCGGCGGGGTCGAGGAGACGGTGGATCTGGAGGGAGGCGACGGAGCAGGCGTCGGCCCAGACCCGTACGCCGGCGCCTGCGCACGCGGCCGGGGCGGCCTCGAGCATCCGGCGGGCCAGGGTCGCGGCCTCGTCCTCGGCCGCCTCGCCCGGATCGGCGGAGCCGAGCGCGGCGCGTGCCTTCTCCAGGCACTCCGCCCAGTCACCGGCGTCCGCGAGGCTCCCCCACAGCGGTCGCAGGACCTCGTCGTCGCCGCCCAGCAGGGGCACGCACCGATCCAAACAAGCCAACCCGCTGGCGGCCAGTCCGCGTTCGTCGGCCTGAGCGATCAGCTCCACCAGGCTCATGATCCGCCTCCCTCGCCAGGGCGCCGACCTTTACGGAGCCCGCACTTCCCCTTACTGCGTGCGACGGCCCGGGAGTGTCACAGGGGTACCGCGCCGACCCGGTCGAGGCGGCGGGAGAAAGGGTAATCAGCCAAACGGCGAGCGAAGTCCGCGGGACGTCAGACCGCGGCCGGCACCGGCCCCGCGAGCGCCTTCCGGTGCTGCATGCCGGTCAGCCGCAGCACGACGGCGATGGCGAGCACGGCGGCCGCGATGTCCATCGCGTCGGAGAACAGCATCAGGCGGGCGGCGTCGTGCAGCGCCTGCGCGCCCTCGGCCCGGCGGTACCCGCTGAACGCGGCCCGGTCGGCGAGGAACGAGGCGAGCCACACCGTCCACCAGGCGTTGACCAGCGCGTGCGCGCGCGGCGCGCCCCACGGGCTGCTCGCGTCCCAGATGTCGAGCATGACCCGGCGCGGCAGCCACAGGTTCGCGACGGGGGTGAACCAGCCGCCGATCGCCCAGCCGCGCTTCCTGCTGTGCCCGAAGGGGCTGAAGACCTCGGCGTTGACCCGGGCCCGGTAGAACCAGCACAGGTAGACGACGACGCAGGTCAGCAGCGCGGACGCCTGGGCGCTGCCGGAGGCGTTGCAGAGGGCGTCGGCGTGGTCGGCGCGCCGGCTGACGGCCACGCCGTACGTACCGTCCACGAGGTCACCGGAGACGTCGAACTGCAGGAAGTCCGCGTAGACCGCGAACACGTCGGTGGCGATGACGAGCCCGAGCACCGCCGCCGCGGCCCGCCCCAGCCCGACCGGCGAGCGCAGCCAGGCCACCGGCGCCCCGGCGAACGGCGGGGCGGGCGGTTCGGGCGCGCCGGCGCACAGGGTGCACAGGGTGCCGCCGGGCGCGGCGGCGAAGTGATGACAGCGTGAGCAGATCACGGTGGGTCCCCCGAGGCGTGGTCCGGACGCCGGGCGCTGCTCTCCCCGAGGCACCCGCGCGGCATCGGAAGATACGGTTCCCGGCCGCCGCGCGTCCACCGGTGATACGGGTACCGCTCAGCCCAGCCGGTCCGCCAGTTTCCGGAAGCCGGCCCACGACAGCGCCGGTCTGCCCGGATCCCACAGCTTCTGCACGGTCGCCCGCAGCGGCATCCGGATCCCGGCGGCGACCTGGGCCTGGGTCTGTGCGTTCGGGAAGTCGCACCACACCGCGAAGGACCCGCCGAGGATCTGCCCGTCGTAGCGCGCCGGGACGGCGGTGGTGCCGCGCAGCACCCGCGGGCTCCACTGCTCGTAGATCCGCTGTCCCGTCGGGTAGACGAAGGTCTGCGGCTGTCCGAGGACGTAGTACAGGAACTCGTCGTTGTGGTTGAGGACCTTCCGTCCCGCGCTCAGGTACTCCACCGGCTGCCGGGCGCCGATCTCCTTGCCGGTCCAGTACGCGACCTGGAGGTCCTTGGCGGGCCGCACGGACGTGCCCCGGAAGAACCCGTCGTTCCACGCCCGCATCGTCCTGCCGTGGGCGCGGACGGTGTCGGCCCGGTCGTTGAGCCAGCCGGTCGCGAGGTCGGCGACGGTGCCGCCGGCGCCGTAGGCCTGCCGGGCGGCGGCGGCGAGCTGCGGGTAGGAGGCCTGCGGGTTGGACACCGTCAGCGCCTGGTACTCGTCGCCGCCGAGGTGCCAGTCGGAGCCGGGGAACAGGTCGGCGTACTCGTCGAGCAGGTCGTCCACGATCGTCGCGGCGCTGTCCTTGGAGATGTCGACCGCGCCGCGTGTGGCGACGCCCTGCGCGTTGCGCAGCTGCAGGTCCGGGTGGGCGGCGATGACGGCGCCGAGGTGCCCGGGCGAGTCGATCTCGGGCACGACCGTGATGTGCCGGCCGGCCGCGAGGTCGACGATCTGCTTGACCTGGGCCTTGGTCAGATGGTCCCGGGACACGATCTCGGGATGGCTCGTGGACTCGATCCGGAAGCCCTGGTCGTCGGAGAAGTGCAGCCCCAGCTCGTTGAACTTCAGGTCGCCGAGTTCCCTTATCCGGTCCTCGATCCAGGACGCGGTGAACGGCTTGCGGGCGATGTCCAGCATGAACCCGCGCCGCGGCTTGGCGGGCTGGTCGCGCACGACGCCCTCCGGGGCCGTACCGCCGCCGTGGACCTCCTGCTTGAGGGTGCGGGTGCCGTAGAAGACGCCCGCGTCGGCGGGCCCGCTTATGCTCACCCGGCCGCCGCGCACGGTCATGCTGTACGACTCCGGGTTCGCGCCCTCGTCGTCGTTCAGCGACAGCCTTACGTCCCCGGCGCGCACGTCGTCCTTCTCGCCCGCGTACGACAGACCCAGCTCGCCGGCGATGAGCCGCCCCTCGTCGGCCAGGTCGGCGTCGCTCACCACCACGCGCTCACCGCGCGCCGGGCGCCAGCCGGGACCGCGGGCGGGGGTGTGGGACCGAACGGCGGGGATCGTGCGGGGCGCCCGGGACAGCGGGTAGGAACGGCTGGGCGTCGGGCTCGCCTTGGCCGACGGAGAGGTGGCGGGGGTGGCCGCGGACCGCGGCGCGGCCTTGGCCGGCCCGCCCCCGTCCGCCGAGGCCCACACCCCGAGCCCCACTCCCAGCCCGACCGTGCCGACGAAGGCCGCGACGGCCATCGCCCGCCTCCGCCTCACCTGCTGCGCCGGTACCCGGCGCCTGTGCTGGCTCACGTCCCCAACCTACGACCGGGACGCCGGCTCTTCGTCACCCACACGTCCCGAAACTCTTCCGTCCGAGTGAAATTCGGGCATCCATCGGACACACCATGACCACTCTCGATAACGTGATGACACACTCTTCACAGCATCCCCTGCCACACCACAGTGACGCGAGGACCCACGCTGCCTGCCCACCCGTACCCCTCCGGCCGAGTGGCCATACCGGCGCTCCCCGGGCAGACCCGCACCCCGCCGTCCGCCACCGCACTGGAGCGGTTCAACGCCGCGCCCGCCGACGAGGCCCACGCCACCCTCCTGACCTGCCTGCGCAGCCTCCGCTGGGCCCACCGTGTCGCCGATCACCGCCCCTACCCCGACCTGGACTCCCTCCTGGCCGCGGCGGACGAGGCGGCGTACGACCTCTCACCGGCCGAACTGTCGGAGGCCCTGGCGGGCGAGTCCCTGCCCACCCTGCCGGAGGGCACGTACTCGGCGGCCCACACGGCACTGAGCGCGGCACACGCGGCGTACGAGGCCCGCTTCGGACACGTGTTCGTGATCAGCCTGGACGATGTCCCCCCGGACGAGACCATGGACCGCGTCCTGGAGGGGATCCGGTCACGATTGACAAACGATCCGGAGGAGGAACGGGTGGTCACGGCGGATCAACTCCGCCGCCTGGCGAGGGGGCGCCTGCTCGCCTCCGTCAGGGGCGCGGGGCTGCGTCGGTCTGCGGCTCCACCGCGGGGCGCGACCAGCCCAAATGGCCGCACACCCGGCAAACCGTAGAACCCGCTGCCCCGGTGGCCACCCGCTGCTAGCCCTTCCGGTGCCAGTTTGATCACACAGGCAGGCCCCCCACTAAGCCTCGCGGCAGCACGTGGCTACGATGCTGGGGGCCGGTGGACCGTACCCGGCCGGGCCCGACCGACAGTGAAGCCGGCGCGGCCCTAGTCCCCGCTCCCGGAGGGTTCTTCCGTGCCGGCTGGAACGCTTTACCGCGGACGGGAAGGAATGTGGTCGTGGGTGGCTCACCGAGTCACCGGCGTCCTCATCTTCTTCTTCCTGTTCGTTCACGTGCTGGACACCGCACTCGTCCGTGTCAGCCCCGAGGACTACGACAAGGTCGTAGCCACCTACAAGACGCCGATCGTCGCGCTGCTGGAGTACGGCCTCGTCGCCGCCATCCTCTTCCACGCGCTCAACGGTCTGCGTGTCATCGCCGTCGACTTCTGGTCGAAGGGCCCGCGCTACCAGAAGCAGATGTTCTGGACAGTCATCGTCGTCTGGGTCGTCCTGATGGCCGGCGCGATCTACCCCGTCCTCGGCCACGCCGCCCGTGTCCTCCTGGGGAGCTGAAGCCGCTCATGTCGAACAACACAGTCACGACTGAGAAGACCGCCTCCGGGATCGGTCCCGTCGAGGGCGGCTCGCTCTACAACGTCGACAACCCGGCCCCCTTCATCGAGGCCCCGCGCAAGCGCACCAAGAAGACCCCGAAGTCCACGCGGGGCAACTTCGAGCTGGCCGCCTGGCTGTTCATGCGCCTGTCCGGCGTCGTGCTGGTCGTGCTGGTCATCGGCCACCTGCTGATCCAGCTCGTCCTGGACGGCGGCGTCTCCAAGATCGGCTTCGCCTTCGTGGCCGGCCGCTGGGCGTCCCCGTTCTGGCAGGTCTGGGACCTGCTCATGCTGTGGCTCGCGATGCTGCACGGCGCCAACGGCCTGCGTACGATCATCAACGACTACGCGGAGCGCGCGAACACCCGCCTGTGGCTCAAGGGCCTGCTCTACACCGCCACGGTGTTCACCATCCTGCTGGGCACGCTGGTGATCTTCACCTTCGACCCGAACATCCGCTAGGCACGGGGCTGAGGCAACCACTCATGAAGATCCACAAGTACGACACCGTCATCGTCGGCGCCGGCGGCGCCGGTATGCGCGCCGCCATCGAGTCGACGAAGCGCAGCCGCACCGCCGTGCTGACCAAGCTCTACCCCACCCGCTCCCACACGGGCGCCGCGCAGGGCGGCATGGCCGCCGCGCTCGCCAACGTGGAGGAGGACAACTGGGAGTGGCACACCTTCGACACGGTCAAGGGCGGTGACTACCTGGTCGACCAGGACGCCGCCGAGATCCTGGCGAAGGAGGCCATCGACTCCGTCCTCGACCTGGAGAAGATGGGCCTGCCGTTCAACCGCACCCCGAACGGCACGATCGACCAGCGCCGCTTCGGCGGTCACAGCCGCAACCACGGCGAGGCCCCGGTCCGCCGCTCCTGCTACGCGGCCGACCGCACCGGCCACATGATCCTCCAGACGCTGTACCAGAACTGCGTGAAGGAGGGCGTGGAGTTCTTCAACGAGTTCTACGTCCTGGACCAGCTGATCACCGAGGTCGACGGCGTCAAGCGCTCGGCCGGTGTCGTGGCGTACGAGCTGGCGACCGGCGAGATCCACGTCTTCCAGGCGAAGGCCGTGATCTACGCGTCCGGCGGCTGCGGCAAGTTCTTCAAGGTGACGTCGAACGCGCACACGCTGACCGGTGACGGCCAGGCCGCCGTCTACCGCCGGGGCATCCCGCTGGAGGACATGGAGTTCTTCCAGTTCCACCCGACCGGCATCTGGCGCATGGGCATCCTACTGACGGAGGGCGCCCGCGGTGAGGGCGGCATCCTCCGCAACAAGGACGGCGAGCGCTTCATGGAGAAGTACGCGCCGGTGATGAAGGACCTCGCCTCCCGCGACGTGGTCTCCCGCTCGATCTACACGGAGATCCGCGAGGGCCGCGGCTGCGGTCCCGAGGGCGACCACGTCTACCTCGACCTCACGCACCTCCCGCCGGAGCAGCTGGACGCCAAGCTGCCCGACATCACGGAGTTCGCGCGCACCTACCTGGGCATCGAGCCCTACACGGACCCGATCCCGATCCAGCCCACCGCGCACTACGCGATGGGCGGCATCCCGACGAACGTCGAGGGTGAGGTGCTCGCCGACAACACGACGGTGGTCCCGGGTCTCTACGCGGCCGGCGAGGTGGCCTGCGTGTCCGTCCACGGCGCGAACCGTCTCGGCACCAACTCCCTGCTGGACATCAACGTCTTCGGCAAGCGGGCTGGCATCGCGGCGGCGGAGTACTCCCAGAAGGCCGACTTCGTGGAGCTCCCCGAGGCCCCGGAGTCGTTCGTCGTCGAGCAGATCGAGCGCCTGCACGCCTCCACCGGCACCGAGCGGGTGTCGACCCTGCGCCGCGAGCTGCAGGAGACCATGGACGCGAACGTCATGGTGTTCCGCACGGAGCAGACGATCAAGACGGCCGTCGAGAAGATCGCCGAGCTGCGGGAGCGCTACAAGAACGTCGCGATCCAGGACAAGGGCAAGCGGTTCAACACGGACCTCCTCGAGGCGATCGAGCTGGGCAACCTGCTGGACCTGGCCGAGGTCATGGCGGTGTCCGCCCTGGCCCGCAAGGAGTCGCGCGGCGGCCACTACCGCGAGGACTACCCCAACCGCGACGACGTCAACTTCATGCGCCACACCATGGCGTACCGCGAGGTGGGCGACGACGGCACCGAGACCGTGCGCCTGGACTACAAGCCGGTCGTCCAGACCCGCTACCAGCCGATGGAGCGTAAGTACTGATGGCAACCCCCGTTATGGACAAGGTGGAGGCCGAGTCCGCCGCGTCCCCGTACATCACGGTCACCTTCCGGGTCCGCCGCTTCAACCCGGAGGTCTCCGCGGAGGCCACCTGGGAAGACTTCGAGCTGGAGATCGACCCGAAGGAGCGCGTCCTCGACGGCCTCCACAAGATCAAGTGGGACGTCGACGGCACGCTGACCTTCCGCCGCTCCTGCGCGCACGGCATCTGCGGCTCCGACGCGATGCGGATCAACGGCAAGAACCGCCTCGCGTGCAAGACGCTGATCAAGGACATCAACCCGGAGAAGCCGATCACGGTCGAGCCCATCAAGGGCCTGACGGTCCTGAAGGACCTGGTCGTGGACATGGAGCCGTTCTTCCAGGCGTACCGGGACGTCATGCCCTTCCTCATCACGAAGGACACGAACGAGCCGACGCGCGAGCGTCTGCAGTCGGCGGAGGACCGCGAGCTCTTCGACGACACGACGAAGTGCATTCTCTGCGCCGCCTGCACCTCCTCCTGCCCGGTCTTCTGGAACGACGGCCAGTACTTCGGCCCGGCCGCCATCGTCAACGCCCACCGATTCATCTTCGACTCGCGTGACGAGGCCGCCGAGCAGCGCCTGGAGATCCTCAACGACCGCGACGGCGTCTGGCGCTGCCGCACGACCTTCAACTGCACGGACGCCTGCCCGCGCGGCATCGAGGTCACGAAGGCGATCGCTGAGGTCAAGCGGGCGCTGATCACGCGGCGGTACTGAGGTCTGCCGGTTCCGGTACGTCCGTGAAGGCCCCGTTCCCCGGTCTGTTAATTCGGGGCCGTGCGTGACGTCGGCCTTCAAGACCCGGTTGTGGTCTTGGAGGCCGACGTTGTCGTATGGGGTGGGTGCGGATGTCGATGCAGCCGAAGGGGTCTGGGGAGATCCCGGCGGAGACGGAGCGGGTGGCGCGGGCCGCGTTCCCGAAAGGGAGTCTGGCGATCCGGGTCCGGGACGAGCTGGGGCCGCTGTTCACGGACGAGGACTTCGCGGACCTGTTCCCGGTGCGGGGCAAGCCCGCCTGGTCACCGGGCCGCCTTGCGCTGGTGCTGGTGTTGCAGTTCGTCGAGGGGCTGACCGACCGGCAGGCCGCGGAGGCGGTCCGGGCCCGGATCGACTTCAAGTACGCTCTCGGGCTCCGGCTGGATGATCCGGGCTTCGACTTCTCCGTCCTCTCGGACTTCAGGGACCGGCTGGTTCAGGCGGACGCCGGACGGCGGGTGCTGGACGGCATTCTCGCCGCGGCCCGGGACAAGGGGCTGCTCACCGGCAGGGGTAAGGCCCGGACCGACTCCACGCATGTGCTGTCGGCGGCGCGGGAGCTGTGCTGGCTGGAGATGGTCGCCGAAACCCTGCGCACGGCCCTGAACGCGGTCGCCGCCGCCGTTCCCGACTGGCTGGCCGAAGTCGCCGAGCCGGACTGGTTCCGGCACTACGCCACCCGCGCCGCGCGCCGGTGTCGAAGGCGCCATCTCCCAGGCCGTGAGCCGCTGCGGCCTGCGCAGATCCCGCTACCGCGGGCTTGCCAAAACCAGCCTCCAGCACCAGCTCACCGGAGCGGCGATCAACCTCGCCCGCATCGACGCCCATCTCACCGGCACCCCACGAGCCCGCACCCGAACCAGCCACTTCGCAGCACTTCGCCCCGCCGATCTGACGACCAGCGGAGCGAAGTAGACGGGCCCCGAATTAACCAACAGCATCCGGTCTGTTCCGGGGGGCGGGGCCTTCCCCGTGCCGCGGGTCGGGTCGGGGGAACACCGGCCGCCTCACCTGCCCAGGCTGCCCCCATGAGCAATTCCACGGCCGCCGCCGTCCTCACCTCCCCCGGCCTGGACGAGGTGCTGCGTGCCGTGCGCGCACTGCCCGGGATCGGGACCTCGACTACGCCGAGGCGGATTTCGAGGCCGAGCTCCGGTCACGCTGTCGGTGCACTCGCGGACCTGTGCCAGAAGGAACCCGCCCCGGACCACACCGTTCACGTGCATGTGCGGGGAGACCGCGACCTGGACCGGGTCCGCCGGCTCGCCGTGCGGGTGGGTGGCCGGTTCAGCGGCCGGACGGAACTCGCCCCGCTGTGAGGCCCCCTCGTCCGGGCGAGTGACCCGGGCGGTCCGGCCTCCCCGGTCCGCGGCCACGTCAACTTAATCTGATGGCATGTCAGATGAAAAGTCCTACGAGCTGCTCGGGTTCGACAACGTGCTGCTGCCCGTCGGAGACCTCGCCGAGGCCGTGGCGTTCTACGAGCGGGCCGGGTTCGCCGTGGGGTTCCGGTTCGACGAGGCCGGGATCGCGCTGCTGAAGGTCGGGGTCGAGACGCCCGGGATTCTGTTGCGGGTGGAGGACGGGCTGGGGCACCGGCCGCCGGCCTGGCCCTCGCCGCGGGTGTGGCTGGAGGTGCCGGACGCGTGTACGGCGGCACGGAAGCTCGCCGATGCCGGGATCGCGCCGCTCGACGAGCCCTTCTCCGTGGCCACCGGGTGGACCGTCGAGGTCGCCGACCCCTGGGGGAACATCCTCGGGTTCACGGACTACACCAAGCGGCCGGAGCTCGGCCGGCGGTCCTGAAACGCACCCCGCCCAGCGAGTTGAACACGTTCAAAAATAGGTCTACAGTCATCCCTGGCAGCATTTTGAACGCGTTCAAGAAGGCTCTGGGAGCCGAGAAGGGGTGGGGGAATGGACCGCACGGTCATCACCTACGTCATCTACCTGGTCGTCAGCATCGCGCTGACCATCTGGGTGGCCCGCACGCTCAGCCGCAACGGGCGGGTGTTCCTCGCGGACGTGCTGCGGGGGAACGAGAAGCTCGCCGACGCCGTCAACCACCTGCTGGTGGTCGGCTTCTACCTGGTCAACCTCGGCTTCGTGGCCCTGTACCTGAGCGACGACGAGACCGTCGGGGACACGCGCGGCATCTTCGAGGCGCTGTCGACCAAGGTGGGCGTGGTGCTGCTGGTGCTCGGGGTGATGCACCTGGGCAACGTGTACGTGCTGAACCGGATCCGGCGGCGCGGGGTCATGGAGCGGGAGCAGCTGCCGCCCGTCGAGCCGCAGGGCTGGGTCGCCCCGGCGGCCGGAGTGTGAGCGAGGTGGCGACCGCTGGGGGCCGGGGCGCCGTGCGCGTCCCGGTCCGCGGGCTGACCGTGCTGTACGACGCCGGCTGCGCCCTGTGCAGCCACCTGCGGGGCTGGCTCGTACGGCAGCCGCAGCTGGTGCCGCTGGAGCTGGTCCCGGCCGGGTCGGACGAGGCCCGGCGCCGCTTTCCCGGCCTCGATCACGGCGGCACCCTCGACGAGGTCACCGTCGTCGGGGACGCCGGGCAGGTCTACCGGTCCACCGCCGCCTGGGTCGTCGTGCTCTGGGCGCTGCGCGAGCACCGCCCGCTCGCCCACCGGCTCAGCACGCCGGCCGGCGCGGCGCTGGCCAGGGGCGCGGTGCTGGCGGCGGCGAGGTGGCGGGGGGCGCAGTGGGGCGGGAAGTCGTACCGCCGGGCGGACGGGTGGTCCTACCACCCGAGCCAGGGGTGGACCTACACCCCGCCGGTCTCGGCCCCGACGGGCTGTGACGGCGGTGCCTGCGGCAGTCGTTAGGCTCTTGTCCGTGTCCGCGAAGAACGAAGCCAGCAAGTCCGAGCAGACCCGCGCGCTGATCCTGGAGACGGCGATGCGGCTGTTCCAGGAGCGCGGCTACGACAAGACGACCATGCGGTCCATCGCCAAGGAGGCCGGGGTCTCCGTCGGCAACGCGTACTACTACTTCGACGGCAAGGAGCACCTGATCCAGGGCTTCTACGACCGGATCGCCGCCGAGCACCAGGTGGCGGTCCGGGAGGTCCTGGAGAGGGAGACCGATCTGGAGGCGCGGCTCGCGGGTGTGCTGCGGGCCTGGCTGGACATCGCCTCCCCGTACCACGAGTTCGCGGTGCAGTTCTTCAAGAACGCCGCCGACCCGGACAGTCCGCTCAGCCCCTTCTCCCCCGAGTCGGAGCACGCGCGCGTGGAGGCGATCAGCGTCCACCGGGAGGTGCTGCGCGGGGCGAAGACCAAGGTGCCGGAGGAACTGCGGGACGTCCTGCCCGAGTTGATGTGGCTCTCGCAGATGGGGCTCGTCCTGTACTGGGTCTTCGACCGGACGGAGGGGCGGGAGCGGAGCTACCGGCTGGCCGAGCGGGGGGCGCGGCTCACCGCGCGGGGGGTGTACCTGGCGCGGTTCCGGGTTCTGCGGCCGCTGGTCAAGGAGGTGCACGAGCTGTTCACGGACTTCCTGCCGGGGATGACGAAGGCGCTGCCGGATCCGGCGGGCAGGGGGCGGCAGGGCGAGTGATCACTGTCGGGTGAAGCGGTTCGAACGGGACGCCCGGCGCCCGGCCGGCCCTCAACTCAACGCCCCTCGCCGCGATACGCGGTTACCTGCAGCTGTACGACAAGGGGATGCTCAGCGAGCCCGCCGAGCGGGAGCGGGCCTGGGACCGGATGAACGCCGGCGCCGACCGCATGGGCCGGCTCGTCGACGAACTGCTGACCCTCGCCCGGCTTCGGGGCCCGTTCACAGTGACGGTGACGCCAGCTCGATCACCGTGACGTCCGAGGGCGCGCCCACGCGTGTGGGCGGGCCCCAGGCGCCCGCGCCCCTGCTGACGTACAGCTGGGTGTCGCCGTAGCGCTCCAGTCCGGCGACGGTCGGGTTGGCGGCCTCCGCGATGAGGTTGCCCGGCCAGAGCTGGCCGCCGTGGGTGTGACCGGAGAGCTGGAGGTCGACGCCGTACCGGACGGCCTCGTGGATCTGCACCGGCTGGTGGGCGAGCAGCACGCACGCGCGTGCCGTGTCCCGGTCGCCGAGCGCCTTGCCGAAATCCGGCCCCTGCCCCTCGCTCTCGCCCTGGACGTCGTTCACCCCCGCCAGGTCGAAGTACGGCAGCTCGGTACGGGCGTTCTCCAGCGGGCGCAGCCCCAGGTGCCGTACCTCCTCGACCCACTGCTCGGCCCCGGAGAAGTACTCGTGGTTCCCGGTGACGAAGTACGCCCCGTGCCGGGCCCGCAGCCCCGCCAGCGGCGCCGCCGCCGGCCCCAGGTCCCTCACGCTCCCGTCCACCAGGTCCCCGACCACCGCGATGAGGTCGGGCCGCGTGCCGTTGACGGTGTCGACCACCTTCTGCGCGAAGCCTCTGCCGAGGACCGGACCCAGGTGGATGTCGCTGACGACGGCGATCCGGAAACCGTGCGCGGCACGCGGCAGTTTGGCCAGGGGGACGGTGACGCGCTTCACCCGGGGACCGCGCAGGACCCCGTACGTGCCGTACCCGACGGTCGCCACGGCGGCGGTGGCGGCCGCCCCGGCGACGACCCGGGAGACGAAGAGGCGGCGGGAGGGCGCGAACGGGGGTGCCTGGGCGGGCTCCTCGGGCTCCTCGGGCTCCTCCGCAGCCTCGGGCGCCTCCGCCTGCTCCGGTGCCGGTGCCGGTACGGCCGCCCGGACCGCTGCCGCCCTCGCCGGTACGGCCGCCGGGGTCGGGGTGGTTCGCGCCCGCCGCAGCAGCCGCCGCAGCAGCAGGGGCCGTACCGCCTCCCCCGCCGCCACCGCCAGCAGAAGGTAGAGCGCCAGGGCCATCCACAGGAAGCCGGGCCACGCCAGCACCCGCTGGAGCCAGAAGGGGGCGCCGGCGCGTTCGGTGACCAGGGCCGCGATCACCAGGACGGGCCCGGCGACGAACACCGCCGTACCGGCGCGGCGCGCCGCGCCGGGGCCCGCCGTCGTGTCGCGGACCAGGCGGCGCCAGACGTACCAGTGCAGGCCCGCCACGACGGCCAGGACGGCCAACCCCACGAGTACGAAGACGATGATCACCCTGCTGTGTCCCCCCGCGATCGCCCGCTATGACGTCCGGCGCAGTGCGCGCAGTCCGCGCAACCCGATGACCCCGATGACCGTCCCCAATACGAAGGAGACGACCGCCAGCGTCAGGTGCACCCAGAAGTACGCCGTCGGGTGCCCGTCGTCGAAGGCGAGACCGCTGCTGTCCTTGACGAGATTCTTGACGAAAGTGACCCAGATGCCCCAGCTCCACACCCCGAAGGCGAGCAGGAACCAGGAGACCGGGCGGCTGAGCTTCATACGTTCAGTATCGCCATCGGCCGTCCGGTTCCGCGTCCGGGGTGGGAGCGGAGCCACCGGTGTTGGGACTTCGCGGCCCGTGCCGGGTACGTTTCCGGTCGTGCCCGCACCCACGAAGACCGTCAGGCGATCCTTGCTGGTCATTTCCACCGCCCTGCTGTCCGCCGCCCTCGCCGCACCCGCCGCCGTCGCCGCCCCGACCCCCTCGACGAGCCCGTCGGCCACACCCCCGGCGCACATGTCGACGGTCGGCGGCACCCGCCTGGGCGCGCCCGGCACGCAGGTCAACCTGAGCGGCGGTGTCCCCGTGCTGCCCAAGGACGTCACCGCACGCTCCTGGATCGTCGCCGACGCCGAGTCCGGTGAGGTGCTGGCCGCGCACAACGCGCACTGGCGGCTGCCCCCGGCGAGCACGCTGAAGATGCTGTTCGCCGACACGGTGCTGCCGCGCTTCCCGAAGACGACCGAGCACAAGGTGGTGCCGTCCGACCTGGCGGGCATGGGTGTCGGCTCCAGCGTGGTCGGCATAAAGGAGAACCAGACCTACACCGTCCACGACCTGTGGCTCGGCGTCTTCCTGCGCTCCGGCAACGACGCCGTGCACGTGCTGTCCGCGATGAACGGCGGCGTCGGGCGGACCGTCAAGGACATGCAGGCGCACGCCGACGACCTCCAGGCCCTCGACACGCACGTGGTCAGCCCCGACGGCTACGACGAGCCGGAACAGGTGTCGTCGGCGTACGACCTGACGCTGGTCGCCCGCTCCGGACTGCAGAAGAAGGACTTCCGCGACTACTGCTCGACCGTGAAGGCGAAGTTCGGCTCCAGCGCGATCCGGAACACCAACCGGCTGCTCAGCGGCGACACCGACGTCCCCGTCTACCAGGGCATCGCGGGCGTGAAGAACGGCAATACCAGCAACGCGGGCGCCACCTTCACGGGTGTCGCCGAACGCGACGGCCATGTCCTGCTGGTCACCGTCATGAACCCGGAGAAGCACGAGCACAACGAGGTCTACAAGGAGACCGCGCGGCTCTTCGACTGGGGCTTCAAGGCGGCCGGCAAGGTCCAGCCGGTCGGCGAGCTGGTGCCGCCGAAGAGCGCCGGCCAGTCGAGCGCGCAGCCCGGCGCGACGGCGTCGGCCGGACAGGCGGGCGGTGCGGGCACCGGCGGTTCGTCGTCGAAGCCGGTGGCCGCCGCCCCTTCCGGCGGCGGTGGGAGCGGCGTCGGCATCGCCCTGGCGGTCGCCGGCGGACTGCTGGTGCTGCTGGGCGGCGGGGCGTTCCTCGTCAACCGCCGGTGGCCCTTGCCGGATCTGGTGCGTCGCCGGACTCGTCCCTGAGTTCGATCTCCTTGCTCTGCGTCGCCGTCCAGGAGGCGCAGAACAGCACCAGTTTCGACGTGAAGTTGATCCACAGCAGCAGGGCCACGGGGACGCCGAACGCGCCGTACATGCTCTTCGAGGCGACCCCCTGGATGTAGCCGCTGAGCAGCAGTTTCAGCAGTTCGAAGCCGACCGCGCCGGTCAGCGCCGCGACGAACAGGCGGTGGCGGTGCGGTTCGACGCCGGGCAGCAGGGTCAGGACGTACAGCAGGACCAGGAAGTCGGCGAGCACGGCGACGGCGAACGCGACGACGCGCAGCAGCGCGCTGCCCCAGCCGTGCTCGTCGAGGCCGAGGCCGCGGGCCACCCAGCCGACCGCCGCCGAGGCGACGGTGGATGCGGCGAGCGTGACCAGCAGCGCGCCGCCGAGTCCGAGCAGGATCCCGGCGTCCTTGGCCTTGCGCAGGAAGGGGTTCTCCTCGCCGTCGGACAGCTCCCACACCGCGCGCAGGCAGTCCCGTACCTGCCCGACCCAGCCGATGCCGGTGAGGAGCAGGACGGCGCCGGCGATGCCCCCGACGGTGCCGGCGTTCTGGGCCAGCGAGCTGATGTCGAGCTGGTCGGATATGCCGGGGAACTGCTCGGCGATCTTCTTCTCGACGTTGCTCTGCCGGGACCGGCTGAGCGTGGCGGCGGCGATCGCGGCGGACACCGTCAGCAGCGGGAACAGCGCGACGAAGCTGACGAAGGTCATGGCGGCGGCCAGCCGCGTCCACTTGACCCGGTCCAGACGCTCGTACGACCGCCACGCGTGCGTGAGCATCAGGCGTGCGACGGCCGGCCCGATGCCGGGGAGCCTCTTCAGCCAGTCCATGATCCGACTCTGCCCTCGTCTCGGAACACCAATGTGCGGATACCCCAGAAGCGCAGAAGTGTGGCCAGCGCCATGCCGATTCCGGCGCCGGAGACGGTGTCGGCCCGCTGCGAGGTGAGGCCGAGGCCGTAGTGGCTGACGGTGAGGCAGAGCAACTGGACGAGGGCCCCGACGAGGTTCACGGCGACGAAGGCGGCGTACGGGCGCAGGCCCTTGGGCCGGGTGTGGCGGTAGGTGCCGAGTGCGTTGCCGGCGTACGCGACCGTGCAGCCGGCCGCGAAGGAGAGGGACTTGGCGGTGAGCGGGTCCCAGGCGGCGGGGCCGCGCAGGCAGGTGAAGAGGGCCAGGTCGGTGGCGTAGGCGACGAGCCCCACGGTGGCGAAGCCCAGCAGCTCGCCGCGCCGCAACGGGGTCACCAATCGGCCACCGCCAGGCCGTACATGGCGAGCCAGGCCGCGCCGATCAGGGCCAGGGCGCGGTCGCGCAGGACCACGTCCTCGGGCTCGCCGGCGGTGCCGCGGTCGGCGAAGACGGCGTAGCGGAGGATCGCGAGGATGAAGGCGATCATGGACAGCTGCCGCCAGGGCAGCACGCTCGCGTGCGGCACGCCGCCCTCCTCCAGGGCCCACATGCAGTAGGCGAGGACCGCGACGCCGGCCGCCAGCTGCCAGACGAAGCGCAGGTAGCCGGTGGTGTACTCGGTGAGCAACGCACGCGTGGCGCCCGCCTGCCCGGTCATCTGGACGGCTTCGGAGTAACGCTTGGCCGACACCATGAACAGCGCCCCGAAGCCGGTGGTGATCAGGAACCAGCGGGACAGCGGGATGCCGAGCGCGACCCCGCCGATCACCGCGCGCGCCAGGAAGCCGGTGGTGACGACGGCGAGGTCCACGACGAGTACGTGCTTGAGGCTGACGCAGTACGCCAGCTGCATGCCGAGGTACGCCGTCAGCAGGGCGGCGACGGCCGGCGAGGCCAGCCAGACGGCGGCGGCCGGCGTGAGCACGGCCAGCGCCGCTCCGGTGGCGTAGGCGACGGGCACGGGGACCTGTCCGGCGGCGACCGGGCGGCGGCACTTGGTGGGGTGGGCGCGGTCGGCCTCGGCGTCCCGGGCGTCGTTGATCAGGTAGACGGCGGCGGCACAGGCGGTGAAGAGGACGAAGACCAGGCAGACCTGGGTGAGCGCGTGCCGGGAGAAGAGCCGTCCGGCGGCGGCCGGGGCGGCGAGGACCAGGATGTTCTTGATCCATTGTCTGGGGCGGGCGGCCCTCAGCAGGCCGCCCAGGAGAGCGCGCCTGCGCGGGGGCGGGGATTGCCCGCTCGGTGGGCGGTGCTCCAGGAGCGCGATCTCAGCCATGGGCGCTCCCTCTCATCCAGCGTGTTCCCGCACGGGCCGTCAGCGCCCCCAGAGCCGCGCCCGCCGCCACGTCCGAGGGGTAGTGGACGCCGGCGACCAGGCGGGACACGCACATGGCGACAGCGAGCGGCGGCACCGCGTACGCCCCGGAAGCCCCGAGGGCTCCGAAGGCGACGGCGGCGGCCGCGGCGGAGGCGGCGTGGGAGCTGGGGAAGGAGTGCCGGCCGGCGGTGCGCACCAGGGGCTCGACATGCGTGGGGCGCGCACGGCGCACGAGCCGCTTCACGCCCATGCTGGCCAGGTGCGCACCCGCGACGAGCGCCGTACCCCGCAACCAGG
This sequence comes from Streptomyces sp. NPDC051636, assembly GCF_044453765.1. NCBI lineage: Bacteria > Bacillati > Actinomycetota > Actinomycetes > Kitasatosporales > Streptomycetaceae > Streptomyces > Streptomyces sp. NPDC051636. The sequence continues at coordinate 63,342 of NZ_JBITDA010000003.1, read as the reverse complement.
AGCCGCGCCGCGCGCCGTCCACGGCGGCTCCGGCGAAGCCCGCCGCGAGCCACAGCGCGCCGTGCTCACCGGCCAGGGACAAGCCACGGGCGGCGGACGCCACGCGCGGATCGGCGCCACGGGCGTGGAATGCGGAAAGGATCCGGTGGTCCAGGTCGTGATCCATGTCGTCCATGTGGACCCACTGTCCCTGCCCGCACCGCTTGAATTACGGCAATATTGGGCGACATCCCATTAATCACCCATTTCGGGGAGGAAGGTGATGTTTCTTAACTACTCTTCCGCATAGGGGCGATACGGTCGCCGACATGTCTGGAGACACCGTTTCCGTCACGGGTTGGGGCCGTACCGCCCCCACCGCCGCGCGGCTGATCCGCCCGCGAACCTACGAGGAGGCCGCGACCGCCGTCCGCACCTGCGGGGCCCGCGGCGGCATCGCGCGGGGCCTGGGACGGGCGTACGGGGACGCGGCGCAGAACGCCGGCGGTGCCGTGCTCGACATGACCGGCCTGGACCGCGTCCACGCCATCGACGCCGACGGCGGCACCGTACTGTGCGACGCGGGCGTCTCCCTGCAGCGGCTGATGGAGGTGCTGCTGCCGCTCGGCTGGTTCGTCCCGGTGACGCCGGGCACCCGCCACGTGACCGTCGGCGGGGCCATCGGCGCCGACATCCACGGCAAGAACCACCATGTCTCCGGCTCCTTCTCCCGGCATGTGCTGTCCCTGGAGCTGCTCACCGCCGACGGCGGGATCCGCACGGTGCGCCCGGGCACGCCCCTGTTCGACGCGACCGCCGGCGGCATGGGCCTGACCGGGGTGATCCTGACGGCCACCCTGCGGCTGCTGCCGGTCGAGACGTCGTACATGTCCGTCGACACCGAGCGCGCCGCCGACCTCGACGACCTGATGGCCCGTCTGACCGCCACCGACCACCGCTACCGCTACTCGGTCGCCTGGATCGACCTCCTCGCCCGGGGCGCCGCGACCGGCCGCGCGGTGCTCACCCGCGGCGACCACGCCCCCCTGGAGGCGCTCGGCACGGGCACGCGCGCGTGGCGGCACCCGCTGGCCTTCCGCCCCCGGCAGGGCCCGGCCGTCCCTGCCCTCGGCCCCGCCCTCGTTCCCGAGGGGGTCCTCAGCCGCACCTCCGTCGGATTGTTCAACGAAATCTGGTACCGGAAGGCGCCACGCGCGCGGGCCGGCGAGCTCCACCGCATCTCCGCCTTCTTCCACCCCCTCGACGGCGTCCCCCACTGGAACCGGATCTACGGCCGCGCCGGCTTCGTCCAGTACCAGTTCGTCGTCGGGTACGGCCACGAGGACACCCTGCGCCGCATCGTGCACCGCGTATCCGAGCGCCGGTGCCCGTCCTTCCTCGCCGTCCTCAAGCGCTTCGGGGACGCCGACCCGGGCTGGCTGTCCTTCCCCGTGCCCGGCTGGACGCTCGCCCTCGACATCCCGGCCGGGCTGCCGGGCCTCGCCGCCTTCCTGGACGAGCTCGACGAGGAGGTGGCCGCCGCCGGCGGGCGCGTCTACCTCGCCAAGGACTCCCGGCTGCGTCCGGACCTGCTCGCCGCGATGTACCCACGGCTCGACGCTTTCCGGGCACTGCGCGCGGAGCTGGACCCGAACGGGGTCTTCACGTCGGACCTATCCCGTCGGCTCAACCTCTAGGAGTTGTCGTGAAGGACGCATTCGGAATCCCCCAGTCCCTGCTCGTTCTCGGCGGTACGTCCGAGATCGCGCTGGCCACCGCACGCCGGCTGATCACCCGCCGCACCCGCACCGTGTGGCTGGCGGGCCGACCGTCCCCCGCCCTGGACCGGGCGGCCGAAGGTCTGCGCGCCCTGGGTGCGGAGGTCCGCACCGTCGCCTTCGACGCCCTCGACCCCGAGTCCCACGAGACCGTGCTCGGCAAGGTCTTCGCCGAGGGCGACATCGACATGGTGCTGCTGGCCTTCGGCATCCTCGGCGACCAGGCCAGCGACGAGCGGCAACCGGTCAGCGCGGTCAAGGTCGCCCAGACCAACTACACCGGCGCGGTGTCGGCGGGTCTGGTCAGCGCCCGCGCGCTCCAGACCCAGGGGCACGGCTCCCTGGTGGTGCTCTCCTCGGTCGCCGGCGAGCGGGCCCGCCGCTCCAACTTCATCTACGGCTCCAGCAAGGCCGGCCTCGACGCCTTCGCCCAGGGCCTCGGCGACGCGCTGCACGGCACCGGCGTGCACGTCATGGTCGTACGCCCCGGATTCGTCCGCACGAGGATGACCGCCGGCCTGGACGAGACGCCCCTGGCCACCACGCCGGAGGCCGTCGCCACGGCCATCGAGCTCGGGCTGCGGCGGCGGTCGGAGACGGTGTGGGTGCCGGGGGCGCTGCGGCTGGTGATGTCGGCGCTGCGGCATGTACCGCGGACGGTGTTCCGCCGCCTGCCGATCTAGGGCCTGTCGCGCTGTGACCGGCTACCGGCTGGGGATCGTGCCCCGGTCCACGGGGGCGGCCTGCTGGGGCACCACGGCCGCGCCGCCGGCGAAGGCGAACTCCCGCAGCTTCCGCCACACGCCGTCGGCACCCTGCTCGTAGAGCGCGAAGCCGGTGCATGGCCACGCGGCCTCGTAGTCGGCGAGCTCCTCGAAGGCACGGTCCATCGCCGCGTCGTCGATGCCGTGCGCCACCGTGACGTGCGGGTGGTACGGGAACTGCAGCTCGCGCGCCATGGGACCGGAGGGGTCGCGGATCTGCTTCTGCAGCCACGCGCAGGCCTCGGCGCCCTCGACGACCCGCACGTAGACCACCGGGGACAGGGGCCGGAAGGTGCCGGTGCCGGACAACCGCATCGGGAACGACCGGCCGGCCGCGGCCACCTCGGTCAGGTGCGCCTCGACGGCCGGCAGGTCGGCGTCGTCCACCTCGGTCGGTGGCAGCAGGGTGACATGCGTGGGGATTCCAAGAGCCGCGGCGTCGCCGAAGCCCGCGCGCCGCTCCTGGAGCAGGCTGCCGTGGGGCTCCGGGACCGCGATCGACACGCCGATCGTTACGGTCCCCACGTCGTCTCCTGTCGTCGCTCTGTTTCGTTCTCGTCCGGTACGTGCACAGCCGTCCGGCTATCGACTGTACGGCCACGGGTGTGCTGTGGGCAGGCGCAAGAGAAGTGATGTACAGCGCTCTGCCCAGGGCACATGTGTGCGGTCGTACGCCTCGGTGATGTCGGCGCCCAATCAGCCCTTCTCAGCGCTTCTCAGCGCTTCTTGGCGCTTCTCAGTGCTTCGCGGGGAGGAAGCCCACCCGCTCGTACGCCTGGGCGAGGGTCTCCGCGGCCACGGCACGCGCCTTCTCCGCGCCCTTGGCCAGGATCGAGTCGAGCGTCTCGGGGTCGTCCAGGTACTGCTGGGTCCGCTCCCGGAACGGCGTCACGAACTCGACCATCACCTCGGCGAGGTCCGTCTTGAGCGCGCCGTAGCCCTTGCCCTCGTACTTCTCTTCCAGTTCGGTGATGCCCGCCCCGGTGAGCGTCGCATAGATGGTGAGCAGATTGCTCACGCCGGGCTTGTTCTCGGCGTCGTAGCGGATCACGGTGTCCGTGTCCGTGACAGCGCTCTTGATCTTCTTTGCGGTGGTCTTCGGCTCGTCCAGGAGGTTGATGAGGCCCTTCGGCGTGGATGCCGACTTGCTCATCTTGACGGTCGGGTCCTGGAGGTCGTAGATCTTCGCCGTCTCCTTGAGGATGTACGGCTTCGGGACGGTGAAGGTCTGGCCGAACCGGCCGTTGAAGCGTTCGGCGAGATCACGGGTGAGCTCGACGTGCTGACGCTGGTCCTCGCCGACGGGGACCTCGTGGGCCTGGTACAGCAGGATGTCGGCGACCTGCAGGACGGGGTACGTGAACAGGCCGACGGAGGCGCGGTCGGCGCCCTGCCGGGCGGCCTTGTCCTTGAACTGGGTCATGCGGGAGGCCTCGCCGAAGCCGGTGAGGCAGTTCATGACCCAGCCGAGCTGGGTGTGCTCGGGGACGTGGCTCTGGACGAAGAGCGTGCAGCGGTCCGGGTCGAGCCCGGCGGCCAGCAGCTGGGCGGCGGCCAGCCGGGTGTTGGTGCGCAGCTCCTTCGGGTCCTGCGGGACCGTGATCGCGTGCAGGTCGACGACCATGTAGAACGCGTCGTGGCTCTCCTGCAGGGCCACCCACTGGCGGACGGCGCCGAGGTAGTTGCCGAGGTGGAACGAGCCTGCGGTGGGCTGGATTCCGGAGAGCACGCGGGGTCGATCAGAGGCCATGCCCACCATTCTCTCAGGTGTTGGGGACCGCTTTGACGGGAGCGCCTCGGAAGGCCGCTCCCGTCAGGACCGGGCGTCAGCCGAGGTCGATCTCCGGGTACAGCGGGAAGCCCGCCACCAGGTCCGTTGCCCGCTGGGAGATCTCCTCCGCCACCTTCGCATCCAGGACATGGGCGGCCTTGGAGGGGGCGCCCGACTTGGTGGTGCCCGGCTCGGTGGTGGTCAGGACCCGGTCGATCAGGCCCGCCACCTCGTCCATCTCCGCCGTACCCAGGCCGCGGGTGGTGAGCGCGGGGGTGCCGACGCGGATGCCGGAGGTGTACCAGGCGCCGTTGGGGTCGGCGGGGATGGCGTTGCGGTTGGTGACGATGCCCGAGTCGAGGAGGGCCGCCTCGGCCTGGCGGCCGGTGAGGCCGTAGGAGGTGGCGACGTCGATCAGGTTGAGGTGGTTGTCCGTGCCCCCGGTGACGAGGGTGGCGCCGCGCCGCATCAAGCCCTCGGCCAGGGCGCGGGAGTTGTCCACGATCCGCTGGGCGTAGTCCTGGAAGGCGGGCTGCCGGGCCTCGGCCAGGGCCACCGCCTTGGCAGCCATGACGTGCGGGAGCGGGCCGCCGAGGACCATCGGGCAGCCGCGGTCCACCTGGTCCTTGAGGGAGTCGTCGCACAGGACCATGCCGCCGCGGGGGCCGCGCAGGGACTTGTGGGTGGTGGTCGTGACGATCTGGGCGTGCGGGACCGGGTCGAAGTCGCCGGTGAGGACCTTGCCGGCGACCAGGCCCGCGAAGTGGGCCATGTCGACCATGAGCGTGGCGCCGACCTCGTCGGCGATCTCCCGCATGATGCGGAAGTTCACCAGGCGTGGGTAGGCCGAGTAGCCCGCGACGATGATCAGGGGCTTGAAGTCGCGGGCCTGGGTGCGCAGGGCGTCGTAGTCGATCAGGCCCGTCGCCGGGTCGGTGCCGTAGGAGCGCTGGTCGAACATCTTGCCGGAGATGTTGGGGCGGAAGCCGTGGGTGAGGTGGCCGCCCGCGTCCAGGGACATGCCGAGCATGCGCTGGTTGCCGAAGGCCTGGCGCAGCTCGGCCCAGTCCGCCTCGGAGAGGTCGTTGACCTGGCGGACGCCCGTCTTCTCGAGGAAGGGGACCTCCACGCGGTCCGCGAGCACTGCCCAGAAGGCGACGAGGTTGGCGTCGATGCCGGAGTGCGGCTGGACGTAGGCGTGGCGGGCGCCGAAGAGCTCGCGGGCGTGCTCGGCGGCCAGCGACTCCACCGTGTCGACGTTGCGGCAGCCCGCGTAGAAGCGGCGGCCGATCGTGCCCTCGGCGTACTTGTCGCTGAACCAGTTGCCCATGGCCAGGAGCGTGGCCGGGGAGGCGTAGTTCTCGGAGGCGATCAGCTTGAGCATCTCGCGCTGGTCGGCCACCTCCTGGCCGATGGCGTCGGCGACGCGCGGTTCGACGGCGCGGATCACGTCGAGGGCGGCGCGGAAGGCGGTGGACTCGGTGGACAACGGCTCGGACACGGGGACCTCCGGACGGGTGACGATCGGCGTTCACGGTTCGGCCCAGGCGCACGGCACTCGCTGGTTCCCGGACCGCTCCCTGATGGTCCATCCCATCCCAGCGCGCCAGTCACGGCCCGCTGATCAGCCTACCGGGCGGGTCCGGCGGCGCCGTTCCCGCGTCCACCATGCGAGCGAGGAGAAGATGGGCAAGGGGGGTGATCGCAGGGGGGTCGACCCTCACCTTCGGGAGCTGCCTTGACCGCCACGGACGACCTCATCGCCGCCGCCGACGCGCACAGCGCGCACACCTACCATCCGCTGCCGGTGGTGATCGCCACGGCGGAGGGCGCCTGGATGACGGATGTGGAGGGGCGGCGGTATCTCGATCTGCTGGCCGGGTACTCCGCGCTGAACTTCGGGCACGGCAACCGGCGGCTGGTCGAGGCGGCCAAGCGGCAGCTGGAACGGGTGACGCTGACGTCCCGGGCCTTCCATCACGACCGGTTCGCCGCGTTCTGCGAGCAGCTGGCCGAGCTGTGCGGCATGGAGATGGTGCTGCCGATGAACACGGGCGTGGAGGCGGTGGAGACCGCGGTGAAGACGGCCCGCAAGTGGGGGTACCGGGTGAAGGGGGTGCCCGCGGAGATGGCGAAGGTCGTGGTGGCGGGGGGCAACTTCCACGGGCGTACGACGACGGTGATCAGCTTCTCCACGGATCCGGAGGCGCGGGCCGACTTCGGGCCGTACACGCCCGGCTTCGAGATCGTGCCGTACGGCGACCTGACCGCGCTGCGGGCGGCGGTGACCGAGAACACGGTCGCGGTGCTGCTGGAGCCGGTCCAGGGCGAGTCGGGGGTGATCGTGCCGCCGGCCGGTTACCTGCCGGCGGTGCGGGAGCTGACCCGGCAGCGGAACGTGCTGTTCGTGGCGGACGAGGTCCAGTCGGGGCTGGGCCGGACCGGGCGGACGTTCGCGTGCGAGCACGAGGGGGTCGTACCGGACGTGTACGTGCTGGGGAAGGCGCTGGGCGGCGGGATCGTGCCGGTGTCGGCGGTGGTGTCGAGCGCGGAGGTGCTCGGGGTGTTCCGGCCGGGTGAGCACGGGTCGACGTTCGGCGGGAATCCGCTGGCCTGCGCGGTGGCGCTGGAGGTGATCGCGATGCTGCGATCGGGCGAGTACCAGGCGCGGGCGGCGGAGCTGGGCGAGCGTCTGCACCGGGAGCTGGGCGCGCTGACCGGGACGGGCCGGGTGACGGCGGTGCGGGGGCGGGGGCTGTGGGCGGGGGTGGACGTCCATCCGGCGTACGGCACCGGGCGGGCGATCTCCGAGAAGCTGATGGACCGGGGTGTGCTGGTGAAGGACACCCACGGGTCCACGATCCGGATCGCGCCGCCCCTCGTCATCTCCGAGGAGGACCTGGACTGGGGGCTGGACCGGCTCAGGGGCGTGCTCGGGCTCTAAAGGATCACGTGGGGCAGGAAGCGGGCGTACTCGTCCGTGATGAGGCCGGAGGACTCGCGGATGCCGAGGCCCGCCGACTCGCCCTCGACGACCCACGCGCCGAGGACGACGTGGTTGCCGTCGAAGGCGGGGAGGGGGGCAAGCTGCTGGTAGCAACAGGGCTCTTCGCGGACGGCGGCGGCAGTGCCCGGCTCGTGGACCGTCACGCCCTCGCCCTCGCGGCCGAGGAGCGGCTTGGCCACGTAGCCGGACGTCACCGTCAGCTCGCGCGGGCCGTCCAGGTACGCGGGGAGCAGGTTCGGGTGTCCCGGGTACAGCTCCCAGAGGATCGCCAGGAGGGCCTTGTTGCTCAGGAGCATCTTCCAGGCGGGCTCGATCCACATCGTCGTACCCGTGCCGCCGCCGTTGTCGAGGGTGTCCAGGACGTGGCCGGCGAAGCGGTCGGTGGTGAGCCATTCCCAGGGGTAGAGCTTGAAGATGCTGCGGAGGAAGCGGAGGTTGTTGTCGACGAAGCGGCCGGAGAGGGTGTCCCAGCCGATCTCCTCCATGGAGATCCAGTCGGTGTCCAGGCCGGCTTGTTCGGCGGTCTCCTTCAGGTAGGCGACCGTCATCAGGTCCTCGCCGAGTTCGTCGGCGGAGGAGTGCCCGAAGTACAGGGGGCTGCCGGGCGGGAGGAGCGCGGACTGCTTCCGCCAGGCGGCGACGAGGCGTTCGTGGAGGGAGTTCCACTGGTCGGCGCCGGGGAAGCGGTCCTCCATCCAGAACCACTGGGGTGAGGCGGCCTCGACCAGGGACGTGGGGGTGTCGGCGTTGTACTCCAGGAGCTTCGCCGGGCCGGTGCCGTCGTAGCGGAGGTCGAAGCGGCCGTACACGGAGGGGAGTTCGGCGCGGCGGTGCCAGGCCTCGGCGACCGCCCGGGCCACGCGCGGGTCGGTGATGCCGAGGTCGGCGAAGCGGCCGGCGGTGACGATGTGGCCGGCCGCCGCCAGGCACATGCGGTGCAGTTCCTCGACGACCTCCTCCAGGGCCTCGACCTCGCCGAGGGTGAAGGCGTAGTAGGCGCTCTCGTCCCAGTACGGGCGGAGGGAGCCGTCGGGGTGGCGGGTGAGGGGATAGATCAGGCCCTGTTCCTCGACGGTCTGCTGCCAGCCGGGGCGGGGGGCGATCGTGTGGCGTTCCATGGCGGGATACGGGTCCTGGTTCAGCCGCCGGAGCTGCCCTTGCCGCCGCCGAAGCCGCCGCGGTGGACACCGGTGCCGTGGCTGTCGTCGTCGTCCGAGGAGCCGGAGCCCTTGCTGGGCTTGGTGAAAGAGCCGCCGTCGACCCAGCCGCTCTTCTTCTTGCCGCCGTAGTACCAGGCGCCGTTCACAGAGCTCTTGACGGAGGTGGACTTGCAGTTCTTGTCGGAGACGACCTTGTAGCCCTTGGCGAGGTTGTAGCTGTCGCGGTCGACGCAGCGCTTGTCCGGCTCGGAGGAGCAGGCGGCGAGGGCTGCGGCGAGGAGGCCCATACCGCCGAGGACGACGGTGGTGGAGCGCAGTGGCCGGCGTGCGGTGGCCATGTTCGTGTATCCCCCGTTGGTGTCCGGTTGTTGTCGCTGTCCGGTCAGCCTAGAGATCGGTGCGAACGACCGTGCAGGGGGCCGGGGATCTGCCGTTCCCCTAGAGTCACTTCGTGCTGTTTGGAATGGTGTGCGCCCTCGGCGCGGCGGTCTGCTTCGGTACCGCGACGGTGTGGCAGGCGGTGGCCGCGCGGGCGGCGGGCACGGACGGGGGTGGCGGTGGGGACGCGGCGCTGCTGCTGCGGGCCCTGCGGCAGTGGCGGTATCTGGCCGGTCTGGCACTGGACGGGCTGGGGTTCCTGTTGCAGGTCGCGGCGTTGCGGTCGGTGCCGATCTACGCGGTGGGCGCGGCGCTGGCCGCCAGTCTGGCGGTCACGGCGGTGGTCGCGGCGCGGCTGCTTCGGGTGCGGCTCAGCGGGGCCGAGTGGGGCGCGGTGGCGGTGGTGTGCGGAGGGCTGGCGATGCTGGGGCTGGCCTCGGGGACGGAGGGCGACCGGGGCGGGTCCGCCGCGCTGAGGTGGGCGATGTTCGGGACCGCGGTGGGCGTGTTGCTGCTGGGCGCGGTCGGCGGGCGGTTGCCGGAGCGCGGGCGGGCGCTGCTGCTGGGGCTGGGGGCCGGGTTCGGGTTCGGGGTGGTGGAGGTGACGGTCCGGCTGATCGACTCGCTCCGGCCGTCCGGCCTGCTCGCCAACCCGTCGGCGTACGCCCTGCTGCTGGGCGGGGGCGCCGCGTTCCTCCTGCTCACCTCGGCCCTCCAGCGGGGCTCGGTGACCACGGCCACCGCCGGGATGGTGATCGGGGAGACGATCGGCCCGGCGGCCGTGGGCGTGGTCTGGCTCGGCGACCGTACGCGGGACGGGCTGGCGTGGCTCGCGGTGCTGGGGTTCCTCGTCGCGGTGGCGGGGGCGCTGGCACTGGCCCGGTTCGGGGAGGCGCCGGCGGAGGTGGGGTGACAGCCGCCGGACCGCTGTGGTTCGTCGCCGTGTGAAACGCGCCGGAGTGAGCAGACGGCGTGACCGGTAATCCCGTCACCGTCGGTTCCAGGAGTTCGGGTTCGGCCTTCGCGTCCTGGGCCGCGGAAACGGCGGCGCGATTATTCGGGCAGCGCCGCGCACAACGCGTCCAGCGCCCCCGACCACGCGTGGTCCGGCGGTGTCCCGTACCCCACGACCAGCGCGTCCCGCCGCTCGGCGGTCGACTCCGGGTGCCGGTAGCGGTGCAGGCCGTGCACCGCCAGCCCGTGCCAGGCCGCCGCCCGCAGCGCCGCCTGTTCGGTGCCCGGCGACAGCCGCAGCACCACGTGCAGGCCCGCCGCGATGCCGGTGGCGTGGACCGAGGGGGCCCGCCTCGCGAGCTCGGCCACCAGGGCGTCCCGGCGGCGCCGGTAGCGCAGGCGGGAGGAGCGGACGTGGCGGTCGTAGGCGCCGGAGGCGAGGAACTCGGCGAGGGTCAGCTGGTCCAGTACCCCGCAGGTGTCGACACCCCCCTTGGCCGCCGCGACCTGAGCCGTCAGCGCCGGCGGCACCACCATCCAGGCCAGCCGGAGACCGGGCGCGAGGGATTTGCTGGCGGTGCCCAGGTAGACGACGTGGTCGGGGTCGAGTCCCTGGAGGGCGCCGACCGGCTGGCGGTCGTAGCGGAACTCGCCGTCGTAGTCGTCCTCCAGGACCAGTCCGCCGGTGCGCCGCGCCCAGTCCACGACGGCGGCCCGCCGGTCCGGGTGCAGCGCCACGCCCGTCGGGAACTGGTGGGCGGGGGTGAGCAGCACGGCCCCGGCCGGCGCCGGCTCGCGGGTGTCGGTGCCCAGTTCGTCGTACGGCAGGGGGCACGTGGTCAGTCCGGCGTCGGTCAGCAGCTGCCAGTGCACGTCGAGGCCGTACGACTCCACCGCCACCGTCCGTACGCCGCGTGCCCGCAGTACCGTGCCGAGGATCCGCAGCCCGTGCGAGAAGCCGGCGCAGACGACGATGGCGTCGGGGTCGGCGCGTACGCCCCGGGAGCGCGAGAGGTAGCCGGCGAGGGCGGTGCGCAGCTCGGGGCGGCCACGGGGATCGCCGTAGTCGAGGGCGTCGCTGGGGGCGGCGGTCAGGGCGCGGCGGGCGGCCTTGAGCCACTCGGCGCGGGGGAAGGCGGCGACGTCGGGGGTCCCGGGGATGAGGTTGTAGGCCGGCCGGCGGGGTTCGCCGCGGTGGAGTGCCGCGCCGGCCGGCGGGATGACCGCCCGCGCCGCCACCCGCGTGCCCGAGCCCTGCCGGGCGGTGAGCCAGCCCTCGGCGACCAGGTCGGCGTAGGCGTCGGCGACCGTGTTGCGGGCGATGCCCAGGTCGGCGGCGAGGGTTCGGGAGGACGGCAGCCGGGTGCCGGGGGCCAGGCGGCCGGTGCGGACGGCGTCCCGCAGAGCGTCGGTCAGGCCCCGGCGCAGACCGCCCGAGCGGGCCGGTTCCAAGTGCAGGTCGACGCCCAAAGTGGCCCAGGTTTCCGCCATGGAAATGGACCATACTCCTGGGCTGCCCGGCTCCTAGGGTCGAAGACATGATCACAGAGGAAACCGTCGAGTACGCGCCCGAACACACCCCCCGCCTGCGCTTCGCCCAGCACGCCCCCGAGGTCTACCAGGCGATGGTCCGGCTGGACACCGCCGCCCGGCAGGGCCTGGACCCCAGGCTGTACGAGCTGGTGAAGATCCGCGCCTCGCAGATCAACCACTGCGCGTTCTGCCTCGACATGCACACCAAGGACGCCCTCGCGGCCGGCGAGAGCGTCGAGCGGATCGTGCAGCTCAACGCGTGGGAGGAGTCGCGGCACTGCTACACGCGGAAGGAGCTCGCGGCGATCGAGCTGACCGAGGCGGTCACCGTGCTGACGGACGGGTTCGTGCCGGACGAGGTGTACGAGAAGGCCGCCGAGCAGTTCGAGGAGGCGGAGCTGGCACAGCTGATCGCCGCCATCACGGTGATCAACGCGTGGAACCGGATCGGGGTGACGACCCGTATGGTCCCGGGCCACTACCAACCGGGGCAGCACAAGTGAGCCGTACCAAGCTGCTGGACCGCGAGGTCGGTCAGGCCATGTCCGCGCTCAGCGCGGCCGCGAAGAAGGGGCTCGGCGACCCGGTCCTCGCCGAACTGGTCATGATCCGCGCCTCGCAGATCGACCACTGCGCCTTCTGCCTCGACATGCACCTCCAGGTGGCCCGCGGGAACGGGGAGTCGGAGGACCGCATCCAGTTGCTGAACGCCTGGGAGGAGGCGGAGGACCTCTACAGCGAGCGGGAGCGGGCGGCCCCGGCGCTGACGGAGGCGGTGACCGTGCTGACTGGGGGCACCTCCCGGACGAAGTCCGCGGGAGGGTTCGTGCCGGACGCGGTGTACGAGCAGGCGGCCAAGCACTTCGACCAGGCCGAACTCGCCCATCTCGTCGGTCTGATCACCGTCATCAACAGCTGGAACCGGGGCATGGTCAGCCGCCGTGTCCCGCCGGGGGGTTACCAGCCGTGAGGAAAGTGGATGTCTTCCGGTCCCTGCACCGGCGGCGCGCCCAGGGCGACCCCCTCGTCCTGCCCGGCCCCTGGGACGCGGCGAGCGCGCGGGTCTTCGAGGAGGCCGGCTTCCCGGCGCTCGCCACGCCCAGCGCGGGGATCGCCGCATCCCTCGGGTACGCGGACGGGGAGGTCCCGGCCGAGGAGATGTTCGCCGCGGTGGCGCGCATCACGCGGGCGGTGGACGTACCGGTGTCGGCGGACGTCGAGGGCGGGTACGGGCTCGCGCCGAAGGAGCTGGTGGAACGGCTGCTGGAGGCGGGGGCCGTGGGCTGCAACCTCGAGGACTCCAGCGGGGGCGTCCTCAAGGACCCGCGCCGGCATGCCGACTGGCTCGCCGAGGTGCGCTCGGCGGCGGCCGACGAGCTGTTCGTCAACGCCCGTATCGACACCTTCGCACGCGGGGTCACGGATCCCGCGCGGGCCATCGAGCGGGCCGCGCTGTACGTCGCCGCGGGCGTCGACTGCGTGTACCCGATCTTCGCCCCGGCCGCCGTGCTGCCGCTGCTGCGGTCCGGGATCCAGGGGCCGGTCAACATGGCGGCCCGGCTGGACGGCGAGGGCCCCTCGCCCGCCGAGCTCGGCGGACTCGGGGCCACCCGGGTCACGTTCGGGCCGGGACTCCAGCAGCGGTCCGTGCGGGCGCTGCGGGAGATCGCGGACGGGCTGCGGTAGGGCTCAGGACAGCCACGCCTTCCAGGTGGAGGGGTGGCTGTCCACCCACTTCTTCGCCGCCTGTTCGGGGGTGAGCTTCTGGTCGGCGATCATCAGGGAGACCTCGTTCTGGTCCTCGGTGGTCCACTTGAACTTCTTCAGCAGGGCCGCTGCCTTGCCGCCGGACTTGGCGAAGTCGGCGTTGAGGTACTTCTGCAGCGGGGTGTGCGGGTAGGAGCAGGCGACCTTCGCCGCGTCCGCGTCGCAGCCGTCCTTGTACGGCGGCAGCTTCACCTCCGTCATCGGGACCTTCTTGAACAGCCACTGCGGCGAGTACCAGTAGGTGAGGAAGGGCTTCTTCTCCTTGGCGAACTGCCGCATCTGGGTGATCTGCGCGGCCTCCGAACCGGCGAAGACCACCTGGTAGTTCAGCTTCAGGTTCTTCACCAGCGCCTTGTCGTTGGTGACGTACGACGGGGAGCCGTCGAGGAGCTGGCCCTTGCCGCCGCTCTCCGCGGTGCGGAAGAGGGAGGCGTACTTGTTCAGGTTCTTCCAGTCGGTGATGTCGGGGTGCTGCTTGGCGAGGTAGGCCGGCACGAACCAGCCGATGTGACCGGTCACCCCGAGGTCGCCGCCGGGCGCGATCGTCTTCTTGTCGTCGACGTACCGCTTCTCCTGGTCCGGGTGGCCCCAGTCCTCCAGGATGGCGTCGACCCTGCCCTGGCTGAGCGCGTCCCAGGCGGGGACCTCGTCGACCTGGACGGTGTCGACGCGGTAGCCCAGCTTGTGTTCCAGCAGGTACTGGGCGACGGCCACGTTCGACTGGGCGCCGACCCAGGACTGGACGGACAGGGTGACCGTCCTGGAGCCCTGGGCGTTGGCGAACGGCGAGGCCTGCTTGGTCATGTCCGCGGCACCGCAGCCGGTGAGCAGCGACAGGGCCGCGGCCGAGGAGGCGAGCAGGGCCGTCCGGCGGTCGATCTTCATGTCACGCTCCCTTCGTCGCGCGGCGTTCGGTGGGCTGGGTCACCCGGTCCAGGACCAGGCCGAGGCAGACGATCGCGGCGCCCGCGACCAGGCCCGTCGCCAGGTCGCCCTGGGCGAGGCCGAAGGCCACGTTGTAGCCGAGGGCGCCGCCGCCGACCAGACCGCCGATGATGACGACGGCGAGGACCAGGACCACGCCCTGGTTGACGGCGAGCAGCAGCGACCGGCGGGCGAGCGGGAGCTGTACCTGCCACAGCTGCTGGCGGCCGGTGGCGCCGAGCGAGCGGGCCGACTCCAGCGCCGCCGGGTCGACCTGGCGCAGGCCCTGCGCGGTGATCCGGACGACGGCCGGGAGGGCGTAGACGACGGCCGCGGCGACGGCGGGGGCGCGGCCGACGCCGAACAGCGCGACGACCGGGATCAGGTACACGAACTGCGGCATCGTCTGGAAGACGTCCAGGACCGGGCGCAGGGCCCGCTCGAAGCGGTCGCTGCGGGCGGCGGCGATACCGGTGGCGAAGCCGAGCACGAGGGTGACGGCGACGGCGGCGAGGACCTGAGCGAGGGTGTCCAGGGACGGCTCCCACACGCCGAGCACGCCGATCGCGGCCATCGCGAGGACGGCGGTCAGGGCGGTGCGCCAGGTGCCGATCAACCAGGCCGGCGCGGCCACGATGAGCAGCACCGACCACCAGGGCAGCCACTGCAGGCCGTCGCGCAGGGGGTCGAGGACCCAGGTGGTGAAGTGGCCGGCCCAGTCCGCGGTGCCGCCGACGTAGGGGACGCCCGAGTAGAGGTGCGCGGTCATCCAGTCGACGGCGCGGTTGACCGGTTCGGCGATGTTCAGGGTCCAGGCGTCGGGCCAGTCGAGGTGACCGAGGAGACGGACGGCCACCGCGACGGCCACGGGGACGGCCAGGGCGTAGGGCCATCCGATCGTGCGGGGGCGGGAGGCGGCCTGTCCGGCGGTGTCCTGCCCGGCCGCGCAGGTGACCCGGTCCAGGACGACGGCGAGCAGCACGATCGGGATGCCGGCCGCGAGGGCCGCGCCGACGTCGACCGAGGCGAGCGCCTGGTAGACGCGGTCGCCGAGGCCGCCGGCGCCGATGACCGAGGCGATGACCGCCATGGACAGCGCCATCATGATCGTCTGGTTGAGGCCGAGGAGGAGTTCCTTGCGGGCGAGCGGGATGCGGGCGGTCAGCAGGCGCTGGCGGGCCGTGGCACCCAGCGACTCCACGGCCTCCAGCACCTCGGGGTCGGCGCCGCGCAGGCCGAGCGCGGTGAGGCGGGCCATGGGCGGGGCGGCGTAGACGACGGTGGCGAGGACGGCCGCCGGGACGCCGATGCCGAAGACCAGCACGACCGGGAGCAGGTAGGCGAACGCCGGGAGGACCTGCATGGTGTCCAGGACCGGGCGCAGCGCGCGGTCCAGGCGGTCGGAGAGGCCGGCGCCCAGGCCGAGCAGGAAGCCGACGGCCACGGAGACCAGGACGGCGACCACCATCAGCGCGAGCGTCTGCATGGTCGGCACCCACATGCCGAGCAGGCCGCAGGCGAGGAACGCGACGGCCGTGCCCACGGCGAGCCGCACCCCGGCGACCCGCCAGGCGACGAGCGCGCCGAACGCCGTGACGCCCGCCCAGCCGGCGGCGAGCAGGGCGAGGTAGACGGCGCGTACGGAGAGGACGACCGCGTTGCTGATGTAGCCGAAGAAGTACAGGAACAGCGGGTGGCTGTCCCGGTTGTCGATGACCCAGTCACTGGCGTTGGCCAGCGGCTTGGTGAGGTCGACGGTCAGCGCGTGGGGCCATGCGGCGCTCGGCCAGTGGGAGTGGGCGAGCGGGGCGAGGACGGCCGCGGCCAGGGCGAGCAGGAGCAGCTTGCGGGCGGCGCGGTGCCTGAGGGCGGCGGGGAGTGCGATGCGGGGGGCCTGTGCGGTGACGGTTGCCATCAGACGGCCTCCGCGCCGGTGCCGGCGGGCGGGGTCTCGCGCCGGCGCGTGGGGCGTGGCGCCTTCCGCGGAGCGGGTGCCGCCCCGGCGGTACGGCCGCCCGCGGCCACGCCGGCCACGACGCCGAGCAGCCGCTCGTGGTCGACGACGCCCAGGCACCGCCCGTTCTCGACCACGCACGCCGGCCGGCCGGTCCCCGCCACGACCTTGATCGCTTCGGCGACCACGGCGTCCGGTGGCAGCGCGCCCGGGTGGTCGGGGCCGCCGCAGTCGCCGGGGCGCATGGCCGTACGGACGGTCATGACCTGCTCGCGCGGGACGTCCCGGACGAACTCGCGGACGTAGTCGTCGGCCGGGGAGCCGACGATCTCCTCCGGGGTGCCGAGCTGGACCACGCGGCCGTCGCGCATGAGGGCGATGCGGTCGCCGAGTCTCAGCGCCTCGGAGAGGTCGTGGGTGATGAAGACCATCGTGCGGCCCTCCTCGCGGTGCAGGCGGGCCACCTCGTCCTGCATGTCCCGCCGGATCAGCGGGTCGAGGGCGCTGAACGGCTCGTCGAAGAGCAGCACCTCGGGGTCGACGGCCAGCGCCCGGGCGAGGCCGACGCGCTGGCGCTGGCCGCCGGAGAGCTGCCCGGGCCGGCGCTTCTCCATGCCCTCAAGGCCGACCTTGTCGACGACCTCCTTCGCCCGCGCCCGGCGCTCGGATCGGCCGACGCCCTGGATCTCCAGGCCGTAGGCGACGTTGTCGAGGACCGTGCGGTGCGGGAGCAGACCGAAGTGCTGGAAGACCATGGCGGTGCGGTGGCGGCGCAGTTCGCGCAGCCGGGAGCGGTCCATCGCGCGGACGTCCTCGCCGTCGATGGCGATGGTGCCCGCCGTGGGCTCGATCAGCCGGGTCAGACAGCGCACCAGCGTGGACTTGCCGGAGCCGGACAGGCCCATGACGACGAAGACCTCGCCCTTGCGGACGTCGAAGGAGACGTCCCGGACGGCGGCCGTGCAGCCGGTGCGGGAGCGCAGCTCGGCGGGGTCCAGGCCGGTCAGCTCGGGGTCGGCGGGGACGCGGTCGGCCTTCGGGCCGAACACCTTCCACAGGCCGCCCACGGAGAAGACGGGGGCGTCGGTGGTGGGCGGCTTCCGGGTGGTGGGCGTGGTGACGGTCATCGCGCACCACCTCCGATCAGGTCGACGGCTTTCTCACCGACCATCAGCACCCCGATCATCGGGTTGACGGCGGTCATGGTCGGGAACACGGACGCGTCGGCGACACGGATGCCGTCGAGGCCGCGGATCTTCAACTCGGGGTCGACGACAGCCAGTTCGTCGTCGACGGGGCCCATCCGGCAGGTGCCCGCCGGGTGGTAGACGGTGTGCGCGACCTTGCGTGCGTACTCGCTGAGTTCGGCGTCACCGACGATCTCCGGGCCCGGGCACACCTCGCGCTTGAGCCAGCCCGCCAGCGGTTCGGTCTTCGCGATCTCGCGGGCGATGCGGATGCCGTCGACGAGGGTGCGGGCGTCGTAGTCGTCCTGGTCGGTGAAGTAGCGGAAGTCCAGCGCGGGCTTGACCTGCGGGTCGGGGCTGGTCAGGTAGAGGCGGCCGCGGCTCTTCGGCTTGGGGATGTTCGGGGTCATCGAGACGCCGTACGGCGGGCGTTCGTAGCCCAGTCGCTCCGGGTTGTCCGTGAACGGGATCTGGTAGAAGTGGAACATCAGGTCCGGGCCCGCCTGCCGGGGGTCGCGGCGCACGAACAGGCCCGCGTCGGAGTCCATCGCGGAGTTCTCGGGGATCGGGCCGTGGGTCTCCCAGACGATCACCGACTCGGGGTGGTCGAGGAGGTTCTCGCCGACGCCGGGCAGGTCGTGCGCGACCGGTATGCCGAGCCGCTCCAGGTCGGCCTTCGGGCCGATGCCGGAGTGCAGCAGCAGGCGGGGCGAGTCGACCGCGCCGGCGCACAGCAGGACCTCGGTGCGGGCCCGTACGAGGAGTTCCTCGCCGTCCTTGGTGCGCACGTGCGCGCCCGTGGCACGGGTGCCGTCCAGCTCCAGCCGGTACGCCCAGGTCTCCAGCAGGATCGTGAGGTTGGGGCGCTCGTCCATCACCGGGTGGAGGTAGGCCACCGAGGCGCTGGAGCGCTTGTTGTCCTCCGGGTGGTAGGCGAGGTCGAAGAAACCGACGCCCTCGGTGAACGGCTTGTGATTGAAGCCCTCGACCCTGGGTACCCCGAGTGCGGACCGGGCGGCGTCGACGAAGTCGCGGGCGATGGCATTCCGGTCCTTCTCGTCGACCGGGACGATGTTGTTGAGGAGGCGTGCGTAGTAGGCCTCCATGGGGACGGCGCCCCACCCCTTGGCGCCGGCGGCCTCCCACTCGTCCCAGTCGGACGGCAGGGGCTTGAAGGCGATGAGGGTGTTGTGGGAGGAACAGCCGCCGAGGACACGGGCGCGGCTGTGCCGGATGTGGGAGTTGCCGCGTGGCTGTTCGGTGGTGGGGTAGTCGTAGTCGAGGTCGCCGCCGAGCAGGCCCATCCAGCGGCGCAGGGTGAGGACGTCGTCGCGGCCGACGTCACTGGGGCCGCCCTCGATGACGGCGACGGTGACGTCCGGGTTCTCGGTGAGGCGGGAGGCGATGACGGAGCCTGCCGTGCCGCCGCCGATCACGACGTAGTCGTAGACGTGGGGACTGTCGGACATGGGGGTGCTCACTCCAGGGTGGGGGACGCTTGGGGGGAGTCGGGGGGAGGGTGGGGTGTGTCGCGGGTGCGGGAGGTCGCGGCGGGAGGTCGGCCCCGGGGGTCAGCCCGCGAACCAGCGCACCGGTTTCGGCGCCAGGTTCTGGTAGACGTGCTTGGTCTCGCGGTACTCGGCGAGCCCGGCCGGCCCGAGTTCGCGCCCCACACCGCTCTTGCCGAAGCCACCCCACTCCGCCTGCGGCAGGTAGGGGTGGAAGTCGTTGATCCAGACGGTGCCGTGCCGCAGCCGTCCGGCGACGCGCCGGGCGCGGCCCGCGTCGGCGGTCCAGACGGCGCCCGCGAGGCCGTACTCGGTGTCGTTGGCGAGGAGGACGGCCTCGTCCTCCGTACGGAAGGTCTCGACGGTGAGGACCGGGCCGAAGACCTCCTCCCGTACGACCTGCATCTCGCGGTGGCAGGCGTCGAGGACGGTGGGCTCGTAGAAGTAACCGGTGGCGGGGCGTTCGGGGGACGCACCGGGGCGCTTGCCGCCGGTGCGCAGCACCGCGCCCTCGGCGAGCGCGGAGGCGACGTAGGCCTCGACCTTGGCGCGCTGCTGCTCGGAGACGAGCGGGCCGCACTCCACGCCGTCCTCCGTGCCGCGGCCGAGGCGGATCCGGGCGGCCCGGCGGGCGAGTTCGGCGACGAAGCGTTCCCGGACCGACTCCTCGACGATGAGGCGGGCGCCCGCCGAGCAGACCTGGCCGCTGTGGATGAACGCGGCGTTGAGGGCCTGGTCGACGGCGGTGTCGAAGCCCTCGTCGGTGGCGCAGGCGTCGGCGAAGACGACATTGGGGTTCTTGCCGCCGAGTTCGAGGGCGACCTTCTTGACGGTCGGGGCGGCGGCCTGGGCCACCTTGGTGCCGCTGACCAGGCCGCCGGTGAAGGAGACCAGGTCGACGTCGGGGTGCTCGGCGAGGCGGGCGCCGACCGTGTGGCCGGGGCCGGTGACGATGTTGGCCACGCCGGCCGGCAGCCCGGCCTCGGCGAGCAGCTCGATCAGGGCGATGGTGGTCAGCGGGGTGATCTCGCTGGGCTTGACGACGAAGGTGTTGCCCGCCGCGAGCGCCGGAGCGATCTTCCAACTGGCCTGGAGCAGCGGGTAGTTCCAGGGGGTGATCAGCGCGCAGACCCCGACGGGCTCGTGCACGACGACGCTGTGGATGTCGGGCGAGCCCGCGTCGACGACCCGGCCGGGGGCCTCGGCGGCCACCAGGTCGGCGAAGTAGCGGAAGGCGTCGGCGACGCAGTCGATGTCGACACGGCCCTCCTCGACGGTCTTGCCCGCGTCCCTGCTCTCCAGCAGGCCGAGTTCCTCGCGGTCGCGCGCGAGGAGGTCGGCCACCCGGCGCAGCAGGGCCGCGCGATCGGCGGCCGGGGTGCGCGGCCAGTCGCCCGTGTCGAAGGCGCGGCGGGCGGCGGCCACCGCCAGCTCCGCGTCCTTCTCGTCACCCTCCGCCACCACGGCGAAGGGCCGGGCGTCCGCGGGGTCGAGGATCTCGCGCGTCGCGCCGGAGACCGCTTCCAGCCACTCGCCCCCGGCATGGATGGTCGCCCGTGCCGGTCGTTCCGTTCTCTTCGCCATGATCGATGTTGCCTTCCGTTCCTGTTCAGCTCCCGTGTGTCACACGTGTGTCACTCTCGGGGGACCGTGTCCCCCTGCCCGGGGGCTCCGGATTGCATGCGCAATGGGCGGCCGAAAGTGCGCTGCATCACTGGAGATGCGGACATATATGGACAAAAGCCTCTCAGGAGCGGGGCGGTCGGAAGTCGGCCGGCGGGTCCTCCCCCACGCGTCCGTCGATCGACTCCCGGATCAGGCCGGCCCGACCGAGGTGCCGGGCGTACTCCTCGATCAGGAGACGACGCAGGAGGGGTGACTCGCCGCTGCGCATGGTGAACGCCGCCCGGTAGCCGGCGCCTCCCTCGGCGACCGCCTCCCGGACGTGCTAGGGACTGCGCGGCGACCACTGCGCCACCAGGTCCCGTACGCAGCCCCGCAGCCACGCGTGGGCCGGGTCGGCGTCGTGGCGTGGGTGCCAGGCCAGGCCCAGCCGCAGCGCGGGAAGGGGGAGCGGCACCTCGAAGGCGACCAGGCCGAGGGCGGAGGCCAGGGGCAGGCTCCATGAGCTGACCAGGCCGGCCAGGTCGGTGTCGCGGAGGACGAAGAGGGAGGCCGGGAAGGTGCCGACGGTGCCCACCACCCGGCGTGTCAGGCCGAGTTCGGCCAGCGCGGCGTCGACCGGGCCGTGCAGCTTGCCGCGCCGGGAGACGATGAGGTGATCGGCCTCCGTGGCGAACCGCTCCGGCGTCAACTCCCCGGCGAGCAGCGGGTGTCCGGCCCGTACGACGCCCACCATCCGGTCCTCGCACAGGGACTCCACGTGCACCTCGGGCGCGGTCGTGTCGACCACCCCGACCTCCAGGTCGGCCGTCCCCTGGCGCAGGAACGGGGCGTCCACGTGGCTCTCGGTGAGGAAGCGGATGCGGATGCCGGGCGCCTCCTCGGCGGCACGGGCGAACAGGGCCGCGCCGTGCGCGGCGGCGATCACGTCGTGACAGATGATCGTGAAGGTACGGGAGACCGTGCGCAGGTCGGTGGCACGGCCGGGCGCGAACAGGGCGCGGGCCCGCTCCACCACCGCGCTCACCTCGGCGCGTACGGCCAGGGCGTGCGGGGTGGGCACCATCCGGCGGCCGGCGCGGACCAGCACCGGATCCCCGAGCGCCTTGCGGACGCGGCCCAGGGTGCGGCTCATCGCCGGTTCGGAGAGGTGCAGGCGGCGGGCGGCGCCCTGGACGCTCTGCTCCTCCAGGAGGACGTCCAGGGCGACCAGCAGGTTCAGGTCGATCCCGGCAGGCGAGCAGGCGGATTGCGTCATGCGCAACTGTCCCTTGTCAAGGTTGCACTGGAAGCAGGTCATCGCCGAGCCTACGGTGACAGGGCATCCCCCACCACCCACCGAGCTCCTGGGAGGAGCCGTGCCCGCGCACGCCCTGAAACGTCCGACCCTGCTCGCCCTGTGCGCCTGCGTGCTGGTCGCGCAGAGCATGGTCGCCGCCATCAACCTCCTCATTCCGCAGTTGATTTCCTCCGCGCTGCATCCCTCGCACAGCGAGGTCCTGTGGACGGTCGACGCCTACGTCATCGCCTTCGCCGGACTCCTCGTCCCGGCGGGCGCGCTCGGCGACCGGTACGGCCGCAAGGGGGCCCTGCTCACCGGCCTCGCCCTCTTCGCCGCGGGCGCCGGCACCAGCGCGCTCGCACCGGACCCGGCCGTGCTGATCGCGGGCCGCGGCCTGTCCGGCGCCGGGGCCGCGCTGATCACCCCGGCCACGATGTCGATCCTGATGCACCTGTCCGCTCCGGAGCACCGCGCCCGCGCGATGGCCTCCTGGACCCTGGCGATCGGCCTGGGCGGCGCGGCGGGCAACCTCGGCGGCGGCCTGGCCGGCCAGTTCCTGTCCTGGCGGGCCCTGTTCGCCGCGATGGTCCCGCTGGCGGCACTCCTCGCCGTGGCGGTGGCCGTCACCACCCCGCGCACGGACCGCGCCGCCCGCAGCAATCTCGACCCCCTCGGCACGCTCCTGCTCACGGCCGGCCTGGTCGCCGTCCTCTTCGGCATCATCGAGGGCCCCACCTACGGCTGGACCTCCCCGCGCATCCTGGGCGCCTTCGCGGCCGGCGCGCTGCTCGCCGCCGCCTTCACCGCCCATGCACTCCGCTCGCCCGCGCCCCTCTTCGACCCGAGGGTCTTCGCCTCGTCCCGCCTGCGCTCGGCCACCCTCGGCACGGCCGCCGGTTTCTTCGGCCTGTTCTCCCTCTTCTACGTCAACTCCCAGTATCTGCAAGACGTCCACGGCTTCGGCGCCGCTCTCACCGGTGTCGCGATCATGCCGCTGACCGTCGGCATGGCGCTCGTCCCGAAACTCGCCGCCCGCTGGGCGGGCCGGCCCCGCCCGGTCGTCGGCGCCGGGCTCGCGCTCATCGGCCTCGGCCTGCTCGGCGCGTCCACCGCCGACGCGGGCACACCGTACGGGACGTGGGCCTGCTGGCTGCTGGTCATCTCGGCGGGCACCGGCCTGTCCATGCCCGCCCTGACCCTCGGCGTCGTCTCCTCGCTCCCGCCTCACCAGGCGGGCCTCGGCTCCGGCCTCGGCACTTCGGCCCGCGAGATCGGCGCGGCGCTGGGCGTGGCCGTGACCGGCACGATCCTCTCCGCCCACCCCGACCTGGCCCACGGGATGGGCCCGGCCCTGCGCACGGTCGCGCTGGTGGTGCTGGCGGCGACGGGGATCGTGGTGGCCGGGTACGGCGGCCGGGGCAGTTCGCGCACCATCGCGTCCGGCCGGGAACGCGTGCTGTCGCGTTCCGCCCGTTCCTGACGTCAACTCCCCCTGTCGACCTCTGGTTGACCTTTCCCGCCCGGAGGCTTCATGCCCGCCCTGCCCAATCCCGTCCTCGACCTGCTGATGCTGCGCGGGACCATCACGGCCGCCGGCCCGATCGCCGCCCGCATGCGCCGGCTGCGCGTCGAGGGCGACGCACTCGCCGGGCTGGAGGTGCGGCCAGGACAGCAGATGCGGGTGCTGGTCGGCGGCGGACTGACCCGGCGGACGTACTCGGTGTGGCGGTACGAGCCCCCGTCGCCGTCGAGTTGTGCGTGCTGGACCATCCGGGGGCCGGGCCCGGCGCGCGGTGGGGGCGGACCGCCGCGGTTGGGCGACCAGGTGCGGCTGGGCAGGCCCGAGGGGTCCTTCGTGCTGCGCCCGGGCGCCGCGCACCACGTCTTCGTCGGGGAGGAGACCGCGCCCGTCGCCCTCGGGGCGATGCTGGCCGCGCTCCCCGAGAGCGCGCGGGTCTCGGGCTGCGTCGAGACGGCGACGGCGGCGGACCGGCTGCCGCTGGCGCACGCCGACCGCCTCGACCGGCTGATCCGGGGCGGGACTTCGCTGCCGGAGGCGGTACGGCGGCTCGCTCCCGCGCCCGGCGGCGTCGCCTACGTCGCCGGGGAGGCGCGGACCGTGCAGGCGGTGCGGCAGGTGCTCGTCCGGGAGGCGGGCCGGGACCGGCGGGCGGTCCTCACCAAGCCGTTCTGGGCGCCGGGCAAGCGCGGGCCGGAGTGATCCCTACGCACACGAGGCGCCGGCCGGGCAGAACGACGACACCGCTGTCGTCAGCGGGGCGCGGACCAGGCCGGAGGACAGGCTCTCCGGTCCGCTGGAGCGGATCGCGTACAGCGTGCCGTCGGCGGCCTGGAAGCGGTGGTCGATGACCTGGCGGGCGCCCTTGTCCTTGTCGTCGTAGCGGTACGACAGCTCGGACCAGGTGTCTCGCGAGTCGCGGCTCCGGACCTCGTAGCCGGGCTGCCGGGAGTAGCCGTAGCCCTGGTCGTTCTCGGCCAGGTCCAGGGACTCGGCCGGGGTCGCCTCGGAGAGCTCGAAGATCTGCAGCTGGCGGCCGTCGGACGGGGAGTCGTAGAAGACGACCATGGCCTTCTCGCCGTGCTTCTGCCTGCGTTTCCAGCCTTCGGGGACGTCGAGCGTGTAGCCGACCGGGTCGTGGGCGAGGCGGTAGCCCCGGGGCACGGACGGGGACCGAAGCGGCGAGCCGGACGCGGTCGTGGCGGGCGGCGAGGTCCCGGGGGCCGAGCCGCTGACGCTGATGCCGGGGCCCGGGCCGGATTCCGTCCGGGTGCCCTTGTCGTGGTCTCGGCCGAGATACCACACCCCTGAGAAGGAGCCCGCCGCCACCAGGACCATGACGGCGACCAGAACGACCAGGCGGCCGGTGGCCCGCCGGGGCGCGGACGGCGGGGCGTACGAGGGCGTGGCCGGCGGTGGCGTCCAGGCGGGCGCCGGTGGCTGGGCCGGGGGCGGGGGCGGGGGGCCGCCGGTGCAGGCGCCGGACGACGACCAAGGGGGTGGCGGCGGGGGCACGTCACCGTGGCGGCGGTCGGCCGGGGGCGGCGGCGGGTCGCCCGCGTGGCCCTCGGCGGACGGAGGCGGTGCGTCGCCGCGGCGGCGGTCCGCGGCTGCCCGGTCCCCCCACGGCGGGGGAGTCTGGGCCGTCTGGGTCTGCGCCGACGCCCACGGTGGCGTGGCGTCCGGCTCGGGGCCGGCCCAGGGCGCCTGGCCTCTCTCCTCGCTCGGCTCGTGCTCAGGACCGTCCTGACTGTTGCGTGCGCTCATCGCGAGCCCCCCGTAATCGCCTTGCTGCGTACTGCTCTTGAAGGTAGCGGCGAAAACGGGCGCGGGCTCCCTTCCGGAAGAAACCGGAAGGGAGCCCGTGCGGGACAGCGCGCGGCTCAGATGAGGCCGAGGGAGCGGACCGCCTCGCGCTCCTCCTCGAGCTCCTTGACGGAGGCGTCGATGCGGGCGCGGGAGAACTCGTTGATGTCCAGGCCCTGCACGATCTCGTACCTGCCGTCCTTGGTGGTGACCGGGAAGGAGGAGATCAGGCCCTCCGGTACGCCGTAGGAGCCGTCGGACGGGATGCCCATGGAGGCCCAGTCGCCCTCGGCGGTGCCGTTGACCCAGGTGTACACATGGTCGATGGCGGCGTTGGCGGCGGAGGCGGCCGACGAGGCGCCACGGGCCTCGATGATCGCGGCACCGCGCTTGGCGACGGTCGGGATGAAGTCCTCGGCCAGCCACTTCTCGTCGTTCACGACCTCGGCGGCGTTCTTGCCGGCGACCGTGGCGTGGAAGATGTCCGGGTACTGGGTGGCGGAGTGGTTGCCCCAGATGGTCAGGCGCTTGATGTCGGCGACCGTGCTGCCCGTCTTCTTCGCCAGCTGGGTCAGCGCGCGGTTGTGGTCGAGGCGGGTCATCGCGGTGAAGCGCTCCGCCGGTACGTCCGGGGCGGCGGCCTGCGCGATCAGCGCGTTGGTGTTGGCGGGGTTGCCGACCACCAGGACCTTGATGTCGTCGGCGGCGTGGTCGTTGATGGCCTTGCCCTGCGGCTTGAAGATGCCGCCGTTGGCCTCGAGGAGGTCGCCGCGCTCCATGCCCTTGGTGCGCGGGCGGGCGCCCACGAGGAGGGCGACGTTGGCGCCGTCGAAGGCCACGTTCGGGTCGTCCGTGATGTCGATGCCCTGCAGGAGCGGGAACGCGCAGTCGTCCAGCTCCATGGCCGTGCCCTCGGCGGCCTTCAGCGCCGGGGTGATCTCCAGCAGACGCAGCTTGACCGGCACGTCCGCGCCGAGCAGCTGGCCGGAGGCGATGCGGAAGAGCAGGGCGTAACCGATCTGGCCGGCCGCGCCGGTGACGGTGACGTTCACGGGAGTGCGGGTCATGGCGTTCTCCGTATGACAGCTGGCGGTGGGGCGTCCCTGCCCCGGGGGGACGTACAAATGATCGATCTCTTGGCATCAAGAGAGATCCAGCGGTCAGGCTATCGCGCCTCGGGGAGCGCGGACGGCCGGGGCCGTGTGGCCCACCCCACAAGCCGCCGTGCCACTGCCGCTGGGCTCAACCGAAAAGGCGGCCGCCTGTCCGGGAGAGGAGGAACAGAGACGGCCGCCGATCGGGGGACCGTGGCCGGACTCCCGTGGGGTACGGTTCGCGTGCCCAGGATCTCGACGGCCATGCGTGTTCACCCCGATTGTTTTGACCGGGGTCACCGCGGGCGTCCCGGGCCGCCGCGCCGGGGCCCCCGTTTCCGCCCGCTCCCAGGCCTAGTTCGTGCACCCCTTCTGCCCCGAGGCCAGCGTCACGCACGCCCGCACCCCGGCCGCGTCCTTCACGGCCACCATCGGCGTGTAGGCGATCGTGTCCCCGGCATCCGTGACGGACCCGGTCACCTTCCTCGTCCCCGCGCTGACCCGCACCGCGTCCCCCTGCGCCGCCCCGGTGATCCGCCCCCACGCCGCCCGGCAGGTCTTGCTGTAGCGGACCTCGACGACGGTCGTGCCGACGGTGGCGGTCTTGGCGGTGGTGACGAGTTCGCCGCTGCAGCCCATGCTCTCCGCGTCCCTGCCGGTGCAGTCGGCGCCGGCGCACTTCACGCCCGCGGGCAGGCCGCGGTGGACCGTGGCGGACGGGGAGGTCGACTGGGCCGTGCTCTCGTTCCTCCCGTCCCCGCCGTTGCCGGTGAGGAAGAAGACGGCTGCGACGAGGACGAGCACGCCGGCGGCGCCCGCGACGAACATCGTCAGCCGCCGTCTGCCCTCCGAGGCGCCACCGGGTTGCCGCGCCCCCTGCGCGCTCCGCACGCCCTGTGGATCCTGTGGACCGTGCGGATCCCGGGAGCCGGACAAGGGCTGCCCGTACGAGCCCGGTGCCGCCGGGCCGGAGGAGGCGCGTCCGGCGGTCTTCGAGGGGCCCTGGTAGCCGGAGAGCCTCCAGGAGTTGCCGCCCGTCGCGGAACCGCCCCCGGTCCCCTCCCGCGCGTCCGCGTCCGGCGCCGTCGGCTGCGGCGGGATCGTGGGCGATACACCCGCGACACCCGGGGCCACCGTCGCCCTGCCGCCGGCCCGGGCCGCCATGCCGCCGCCGGCCGCGCCCGCCGCGGGCGCGCCGAACTCCCCGAGCGCGGCCCGCGCCTGGGATATCCGGATCGCCTCCATGGTCCTGTCGTGGCGCATCTCCGAACGGCTCCAGGCCCGCTCGGCCAGCTCCCACATGGTGGTCAGGTGAACGGGATGGGTGCCGGTGACCTCCGCGAGGGCGATGATCGCGCCCTTCGGTGCCAGGAGCCGGCCATTGAGGTAACGCTCCCAGGACGTCTTGCTGTAGCCCGTGCGGTCGGCCAGCGCCGCGATGCTCAGTCCGCCGCGGTCCACGAGCCGCCGCAACTGGCCGGCGAACTCCTTCACCTGCGGATCGAGCTCATCGGGCAAGGCTTTCCAACGAGGCATCGCTTCCCCCTCTTTCCCCCCGGCCGTGCTCTTCCTTCCTGCGCCGTCCCCATGGGCGCGGGCCCCCCGGTCCCCGTTCTGGCTACCCACAGGGATGCGCCGACTCGGGTTCCCAGTTCCCGAGGTGGGGGGCGCACGGGAGCATCCGGCCCGGCCGGCGCGCACCGTCGCACGCCGCGGGCGGCGCGACAAGCAACCCTGCGGATCACTGCCTAGTTGCTCAGCGTGAAGTGGAGCGTGTCCTTCAGGAAGGGGATCTCCAGCCACGGCCTCGGCTGGGCCATCATCGCCAGCAGGACGATCGCCAGGCCGAGGGCACCGTAGGTGACGATGTCGGTGAAGCGGGAGCGGACGGCGAGCATGCCGACACCCGGCAGGACCCAGCGCAGCACGGCGCCCGCGAGCAGGGCCGAGCCGACCAGCAGGGTGCCGAGCCGGAACAGGTCGAACACGGTCAGCAGCAGACCGAGCGCGACCACGGACAGCACGACGAGCATCGGCCACTGCCGGGCGGGCGCCGGGGCGTCACGGGAGGCCGCCCGGCCGCCGCCCTCCGGGGGCGCGGTGTCCCGCGTGAACAGGGGAAAGCGGCGCGTGGCCCGCTTCGGCCGCCCCTCGGCGCCGGGCGCGCTGATCGCGTCGCGGACGGTCGGCTCCGCGCTGTCGTGGGTGTCCTCAGCCGGCACTGCGCTCCGCCGCCTCGACGACGTTGACGAGCAGCTGCGCACGGGTCATCGGGCCCACACCGCCGGGGTTCGGGGAGATCCAGCCGGCCACCTCGGCGACCCCGGGGTGCACGTCACCGACGATCTTCCCCTCGGCGTTGCGGGAAACGCCGACGTCGAGCACGGCCGCGCCCGGCTTCACGTCCTCGGGCCGGATCAGATGACCGGAACCGGCGGCCGCGATGATGATGTCCGCCCGCCTCAGGTGCGCCGACAGGTCCCGCGTGCCGGTGTGGCACTGGGTCACCGTGGCGTTCTCGCTGCGCCGGGTCAGCAGCAGCGGCATCGAGCGGCCGATGGTCACGCCCCGGCCGACGACCACGACCTCGGCGCCCTTGATCTCCACGCCGTAGCGGCGCAGCAGGGTGAGCACGCCGTTGGGGGTGCAGGGCAGGGGGGCCGGCTCGTTGAGGACCAGGCGGCCGAGGTTCATCGGGTGCAGGCCGTCGGCGTCCTTGTGCGGGTCCATCAGCTCGAGGATGCGGTTCTCGTCGATGCCCTTGGGCAGCGGCAGCTGGACGATGTAGCCGGTGCAGGCCGGGTCCTCGTTCAGTTCCCGGACGACCGCCTCGATCTCCTCCTGCGTCGCCGTGCCCGGCAGTTCGCGCTGGATGGAGGCGATGCCGACCTGGGCGCAGTCGCGGTGCTTGCCGGCGACGTATTTCTGGCTGCCGGGGTCGTCCCCGACCAGGATCGTGCCGAGGCCGGGCGTGACGCCCTTCTCCTTCAGCGCCGCCACGCGGGCGGTCAGCTCTGACTTGATCTCGGCTGCGGTGGCCTTGCCATCGAGAATCTGGGCGGTCATGGTCCCATCCTCGCGGATGACCGCCCCTCTGTTCCAATCCGGGTCCGCCCATGATCGTTGATGTTGCACTTGCACAACACATAGCGAATGCGGCTGGACAAGGAAGAGCCCGCTGAAGAACGATGAGTGCACAGTGCCGCGGGCAGTACCGGGGGGACGGACCGCATCTGTAGAACTCTCCTCCGAACCGTGCCGCGTCGTCCCCGCACTTGAGCAACGGAGGAAAGACCGCCATGAGCTTCGGCGACCCGAACAACCCCTACGGCCCGCCCCAGGGCCAGCCGCCCGGTTACCCGCCGCAGCAGCCGCCGTCCGCCGCACCCACTTACGGCTACCCCCAGCAGCCCCCGGCCGGAGGGATCCCGCCGCAGGGCTACGGCTATCCGCAGCAGCCGGCCTACCCGGGGCACCTGGGCACGAACATGCTGCCGCAGTCGATGCCCGGCCTCATGATGACCGCGCGGGTCCTGCTCTACATCGTGGCGGGCGTGCAGATCCTCATGGGGATCTTCGCCATCTTCGGCGCCGCCACCATCAACGACGCGTCCAACGCGGGTGAGGACACCTTCGGCAGCAACGGCTTCTCCGACATCGGCCATGCCTCGGCCGGCGTCATCTTCGTCATCGCTCTGGTCATCCTCGGTCTCGCGGGACTGTCGATCACGCTGGGTGTCAAGTTCTCCGGGGGCGGCCAGGGCATCCGCATCACCACGATGATCTACGGCATCCTCGGCGCCCTCTTCGGCGTTCTCATCCTGATCGGCGCCGCCGACGCCGGCTCCTCGGCCGCGCTGGTGTGGGCGCTGCTGTGGATCGGCTTCGGCGGCATCATGGCCGCGGCCATGATCGCCCCATCGGGCGCCGCCTGGTTCAACCGCCCGCGGTACTGATCCGGTACGCCGCCGCCTCACGCCCAAGGGCCGTGTCCCACCCCGGCGAGGGAGGACACGGCCCTGGCGCGTTACGGGCTGGGCCCGGATCAGTGGAAGAAGTGACGCGTCCCCGTGAAGTACATCGTCACGCCCGCCTTCCGCGCGGCCTCCACGACCAGCTCGTCCCGGACCGATCCGCCGGGCTGGACGATGGCCTTCACGCCGGCCGCGGCGAGGACCTCGATGTTGTCCGGGAACGGGAAGTAGGCGTCGGAGGCCACGTACGAGCCCCGCGCACGCTCGGCGCCCGCCCTGTCGATGGCGAGTTTGCAGGAGTCCACGCGGTTGACCTGCCCCATGCCGACGCCCACGGAGGCGCCGCCCTTGGCGAGCAGGATGGCGTTGGACTTCACGGCCCGGCACGCCCTCCAGGCGAAGGCGAGCTCCTTCAGCTCCTCGGCGTCGAGCGCCTCGCCGGTCGCCAGCGTCCAGTTGGCCGGGGCGTCGCCGCCGGCCTGGAGACGGTCGGTTACCTGCAGCAGCGCGCCGCCGTCGACCGGCTTGACCTCGACGGGGGCCGCCGGGCCCGCGGGGCAGCGCAGCACCCGGATGTTCTTCTTCTTGGTGAGGGCCTCCAGGGCCCCCTCCTCGTAGTCGGGCGCGACGATGACCTCGGTGAAGATCTCCGCGACCTGCTCGGCCATCTCCTTGCTCACCGGCCGGTTGACGGCGATGACCCCGCCGAACGCGGACAGCGGGTCGCAGGCGTGCGCCTTGCGGTGCGCCTCGGCGACGTCCGCGCCGATCGCGATGCCGCACGGGTTGGCGTGCTTGATGATCGCCACGCACGGCTCGGCGTGGTCGTACGCGGCACGGCGGGCGGCGTCCGTGTCCGTGTAGTTGTTGTACGACATCTCCTTGCCGTGCAGCTGCTCGGCGACGGCGAGTCCGTTCCCGCTGCCGTCGACGTACAGGGCGGCCGGCTGGTGCGGGTTCTCGCCGTAGCGCAGGGTGTGCGCGCGTGCCCAGGTGGCGCCGAGGAAGTCGGGGAACTGCGACTCGTCCACCGGGGCGTAGGAGGAGGCGAACCAGCTCGCCACCGCCACGTCGTACGCGGCCGTGTGCTGGAAGGCCTCGGCGGCCAGCCGCTTGCGGGTGGCCAGGTCGAAGCCGCCGTCCTGCACGGCCGCGAGAACGTCGGCGTACCGGGCGGGGCTGGTGACCACGGCGACCGACGGGTGGTTCTTGGCGGCGGCCCGGACCATGGACGGACCGCCGATGTCGATCTGCTCGACGCACTCGTCCGGCGAGGCGCCGGAGGCGACGGTCTCGCGGAACGGGTAGAGGTTGACGACGACGAGGTCGAAGGGCTCCACACCGAGCTCGGTCAGCTGCTCGCGGTGGCTGTCGAGACGCAGGTCGGCGAGGATGCCCGCGTGCACCCTGGGGTGCAGGGTCTTGACGCGGCCGTCGAGGCACTCGGGGAAGCCGGTGAGCTCCTCTACCTTGGTGACGGGGACGCCGGCGCCGGCGATGCGGGCGGCGGTGGACCCGGTCGACACCAGCTCGACACCGGCCTCGTGCAGCCCGCGCGCCAGCTCTTCCAGGCCGGTCTTGTCGTAGACGCTGACGAGCGCCCTGCGAAGGGGCCGCTTGTTGCTCTCGGCGGTCACTGGATAACTACCTTTCGTCCCTCGATGCGATAGCCGTTGCGGGCGAGCCGCCCCACGACCTCGACGAGCAGCCTTCGCTCGACTTCCTTGATGCGCTCGTGCAGAGCGCTCTCGTCGTCCTCGTCCCGGACCTCGACCACGCCCTGGGCGATGATCGGTCCGGTGTCGACCCCGTCGTCGACGAAGTGGACGGTGCAGCCGGTGACCCTGGCGCCGTACGCGAGCGCGTCGCGCACCCCGTGGGCTCCCGGAAAACTGGGCAGCAGGGCGGGATGGGTGTTCACGAACCGCCCGCCGAACCGCGCGAGGAACTCCTTGCCCACGATCTTCATGAACCCGGCGGAGACCACGAGGTCGGGCCGGTGCGCGGCGACGGCCTCGGTGAGGGCCGCGTCCCACTCGTCCCGGGTCGCGTGGTCCTTGACCTTGCACACGAAGGTGGGAACCCCGGCGCGTTCGGCGCGGGCGAGCCCCTCGATGCCCTCCCGGTCCGCACCGACGGCCACGACCTGGGCGCCGTAGGCCTCGGGGCCGACGCGGTCGATCTCGTCCAGCAACGCCTGCAGATTGGTGCCGGATCCGGAGACCAGCACGACGAGGCGCTTGGCCACGGGCTTGGCGGCCACGGTGGGGCCCTTTCTCGGGGAAGCGGTTTGCGCGGGCGGCTTGTGTATTCATACGAATGCTTCGCGCCCCGGGATACGGGGAAGTCTACGAAGCGGCCGACCGTCAGCAACGATACCGGCACTCCGTACGGCCCCCACGGGACGGGGCCGTGGCCGGGAGGTAGCGTCTGGGGGGAGCGGGTCGGGAACGCGGCCGTCGTGCGGCGCGTTCCCGTCAGTGACAGCTCACGTCGGACAAGCCGTACTCATCTAGGGGAAGACGCTCACTTGATGCCGGACCGCAGTCTGCGACTCCTCCCGTTCCCCCCACTGCCGGACCAGGGAAGGGAGCGGGACGCCGTGCTGCTGCGGGAGCGGCCCGCCTCACCGCCGGACGCGCCGTCGGGCCGGCCCGACGGTGACGGCCAGGACGGCGCCCCGGCGGACGACAACCCCTTCGCCCCGCCGCCGGAGGGCACACCGGACCGGCCGTGGCAACCGCGGCACCCCTCGGACCCGCAGGGCTCCCCGGGCTCCGGGGACGAGGGACACTCCCCCTGGGGCAGCCAGTGGAGCGACCGCCAGCCCGGCCGCTCCCCCGGCGGCTTCGGCGAGCGCCCCGGTTCCGGCCCCGAGGAACCGGGCGGCGGCCCCTCCCGCAACCTGCGCTGGGACCCCACCGACCCCGCCCAGCGCCGCGCCCGCTACGCGCTGCTCTGCGGCATGTGGGCCTTCTTCTTCGCCCTCTTCAGCTGGCCGTACGTGGCGCTGCTCCTCGGCGCCCTCGCCCTCTACTGGGGCATCAGCGCTCTGCGCGCCAAGCCCCGCACGCCCACCGACCCGAACGTCCCGGCCCCTGAGCCCACCGGCCGCCCCCAGACCACGGCGGCCGTCAGCGGCCTGGTCACCGGCTCCGTTGCCCTGGCCCTCGTCGCGGCCACCTTCACCGCCCAGCTCGTCTACAGCGACTACTACACCTGCGTGAACGACTCCCTCACCAACGAGGCCAAGCAGTCGTGCAAGCAGTTGCTGCCGCAGGAGTTGCGGGGGGTGCTGGGGAACAGCGGCTGACGGGGTGCGCCGGGGCGGGAGTCAGTCCTTGTCCGGTTGAGCCGAGTGAGGCGGCAGGGACGGCGGGGTGGACGGAGTCGGCGGGATCGGCGGGATCGGTGCTTCGGCCGGCAGGACGTCGTAGGCGTCGAGGGCGCTGTCGTACACGGACGGCTCGGACACCGGTGCCAGTGCCGTCTCCTGCCTCTTCGGCGTCTCCTCGCGCTTCTTCGGCGCTTCGTCCCGCGTCTTCGGCGCCTCCTGCGGCGCCGCCCGCGAAGGCCGCCCGCGAAGGCACCCCACCACCACCGAAACCGGTGCCGCCACCGCCCCCACCGATGCCGGCACCGCGCTTGCGACCTGCCACCACACCGGCCCGAACCGGGCCAGCGCCGCCACCCCGAGCGGGCCGCCCGCCAGCCGCGCGAGGAGAGCGAACGCCGCGCCGCACAGGACCGCCGCCAGCAGGGCCGTCCCGGCGGTCCGCGCGAGGGACCAGCCCGCCCGCCGCTCCACGGCCCGCGCCGTGAAACAGGCGACCACCACGCCCGCCGCCACCGGGACCACCCCGGCCGCCCAGTGCAGCGGCGTCGCCGGACCGGCGTCCGGCACCGCCGCCAGCAGCGGGAGCGGCGGCAGCAACGGCGCGGGATCGGAGGCGAAGAGGTCCACCGCATGCCCGCCACCGAGCGCGAACCCCGGACCTAGGGCGTACGCCGCGGCCCACACCGCCGCGTTCGGGATCAGTGCGAGGCACAGCAGCAGCACGGCGAACCGTCCCGTCCAGCCCTCCGTCAGCTGGAGGAAGGAAGCGCGGGCCGCCGCGCCGTGCGCCACCAGCGACACCCCGAGCAGCAGCACGCCGCCCCCGAAGAGCACCGCCGTCCCGGCCGTCGCCGCCCGTACGGCCGCCCCGAGCCCGGCCAGCCCGCCCGGCGTCAGCGCCCGGCGGCGCAGGAACCCCGGCAGCAGCGCCAGCACGCTCAGCACCGGCTCGCGCGGACGGCCGTACGCCGTCCACACTCCCGCCCCCGCCGCGACCACCGCGACGACGGGCAGGCACCCCGCCACCCCCGCCCACACGGGCCGCAGTGCGCCGCCGGAGGCGTACAGCGCGGCGCCGCCGCCGACGCCGAGGTAACCGAGGACGACGCCGGTCCACGCCGTGTGCGCGGCGACCGGCGGGGGCCCGTCGGCGTCGGCCGGCGCGTCCGTCGCGTCCCGCGCCGCCCGGTACACCAGCCAGACCGGCAGCGCGAGGAGCAGCAGGGGGGTGACGCCGACGGGTGCGGGGACACCGGAGAGCGTGTCGGTGCGGAGCAGTTCGACGCCGTGCGCCAGCAGCCACAGCGCGGCGGCGACGCGGAGTGCGCCGCCCGGGCCGCTGTCGGGGTAGGGCGAGCTGACCCACAGCACCATCACGAGCACGGCGAAGCAGCCGAGGCCCAGCCCGGCCGCGACCGCACCACCCAGGAGGCTCCCGGCCAGCCCGGGCGACCGGTCACGCATCCCGGTGAGCAAGAACGACAACGACGGTCGGCGAGCGGTCATCTGCGTCACGCCGCCATGCTCCCAACGACACGCGCTTTCCCGTCGTAACAGGCGAACCACCGAAGTGTCGCTCAATATACGTTTATGTGTTTTTTCCTGTGGAGGGGTGACCAGTGACGGCCCGTCAGACCGAGGCTCCCCTGACGCCCGCTCAGGCCTTCGACGCCCTGTACGAGTTCTGCGCCCCCGCCCTCGTACGGCAGACGTACCTGCTCACCGGCCGGCGCGAGCTCGCCCGCGAAGCCGTGGAGCGGGCCTTCGAGCTCGCCTGGCAGCGCTGGCCCGAGGTGGCCCGGGACCGGGACCCGGCGGGCTGGGTGCGGGCGGCGGCGCACGAGTGCGCGCTCTCTCCCTGGCACCGCTTCCGCCTGCGCCACCGCGACCCCGACCCGCCCCCCGCCGACGCCGCCGACCGCGCCCTGCTGCACGCCCTGCTGAAACTCCCACCGTCCTACCGCCGCACGCTCCTGCTGTACGACGGTGTCGGCCTCGACCTGCCGGAGACCGCGGCGGAGACGGAGGCGAGCACACCGGCGACGGCGTACCGGCTGACGCACGCACGCACCGCCGTGGCCGCGCGGATCCCGGAACTGGCGGACTGCGACCTGCTGCACCGGCGCCTGGCCGAACTGGCCTCCGCCGATCGTCCACGGGCCGCCGAACCGACGGTGGTGCGGTCGTGCGGCGAGCGCAAGGCCCGCCGCTGGACCCGGGCCGCGATCGCCCTCACGGCCTCGGTCATCGGCGCGACGACGCTCACCCTGCGGACCGCCCCGACCCACTACGAGGCACCGGTCGGCCCGGCCCAGGCGGTGCGTGGGGTACCGCCGCGAGCGGCCCTGGGCCCGCTGTCGGCCGGGGAACTGGCGCTGCGGGCGAAGCTGCGACGGGAGACGGCGAACGGGCCGGAGCGGTTGCTGCCGTCGCCCGGATGAGCACGCGGAAGGGCCCGCACCCCCGTGAGGGTGCGGGCCCTTGCCAGGTGGACCTGGGTGACCGGAATGACCGGGATCAGCCCGCGAGGATCTCGCGGGCGAGCTTGGCCGTCTCGGTCGGCGTCTTGCCGACCTTCACGCCCGCGGCCTCCAGGGCCTCCTTCTTCGCCTGGGCCGTGCCCGACGAACCGGAGACGATGGCGCCGGCGTGGCCCATGGTCTTGCCCTCGGGCGCGGTGAAGCCCGCGACGTAGCCGACGACCGGCTTGGTCACGTTCTCCTTGATGAAGGCCGCGGCCCGCTCCTCGGCGTCGCCACCGATCTCACCGATCATGACGATGAGGTCGGTGTCGGGGTCGGCCTGGAACGCGGCGAGGGCGTCGATGTGGGTGGTGCCGATGATCGGGTCGCCACCGATGCCGACGGCCGTCGAGAAGCCGATGTCCCGCAGCTCGTACATCATCTGGTACGTCAGCGTGCCGGACTTCGACACCAGGCCGATGCGGCCCGGCTTGGTGATGTCGCCGGGGATGATGCCGACGTTCGACTGGCCCGGGGTGATGATGCCGGGGCAGTTCGGGCCGATGATGCGGGTCTTGTTGCCCTTCTTGCCGGCGTACGCCCAGAAGGACGCCGTGTCGTGCACGGCGATGCCCTCGGTGATCACGACGGCCAGCGGGATCTCGGCGTCGATGGCCTCGACGACCGCGTCCTTGGTGAACTTCTCCGGCACGAAGATGACGGAGACGTTGGCGCCGGTCTTCTCGATGGCCTCCTTGACGGTGCCGAAGACGGGTACCTCGGTGCCGTCGAAGTCCACGGTCTGACCCGCCTTGCGCGGGTTCACGCCGCCCACGACGTTGGTGCCGTCACCGAGCATGAGCTTGGTGTGCTTCATGCCCGTGGCGCCGGTCATGCCCTGGACGATGACCTTGCTGTCCTTGTTGAGCCAGATAGCCATGGTGGTTTGAGTCCTCGTCCTCGTGCTTACTTGGCGGCGGCCAGCTCGGCGGCCTTGTCGGCCGCGCCGTCCATGGTGTCGACGCGCTGCACCAGCGGGTGGTTGGCGTCCGTGAGGATCTTCCGGCCCAGCTCGGCGTTGTTGCCGTCCAGGCGGACGACGAGCGGCTTCTCGACCTTCTCGCCGCGGTCCTCCAGGAGCTTCAGGGCCTGCACGATGCCGTTGGCGACCTCGTCGCAGGCGGTGATGCCACCGAACACGTTGACGAAGACGGACTTGACGTCCGGGTCGCCCAGGATGATCTCCAGGCCGTTCGCCATGACCTGGGCGGAGGCGCCACCGCCGATGTCCAGGAAGTTGGCGGGCTTGACGCCGCCGTGCTTCTCACCGGCGTACGCGACGACGTCCAGGGTCGACATGACCAGGCCGGCGCCGTTGCCGATGATGCCGACCTCGCCCTCGAGCTTGACGTAGTTGAGGCCCTTCGCCTTGGCGGCCGCCTCGAGCGGGTTGGCGGCGTCCTTGTCGTGGAGCTCCTCGTACTCGGGGTGACGGAACTCGGCGTTCTCGTCCAGCGACACCTTGCCGTCGAGGGCGATGACCTCACCGGAGGCGACCTTCGCGAGCGGGTTGACCTCGACGAGGAGGGCGTCTGACTTGATGAAGGTGTCCCACAGCTTGATCAGGACGTTGGCGACCTTGTCCGCGACCTCGGCCGGGAACTTGGCGGCCTCGACGATCTCGCGGGCCTTGGCCTCGTCCACACCGTCGATGGCGTCGATCGCGATCTTCGCGACGGCCTCCGGACGGGTGGCCGCCACCTCCTCGATCTCCATGCCGCCCTCGACGGAGGCGATGGAGAGGAAGGTGCGGTTGGCACGGTCGAGGAGGAAGGAGACGTAGTACTCCTCGAGGATCTCCGGAGCGGTCTCGGCGATCATGACCTTGTGGACCGTGTGGCCCTTGATGTCCATGCCGAGGATGTCCGTCGCACGGGCGACGGCCTCGTCCGGAGTAGCGGCCAGCTTGACGCCGCCGGCCTTGCCGCGACCACCGACCTTCACCTGCGCCTTGACGACGGACTTGCCGCCCAGACGCTCGGTGATCTCGCGCGCCGCCTCAGGCGTGTCGATGACTTCACCGGCCAGCACCGGTACATCGTGCTTGGCGAAGAGGTCCCTCGCCTGGTACTCGAACAGGTCCACGCGCTTCCGTCCCTATCAGTGATCTCGCGGTTCGTTGGATGCGTGGGCGTGCCGCGAAGGGCAACGTGACGTCCGCCTGAGTCACAAGGGAAGCGCACACGGTGTCCGAGCGCGCGGCATGTCCGTCTCGCAGGTTATCGCTGCTTGCGGAGGGCCCCTAAATCGCGGGTCACACCTGAGCGGTGATACCTGTCACATGATGCCGCGCTCACTGGCACGGGGTGCCGGAGCGGCGAGACCTCACCGGGCTGGGGTTGACCCGGTGAGGCCTCTGGAATGGCCCTTCAGGGGCCGTGGCCAGGTGATCCCCACCCCAATGGGGACCAACCGGCCCGGTCCGTGAGGTGTCGGCGGACGCGCCGACGGCATTCGGCCGTCCGGGCCCTTCAGCCCCACGGAGTCGGTCGGGACGGGTGAGCCTCAGACGCCGTAGGTGTACCCGTCGTACACCGTGTGCGGGTTCTGCATGCTGTGCGTGTACCCCGTGTCATGGACATATCCCGGAGTGGCCGACTCGGTCACGCCCGCCACACCGGTGACGGCGTGCCCGGCGAGCGGAGCGGCGGTGGCGTGCACGGTCCCGGTGAGGTTCTGCCCGAACGGCGCCACCTGCCCGGCGACCTGCTGTGCGAAGGGGTCGGCCTGGCCGGCGACACCGCCCGCGAACGGGGTGACGTCGCCCGTCACGCCGTACGCCAGCGCCGTGGCACTGCCGGCGACGGGCTGGACGGCCCGCGCGACCGTGTCGACGACCGGCTGGACGGCCCCGGTGACCCCGTCGGCGAACGGCGGCAGCTCGCCCACGACGTCCTGCGCGAAGGGCCCCACCTGCCCGGTCACCCCGTACGCGAGCGGCGGTACGGCACCGGCGACCCCGCCCGCGAAGGGCCGCACGTCACCCGCGACGCCGTACGCGAGCGTGCCCGCGTCCGCCACGGCCTGCCCGGCGACCGGCACGACCCCGTGGACGGCGGTGTTCGCGACGGGCGGCAGCACCGCGTCCGTGGTGTCGTGGGCGACCTGCCCGACGACCCCGGTGGCGTACGCCGGCACGTCGGCGACAACCCCCGTCGCGTACGGCGGCACGTCCGCGACAGCACCCGTGGCGACGCCCCCCACCCCCGCGACCGCGCCCTGGGCGACCGGCTGGACGCCCTGGACGGCCCCGCCCGCGACGGGCTCCACGTCCGCCACGACGCCGTACGCCAGCCCCGTCGCGGCACTGACGGCGTGCCCGGCGACGGGCGTCACCCCGGCCGCGGCACCGCCGGCCACCGGCGTGACGCCGTCCACGGCGCCCGTCGCGGTCGGCACGGCCCCGGCGACCGCGTGCCCGGCGACGGGCCCGACACCCGCCACGGCGTGCCCGGCGAGCGGCAGCACCCCGTCCACGGCGGTCCCGGCCACCGGCGGCACGACCGCGGCGGCCGTCTCGTCGACGACCGGCGTGACCGTCCCCGGCACGGCCTTGACCGTGCCGACGACCCGCTGCTCGACGCCGGTGACGGTGCCGGTGACGTGGCCGGGGACGGCGGAGACGGTGGCCTGGGCGGCCGTGGTCACGTCGGCCGCGGTGCGGCCGGCAGCCGCGGCCGGCTGCTGCGTCTTCGTCCGTACGACACCGTCGACGCCCTGCGCCTGCGTGCGGGCGGCCGACTGGGTGGACCGGAGCTTGGTCTGGGCGGCGGCCAGCGCCTCCTCCAGCTCGGGAGCGAAGGAGGACAGGGGGCCGAAGAGGTAGTCGATGTCGTCCTGGGGAGAGGTGTGCGCAGAGGTCGCGTCAGAGACGGCGTGAGCCGCCCTGTCGGCGGTCTTGTGGGTCGCCGTGCCCCTGGCCTGGTGGGCCGCGTGAGCGGTCCCGGCCTGCGGGGCACGGGCCGCCTGGGCGCCCTTGATGGCCTCGGCCCCCCTGATCCGGTCGGCCGAGGGCACCTTGGTGTCCACGTAGCGGCGAGCCTGGTCGGCGGTGTCGGTGCCGGTCCGGGCCGGCTGCTGGGCCTTGGCCGCGGTGCCCAGGGTGCCGGTCACGGTGGAGGTGGCCTTGGCCGCCGTGTCCTGCACGTCGGAGACGACACCGTCGGCCGTGTCGGTGACGGTGCCCGTGGTGCCGGAGGCGGTGTCCGGTACGGAGAGGGCCGAGGCGGGCAGCTCGTCGGCGCTGGCGACGGCCGAGCCGAGCGCCCAGGCGCCGGTGACACCGGCGGCTATGACGATGGAGCGGCGGATGTTCTTGTTCATGCGTGCGTCAGATCCTTAAGGGTTCCGGGACTTCGGAGCGGCTTGCGTCCGGAGGACGGAGGGACGTCCGGACGTGCGGGCAGACCTGTTCCGCCCCCGCGCGGCAGGTCGTGTACGGCCGGGAAACGGCCGTGGCTGCCTTCGGGGACGGAGCCCTAGCCGGGGAAGACGGGAACGTCCCGGTGCCTGTCCCGGGTCCCGGGCGCGTCGAGGCGCGCGGTGGCACCGGGCACGAGACGCAGCGGTGCCCGGTGGTCAGGGGTGACGGCATGTGCGTCGACGTGGCGTGACGTGCCGTTGTCGACCGCCGCACGGTTGCTGAGCGCGCCGTCCGGGTCTCCGGTGGGCGCGGGGTGGGAGGGGACGCCGACGGGGACCGCGGTGCGGTGGCCGTCGGCGTGCGTCCGAGCGGCCGGTGCGGTGACGCCGGGCGTGAGGCCCGGGCCGTGGGCCACGGCCGTCCGCGTACGGGGCTCGGTGCGGGAATCGGTACGGGACCGCGTGCCTGCGTGTGCGCCGGACGCGGTTTCCGGAGGCGACGAGACGCTGGGGCCGCCCGGCTGCTGCGGTCGGGGCGCCTCGGTGACCGGCGCGGGCAGCGAAGGCTTCGCCGGCGGCTTCGGCAGGACGGGCAGCTTCGGCAACGACGGCGCCTTCGCCCGGGCTTCGCCCAGGTCCTGGGTCACCGTGCCGACCAGGTCACCGACCGGTCGGGCGACATGACCAGGAACGGACTGAACGACATCCTTGGCGGCGGTCGAAACCGTCGAAGCGGTCGAAGCCGTAGAAGTCGCCGCAACCACCGGTGTCGTCCCCTCGGCGGCGTGCGCCTGTCCCCCGCAGAGGAAACCGAGCACGAACAAGCCGCCCACCAGCAGCACCAGGTGCAGCGCACGCCGTCCCGCCGCCGTGCGCAACACGCGCACGGCGGCACCGGACAGGGCTGCTGGCCAGGTCAAGAGGGGAACGGTCCTCCCGTGCGGCGGAATGACGAGGGCGACGGGTCGGCACGACGCGACGTCGATCCTTGCACGGGACGCCCGAGGTTGCGCAAGTCCCCTGTTACCGATGGGTAGTCATGTCCGTTTTCACCGGTCCGGCACGGGGAGCGGACGCTTCTCGATCGCCGCGGCCATCACCT
Organism: Streptomyces sp. NPDC051636; assembly: GCF_044453765.1. NCBI lineage: Bacteria > Bacillati > Actinomycetota > Actinomycetes > Kitasatosporales > Streptomycetaceae > Streptomyces > Streptomyces sp. NPDC051636. Next base: position 22,057 of record NZ_JBITDA010000003.1, on the reverse strand, counting down.
CCGGGAACAGGTCGGGCGTGCATGCGAACGCCGGTGCGCCGAGCGCGGCCAGCGCGGCCGCGTGCTCCCGGTCGTACGCGGGCGCCCCCTCGTCCGACAGCGCGAGCAGCGTCACGAACTGCACCCCCGACGCCTTCATCGCCGCGACCCGCTTGAGCATCTCGTCGCGTATGCCTCCCTCGTAGAGATCGCTGATCAGCACGACCACCGTCTCCGCGGGCCGGGTGATCCGCGACTGGCAGTAGGCGAGCGCGCGGTTGATGTCCGTGCCGCCGCCCAGCTGGGTGCCGAAGAGGACGTCGACCGGGTCGTCGAGCTGGTCGGTGAGGTCGACGACGGCCGTGTCGAAGACGACGAGCCGCGTGCTGATCGACCGCATCGAGGCGAGCACCGCCCCGAACACGGACGCGTAGACGACGGACGCCGCCATCGAACCGGACTGGTCGATGCAGAGGACGACCTCCTTCTTCACCGACCGGGACGCCCGCCCGTAGCCGATGAGCCGCTCCGGCACGACCGTCCGGTACTCCGGCAGGTAGTGCTTGAGGTTCGCCGCGATCGTGCGATTCCAGTCGATGTCCTGGTGGCGCGGCCGGCTGACGCGCGCGCTGCGGTCGAGGGCGCCGGTGAGCGTGGCCCTGGTGCGGGTGGCGAGCCGCTTCTCCAGGTCCTCGACGACCTTGCGCACGACTGCCCGTGCCGTCTCCTTCGTCGTCTCCGGCATGGCCTTGCTGAGCGAGAGCAGCGTGCCGACGAGGTGCACGTCGGCCTCCACCGCTTCCAGCATCTCCGGCTCCAGCAGCAGGGTGGCCAGCCCGAGCCGGTCGATGGCGTCCCGTTGCATGACCTGGACGACGGAGGAGGGGAAGTAGGTGCGGATGTCCCCGAGCCAGCGGGCCACGGACGGCGCCGACGCCCCGAGCCCCGCCGCGCGGTCCCGGCCCGTCCGCGGCCGGTCCCCCTTTCCGTACAGCGCGGTCAGCGCCCCGTCCATCGCCGCGTCCCGCCCGGACAGCGCGCATCCGGTGCCGTCGGCCGCGTCCGAGCCGAGGACCAGCCGCCAGCGCCGCAGCCGCTCCCGGGCCGGGTCGTCGGCGTACGCCGGCTCGGTCGTCATGTGCCCACCCCCACCAGGTCGTTGTCGTCGGCGTGCGCGCCGTCCTCGTCCAGGCCCAGCAGCAGCCGCACCACCGGCAGCACGGCGTCCGCGCGGTCCGGGTCGAGGTCGGCCGCGAAGCCGGGTATGCCGGGTCCGGCGCCCGTCGTGCCCCCTCTCTCCCCGGGCCCGCGCCGCACCAGCTCCCCGAGGGTCCGGCGCACCCCCGCCTCGTACGCCGAGAACGTGCGCCGCAGCAGCGGCAGTACGTCCGTGAACGCCGCCGCCGGCACCCCGGTCAGCCAGGCGTCGACCAGGCCGAGCAGCCGCTCGTCGTGCACCAGCAGCATCCCGCCCCCGCCGCCGACGAAGCCCTCGATCCAGGCGGCGGCGTCGGCGGGCGGCGTTCCCGGCGACAGGGCCAGCCCCATCAGCCGGGCCGCCGCGTCCTGACCCAGCTCCCCGTCGTCCAGCAGGATGCGCGCGGCACGCCCCCGGACGACCCCGGGCACGGTCTCGCGCGCGGACAGGGTCCGCAGCACCGCGCGCCAGCGCCGGCGCAGGTCGCCGTGGCCGGGGACGGCCGCCTCCGCGAGGAGCCCGACCGCTCCATGGACGGCGTCCACGTGGCCGCGCATCTCCTCGGCCGCGTCGGCGTCGAGGGCGGCGCACGCCGGGGGCAGGCCGACGAAGACCCGCTCGGCGAGGCCCGCGGCGACCTCGGCCAGGGCCCGGGTGTCGGTGCCGCGCACGTCGCCGTAGCGCAGGGAGCGGACCAGGGCGGGGAGGGCCTGCGCCAGGTGGCCGACGTCCGCGTCCAGCGCGGCCCGGTCGGCGAGGACGCGCATCACCACGGGCAGCGCGTCCGGCAGTTCGGCGAGCAGGCACTGCTCGGCGAGGGCCGTGACCTCGGCGAGGGACTGCGCGGCCAGGGCGTCCGCCTCGGCCTTGGCCGTCGCGGCGGCGACCACGGTCGTGCCCCACACCCCTGCCTCGGCGACCCGCACCGACAGTTCCGGCTCCCAGCGCAGCCGCCACGTCTCCCGGAAGGTGCCCGTGCTGCCCCGGGAGGCGGACGGCTCGCCCCAGTCGACGCGCAGCAGCCGCAGCCGGTGCAGCAGCCTGCTGCGTCCGGCGTCGGTCTCCTTGCGCAGGTCGAGCTCCAGCTCCCGCTCCAGCGCCTCCGGTGCGAGCCGCAGCCGGCGCTGCTGCCGGGCCAGGTCGCGCTGCAACGGCACCGCGGGCGCCCCCTCGGGCACCTCGCCCAGCACGTTCCCCACCACCAGCCGGTCGTGCACGAGGCCCAGCGGCACGTCCGAGCCCTCGCACATCACCGCGCGCACGGCGTCGGTGGTCTCGCTCAGGCCGGCCAGCGGGCGGCCCCGCATCGCGGCGAGCGTCCCGGCCAGCCGCACCGCCTCGATCACGTGGGCCGAGGACACGATCCGGTCCTCCTCCCGCAACAGGCCCGCGACCTTGGTCAGCCACCGCTCCACCGGCCGGTCCGGCGCGGTGAACAGGTGCCCGTACCAGCCGGGTGAGTCGATGCCCGCGCCGTACCCACTGGCCCGGGCCAGTCTGCGGTGCGTCCACGGCACCCAGGTCATGTCCACCTTGACCTTGGGCAGCCCCTTCAGCAGCGCCCGGTCCGCGCTGACGGCGGCCTTCTCCCGCAGCGCGGGCACATGCCACGCCCCGCACACCACGGCCACGGCGTCCCCGAACTCCCGCTGGGCCGCCCGCACCTGGAGCCGCATGTACGCCTCCCGCACGGGATCCCGGGCGTGCCCGCCGGTGCCGTACCGCTCCCGCAGCGCCGCCATGGCCTCCTCCAGCGCGGCGAACGGCGCGAACGGGTCCCGGTCGGCCACGCCCCGGTGCTCGACGACGTCCTCCCACCAGCGCTCGGGGTCGTCGTAGCCGCCGGCTGCGGCGAGGACGGCGAGGGGGTCGAGGCGGACGTCGTGCGCGGCGGCAGGGCCTTCAGCGGGCTCTTCAGCGGGCCCCGCGGCGGGCCCAGTTGCGGCACCGGCCTCCTCCTCTTCTCCTTCCTCCTCTCTCCCCCACGCCATCGTGTGGGTGGCCGGCAGATCGATGAAGCGGGCCGGAACCCCTTGGTCCAGGGCCCAGCGGATCGCGACCCACTCCGGGGAGAACTCGGCCAGCGGCCAGAACGCCGAGCGGCCGGGCTCGTCGACGGCGTGGGCGAGGAGCGCGACCGGGGGCCGCATACCGGCGTCGGCGGCCAGCGGGATCAGGGCGTCGGCCTCGGGCGGCCCCTCGACGAGCACCACCCCCGGCCGGGCGGCCTCCAGCGCGGCCCGCACCGCCCGCGCCGAACCCGGGCCGTGGTGCCGCACGCCGAGCAGCAGCGGACCTGCGGCCGATGCCCTCGGCCGGCGGGAGTCGTTCACGCGCTCACCTCCCGGCAGGCCCGGTAGAAGTCCTTCCAGCCGTCCCGCTCGCGGACGACCGTCTCCAGGTACTCCTGCCAGATGACGCGGTCGGCCGCCGGGTCGCGGACGACGGCGCCGAGGATGCCCGCGGCCACGTCGCCCGGACGCAGCACGCCGTCGCCGAAGTGGGCGGCCAGCGCGAGGCCGCCTGTGACGACGGAGATCGCCTCGGCCGTCGACAGCGTGCCGCTCGGCGACTTCAGCTTCGTACGGCCGTCGGCGGTCACCCCGTCGCGCAGCTCGCGGAAGACGGTCACGACGCGGCGGATCTCCTCGATGCCGTCGGGCCGGGCCGGCAGGTCGAGGGAGCGGCCGATCTGACGGACACGGCGGGAGACGATGTCGACCTCGGCCTCGGGGCTCTCCGGCAGCGGCAGCACCACCGTGTTGAACCGGCGGCGCAGGGCGCTGGACAGCTCGTTGACCCCGCGGTCGCGGTCGTTGGCCGTGGCGATGAGATTGAAACCGCGGACCGCCTGCACCTCTTGCCCCAGTTCCGGTATCGGCAGCGTCTTCTCCGACAGGATCGTGATCAGCGTGTCCTGCACGTCGGCCGGGATCCGGGTCAGCTCCTCGACGCGGGCGGTCATGCCCTCCGCCATGGCCCGCATGACCGGGCTGGGCACGAGGGCGTCGCGGCTGGGGCCGTGGGCGAGCAGCCGCGCGTAGTTCCAGCCGTAGCGGATCGCCTCCTCGGGGGTGCCCGCCGTGCCCTGCACCAGCAGGGTCGAGTCGCCGCTGACGGCGGCGGCCAGGTGCTCGGAGACCCAGGTCTTGGCGGTGCCGGGCACGCCGAGCAGGAGCAGCGCGCGGTCGGTGGCGAGGGTGGTGACGGCGACCTCGACGATGCGGCGCGGGCCCACGTACTTCGGCGTGATCACCGTGCCGTCCGGCAGCGTGCCACCGAGCAGGTACGTCGCCACCGCCCACGGCGACAGCTTCCAGCGGGCCGGGCGCGGGCGGTCGTCCTGCGCGGCCAGCGCGGCGAGTTCGTCGGCGAAGGCGTCCTCGGCGTGCGGCCGCAACGCCTCGGCCGGCTGCTCTCCACCCACCTGCACGGATGTCGGTTCCACGGACACAGTCATGGCTGAGGCCCCCTCCAGCTCGGCCGGTTCGGATCTGGCATCCACCCTGCACCACGCCACTGACAATCGCTTTGACCTGCGCAAACGCGCTCGCAGGGCCGATTGTCAGTGGTGGGATCTACCGTCGGTGGCATGACTGAGCAGGGGGTGCGCTGGACCGCGGAGCAGGTGCTGGCACTGGCGCCTGACGCCGCGTCACGCAAGGCGGGGAGCAAACTCGGGGCGGCCGGGCCGTGGTCCGAGACGGGCAGTTCCGACGAGGGGACGGTGTGGGGGCTGTGCAAGGGCAGTGGCAGCAAGCCGTATCAGACGGTCGTCGACATCGCGGACGCGGCCGGGCCCGCGTACAAGTGCAGTTGTCCGAGCCGGAAGTTCCCGTGCAAGCACGCGCTCGGCCTGCTGCTGCGGTGGGCGCAGGGGGACGGTGCGGTGCCGGGGGCGGCGCAGGCGCCGGACTGGGCCGAGGAGTGGCTCGCGGGCAGACGCGAGCGCATGCAGGAGAAACGGGCTGCGGGCGGCGGGGGTTCCCCGTCCGGTTCCGGTGATCCGGCGGCGGCGCGGCGACGGGCGGAGCGCCGGGCCGACCGGGTCACCGCGGGTGTGACGGAGCTGGAGCAGCGGCTGGCCGACCTGCTGCGCGGCGGCCTGGCCTCGGCCGAGCAGGCGGGGTACGGGCTGTGGGAGGAGACGGCGGCCCGCATGGTCGACGCGCAGGCGCCGGGACTGGCGGCCCGGGTGCGGGAGTTGGGGGCGATACCGGCCTCCGGGCCCGGCTGGCCGGTGCGGCTGCTGGAGGACTGCGCCCTGCTGCACCTCCTCGACCAGGGCTGGCTGCGCCGCGAGCGGCTCCCGGACGGCCTCGCGGCGACGGTCCGCTCCCGCGTCGGCCTGCCCGCCTCGGCGGACGGCCCACCGGTGCGCGACCGCTGGCTCGTCCTCGCCCAGTACGACACGTCCGACACCAAGCTGACCACACGCCGGATATGGCTGTACGGCGCCGGGACGGGCCGTACAGCTCTGCTGCTGTCGTACGGCGCGGCCGGCCGTGCCCCCGAGCTGGCGCTGCCGGTCGGCCTGGCCCTGGAGGCCGAGCTGTCCGCCTATCCGGGTGCCGGCCGGCTGCGGGCGGCCCTGGGCGAGCGGTTCGCCCCGCCCGCGCCCGCCGCGATCCGGCCGCCGGGCCTGACCACGGCCCAGGCGGCCGCCCGCTACGGCGAGGCGCTGCGGGACGACCCGTGGCTGGACGCGGTCCCCGTGACGCTGGACCGGGTCGTCCCGGCCCCGGACGGCGACTCCTGGCAACTGGCGGACGCCGACTCCGACTCGGCTCTCCCCCTCACCCCCACCACCCGCTCCCACCCGGGCCTGTGGCGCCTCGTCGCCCTCTCCGGCGGCGCCCCCGTCAAGGTCTTCGGCGAGTGCGGCCACCGGGGCTTCACCCCACTGACGGCCTGGCCGACGGGAGCGGGGGAGGCGGTGGCGCTGTGCTGACCGGGCGAAAGGGCGCATACAGCCCGCATCGGGGGACATCCGGTGTGGATAACCGTTCAACGAATCCGCCGCTCCCTCACTCCACGACTCCCACCGCGTCGCCGCACCGCCCGCCGACCGAGAGGCACGTCATGAACAGCACCCCCGCTCCGGCGGACTCGCCCGCAGCGGGCGCCTGGGAGGAGCTCGTCACCACGGCCCTGCTCGGTACCGACCGGCGGCCGCCGGCGGGCAGCGCCCCGGGGACCAACGCGCCGGTGGCGCTGCTGGACTCGGCGGCCGTGGAGACCGTACGGCGGCGGGCCGGGCTGCGGCCGGCGCCGGCGGCCCCGCGGCCACAACCGGCGCCCGGGGACCCGCGCCCCGCGCTGCCCGGCCCGGCGGCGCGCAGGCTGGCGACGCTGCTGGCCGACCGCCCCGGCCCGGGCGGCGGCCGCCGGGGCACCTCGCCGGATCTGATGGAGCTGCTGCCCCAGTGGCTCGCGGCGGCGAACGCGCACGGCTACGCCCCGCCTCCGCAGGCGCTGCCCGCGCTGCTGGACGCGGCCCGGGGACGTACGGACCTGCGCCCGGCGGTGCTGGCGTTCGCGGGGCCGCGCGCGCTGTGGCTGGCCCGGCTGAACGCGGACTGGCGGTTCGCCCTGCGCGCGGCGCCCGGCGGCGGCGCGGCGCTGCCGGACCCGGACGACGCCGACGAGGTGCGACGGCTCTGGGAGGAGGGGCTGTTCGCCGAGCGGGTCGCGCTGCTAACGGCGATCCGGGCGCACAGGCCCGCGGTCGGGCGCGAGTTGCTTGCGGGCACCTGGGCAACGGAGCGCGCGGAGGACCGGCTGATGTTCCTCGACTCGCTGCGCACGGGGCTGTCCGCCGAGGACGAGCCCTTCCTGGAGCAGGCCCTGGCCGACCGCAGCCGCAACGTACGGGCGACGGCGGCCGAGTTGCTCTCCGCGCTGCCCGGTTCGGCGCTCGCCGCCCGGATGGCGGTCCGGGCGGGGGCCTGCGTGGCCATCGATCACACACGGGACACGCCGACGATCGCGGTGGAAGCGCCCCTTGAGTGCGACACGAGGATGGAGAGAGACGGTGTAGTGCCCAAACCTCCTACGGGCAGAGGAGAACGGTCGTGGTGGCTGGGCCAGTTGGTGGAGGCCGCCCCGCTCGGGGCCTGGCCGGCACGGCTCGGCGGGCGCACGCCTCAGGAGATCGTGGCGCTGCCGGTCGCGGACGACTGGCAGGGCGAGCTGCACGCGGCCTGGTGCCGCGCGGCGGTGCGGCAGCGGGACGCCGAGTGGGCCCGGGCGCTGCTCGGCTCGCCCTCGGCGCCCGAGGCGGGCGGTCCCGGGGCGGTCTCCCTGGCCGAGCGCGCCAAGCTGTTGGGCACGCTGGACGCCGGGGAACGGGCCGCGTGGGTGGCCGGGTTCATCGCGACGCACGGGCTGTCGGAGGCGTTCCAGTTGCTCGGGGTGTGCGCGGTGCCGTGGGCCGAGCCGCTCGGGCAGGCGGTGGTGGACGCTCTCAACATCGCGCGGGACGCGGGGAGTTATCCATGGAGTTTCAGTGGTGTGATGGGCCTGGCCGAGCGGTGCCTGGATCCGGCGGAGGCGTCACGGCTGGACGGGCTGCTGGCGGTGCCGGACGAACCGGAGGACGCGTCGCCGGGGGCCGGGGGGTACTGGGCGGAGGCCTTCCAGCGGCTCGTGACGACATTGCGCCTGCGCGCGGCGATGGCCGACGAGCTGGGTTCGGCCGAGGCGCACTGAACAGCGCCCGGCATGGTGCGCCGGCCCTCCGGGCACACCCGCCGGAGGTGCTACGCCCCCGCGGGCTGACGCACGTTCTCCCGCACCCACTCCACGATCGACGCCGTGGTCGCCCCGGGCGTGAAGATCTCCGCGACGCCCTTCTCCTTCAGCGGGGCGATGTCCGCCTCGGGGATGATGCCGCCGCCGAAGACCAGGATGTCCTCGGCGTCGCGCTCCTTGAGGAGGTCGATGACCGCCGTGAAGAGGGTGTTGTGGGCGCCGGAGAGGATGGACAGGCCGATCGCGTCGGCGTCCTCCTGGATCGCGGTGTCGACGATCTGTTCCGGCGTCTGGTGGAGGCCGGTGTAGATGACCTCCATGCCGGCGTCGCGCAGCGCCCGCGCGATCACCTTGGCGCCGCGGTCGTGGCCGTCGAGCCCCGGCTTGGCCACCACCACGCGGATCGGACCGGCTGCCACACCCATCGCTGCCTCCATGAAGCGAGAAGTGAACGAACGTTATCCACAGCATCCCTCAACCGCCAGTTTCACGGTGCTGACCGAGGGGGAAATCACACGGTGGGACACGTTCGGGAGCCGCGGCGTGGTCCACGGGGTCACGAAGGGCACGTCGGGCAGGACGCCGCGGGCGCCGCACGCCCCACGCATCTCTCGCGGGCCGCTCGCGCCCCGTTGGCCACGTTCCCCGCGGAATCCCACGAGGGCACACGGGGGACGGAGCCGTTCTCCTGCGTGCGGGCAGGAGGCCGGCCATGAAGGTCACCAGGGCACTGGAACCCATACTTCCGCTCTGCCGCCGCCTCGTGCCGGACAGACTCGCGGGGCTCTCCCTGGCTCTGCTGAAGGCGACCGCCCTGGAAGCCGCCATCCTGGCGGGGCATGTGCTGCTCTATCCGACCGGCATCATCCAGGAGCACCGCTCCCCTGCCGTGGCGGTGCCCGCGCCGGGCGGCGCCAAGCTGCCGGTCCAGGAGCGGCCCCCGGTCGTCCTGCTGCACGGCTTCATCGACAACCGCTCGGTCTTCGTGCTGCTGCGCCGCAGTCTCCTCCAGCACGGCAGGCAGCGGGTCGAGTCGCTCAATTACTCGCCGCTGACCCGGGACATCCGTGTCGCGGCGGAGCTGCTGGGCCGGCACATAGAGGAGGTCTGCGAGCGGACCGGCAGCCCCCAGGTCGACGTCGTGGGCCACAGCCTCGGCGGACTGATCGCGCGCTACTACGTGCAGCGGCTCGGCGGTGACCTCCGGGTCCGTACGCTCGTGACGCTCGGCAGCCCGCACGGCGGCACCCGGGCCGTGCCGCTGGCGAACGCGCACCCGATCGTGCGCCAGATGCGCCCCGACTCGGAGCTGATCGAGGAGCTGACCCGGCCCGCGCCCGGCTGCCGTACGTACTTCGTGAGCTTCTGGAGCGACCTCGACTCCCTGATGGACCCGCTGGAGACGGCCCGTATCGACCACCCCGACCTGATGGCCCTGAACGTGCCGGTGACCGGGATCGGGCATCTCGCCCTGCCCGTCCACCCGGCCGTCGCCGCCGGGATACGGCAGGCCCTCGACACCGAGCGGCCGACGGCGGGGGCCGCGAAACGCCGGGGCGGGCTCACGGTCGCTTCTTGACCCCGGCTTGACGGCGGACGTGCCGGACGGCGCAACAGCCGCCCGGCACAGCCCGCTTACGGGCCCGGACAGCCGCCTGGCATCGAACACTCTTCGAACGCAAAGCCAAACCCGTGCCCGCCGTCCCCCGAAACACGGCCGATTGCCCGTTTCCTTCGCACGCGAAACCGGCCGAAGATTGTCGCGCCCGCGTACCGCCGGGTACAGTCGCCGCACTGCTCTGCCAGCCCCTGTTGTCGAGGCGAAAGAGAAGTTGGTGAACGACCGTCACCCGTCGGGGACCACGACCACCCCGGCTCCGGCTTCCGACGCCGCCTCCGCGCACTACGCGACCCACGGGGGCCAGGAAGCCCACTACGGCGACTTCACCACGTACGGCGACTACGGCGCCACCGATTTCCACACCGGCGCCCACGCCACCACGACCTTCGAGACCGACCCGCTCTTCGGCAACATCCCGGGCGAGGACCACGCCACCGGCGCGTACGACACCACCCAGTGGGCGACCGGCGGCCACCAGACCGGCCACTACGACCCGTACGCGGCCCAGCACCACACCGCCTACGACTCCGGCACCTACGACTCCACCGCCTGGACGACCGGTCACCAGCAGCTCGCCGGTGTCCCGCACCAGGCCACGGCCCCGGACACCAGCGGCCAGTGGGACGCGAGCGCCTGGCTCCGGCCCGACCAGGCCGGTGCCGCCGCCGACCTCACCCAGCAGTGGGAATGGGGCACGCAGGCCTTCGACACCGGCGCGTACGACGCCACGCAGTGGAACTCCGACGGCACCGCCGCCGAGCCCGAGCAGCAGCCCGAATCCTTCGAGCAGCCCTTCGACCAGCAGGCGACCGCCACCTTCGAGCAGGTCCCCTACGAGGAAGCCGCCCAGGAACACCCCGCGGACGACGGCGAGTCGGCCGCCACCGGCGAGCTGCCCACCGTCGCCCCGCTGCTCGACGACCAGGAAGAGATCACCCCGGCCCCGCCCCGGGCGGGCTCCCGGAGTGCGGCGCGCTCCCGCCGCCGTACGCCTCCCAAGCGCTCGGCGCTGCTGACCGTCGCCGTGCCCTCGGCATGCGTCATGGGGGTCGCCGGAATCGCCGCCGCCTCCGTCGGCAGTCTGACCGACGGCGGCAAGGGCACGACGGCCGCCGCTTCGGACACGCATGCGGTCAAGCCGTCCGTCGCCAACAGCAAGCTTGACACCCAGCTCAAGACCCTCTCCGCCGGCGCCGACGACTTCGCCGACCGGGCCAGCCGGACGCAGGAACGCATCGACCTCAAGGCCCAGCAGGAAGCCGAGAAGAAGAAGGCGGCGGCGGAGGCGGCCCGCAAGGAGCGGCTGCGCCCCAAGTACGTCCTTCCGGTCACGCAGAAAGGGCTCAGCGCCTATTTCGGGCAGGCGGGCGTGAACTGGATGTCCGTGCACACCGGCATCGACTTCCCCGTCGCGTACGGGACGACCGTGATGGCCGCGACCGACGGCACCGTACGGACGCAGTGGAACAGCGCCTACGGCAACATGATGATCCTGACGGCGAAGGACGGCACGGAGACCTGGTACTGCCACCTCTCCAGTTACCGGGTTCCCTCCGGTACGAGCGTCAAAGCCGGGCAGCCGATCGCGTACTCCGGGAATTCCGGCAACTCCACCGGCCCGCACCTGCACTTCGAGGTCCGGCCGGGCGGCGGGGCGGCCATAGACCCGCTGCCGTGGCTGCGCAGCCACGGGCTCGACCCGACGTAGGCCCCGGGGGACGCACCCCCGGACCCTTGCCGCCCTGACGTCTTACAGCTTCTCCACCGGCGCGTACCGCAGCAGCAGCCGCTTCGGCTTGGCGTCACCGAAGTCGATCGTCGCCTCGGCGTTCGCGCCCGTGCCCTTCACCGCGACGACCGTGCCGAGCCCGAACTGGTCATGCGTCACCCGGTCCCCGACGGCCAGGCCCACCACCGGCTTCTCCGAGGTGCGGCGCGTGGCGAAACCGGACGCGCCCGACGCCGAGGAGCGCGAGCGGGACGACGACAGCGAGGCCGCCACTCCCGACGCCGGTCCCGAGGACACCTGGGCCGCCGCTCCCTTCCGCTTCCACTCCACATGCGCGGGCGGGATCTCCTCCAGGAAGCGTGAGGGCGGGTTGTACGACGGCTGGCCCCACGCGCTGCGCATCGCCGACCGGGTCAGATACAGCCGCTCCCGCGCACGCGTGATGCCGACGTACGCCAGGCGCCGCTCCTCCTCCAGCTCCTTGGTCTGGCCGAGGGCGCGCATGTGCGGGAAGACGCCGTCCTCCATGCCGGTGAGGAACACGACCGGGAACTCGAGGCCCTTTGCGGTGTGCAGGGTCATCAGGGTGATGACACCGGAGCCGTCCTCGTCCTCGTCGGGGATCTGGTCGGAGTCGGCGACCAGCGCCACCCGCTCCAGGAAGTCGGAGAGCGAGCCCGGCTCCTCGCCCTCACCGGCCTCCTGCTCGAACTCCAGTGCCACCGCCGCGAGTTCCTGAAGGTTCTCGATGCGGGTCTCGTCCTGCGGGTCGGTGGAGGCCTGCAACTCGGCCAGATACCCGGTGCGTTCGAGCACCGCCTCCAGGACGGTCGCCGGGCCCGCGCCGGACTCGACGATCGTACGGAGGTCCTCCATCAGCGTGTTGAACCGCTTGACGGCGTTCGTGGAGCGCGCGGCCATGCCGTACGCCTCGTCGACGCGCTTGAGCGCCTGCGGGAAGCTGATCTTCTCGCGCTGGGACAGGGCGTCGATCATCGCCTCGGCGCGGTCGCCGATGCCCCGCTTGGGGACGTTGAGGATGCGGCGCAGCGGGACCGAGTCCTCCGGGTTGGCGAGGACGCGCAGGTAGGCCAGGACGTCCCGGACCTCCTTGCGCTCGTAGAAACGGACGCCGCCGACGACCTTGTAGGGCAGGCCGACGCGGATGAAGACCTCTTCGAAGACACGGGACTGGGCGTTGGTGCGGTAGAAGACGGCGACGTCCCCGGCCTTCGCCTCGCCCGCGTCCGTGAGGCGGTCTATCTCGTCGGCGACGAACTGCGCCTCGTCGTGCTCGGTGTCGGCGACGTACCCGGTGATGCGGGCGCCCGCGCCCGCGTTGGTCCACAGGTTCTTCGGCCGGCGGGACTCGTTGCGCTCGATGACCGCGTTGGCCGCCGAGAGGATCGTCTGGGTGGAGCGGTAGTTCTGCTCCAGCAGGATCGTCGTCGCGTCCGGGTAGTCCTCCTCGAACTGGAGGATGTTGCGGATGGTCGCGCCGCGGAAGGCGTAGATCGACTGGTCGGCGTCACCCACCACGCACAGCTCGGCGGGCTGCAGGTCGTCCTCGGCGGGCGGTACGTCCACCGGGTGCCCGGCGGTGCCGACGAGTTCGCGCACGAGGGCGTACTGGGCGTGGTTGGTGTCCTGGTACTCGTCGACCAGGACGTGGCGGAACCGGCGGCGGTAGTGCTCGGCAACGTCCGGGAACGCGCGCAGCAGGTTGACCGTCGTCATGATCAGGTCGTCGAAGTCCAGGGCGTTGGCCTCGCGCAGCCGCGACTGGTAGAGGGCGTAGGCCTGGGCGAGGGTCTTCTCGAAGCCGTCGGTGGCCTGGGCGGCGAAGTCCTCCTCGTCGATCAGCTCGTTCTTCAGGTTGGAGATCTTGGCGCTGAAGGACTTCGGCGGGAAGCGCTTGGGGTCGAGGTCCAGATCGCGGCAGACCAGGGCCATCAGGCGCTTGGAGTCGGCGGCGTCGTAGATCGAGAACGACGACGTGAAGCCGAGTTTCTTGCTCTCCCGGCGCAGGATGCGCACGCACGCGCTGTGGAAGGTCATCACCCACATCGCGTTCGCGCGCGGGCCGACGAGCTGCTCGACCCGCTCCTTCATCTCGCCCGCGGCCTTGTTGGTGAAGGTGATCGCGAGGATCTGCCCGGGGTGCACGCCCCGCTCGCCCAGCAGGTAGGCGATGCGATGGGTGAGTACGCGGGTCTTGCCGGAGCCGGCGCCGGCCACGATGAGCAGCGGGGAGCCGGAGTGGACGACGGCGGCCCGCTGGTTGTCGTTCAGCCCCTCCAGGAGCGCGGCCGAGTCGACGGCCGGGCGGTGGGCGCCGTCGCGGTAGTAGGCGTCCCGGTCCGGCGGCACGTCGAACTTCCCCCCGAACAGATCGTCCGGAACCGGCTCCGGAGCGTGCTCGTCCTCGGGCGGTGGCGGGGGCTCCTCCTCGTGCCCGCGAGGGGCCTGGAGGTCCGCCAGGAAGCTGTCGTCAAAGAGGCTGCTCATCGCTCTCCGAGTCTAGGGCGCCCCACCGGCAACCGGCCGCCGCCCCGGGAAATGACCGGATTCCCCGCCGCTCACTCTGCGGAGCCGCACTGTCACCCGAAATGGATCTCTGCCCCGGGTCACAGAAATGTATCGGGCATATCGTGCATCAATCTTCACATGAGCCACAGGAGTTGGCTACCGTGCCGGGCGGGCCGCACGCCCCCACCGGCGAACGTCGCCGGGCCGCGCGGCCTCCGCCGAGTCCGGCGCGCCGCCCTGCGGCGACCGGAGCCGGGGACCCAACCGAACTTGGGGTGAATCGGTCCGTCTCCCTCCGGGAGAAGGGCCGTAGGGCAACCCTTCCGAACCACCCGCCCGAACCCGACAGCTAACCCGGTAGGCGGAACATTGGAAGGAGTCGCCTCCCTTGGCGTCGCACCGCAAGCGTCCCTCGGGTGTGGCTGGTATACGCACCCCCGCCCTCGCCACCGCCGCGCTCACCTCCATGGCCCTGCTCTCCCAGACGGCCGACGCCACCCCGTCCGCTGACGGTGACAAGCCGAGCCTTGAGGAGGTCGAGAAGAAGGTCGACGACCTGTACCGGCAGGCGGAGTCGGCGACCGAGAAGTACAACGCGGCCAAGGAGAACACCGGTAAGCAGCGCAGACGGGTCGACGCCCTCCTCGACGAGGTGGCCAAGCGCACGGAGAAGCTCAACAAGGCGCGCGAGAAGCTGGGTTCGTTCGCCGCGGCCCAGTACCGGACCGGGGCCACCGCCCCCGACACCGCCACCTTCCTGCTCGCGGACACCCCGCAGGACTACTTCGACCAGACGCAGCTGATGAGCCGGCTGACCTCCCGGCAGAAGGACGCGGTCGACGACTACGTCACCCAGCAGTCCGCGACCATGAAGAAGCGGCAGGAGGCGACCAAGAGCCTCGAGACGCTGACCGAGTCGCGGAACGACCTGCAGACCGCCAAGGCCACCGTCCAGAAGAAGCTCGCCACCGCACGGGAACTGCTGTCCACGCTGACGGCCCAGGAGAAGGCGCGGCTCGCGGCGATCGAGAGGCAGAAGCGGGAGGAGGCCGCGCGCAAGGCGGCGGAGCTCGCGAAGCAGCAGCAGGAGGCGGCGGCGGCGCAACAGGACAGCTCGTCGTCCGACTCGTCGGGCTCGTCGGGCTCGGCGAGCGGAACCTCGTCCGGCTCCTCCGGCACGTCGCCCTCGTACGCCACCATGGCCGACAAAGCGATCGCGTTCGCCCGTGCCCAGATCGGCAAACCCTACGTCTGGGGCGCCACCGGCCCCGGCTCCTACGACTGCTCCGGCCTGACCCAGGCCGCCTGGAAGGCCGCCGGCGTCAGCCTGCCGCGCACCACCTACGACCAGGTCGAGGCGGGCACCACGGTTCCCCTCGCCGACGCCCAGCCCGGTGACCTGGTCTTCTTCTACGACGATGTCAGCCACGTCGGCATCTACATCGGCAACGGCATGATGATCCACGCCCCCAAGCCGGGTACCTACGTCCGCGAGGAGTCGATCTACTACGGCGGCGAATCGATCATCCACAGCGTGGTGCGACCGGCCTGAGCCCGTTGTAGGCCGGCATGTGGTTCGCCGCTGGCCGCTACGCCTGTCACCACACCAGCGCTCACCAGGGCGGCGCTGACCATGGGCGCCTACGGGTTCCGCGGACTGCAAACCCCGCTCATCCGTAAGCGAGATCCTGTCGCTGGTCCAGGGCCTCTCCATCGGCATGGTGATCGGCCCGGTGATGGCAGCCATTGATCAGCTCCCTGCCGTTGGATCGGGCCGGTGCCGGGTCGACTGTCACCAACACCGTGCGCCAGACCGGCAGCGTGATCGGGAGTCGCAGTTGGCGGCACGATCATGTCGATCGTGTACCGGCGCGCGATCGAACCCTCGCTGAGCGATGCACCCGGGCCGGTGCAGGACCGGGCGCGGGTTTCCGCCCGAACAGGCCCGGCATGTCACCACCGCGGTCCACCGGCCCACTCTTGCGCACGCTGCAGACGATGCGTTTGTTCACGCTGTGCACGTCGGCGCGGCCTGGATCATGCTCATCGCACTCTTCGGAGCAGCTGTGCTGGTGATTTCCTTGCGTCCTGCCGGAAAGCCCACGGGCCGGTACAGGAGCCGGACCGCGATCGAGGAGGCAGCCGCTCCGTGAAGGGGACGACCCGGCATTCCGGGGCCGGTGACCAACCCGCTCAGGAGGGCCATGACGTGGGCAGCCACTGACACAAGGGGAATCGGGCGAAAACTTCCTGATGTCCTGCTTGAACAGTCAAGCCACGTACAAGCAACGGGCCGGCATCGTCCGCCGGTTCCAGGCCGGCAACGGCCCGAGGCGCTCGCCTGGCCCGGTTCGGTCCGCGGCAGGTGACCGAGGGGGGCGCGGTCAGGTCCACAGCACGGCGATGAGGATGTTCGCCGTGGTCAGCAGGCCCACCAGGCCGAAGAGGCTCTTGTCCACCCGCTCCTCGTCCCGCTTCACGTAGACGAGCCCGAGGATCACGATCAACAGGGCCAGCTTAACGCCGATCTTGATCATGTTGACGTCCTGGTCGTCGGCCCGGTTGAGCCCTACCAGGATCACACCGGTGCCCAACATGGCGAGGGCGCCGCGCAGCATGAAGGGGACGAAGCGGGCCTCGCCCCGGCCCATCGCCTTCACCTGGCTCAGGATGCCGCCGAGGATCGCGGCGATGCCGACCATGTGCAGGCCGATGAACAGATTGATGAGTAAGTCCATGGCGCCGCAGTCTAATTGGCCGCACTACATGCGCCCCATAGCATCACTTGACTCTCCCGCGCCCCGGAAACCGCCGCATCGGTCAACGCGCTGCCCGAAGTCGGCGGCTGTGGGCCGGGAGCACGGTCATGCGCGGACACCCGGCGGTCCGGTGACGTCAGTTCCGTACATGGCGTTACCGAGCCGTCACCGTCGGGTTTAGCGTCCTCCACCAGGTGACCGGCTCCCCACCGCCGCCCGGGCCAGGGGCGGCAGTCGGACACCACCGCCGAGAAGGTCCGGCGGCGGCCCGCTCCCCCTGTGCAGGCCGCCGCCGGACGCGTAAACCGCTCCCCCCCCCACGGCGGTCGTACGAGAGGACGTGACGGTCCAGGTGGCAGCACACCGCAAGCCCAGACAGCGCCCGCTCAGCGGAAACACCGCCCGGACGGCGGCGACCATCGCCCTGGCGGGCGCGGCGACCGCGACGGGCTTCGACGGGACCGGACACGCGGCGCCGCAGCTGACGCCGGCCCAGGTCAGGGCGAAGGTGGACAAGCTGTACCAGGAGGCGGAGACCGCCACCGAGAAGTACAACGGCGCGAAGGAGAAGGCCGACACGGCCCAGCAACGGCTGAACACCCTGCGGGACGAGGCCGCCCGCAAGCAGGAGAAACTGAACTCGGCACGCGGGGCGCTGGGTTCGATCGCCGCGGCGCAGTACCGCAGCGGCGGGCTCGACCCGGCGCTGCAACTGGCGCTGTCCGACGATCCCGACCAGTACCTGCGGGGGGCCGCGTTCGCCGAACGGGCCGGCGACCGGCAGACGCAGGCCGTGGCGCGGGTACGGAAGCGGCTGCGGGAGATCGAGCAGCTGCGCGGCGCCGCCCATGCCGAGCTGGCGTCGCTCAGGTCCGAACAGGCGGAGCTGAAGCGGCAGAAGAAGACCGTCACCGGGAAGCTGGACGAGGCACGGCGGCTGCTGGACCGGCTGACCCCGCGCGAGCGGACACGGGTCACCGCGGACGGGACGGGGCCCGCCTCGCGGTCGGCCGCGAACGGTACGCGGGACGCCCTCCCGGCGCCGGGGTCCGTCGCGGCACCCGACTCCCGCGCGGCGGCGGCCGTCGCGTACGCCTACCAGAAGCTGGGCAGCCCCTACGTGTGGGGCGCGACGGGCCCGCACGCCTTCGACTGCTCGGGCCTCGCCCAGGCCGCCTACCGCTCCGCCGGCATCTCCCTGCCCCGGACGACATACGCCCAGATCACCGCGGGCCGCCGCGTCTCTCGGTCCGAACTCGCCCCCGGTGACCTCGTGTTCTTCTACTCCGGCATCAGCCACGTCGGCATCTACGTGGGCAATGGACAGATGATCCACGCGCCGAACCCCTCGGCGCCGGTGCGGCTGGCACCGATCGACGAGATGCCGTTCGCGGGGGCGAGCCGGGTGGTGTGAGGCTTACACCAGCCGTCGGGCCGTCGCCCAGCGGGTCAGCTCGTGCCGGTTGGAGAGCTGGAGCTTGCGCAGGACGGCGGAGACGTGGGACTCGACCGTCTTGACGGAGATGAACAGCTGCTTGGCGATCTCCTTGTAGGCGTAGCCGCGTGCGATGAGCCGCAGCACCTCGCGCTCGCGCTGGGTGAGGCGGTCGAGGTCCTCGTCGACCGGCGGGGCGTCCGTGGAGGCGAAGGCGTCGAGGACGAAGCCGGCCAGGCGCGGGGAGAAGACCGCGTCGCCCTCCTGGACGCGGAAGACGGATTCGACCAGGTCCGTGCCGGTGATCGTCTTGGTGACGTATCCCCGGGCGCCGCCGCGGATCACGCCGATCACGTCCTCCGCCGCGTCCGAGACGGACAGGGCGAGGAAACGGACCGGCCGCTCGGTGTCGGCCATCAACGGGGCGCAGCGGCGCAGCACTTCGACCCCGCCGCCGCCGGGCAGGTGGACGTCGAGGAGGACCACCTCGGGCCGGGTCGCGGTGATCACCGTGACCGCCTGGTCGACGTCGGCGGCCTCCCCGACGACCTCGACGCCGGTCTCCTCGGTCCGGCCGATCTCGGCCTGGACTCCCGTACGGAACATGCGGTGGTCGTCGACGAGGACCACGCGCACGTGGCGCCCGGCCGCGCCGCCCGCGGCCCGGTCCGTCCCGGCCGCCTCCGGCGTCCCTGCCGTGCCGTTCGCCTCGGTCGCGTCGCTCATGACGTCTTCTCCGCCCTCTCCATCTCCAGCTCGACCTCCGTGCCGCCGTCCGGCACCGCCCGCAGCCGGGCCGTACCGCCGTTGCGCTCCATGCGGCCGATGATCGATTCTCTGACACCCATGCGGTCGGCGGGTATCGAGTCGAGGTCGAAGCCCGGGCCGCGGTCACGGACGGACACGAAGACCGTCCTGCCCTCGACTTCGGCGTAGACCTGCACGGCGCCGCCCTCGCCACCGTACTTGGCGGCGTTCACCATCGCTTCGCGCGCGGCCTGCATCTGCGCGCCGATCCGTTCGTCGAGCGGGCAGTCGCCGACCACGACGACCTCGATGGGGACGCCGTGCTTGTCCTCCACCTCGGCGGCGTTGCGCCTCACCGCCTCGGCGAGGGTGGCGGGTTCGTCGGCCTCGTCCTTGCCGTTGCCCTCGGGCTTGTAGAGCCAGGCGCGCAGGTCGCGCTCCTGGGCACGGGCGAGGCGGCGCACCTCGCCCGCGTTCTCCGCGTTGCGCTGGATCAGGGTCAGGGTGTGCAGCACGGAGTCGTGGACGTGCGCCGCGACCTCGGCGCGCTCCTGGGCGCGGATGCGCATCAGGCGCTCCTCGGAGAGGTCCTGGGTCATGCGGACGAGGTAGGGGCCGGCGAGCAGCGTTATGCCGACGAGGACCGCGAGGGCGGCCTGGAGGACGGAGCCGAGGTGGGCGGCGGAGCCCTGCAGGACGAACATGCCGGAGACACCGGCGGTGACCAGCAGGACGCCGGCGACCGCGCGCAGGAGCGTGAGGGTACGGCGGCGTCTGCCGACCTCGGCCCAGCGGGCCCGGCGGGCGTTGTCCGCCTGGCGCCAGACCAGGGCGACGCCCGCGCCGACGAGGACGGCGGGTATCAGATAGGCCTTGGCGGCGCTGCCGAGATTGACGCTGCCCACGAAGACCATGGCCACGACGACCATGAGGAGCAGGGCGACGATCTGGCCCCGGTCCGGCTTGCGGGCAACGAGTCTGCGCCGGCCGTCCGGCGCGGTCTCCGTGCCGACCAGGGACGGCGGCTTCTGGTCGCCGACGCCGCCGACGCCGAGCGGGACGAAGAACCAGAACGCCGCGTACAGCAGCGCGCCGAGGCCGTCGCCCATGAGCAGGCCCACGAAGACGAGCCGCACCCAGATCACGGGCAGCCCGAGGTGCCCGGCGAGGCCCCGCGCCACACCACCGAGCCAGCGGCCGTCGCTGCTGCGGTAGAGCTTGCGCAGGGGCCGCGGGTCGTCGAGGGGCGCTGCTGCGGCTTCCGGCATGCCCACGATGGTCACACGGCCGGAGCAGCGGGGCATCGGGGGCCGGCCCCGAGACACCCCTGATCTTCGGAAAACCGGAGGTCGAACAGGTCCCCGGCGCCGTCTCAGGGCCGATATCAGGGTTCGCCCAGGGTCATCCCGACTGCCGTCGCGGCGGCCCGGCCGTCACCATGGACGCATGACCGATCACGAGCGCGCCGCGACGGGTCCGGGACCCGGCCCCGGCCCGAGCCCCGGCCGGGGCACCGGGCTGGCGGATGCCGTGCCCGCCGCGGCCGAGGCCGCCCGCGGGTTCCGGCGGGACCGGCGGCACAAGATGATCTCGGGGGTGTGCGCCGGGCTCGGGCGGCACACCGACATGGACCCCGTGATCTTCCGGATCACGCTCGCGGTGCTGGCCGCGTCCGGCGGGATCGGGCTCATCTTCTACGGCTTCGCGTGGCTCTTCGTGCCGTACGAGGACGAGGAGGAGAACGAGGTCCGCAAGCTGCTGACCGGCCGGGTCGACGGCCAGGCGCTGGCGGCCGTGCTGTTCGCCCTGGTCGGGTGCGGGGTCTTCCTGACCATGCTGAGGAACGGCGGGGTGCTCACCTTCGCCGTGGTCCTCTCCGTGCTCCTGGCCGGCGCCGGGTACTGGTCGCGGCGGCGCGACGCCCCCGACTCCGATCCGCTGGCCGCCCAAGCCGTCGCCGACGCCCCTCCGGAGGCCCAGGCACCGCCGGTCGCCACCGCCTACCCGTCCTGGTGGCGTGACCCCATCGTCAAGGACGGCACCCACGTCGGCGGCACCGGCTATCTGTGGGGCCCCGGGGACTCGCGGGACCGCGACATCGCGGCGGCGGTCAACATCGGCCGCGGCGACTCCTGGAACGCCTACGACGGCATACGCACTCGGCACACCGCGCCCACCAGGCCGCGCGGCCCGCGCTGGATCGGCGGCTGGGTCTTCCTCCTCGCCCTGCTGGCCGGGGGCCTGCGCACCGGCGCGACGTGGGAGGAGCATCCGCTCGCCACCAGCCTGCAGACCGGCCTGGCCTGGGCGCTGGTCGTCTTCGGACTCGGTATCGCGGTCAGCGCCTTCCTGGGGCGGACGGGGGCCGGATCGGTGTTCCTGGCGATCGTGACGGCGGCACTGCTGATCGGCGCGGCGGCATTGCCCAAGAACATCACCACGCACTGGATACGCACGTCGTGGACGCCCGCCACCGCGACGGACGTGCAGCCGAAGTACGACGTCGGCACGGGCGTCGGCACCCTGGACCTGAGCCGGGTGCGGCCCGGCAGGGGGCAGACGCTGGAGACGCAGGCCGCGGTCGGCGCGGGGCAACTGAAGGTGATCACGCCTGCCGACGTGACCGTGAGGATGAGCATCGACGTGGGTGTGGGCGACATCCGGTTGCCGGGGGACGACAAGAAGGACGTGGACGTGAAGCCGGGCAGGCACAAGGACGTGACGCTGTCGCCGACGGGCGGCGAGAACACCGGCACGATCGACATCGACGTCCAGGTCGGTGTGGGACAGGTGGAGGTCACCCGTGCTGCGTCATGAGTTTCAGCCCGGGAAGCTGGTCGCCGGTTTCTTCCTCACCGTCGCGGGCGTGATCTACGCCGGTGACGCCGGCGGCGCCTGGGAGGCTCCGTGGTTCGCGGGCATCCCCGTCGTCGTGGGCGGGCTGTTCCTGGCGGGCGCGGTGTCCGCCCTGACCCGGGCTGTACGCAGACGGCGCGGCCGGGGCCGCACGCCGGACACGGCACAGACCCCGGAGAGCGACGTCACCGTCTAGCGAGTGCTGTGACCGGACAGGTTGCCGGAAAGCTCGCGGCGTCCGGCGTGGTGCATCGCAAGGCGGAGCATCGCCCGCGCACTGGATGTACCGGGTGATGCGACAACACGGCGAGGTGCCGTGCCGGACGTCGCGAGCCGGTGAACCCATCCGGTCAGCACTAGGCGGTTTCGTTTGGATCATCGGGCGGACCAGAGGAAGATGCCGGCGATGTGGAGTCCGGCGAGGTAGATGGTCGCGGTCTTGTCGTAGCGG